>NZ_AP024523.1:195000-815007 GCF_024346585.1 Streptococcus toyakuensis
GGACAAACCTATTATTTTTATCCGATTCAGGCTAGGGACTATTTGGCTACACCTGAAATCCAAGCATATGCGCTTAATGGGGATGAGATTATTATTTATCCTCAAGAGAAGGATTTTGAAACCCATCGTAGTTATCAGTACCAAGACTTAACGACTCGCGGAACAGTTGAGTTTCGTAGTGTGTGTACTCAACCTCTAGATAGAACCTTCGCTTCAGCAGCTTTTCACTTAGGATTGTTGGTTAATTTAGATAAGTTAGAAGCTTACTTAGAAACAGTACCTTTCTTTAAAGAATTTGGTCGTGATTACAAGTTTTTAAGACGGCAATTTTCTAAAAAAAATCTTATAGCTGAGGAAAAACCTGCGATTATTGAATTTTCCAAAGACTTACTCCTTCTAGCTGAGGAAGGACTGGAGATGAGAAATAAGCAAGAAATGACCTACTTACAGGCTTTGAAAGAAGAATTGGGCCTATAATTTCTCTTACAAAAGGAGAATTTTCTGAAAAATCATGATATAATGGATGAGACTATAGATAAAGGACAGAGAGTAATGACATTAGTTTATCAATCAACGCGTGATGCCAACAATACAGTAACTGCTAGTCAAGCTATTTTGCAAGGTTTGGCGACGGACGGTGGTTTGTTTACACCGCTTACTTATCCAAAGGTAGATTTGGACTTTGACAAATTGAAAGATGCTTCTTATCAGGAAGTTGCTAAGTTAGTTTTGTCGGCATTTTTAGATGACTTTACAGCTGAGGAGTTGGATTACTGTATCAACAATGCCTACGATAGCAAATTTGATACTCCTGCTATCGCGCCATTAGTGAAATTAGACGGACAATATAACTTGGAACTTTTCCATGGTTCAACAATTGCCTTTAAGGATATGGCCTTGTCTATTTTGCCATACTTTATGACAACAGCTGCTAAGAAACATGGTTTGGAGAACAAGATTGTCATCTTGACAGCGACATCTGGTGACACGGGGAAAGCTGCTATGGCAGGATTTGCGGATGTACCTGGTACTGAGATTATCGTCTTTTATCCAAAGGATGGTGTCAGCAAGGTACAAGAGTTGCAAATGACCACTCAGACTGGCGACAATACTCATGTTATCGCTATTGATGGTAACTTTGACGATGCGCAAACAAATGTGAAGCACATGTTTAACGACGTAGTTCTTCGTGAAAGATTAGCGGCTAACAAGTTGCAATTTTCATCTGCAAACTCTATGAATATTGGTCGTTTGGTGCCACAGATTGTTTATTATGTTTATGCCTATGCTCAGTTAGTTAAGACTGGTGAGATTGTGGCTGGTGAACAGATCAACTTTACCGTACCAACAGGAAACTTTGGAAATATCTTGGCTGCTTTTTATGCCAAACAAATCGGCTTACCAGTTGGTAAATTGATCTGTGCTTCAAATGATAACAATGTTTTGACAGACTTCTTCAAGACACGTGTTTACGATAAGAAACGTGAGTTTAAGGTAACAACTAGCCCATCTATGGATATCTTGGTATCTTCAAACTTGGAGCGTCTCATTTTCCACCTTTTGGGTAATGATGCGGTTAAAACAGCTGAACTTATGAATGCCTTGAACAAGCAAGGACAATATGAGTTGACAGACTTTGATGCAGAGATTTTGGACCTCTTTGCAGCTGAATATGCGACTGAGGAAGAAACGGCAGCAGAAATCAAGCGTGTTTATGAGGCAGATTCTTATATCGAGGATCCACATACGGCGGTTGCCTCGGCAGTTTATAAGAAATACCAAGCGGCTACTGGCGATGTGACTAAGACAGTGATTGCTTCAACAGCGAGTCCATACAAGTTCCCAGTGGTTGCAGTAGAAGCTGTAACAGGTAAAGTAGGCTTGACTGACTTTGAAGCCTTGGCTCAATTACATGATATTTCAGGAGTTGCAGTACCACCAGCAGTTGACGGGCTTGAAACAGCTCCTGTTCGTCACAAGACAACAGTGGCAGCTGCTGATATGCAAGCAGCGGTTGAGGCTTATCTAGGACTTTAAGACAGAGGGAGTAAACTCGGTTGGGAAACCAACTGAGTTTCTTTTCATCAGGAGGAAGGATTGTTTAAGAAAAATAAAGACATTCTTAATATTGCCTTGCCAGCTATGGGCGAAAATTTTTTGCAGATGCTCATGGGGATGGTGGATAGTTACTTAGTAGCCCACTTGGGCTTGATAGCTATTTCGGGTGTATCAGTAGCTGGCAATATTATCACGATTTATCAGGCGATTTTCATCGCTCTGGGAGCTGCTATTTCCAGTGTTATTTCAAAAAATTTGGGGCAGAAGGATCAATCTATGCTAGCCTATCATGTGACTGAGGCATTGAAGATTACCTTACTATTAAGTTTCCTTTTAGGATTTTTGTCCATCTTCGCTGGGAAAGAGATGATAGGACTTTTGGGGACGGAGAGAGATGTAGCTGAGAGTGGTGGACTCTACCTATCTTTGGTAGGCGGATCGATTGTTCTCTTAGGTTTAATGACTAGTCTGGGAGCCTTGATTCGTGCAACGCATAATCCACGTCTGCCTCTCTATGTTAGTTTTTTATCCAATGCCTTGAATATTCTTTTTTCAAGTCTAGCTATTTTTGTTCTGGATATGGGGATAGCTGGTGTTGCTTGGGGGACAATTCTGTCTCGTTTGGTAGGTCTTGTGATTTTATGGTCGCAATTAAAGTTGCCTTTTGAGAAACCGACTTTTGGTTTAGATAAGGAACTATTGACCTTATCGTTGCCAGCAGCTGGAGAGAGGCTCATGATGAGGGCTGGAGATGTCGTGATCATTGCCTTGGTTGTTTCTTTTGGAACGGAGGCGGTGGCTGGAAATGCAGTCGGAGAAGTCTTGACCCAGTTTAACTATATGCCTGCCTTTGGCGTCGCTACTGCAACGGTCATGCTGGTAGCTCGAGCAGTTGGAGAGGATAATTGGGAAAGAGTAGCTAATTTGAGCAAGCAAACCTTTTGGCTTTCTCTGCTTCTCATGTTGCCCTTGACGCTTAGTGTCTATGCCTTGGGTATACCACTAACTCATCTCTATACGACTGATTCTCTAGCGGTGGAGGCTAGTGTGCTAGTGACACTTTTTTCACTACTTGGTACTCCTATGACGATAGGAACAGTCATCTATACAGCAGTCTGGCAGGGTTTGGGCAATGCTCGGCTTCCCTTTTATGCGACAAGTATAGGAATGTGGTGTATCCGCATTGGAACAGGATATCTGATGGGGATTGTGCTTGGTTGGGGCTTGCCCGGTATTTGGGCCGGAACCCTTTTGGATAATGGTTTTCGTTGGTTATTTCTACGTTACCGTTACCAGCGTTATATGAGCTTGAAAGGATAGGAAATGCAAAAAACAGCTTTTATTTGGGATTTAGATGGGACTTTATTGGATTCTTACGAAGCGATTTTATCAGGAATTGAGGAAACTTTTGCTCAGTTTTCTATTCCTTATGATAAGGAGCAGGTGAGGGAGTTTATTCTCAAGTTTTCTGTGCAGGATTTACTTGTGCAGGTGGCAGAAGAGAGAAAGCTGGATGTGGAAATGCTAAATCAGGTGCGTGCCCAGAGTTTGGCTGAGAAGAATGCTCAGGTAGTTTTGATGCCAGGTGCGCGTGATGTGCTAGCTTGGGCAGAGGAATCAGGAATTCAGCAGTTTGTTTACACTCATAAGGGAGACAATGCTCGTACCATTCTCAGAGACTTGGGTTTGGAATCTTATTTTACAGAGATTTTAACCAGTCAGAGTGGTTTTGTGCGGAAGCCAAGTCCAGAAGCGGCTAACTATCTGTTAGGCAAGTATCAGTTGGATTCTGAGAAGACCTATTATATAGGGGATCGGACTCTGGATGTGGAATTTGCCCAGAATAGTGGGATTCAAAGTATCAACTTTTTAGAGTCGACTTATGAAGGAAATCATAGGATTCAAGGGTTAGCAGATATTCCTTATATTTTTGGGGATTGGGAACGATAAGATTGTGTCAGTTTTGTGACAGAGACCTAACAAACTATTTCAAGTAACCAAGTTTGTTACAAGGAATAGACAGTTCTGTTAAATAGGCCCGAGAGGGCTTTTTTTCTGCATTTTTTGTGTTATGATAGACAGGTACTCATTTGAAAGGAATAGGAAAGAATGAAGAAAAGAATATTATTAGCTTCAACAGTAGCCTTGTCATTTGCCCCAGTATTGGCAACTCAAGCAGAAGAAGTTCTTTGGACTGCACGTAGTGTTGAGCAAATCCAAAACGATTTGACTAAAACGGACAACAAAACAAGTTATACCGTTCAGTATGGTGATACCTTGAGCACCATTGCAGAAGCCTTGGGTGTAGATGTCACAGTTCTTGCGAATTTGAATAAAATCACTAATATGGACTTGATTTTCCCAGAAACTGTTTTGACAACGACCGTCAATGAAGCAGAAGAAGTAACAGAAGTTGAAATCCAAACACCTCAAGTGGCTTCTAGTGAAGAGGTGACAACTGCGACAGCAGATTTGACAACCAATCAAGTGACCGTAGATGATCAAACTGTTCAGGTTGCAGACCTTTCTCAACCGATTGCAGAAGCGCCAAAAGCGGTAGAAACTACAAGTACAAAAGAAGTAGCAACAAATTCAGAAGTTGCAGAGACAGTTGCTACTGCAGAAGAAGTGGCACCATCTACAAATACTTCAACGTCAGCGGAGCAAACAGCCGAAACAAGCAATGCAGTTGCAGAAGCAGCTCCTCAGGCAACAATTCCAGCTGAGAAAGATGAAACACAAGCAAGCACTCAAGCTGAATCAGCAGTGGAAGCAACTACAACTCCAACAGAAGAAACAGCAATCGAAACAACTGCAACAAGTTCAGAAGAATTAAAAGAAGCCTCATCAAATGAAGCTACAACAGCAGTTTCTACTTATCAACCAGAAGAGGCGAAAACAGTTTCAACAACTTACGCGGCTCCAGCTGCGCCCGATTATGCTGGACTGGCAGTAGCGAAATCTGAAAATACTGGCCTTCAACCACAAACAGCTGCCTTTAAAGAAGAAATCGCCAACTTGTTTGGCATCACATCCTTTAGTGGTTACCGTCCAGGAGATAGTGGAGATCACGGAAAAGGTTTGGCTATCGACTTTATGGTACCAGAAAGTTCAGAACTAGGGGATAAGGTTGCGGAATACGCTATTCAAAACATGGCCAGCCGTGGAATTAGTTACATCATCTGGAAACAACGTTTCTATGCTCCATTCGATAGCAAATATGGACCAGCTAATACTTGGAACCCAATGCCGGACCGTGGTAGCGTGACAGAAAACCACTATGACCACGTTCACGTTTCAATGAATGGATAAACCAGACTTTGTAATATCATTTTGACGAATGAGATCTAGCTTTCGTGATAAGAAGCGAGTCTCGTTCGTTTTTTCTTTGTCATACTCTTCGAAAGTCTCTTCAAACCACGTCAGTTTTATCTGCAACCTCAAAGCTGCGCTTTGAGCAACCTACGGATAGCTTCCTAGTTTGCTCTTTGATTTTCATTGAGTATCAATATGAATAGAAAATGGAAGTTACCATTTTGTAATGATTGAAGCAACATTCTTGCAATCTATTTTACTTTGTATTATGATTGATTAATCAACTATTGATAAATCAATAAAAGGGAAGAAGAAATGTTAGAGATTCAAGATTTACTTTATCAACTCCGCTTGTCTGAGCAAGCAAGTACGCAATTGTTTGAAAAAAGACTTGGGATTAGTTTGACACGGTATCAGATTTTACTGTTTCTGCTGAAGCATTCCCCTTGTAATCAAATAGCGGTTCAGGAGCGTTTGAAGATTGATCAGGCTGCTTTGACACGACATTTCAAGATTCTGGAAAAGGAAGGTTTGGTGGAACGTCATCGCAATTCTGAAAATCAGCGGGAAGTGTTGGTAGAGGCTACGAAGTATGCCAAGGAGCAGTTAGTGGTGAATCCCCCTCTGACGCATATCAAGGTTAAGGAGGCGATGGAAAGTATCTTAACAGATTCTGAGAGAACAGAACTCAGCCGTTTATTAAATAAATTGGTTTTGGGTATTGAGAATATAGAAATTTAAGGAGAAATAGATGTCAATTATGACAATCATTTTAGCAACGATTGTTGCTTTGGAGCATTTTTACATTTTTTATTTGGAAAGTATTGCAACGAAATCAGATGCGACTAGTCGTGTCTTTAACATGGACAAGGAAGAACAGGCTCGTCCGTCGGTAAGTTCACTGTTTAAAAATCAAGGGATTTATAATGCTTTGCTAGGAGTCTTTCTCTTGTATGGAATTTATTTCTCACAGAATTTAGAAATTGTGACTATTTTTGTTTTATTTGTGATTGGTGCTGCGGCTTATGGCTCTCTCACAGCAGACAAGAAAATTATTTTGAAGCAAGGTGGACCAGCTATTTTGGCCTTGATTAGTATTTTCCTCTTTAAATAAACTTTAATGCCAGTCTTATCCTCTCTAGTCCTTTTCACTCCAGAATAAGAGAAATATGTTATACTTGTTTCTAAGAAAAAAGTCTCATTGAATTAGTTTTGAGGAGTTAGAAATGAAAGTATTAGTGACAGGTTTTGAGCCCTTTGGAGGGGAAAAGGTTAATCCAGCCTTGGAGGCCATTAAAGGTTTACCAGCTGAAATCCATGGTGCTGAGGTCCGTTGGTTAGAAGTGCCAACAGTCTTTCACAAATCGGCTCAAGTATTGGAAGAAGAGATGAACCGCTATCAACCGGACTTTGTCCTTTGTATCGGCCAAGCAGGTGGAAGGTCTAGCTTGACACCTGAGCGAGTAGCTATTAATCAAGATGATGCACGGATTCCTGATAATGAGGGTAATCAACCGATTGACTTTCCCATTCGCCCAGATGGTGCTTCGGCCTACTTTAGTAGTTTGCCGATTAAAGCGATGGTTCAAGCTATAAAAAAAGAAGGTTTGCCGGCCTCTGTTTCCAATACTGCAGGGACTTTTGTCTGCAATCATTTGATGTATCAGGTCCTCTATTTGGTAGAAAAGAAATTTCCCCATGTTAAGGCAGGTTTTATGCATATTCCTTATATGATGGAACAGGTGGTGAATCGACCGACCACTCCAGCTATGAGTTTAGTGGATATTAGGCGAGGGATAGAAGCAGCAATCGGCGCCATTATAGAACATGGAGATCAGGACCTCAAGTTGGTAGGCGGAGAAACTCATTGATAGAAAAAAGCTTGAGGGGTTACCTTCAAGCTTTTGGACGTTTTCGAGCCAGTACTGCTCGGTAAAAAATCATTTTATTAATTTGAATGTAGGGTAGGAGTGAGAAACTAGCAATTCCAAAGGTAATCCAATTGAGGAAATACCAAGGAAGGAGTTGTAAGTCTAGGACAAAGCGCTGAAATTTGTAACCTTTCATTAAGAAACGGCTGGTTTTAAGGATTTGTCCTGGTTTGGCTTGTCCTAAGTCTAGGGTGTCACAGAGGAGAAATTCTACCTGTGAATAGGCATAGTATTGTGGAATATAGAGACTATTTCCGACAATCATCAAGAGGATACTTGCTAGAAAGTAAAGACCAAAGATCATGAGGAAGTGCTCGGTTTCAATTGACGAGAGATCCAAATTGGGAAATTCAGGATGAAGGACAACGAATTTCTTTGCTAGAAAGCTACTATAAAAGAGGAAGTAAATCCCAAGTAAACTAGGAATACTCCATAAGAAGAGATAGAAACGTTTGAGAAGGAGAGTCAAAAAGGTTTGTGAAAAGTGCTCTTCGTTAAAGAGTGTGAGACTATTTTTGACGGATAGTCCTGTATCAGGATTCTTGATGAGTTTCAGTGTTGTATAGACTGAACTGGTTAGAAGTATTGTTCCGATAAAGGAAACTAATAATGGAAAGAGGTAGGCTTGGAATACATGGCCAAACACGCTTAAAAAGGGTTGTTCTAAAATTGCTTCGTTGATACGCTCTAAGGGATTGAGGAAGCCAGACAAGATGACCAGCATGCTAGGTAAGAGATAGACGAGAAAGAGGCGGGGATTTTCAGCCTGAAATTGTCTGGCTTGCAGACGAACGGTTTTTAAATCAATTTTTGGGTATTTCATTCTCTCATTATACCATAGTTCGTGACAGTTCCTCCTTTTTTTGATAAAATCATACAGTATGCCCTTGGGCACAAAGTATGAACTGGGACTGTCTTTTCCAGCTTCGGAGGTAAAAAATGTCAGATTCACCAATCAAATATCGTTTGATTAAGAAAGAAAAACACACAGGAGCTCGTCTGGGAGAAATCATCACTCCCCACGGTACCTTCCCAACACCTATGTTTATGCCAGTTGGGACACAAGCCACTGTCAAAACTCAGTCGCCTGAAGAATTGAAGGAGATGGGTTCGGGAATTATCCTGTCAAACACCTATCATCTCTGGCTTCGTCCTGGAGATGAACTCATCGCACGCGCAGGTGGTCTCCACAAGTTCATGAATTGGGACCAGCCTATTTTGACAGATAGTGGTGGTTTTCAGGTTTATTCCTTAGCAGATAGCCGCAATATCACAGAAGAAGGGGTAACCTTTAAAAACCATCTCAATGGTTCTAAGATGTTCCTATCACCAGAAAAAGCCATTTCTATTCAGAACAATCTGGGCTCAGACATCATGATGTCCTTTGACGAATGTCCTCAGTTTTATCAACCATACGACTACGTTAAGAAATCAATCGAGCGTACCAGCCGTTGGGCTGAGCGTGGTTTAAAGGCTCATCGTCGTCCGCATGACCAAGGATTATTTGGGATTGTGCAAGGGGCAGGATTTGAAGACTTGCGTCGCCAATCGGCTCATGACCTTGTTAGCATGGATTTCCCAGGCTACTCTATCGGTGGTTTGGCAGTGGGAGAAACCCACGAAGAGATGAATGCAGTCTTGGACTTTACAACTCAACTGCTGCCTGAAAATAAACCTCGCTATTTGATGGGGGTGGGAGCGCCAGATAGCTTGATTGATGGGGTGATTCGTGGGGTGGATATGTTTGACTGTGTCTTGCCGACTCGAATCGCTCGTAATGGGACTTGTATGACCAGTCAAGGTCGTTTGGTTGTCAAAAATGCTCAGTTTGCTGAGGACTTTACGCCACTGGATCCTGAGTGTGATTGCTACACATGTAAGAACTATACACGCGCCTACCTTCGTCACCTGCTCAAGGCTGATGAAACCTTTGGTATCCGCTTGACGAGTTATCACAATCTTTACTTCTTGCTTAACCTGATGAAGCAAGTGAGACAAGCCATCATGGATGACAATCTCTTGGAATTCCGTGAGTATTTTGTTGAAAAATATGGCTATAATAAGTCAGGCCGTAATTTTTAAACTGGAATTGATATAAGCTAAAAATCCTAAGTTTTCTCTTGGGATTTTTCTTCTTTTTTTGATAGAATAAAGTGTATAATGAAAGGGAGAATAAACTCGTATGCGTATTAAATGGTTTTCCTTGATTAGGATTACAGGTTTACTTTTGGTACTCTTGTATCATTTCTTTCAGACAATCTTTCCTGGAGGATTTTTCGGGGTAGATGTCTTTTTCACATTTTCAGGCTTTCTGATTACGGCTCTACTTATCGAAGAATTTTCTAAAAATCATGAAATTGATTTGGTTGGATTTTTTAGGAGACGCTTTTATCGTATCGTGCCGCCCGTGGTTTTGATGGTCTTGGTGACCATGCCCTTTACCTTTCTAGTTCGACAAGATTATGTGGCTGGAATTGGGGGTCAGATTGCGGGTGTCTTAGGCTTCATGACAAACTTCTATGAACTCCTAACAGGTGGGAGTTATGAATCTCAGTTCATTCCTCATTTGTTTGTTCATAATTGGAGTTTGGCAGTTGAGGTTCACTACTATATTCTTTGGGGATTGGCAGTTTGGTTCTTATCCAAACAGGCTAAATCAAATGGTCAGTTGAAAGGGATGGTTTTTCTCTTATCAGCTGCTGCCTTCTTGATTAGTTTCTTCTCCATGTTTATTGGTAGTTTTCTAGTAACCTCTTATTCCTCTGTTTACTTCTCCAGTTTAACTCATGTCTATCCATTCTTTTTGGGAAGTGTGTTAGCAACTATCGTAGGCGTTCGTCAGACGACTTCCCTAGTTAAGCAATTGGATAAAATCTGGGATTTACGCAAGACCCTTTTAGTTTTTGGGGGAGGTTTTGGCTTCTTACTCATTTTGACCTTCTTTGTCAAATTTACCTATCTCTTTGCCTATCTTATGGGCTTCTTGCTTGCCAGCCTTGCAGCCATTGCTATGATTCTGGCGGCGCGTGTCTTACATGAAAAGACTCCTCATATACAGGAACCAAAGATTATTAGCTTTTTAGCAGATACTAGCTATGCAGTTTATCTCTTCCATTGGCCTTTCTATATCATTTTTTCACAGTTGACATCAAATCTTCTTGCTGTGTTATTAACTTTGATTTTTTCTTATGGATTCGCCAGCCTATCATTTTATGTGTTGGAACCTTGGATTGCAGGAAAGAACACACCTGTTTTACAAATCCTTCGTCCCCTGCCTCATATTCACACAATCCTTGCAGCAAGTACAGGAATCTTGGCCTTCATTGTCTTCTTAGTAACTCTGTTGGCACCACAAGTGGGAGCTTTTGAGACAGACTTAACTGTCAATGGCTTGAAGCAAGCTGCAACAAATATTAACCAGACCAAGGTAATGACAGAACGGGCAGATGCAAATAGTTTGGGAATTGCTGATGGCACTATGTTAATTGGTGACTCGGTGGCTTTAAGGGCAAATACAGCACTACAGACAGCCCTTCCTGGAGCACAGATTAACGCGCAGGTCAGCAGAACAACCAAGACCGCCAATGAAATCATGCTCAACAATAGCCAGAATAAATTTCTACCAAAGATGGTGGTTATTGCAACTGGGGTAAATAATCCTGAAAATTACAAGGAAGATTGGGATAGTATCGTGAAAAATCTTCCTAAGGGCCACCATATGGTTTTGGTGACTCCTTATGAAGGAGATAAGACAAAAGAGACCTATGGAATCGTTGAGAAGGCGGCTGCCTATATGAGAGAATTAGCAGAGAAGACTCCTTACATCACGATAGCAGATTGGAATCAAGCTGCTAAGGAACATCCAGAAATTTGGACTGGGACAGACCAAGTCCATTTTGGAAGTGATAATAGTAAAATTGAAGCAGGAGCTAAATTGTATGCAGATACCATTGCTGCAGCCTTGCAAACAGCTCAAGACAAGCCGGTCAAATCAAAATAACTTGTATTAAAAAGAGAAGAGTTGGAGAAATCCAGCTCTTTTAAAATATCTCCAGAAAATAGGTCTATACCATTTACAAATGAATCAGAAAGGTTTATAATGTAATTGACATAATAAATATCAAAAGTAATCTTTTAAGGAGGTCATTATTATGCCTAATTACGTTAAAGCGGATCAGTTTTTCTATCCATTTGGCATTCGTCGCGGTGGGTACTTAGAACTTGTTGATGGCAAATTTGGGAAACATGTGGATCAAATTCCTGAAGGAGCAGAGGTTCTTGACTATACTGGTTATAGCATTGCACCAGGTCTTGTGGATACTCATATTCATGGATATGCAGGTGTAGATGTGATGGACAACAACATTGAAGGTACATTGCATACTATGAGTGAAGGACTTCTTAGTACCGGTGTTACCAGTTTCTTGCCCACAACTTTAACAGCCACTTATGAGCAATTGCTTGCAGTCACTGAAAATCTTGGAAACCATTATAAAGAAGCAACAGGTGCTAAGATTCGTGGGATTTATTATGAAGGTCCATATTTCACAGAAACTTTTAAGGGGGCACAAAATCCAACTTATATGAGAGACCCGGGTGTTGAGGAGTTTCATTCTTGGCAGGATGCTGCAAAAGGGATGCTAAATAAAATCGCTATTGCACCAGAACGTGATGGGGTGGAAGATTTTGTACGTACTATTACAGGTGAAGGTGTGACAGTTGCACTTGGACACTCAGATGCGACATTTGAACAAGCTAAGAAGGCAGTTGATGCTGGAGCTAGTGTATGGGTACATGCCTATAATGGGATGCGTGGTTTAACACACCGCGAACTAGGTATGGTAGGAGCTATGTATGAGCTCCCACATACTTACGCAGAATTGATTTGTGATGGTTATCACGTAGATCCAAAAGCTTGTGAGATTTTACTTAAGCAAAAGGGGACAGAAAACATCGCTCTTATCACAGACTGTATGACAGCTGGTGGGCTTGAAGACGGTGACTATATGTTGGGAGAATTCCCTGTTGTAGTAGCAAATGGAACTGCACGTCTCAAATCTACTGGTAATTTGGCAGGTTCTATCCTCAAACTTAAAGATGGTATGAGAAATGTAGTCGAGTGGGGTATTGCAAATCCACACGAAGCGGTCATGATGGCCAGCCTTAACCCAGCTAAATCCGTTCACATCGATGATGTTTGTGGCCAAATCCGTGAAGGTTATGATGCGGACTTTATCGTACTAGATAAAGATTTGGAATTGGTAGCAACCTACCTAGACGGTGTGAAACGTTATCAAGCATAAGAGAAAAAGCAGAAGTTAGAGATTAGCTTCTGCTTTTTTATCTATATTGCTTTACTGGTAAATAAAAAAGTTAAAAAAATCACAAAAAAACTTGAAGAAACAAATGAAAAGGCTTACAATTATATTATAAATAGTACAAATAAAAAAACGGAGGAATGCTTTATGAAAGCCTATACTTATGTTAAACCAGGACTTGCTTCTTTTGTTGATGTAGACAAACCAGTGCTTCGCAAGCCAACAGACGCTATTGTGCGTATCGTAAAAACTACTATTTGTGGAACAGACCTCCATATTATCAAAGGGGATGTTCCTGCTTGCCAAAGTGGTACCATTCTTGGTCACGAAGGGATTGGGATTGTTGAAGAAGTTGGGGAAGGAGTTTCGAACTTCAAAAAAGGCGATAAGGTCTTGATTTCTTGTGTCTGTGCCTGTGGTAAATGCTACTACTGTAAAAAAGGAATTTATGCCCACTGTGAAGACGAAGGGGGCTGGATTTTCGGTCACCTGATTGATGGTATGCAGGCTGAATATTTACGTGTCCCTCATGCAGATAACACTCTTTACCACACTCCAGAAGACTTGTCAGATGAAGCCTTGGTTATGCTATCAGACATTCTGCCTACTGGGTATGAAATTGGTGTCTTGAAAGGGAAAGTAGAACCTGGTTGTAGTGTAGCCATTATTGGTTCAGGACCTGTTGGATTGGCTGCTCTTTTGACAGCCCAATTCTATTCACCAGCCAAATTGATTATGGTGGATTTAGACGATAACCGCTTGGAAACTGCCCTATCATTTGGTGCGACTCATAAGGTTAATTCTTCAGACCCTGAAAAAGCCATTAAAGAAATTTATGATTTGACAGATGGACGTGGTGTGGATGTCGCTATCGAAGCTGTTGGTATTCCTGCAACATTTGATTTCTGTCAAAAGGTTATCGGTATAGACGGAACAGTTGCCAACTGTGGTGTACATGGTAAACCAGTTGAATTCGATTTGGACAAACTTTGGATTCGCAACATCAATGTAACAACTGGTTTGGTATCTACAAATACCACTCCACAATTGTTGAAAGCTCTTGAAAGTCATAAGATTGAGCCAGAAAAATTGGTAACTCACTATTTCAAACTAAGTGAAATTGAAAAAGCCTATGAAGTTTTCAGTAAGGCAGCAGACCACCATGCAATCAAGGTCATCATCGAAAACGATATTTCAGAAGCTTAAGTAGTAAAAACATTTTGGAACATAAGCAAATAGAAATTCAGTCATCATAAGATGGCTGGATTTTTTATCAAAAAATTAAGAAATGAGCATTTTACTTTCCTTGTTTGGCGGAATTAGTTATAATATACGGTACGAAGGAATGAATGAATATGTATCGTGTTATAGAAATGTACGGAGATTTTGAACCCTGGTGGTTCTTAGAAGGTTGGGAAGAAGATATTGTAGCTAGTAAGAAATTTGACCAGTATTATGATGCTCTCAAATACTACAAAACTTGCTGGTTTAGATTGGAACAAGAATCCCCTCTTTATAAAAGTAGAAGTGACTTGATGACCATTTTTTGGGATCCAGAAGACCAACGCTGGTGTGATGAATGTGATGAATATTTACAACAATACCATTCTTTGGCTCTTTTACAGGATGAGCAGGTTATTCCAGATGAAAAACTACGCCCAGGCTATGAAAAACAAACCGGTAAGGAAAGGCACCGTTCTTGCCGTATGAAATTAAAATAGAGAAAAAGTAACTTTTTTGGAGTTGCTTTTTTTATTTTTCCAAATCTTTGCGAATAGTATAGGTGAGGAGGTAAGTATGGTTCAAGAAATTGCACAAGAAATCATTCGTTCGGCTCGGAAAAAAGGAGCGCAAGACATTTATTTTGTCCCCAAGTTAGACGCCTATGAGCTTTATATGAGGGTGGGAGACGAGCGCTGTAAAATCGGTTGTTATAATTTTGAAAAGTTTGCGGCCGTCATCAGTCACTTTAAGTTTGTGGCAGGTATGAATGTTGGGGAAAAGAGACGTAGTCAGCTAGGTTCCTGCGATTATGCCTATGACCAGAAGATGGTTTCTCTACGTTTATCTACTGTAGGTGATTATCGAGGTCATGAGAGTTTAGTTATTCGCTTGTTGCATGATGAGGAGCAGGACTTGCATTTTTGGTTTCAGGATATTGGAGAACTGGGCAAGCAGTATAGGCAACGGGGACTCTATCTCTTTTCTGGTCCAGTCGGAAGTGGCAAGACGACCTTGATGCACGAATTGGCTAAATCTCTCTTTAAAGGACAGCAAGTTATGTCCATCGAAGATCCTGTCGAAATCAAGCAGGACGACATGCTCCAGTTGCAGTTGAATGAAGCGATTGGGCTGACCTATGAAAATCTAATCAAACTTTCTTTGCGTCATCGTCCTGATCTCTTGATTATCGGAGAAATTCGGGACAGCGAGACGGCGCGTGCAGTGGTCAGAGCTAGTTTGACAGGGGCGACAGTCTTTTCAACCATTCACGCCAAGAGTATCCGAGGTGTTTATGAACGCCTGCTGGAGTTGGGTGTGACTGCGGAGGAATTGGCAGTCGTTCTGCAAGGAGTCTGCTACCAGAGATTAATTGGGGGAGGAGGAATCGTTGATTTTGCAAACAAAGACTATCAAGAACACCAGCCAACTAGCTGGAATGAACAGATTGACCAGCTTCTTAAAGATGGACATATCACAAGTCTTCAGGCTGAGACGGAAAAAATTAGCTACAGCTAAGCAAAAAAATATCATCACCCTGTTTAACAGTCTCTTTTCCAGCGGTTTTCATCTGGTGGAGACCATCTCCTTTTTAGATAGGAGTGCCTTGTTGAACAAGCAGTGTGTGACCCAGATGCGCACGGGCTTGTCTCAGGGAAAATCATTCTCAGAAATGATGGAAAGTTTGGGCTTTTCAAGTGCTATTGTCACCCAGTTATCCCTAGCAGAAGTTCATGGGAATCTTCACCTGAGTTTGGGAAAGATAGAAGAGTATCTAGACAATCTGGCCAAGGTCAAGAAAAAACTAATCGAAGTGGCGACCTATCCTTTGATTTTGCTGGGATTTCTTCTCTTAATTATGCTGGGGCTACGTAACTACCTACTACCTCAACTGGATAGTAGTAATATTGCCACCCAAATTATCGGCAATCTGCCACAAATTTTTCTAGGCATGGTAGGGTTTGTTTCCGTACTTGCACTTTCAGCACTCACTTTCTATAAAAGAAGTTCGAAGATGCGCGTCTTTTCTATCTTAGCACGTCTTCCCTTTCTTGGAATCTTTGTGCAGACCTATTTGACGGCCTATTACGCGCGTGAATGGGGGAATATGATTTCGCAGGGAATGGAGCTGACGCAGATTTTTCAGATGATGCAGGAACAAGGTTCCCAGCTCTTTAAAGAAATCGGTCAAGACTTAGCTCAAGCTCTCCAAAATGGTCGTGAGTTTTCTCAAACTATAGGAACCTATCCTTTCTTTAGAAAGGAATTGAGTCTCATCATCGAGTATGGGGAAGTCAAGTCCAAGCTGGGTAGTGAGTTGGAAATCTATGCTGAAAAAACTTGGGAAGCCTTTTTTACCCGAGTCAACCGCACCATGAATTTGGTGCAGCCGCTGGTTTTTATCTTTGTGGCTCTGATTATCGTTTTACTTTATGCGGCAATGCTCATGCCCATGTATCAAAATATGGAGGTAAATTTTTAACATGAAAAAAATGATGACATTCTTGAAAAAAGCGAAAGTGAAGGCTTTCACACTTGTGGAGATGTTGGTGGTCTTGCTGATTATCAGCGTACTTCTCTTGCTATTTGTGCCTAATTTGACCAAGCAAAAAGAAGCAGTTAACGACAAAGGAAAAGCAGCTGTTGTGAAGGTGGTAGAAAGCCAGGCAGAGCTTTATAGCTTAGATAAAAATGAAGAGGCTAGCCTAAGCAAGTTACAAGCAGATGGGCGAATCACAGAAGAGCAGGCTAAAGCCTATAATGAATACTATACAAAAAATGGAGGAAAAAATCGTACAGTCAATGATTAAGGCTTTTACCATGCTGGAAAGTCTCTTAGTTTTGGGACTTGTGAGTATCCTTGCCTTGGGCTTATCCGGCTCTGTCCAATCCACTTTTGCGGCGGTAGAGGAGCAGATTTTCTTTATGGAGTTTGAAGAACTTTATAGGGAAACCCAAAAACGTAGTGTAGCCAGTCAGCAAAAGACTAGTCTAAACTTAGATGGGCAGATGATCAGTAACGGCAGTCAAAAGTTGACAGTTCCTAAAGGAATTCAAGCACCATCGGGACAAAGTATCATATTTGACCGAGCTGGGGGCAATTCGTCCCTGGCTAAGGTTGAATTTCAGACCGGTAAAGGAACGATTCGCTATCAATTATATCTAGGAAATGGAAAAATTAAACGCATTAAGGAAACAAAAAATTAGGGCAGTGATTTTACTGGAAGCAGTAGTTGCTCTAGCTATCTTTGCTAGCATTGCGACCCTTCTTTTGGGACAAATTCAGAAAAATAGACAAGAAGAAGCAAAAATTTTGCAAAAGGAAGAAGTCTTGAGGGTAGCTAAGATGGCCTTGCAGACAGGTCAAAATCAGGTAAACATCAACGGAGTTGAGATTCAGGTGTTTTCTAGTGAAAAGGGATTGGAGGTTTATCATGGCTCAGAACAGTTGTTGGCTATCAAAGAGCCATAAGGTCAAGGCTTTTACCTTGTTAGAATCCCTGATTGCCCTCATTGTCATCAGTGGAAGCTTACTCCTCTTTCAAGCCATGAGTCAGCTCCTCATTTCAGAAGTTCGCTACCAGCAACAAAGCGAGCAAAAAGAGTGGCTCTTGTTTGTGGAGCAGTTGGAGGCAGAATTAGACCGTTCGCAGTTCGAAAAAGTGGAGGGCAATCGCCTCTATATGAAGCAAGATGGCAAGGATATCGCTATGGGTAAATCCAAATCAGATGATTTTCGAAAAACTGATGCCAGTGGACGAGGATATCAGCCTATGATTTATGGACTTAAATCTGCGCAGATTACAGAGGATAATCAACTGGTTCGTTTTCGTTTCCAGTTTCAAAAAGGCTTAGAAAGGGAGTTCATCTATCGTGTGGAAAAAGAAAAAAGTTAAGGCAGGAGTTCTCCTTTATGCAGTAACCATGGCAGCCATTTTTAGCCTTTTGTTACAATTTTACTTGAACAGACAAGTCGCCCACTATCAAGACTACGCTTTAAATAAAGAAAAGTTGGTTGCTTTTGCCATGGCTAAGCGAACCAAGGATAAAGCCGAGCAAGAAAGTGGGGAGCAGATCTTTAATCTAGGTCAGGTAAGCTATCAAAATAAGAAAACTGGCTTGGTGACAATGGTTCGTACGCCTAAGAGTCAATATGAGTTCCTATTTCCTTCAGTCAAAATCAAAGAAGAGAAAACGGATAAAAAGGAAGATGTAGCGACTGATTCAAGCGAAAAAGCGGAGAAGAAAAAATCAGAAGAGAAGGTCGAAAAGAAAGATCATTCTTAGCCAATCAAGCTACTTTGTGTTAAACTAAAAGCATGAAACATGATTTTAACCACAAAGCAGAAACTTTCGATTCCCCTAAAAATATTTTCCTTGCAAACTTGGTTTGTCAAGCAGTCGAGAAACAGATTGATCTTCTATCAGACAAAGAAATTTTGGATTTCGGTGGAGGGACGGGTCTGTTAGCTTTGCCCCTAGCCATTCAAGCCAAGTTCGTTACTCTTGTAGATATTTCTGAGAAAATGCTGGGGCAAGCTCGTTTGAAAGCGGAGCGACAAGACATCAAGAATATCCACTTTTTGGAGCAAGATTTACTGGAAAAACCCTTGGAGAAAGAGTTTGATCTCATTGTTGTTTGTCGTGTTCTTCATCATATGCCTGATTTGGATGCGACTCTCTTACTGTTTTATCAACATTTGAGGGAAGATGGACAACTCCTACTTGCTGATTTTACCAAGACAGAAGCTAACCATCATGGATTTAAATTGCCTGAACTGGAAAACAAGCTAGCCCAGTTTGGTTTTTCATCTGTGCATAGTCAGATTCTCTATAGCGCTGAAGACCTGTTTCAAGGAAATTACGCAGAACTCTTTTTAACAGTAGCCCAAAAATCACTCGCCTAGTCAGGGAGTGATTTTTCTATAAGGATGGAAAAAAGAAGGGAAATTTGATAAGATAGGAATATGGATTTTGAAAAAATTGAACAAGCTTATACGTATTTACTAGAGAATGTCCAAGTCATCCAAAGTGATTTGGCGACCAACTTTTATGACGCCTTGGTGGAGCAAAATAGCATCTATCTGGATGGTGAAACTGAGCTAGAGCAGGTCAAGGAAAACAATCAGGCCCTTAAACGCTTAGCGCTACGCAAAGAAGAATGGCTCAAGACCTACCAGTTTCTCTTGATGAAGGCTGGGCAGACAGAGCCCCTACAGGCCAATCACCAGTTTACACCAGATGCCATTGCTTTACTTTTGGTGTTTATTGTGGAAGAGTTGTTTAAAGAAGAGGAGATTACGATCCTCGAAATGGGTTCTGGGATGGGAATTCTAGGCGCTACTTTCTTGACCTCGCTTGATAAAAAGGTGGATTACTTGGGAATGGAAGTGGATGATTTGCTGATTGATTTGGCAGCAAGCATGGCAGATGTAATTGGTTTGCAGGCTGGCTTTGTCCAAGGAGATGCTGTTCGTCCACAAATGCTCAAAGAAAGCGACGTGGTCATCAGCGACTTGCCTGTCGGCTATTATCCTGATGATGCCGTTGCGTCGCGCCATCAAGTTGCTTCTAGTCAAGAAAATACCTACGCCCATCACTTGCTCATGGAACAAGGGCTTAAGTACCTCAAATCAGATGGCTACGCTATTTTTCTAGCTCCGAGTGATTTGTTGACCAGTCCTCAAAGTGACTTGTTGAAAGGTTGGTTGAAAGAGGAGGCAAGTCTGACTGCCATGATTAGTTTGCCTGAAAATCTCTTTGCCAATGCCAAACAATCTAAGACCATTTTTATCCTACAGAAGAAAAATGAAATAACAGTAGATCCTTTTGTTTATCCTCTTGCTAGCTTACAAGATGCAAGTGTTTTAATGAAATTTAAAGAAAATTTTCAAAAATGGACTCAAGGTACTGAAATATAAAATAGATTTTGTTATAATAGATGAAAACGCTTAAAAAGGGGTATCATGTTATGACAAAAACAATTGCAATCAATGCGGGAAGTTCAAGTTTGAAATGGCAACTTTATCAAATGCCAGAGGAAAAAGTTCTTGCTAAAGGTTTAATTGAACGGATTGGTTTGAAAGATTCAATTTCAACTGTAAAATTTGACGGCCGTTCTGAACAACAAATTTTGGATATCGAAAATCACACACAAGCTGTTAAAATCTTATTGGATGACTTGATTCGTTTCGATATTATCAAGGCTTATGACGAGATTACAGGTGTTGGACACCGTGTTGTTGCAGGTGGAGAATATTTCAAAGAATCAACAGTCGTTGAGGGAGATGTTTTAGAAAAAGTTGAAGAGTTGAGCTTGTTGGCTCCTCTCCACAATCCAGCCAATGCAGCAGGTGTTCGTGCCTTCAAGGAATTGTTGCCAGACATTACCAGTGTAGTTGTTTTTGATACTTCATTCCACACAACTATGCCAGAGAAAGCTTATCGCTACCCTCTACCAACAAAATATTACACAGAAAACAAGGTTCGTAAATATGGTGCCCACGGTACAAGTCACCAGTTTGTAGCAGGAGAAGCAGCAAAACTCTTGGGCCGTCCATTAGAGGACTTGAAATTGATTACTTGCCACATCGGTAATGGTGCTTCTATTACAGCTGTTAAGGGTGGTCAATCTGTTGATACTTCAATGGGATTCACTCCACTTGGTGGTGTGATGATGGGAACACGTACAGGAGATATTGACCCAGCTATCATTCCTTACTTAATGCAATATACAGAGGACTTTAACACGCCTGAAGACATTAGTCACGTTCTTAATCGTGAATCAGGACTGATGGGGGTTTCAGGTAAATCTAGTGATATGCGTGATGTGATTGCTGCTATGGAAGAAGGGGACCACGATGCCACTTTGGCTTATGAAATGTATGTTGACCGTATCCAAAAACATATCGGGCAATACCTTGCAGTCTTAAATGGAGCAGATGCTATTATCTTTACTGCAGGTATCGGTGAAAATGCTGCAAACGTACGTGAAGATGTTATCTCAGGTATCTCTTGGTTTGGCTGTGATGTTGATCCAGAAAAGAACGTCTTTGGCGTGACAGGAGACATCTCAACAGATGCAGCGAAGATTCGTGTCTTGGTTATTCCAACAGATGAAGAATTAGTCATTGCCCGTGACGTTGAACGTTTGAAAAAATAACTAAAATCAGAAAAAATATTCCGTACAAGGAGTTGGGAAAGAGATTTTTCCAGCTTCTTTTTCTGATGGAAATGTCCAAAACCTTGCTATGATTGGCTTTTTTGAAAAATATGGTATAATAGTAGTATTTTAATAGATGGAGTTGAGTTTTGAAGAAAAACTTTCGTGTAAAAAGAGAGAAAGATTTTAAGGCGATTTTCAAGGAAGGGACAAGTTTTGCCAATCGCAAATTTGTTGTCTACCAATTAGAAAACCAGAAAAACCATTTTCGAGTAGGTCTATCAGTTAGCAAAAAGCTGGGGAATGCCGTCACTAGAAATCAAATTAAGCGACGGATTCGGCATATTATCCAGAATGCCAAAGGGAGTCTGGTAGAAGATGTCGACTTTGTTGTCATTGCTCGAAAAGGGGTCGAAACCTTGGGATACGCAGAGATGGAGAAAAATCTACTCCACGTATTAAAATTATCAAAGATTTACCAGGAAGGAAATGGGAGTGAAAAAGAAATTACAGTTGACTAGTTTGCTAGGACTGTCTCTATTGATCATGACAGCCTGTGCAACAAATGGGACAACTAGCGATATTACAGCCAATTCGGCTGATCTTTGGAGTAAATTTGTTTACTTCTTTGCGGAAATCATTCGCTTTTTGTCGTTTGATATCAGTATCGGAGTGGGAATTATCCTCTTTACGGTCTTGATTCGTACAGTTCTCTTGCCAGTCTTCCAAGTGCAAATGGTGGCTTCTAGAAAAATGCAGGAAGCTCAACCACGTATTAAGGCGCTTCGAGAACAATATCCAGGTCGAGATATAGAAAGCAGAACCAAGCTAGACCAGGAAATGCGTAAAGTCTTTAAAGAAATGGGTGTCAGACAGTCAGATTCTCTTTGGCCGATTTTGATTCAGATGCCGGTTATCTTGGCCTTGTTCCAAGCTCTATCAAGAGTTGACTTTTTAAAGACAGGTCATTTCTTATGGATTAACCTTGGTGGTGTGGATACAACCCTTGTTCTTCCTATTTTAGCAGCAGTATTTACCTTTTTAAGTACTTGGTTGTCTAATAAAGCCTTGTCTGAGCGTAATGGAGCTACGACTGCGATGATGTATGGGATTCCAGTCTTGATTTTTGTCTTTGGGGTCTATGCTCCGAGCGGAGTAGCGCTCTACTGGGCAGTGTCCAATGCTTATCAAGTCCTGCAAACCTATTTCTTGAATAATCCATTCAAGATTATCGCAGAGCGCGAGGCTGTAGCTCAGGCACAGAAAGATTTGGAAAATAGAAAAAGAAAAGCCAAGAAAAAGGCTCAGAAAACGAAATAATAAGGAGGAATCTGGTAATGGTAGTATTTACAGGTTCAACTGTTGAAGAAGCAATCCAGAAAGGATTGAAAGAATTAGATATTCCAAGAATGAAGGCTCACATCAAAGTTATTTCTCGTGAAAAAAATGGATTTCTTGGTTTATTTGGTAAAAAACCAGCTCAGGTTGACATTGAAGCTATTAGTGAAACAACTGTCATCAAAGCAAATCAACAAGCTGTGAAGGGTGTTCCTAAAGAAATTAATGAACAAAATGAACCAGTTAAAACAGTTAGTCAAGCGACCGTTGATTTGGGGCATGTTGTAGAAGCGATTAAAAAGATTGAAGAAGAAGGCCAAGGGGTTTCTGATGAAGTCAAGGCTGAAATCTTGAAAAATGAAAAACATGCTAATACCATTTTAGAAGAAACTGGTCACATTGAGATTTTAAATGAATTACAACTTGAAGAAACTGCTCTCGAAGAAGAAGTAGAAATTCCTATTCTTGAAAGCCAAGCCGAGCAAACTGAAAGTCAAGAACTAGAAGACTTGGGCTTGAAGGTTGAACCGAGCTTTGATATTGAACAAGTAGCTACGGAAGTAACGACTTATGTTCAAACAATTATTGATGACATGGATGTTGAAGCTACACTTTCAAATGACTATAACCGTCGTAGCATCAATCTACAAATTGACACCAACGAACCAGGGCGTATTATCGGTTATCATGGTAAAGTCTTGAAGGCCTTGCAACTGTTGGCTCAAAATTATCTTTATAATCGCTATTCAAGAACCTTCTACATTACAATTAATGTCAATGATTATGTTGAACACCGTGCAGAAGTCTTGCAGACCTATGCGCAAAAATTGGCGACTCGTGTTTTAGAAGAAGGGCGCAGTCATCAAACAGATCCAATGTCAAATAGCGAACGCAAGATTATCCATCGTATTATTTCACGTATGGATGGCGTGACTAGTTACTCTGAAGGTGACGAGCCAAATCGCTATGTCGTTGTAGATACAGAATAAGTAAAATCGGCTCTTTGTCAACTGTAGTGGGTTGAATAAAAGCTAACATCTGGAGAGGACAATCATTGTCTTCTCCATTTTTATATTCAGAGCGATAAAAATCCGTTTTTTGAAGTTTTCAAAGTTCCGAAAACCAAAGGCATTGAGTTTGATGAGATTATTAGTCGCTTCCAATTTGGCATTGGAATAGGGTAACTGAAGGGCGTTGATAGTCTTTTCTTTGTCTTTGAGAAATGTCTTAAAGACAGTCTGAAAAAGAGGATGAACCTGCTTTAGATTGTCCTCAATGAGTCCGAAAAATTTGTCAGGCTCTTTATTCTGAAAGTGAAAAAGCAGGAGCTGATAGTGGTCTTTCAAGTCTTCTGAATAGCTCAAAAGCTTGTCTAGGATTTCTTTATTGGTTAAGTTCATACGAAAAGTAGGGCGATAAAATCTCTTATCACTGAGTTTACGACTATCCTGTTGAATGAGTTTCCAGTAGCGCTTAATAGCCTTGTATTCATGGGATTTTTGATGAAACTAATTCATGATTTGGACACGCACACGACTCATAGCACGGCTTAAGTGTTGGAGTAAAACAGTCCAGTGGCCTGTTTTAGCCTGAGTTTAGAAATATAATAACGAAGGGTGAAAGCGATCCAGAACGATTTTTGCATTCGGGAGTGAAACAGTCTGGAAGACTGTTTCAGCCTGAGCCTAGAAATTCGAAAGCGAAGTTGTCTAGCTAAGTCATAATAAGGGCTAAACATATCCATGGTGATGATTTTCATTCGACATCGGACGGCTCTATCATATTTAAGAAAGTGATTTCGGATAACAGTTTGTGGTCTACCTTCAAGAACAGTGATGATATTGAGATTATCAAAATCTTGCGCAATGAAACTCATCTTCATTTCCCGATTGAAACAGTCACTCCCCTGACTATTTCAACGTCCTAGGACATAATCTTTGGTAGACGAGAAAAATCATGTTTAAAGTGAAAGTCATTGAGCTTGCGAATAACAGTTGAAGTTGAGATGGCTAGCTGATGATCAATATCGGTCATAGAAGTCTTTTCAATCAGCTTCTGATCAATCTTTTGGTTGATGATACGAGGGATTTGATGATTTTTCTTGACGAGGGAAGTCTCAGCGACAGCCTTTTTTGAGCACTGATAGCACTTAAAACGGCGTTTTTTAAGGAGAATTCTGGTAGGCATACCAGTTGTTTCGAGGTAAGGGATCTTAGACGGTTTTTGAAAGTCATATTTCTTCATTTGACTTCCGCAATCAGGGCAAGATGGGGCATCGTATTCCAGTCTAGTGATGATTTCTTTGTGGGTATTCTTATTGATGATATCTATAATTTGGATATTGGGGTCTTTGATATCGAGCAGTTTTGTGATAAAATGTAATTGTTCCATATGAATCCTTCTAATGATGGTTTAGTTGCTTTTCATTATAGATCTTATGGGACTTTTTTCTACACTAAAAAAGGCTCCATAATATCCATAGGGGATTTACCAACTACAAATATTATAGAGTCGTAAAATCAGGGTTCTCCTGATTTTTTGCTAGCTAGAGGAGATTAAACTGATGTTGAATAAGATAAGAGACTATCTAGACTTTGCAGGGATCCAGTATCGTAATCCAGATAAAGGGGGAGAAGAGAGAGAGAAGATGCTGGAATTGCGCCACAAAGGTCAAGAGGCCCGAAAGGCTTTTACAGAACTGGCTAAAGCCTTTCAAGCAAGCCATCCAGAATGGCAACTCCAACAGACTAGCCAGTGGATGAATCAGGCGCAACGTTTGCGACCGCATCTATGGGCCTATTTACAGTGTGAGGGGGAAGCGACAGAGCCTATGTTGGCCCTTCGTTTGTATGGAAGCCCTTCTGATTTTGGAGTTTCACTAGAAGTTAGTTTTATCGAACGTAAGAAGGATGACCGAACTTTAGACAAACAGACCAAGATCCTAGAAGTTCCAGTGGTAGAAGGAATTTATTATTTAGTCTATTCAGATGGAGAAAGTCAAAAGATGGAGGCTACTGAGGAAAATCGTCGTACTTTGCGTGAGAAGGTAAGCAGTCAAGAAATCCGAAAAGTTTTAGTGAAGGCAGATGTTTCTTTTATAGAAACTCAATCATTAGAAACGATTTTAGAAGAATTAGAAGAAGCTTATGAACGCTTACTTCCCTACTATCAGGCGACTAGAGAGTAGAAAACAAATGACTTATATAGAGTCGAATTGTTTGATTGCTATTCTATGTATTTTTTCATATAATAGTAAAATAGAATGTGTGATTTAGTAATCACCTCAAATAGAAAGGAAATTCTATGTCAAATCTATCTGTTAATGCAATTCGTTTCCTAGGTATTGACGCCATTAATAAAGCCAACTCAGGTCACCCAGGTGTGGTTATGGGAGCGGCTCCAATGGCTTATAGCCTCTTTACAAAACAACTTCGTATCAATCCAGCTCAACCAAACTGGATCAACCGCGACCGCTTTATTCTTTCAGCAGGCCATGGTTCAATGCTCCTTTATGCCCTTCTTCATCTTTCTGGTTTTGAAGATGTCAGCATGGATGAGATCAAGAGCTTCCGTCAATGGGGTTCAAAAACACCAGGTCACCCAGAATTTGGCCATACAGCAGGAATTGATGCTACAACAGGTCCCCTAGGTCAAGGGATTTCAACTGCCACTGGTTTTGCCCAGGCAGAACGTTTCTTGGCAGCTAAGTATAACCGTGAAGGCTACAATATCTTTGACCACTATACTTACGTTATCTGTGGAGATGGAGACTTGATGGAAGGTGTCTCAAGCGAGGCAGCTTCATACGCAGGTTTGCAAAAACTAGACAAGTTGGTTGTTCTTTATGATTCAAATGACATCAACTTGGATGGTGAGACAAAAGATTCCTTTACAGAAAGTGTTCGTGACCGTTACAATGCCTACGGTTGGCATACTGCCTTGGTTGAAGATGGAACAGACTTGGAAGCTATCCATGCTGCTATCGAAACAGCTAAAGCTTCAGGTAAGCCATCTTTGATTGAAGTGAAGACTGTTATTGGATACGGTTCTCCAAACAAACAAGGAACTAATGCCGTACACGGTGCTCCTCTTGGAGCAGATGAAACTGCAGCAACTCGTCAAGCCCTTGGTTGGGACTACGAACCATTTGAAATTCCAGAACAAGTTTATGCTGATTTCAAAGAACATGTTGCAGACCGTGGCGCATCAGCTTATGAAGCTTGGACAAAACTAGTCGCAGATTACAAAGAAGCGCATCCAGAATTGGCTGCAGAATTGGAAGCAATTATCGAAGGGCGCGATCCAGTTGAAGTGACTCCAGCAGACTTCCCAGCTTTAGAAAATGGTTTCTCTCAAGCAACTCGTAATTCAAGCCAAGATGCCTTAAATGTTGTGGCGGCTAAGTTACCAACCTTCCTAGGTGGATCAGCTGACCTTGCTCACTCAAACATGACTTATATCAAGACTGACGGACTTCAAGACGATTCCAATCGCTTGAACCGTAACATTCAGTTTGGTGTTCGTGAATTTGCCATGGGAACTATCTTGAACGGGATGGCCCTTCACGGTGGACTTCGTGTATACGGTGGAACTTTCTTCGTCTTCTCTGACTATGTGAAGGCAGCTGTTCGCTTGTCAGCCTTACAAGGACTTCCTGTGACTTATGTCTTTACCCACGATTCTATTGCGGTTGGGGAAGACGGTCCGACTCACGAACCAGTTGAGCATTTAGCAGGTCTTCGTGCTATGCCAAATCTGAATGTTTTCCGTCCAGCAGATGCGCGTGAAACGCAAGCAGCTTGGTACCTTGCAGTGACAAGCGAAAAAACACCAACTGCCCTTGTCTTGACACGTCAAAACTTGACTGTTGAAGAAGGAACAGACTTCGACAAGGTTGCAAAAGGTGCCTATGTTGTCTATGAAAATGCAGCAGACTTTGATACCATCTTGATTGCGACAGGTTCAGAGGTTAATCTTGCTGTCTCAGCTGCCAAAGAATTGGCTAGTCAAGGTGCAAAAGTCCGCGTAGTCAGCATGCCATCTACAGATGTCTTTGATAAACAAGATGCAGCTTACAAGGAAGAAATCCTTCCAAATGCAGTTCGCCGTCGTGTTGCAGTCGAAATGGGTGCAAGTCAAAACTGGTACAAATATGTTGGACTAGATGGTGCTGTTCTTGGTATTGATACCTTCGGAGCCTCTGCCCCAGCACCAAAAGTATTGGCAGAATATGGCTTTACTGTAGAAAATCTAGTAAAAGTCGTTCAAAACTTGAAATAATCCTAAAAATCAGGGCGCAAGCTCTGATTTTTCTTACTAGAAAAGCAAGGTACAATCTTGTAAAAGTAGCTGAAATTTGATATAGTAGTCCTATGTAAAAGACAAAGGAGAATACAATGAATCCAAATTATACATTTTTAATTATGCTTGTAGCGATGTTTGCCTTGATGTTCTTTATGCAACGCTCTCAAAAGAAACAAGCACAAAAACGTATGGAAAGCTTAAATAAACTGCAAAAAGGCTATGAAGTGATTACAATCGGTGGACTTTACGGAACAGTCGATGAAGTAGATACTGAGAAGAGAACGATTGTTCTTGATGTAGATGGAGTTTACTTGACTTTTGAACTAGCTGCTATCAAGACCGTATTACCGCTGAAAGAAACAGCTTCACTAGAAGGCGCAATTGAAAAATAAGACGGGATTACTAACTCCCGTTTTTCTATAAAAGAAAGGAAATGGGATGAAAAAACTAGTCTTTGTCTGTTTGGGGAATATTTGTCGCAGCCCTATGGCCGAGTTTGTTATGAAATCAATGACAGATAATTATGAAATCCAAAGTCGAGCGACTTCCTCTTGGGAACATGGTAATCCGATTCATAAGGGAACTCAAGGGATTTTTCAACAGTATGAGATTCCTTATGAAAAAGGCAAGACATCGCTTCAGATTAGTAAGGAAGATTTTGAAGCCTTTGATTATATTATCGGTATGGATGCTTCAAATGTTTCTGACTTACGTCAGATGTGTCCAGCAGACTGTAAAGATAAGATTTACTCATTCGCATCTGAAAGTGTTCCAGATCCTTGGTATACAGGAGATTTTGAGGAAACCTATCGACGTGTTCAAGAGGGTTGCAGGGCTTGGTTAGAATGTTTAGAAAAGGAGAGTGAAGATGGAAAATCTTGAGAATTTTTACGAGAAGTATCGTGTCTATCTGACTCGTCCACGTTTAGAGCTTTTAGCAGTAGTTGCCATTGTTTTTTGTGCTGTACTCGTCTTTTTTCTAAATATTCCCGGAAAAGGAGTTCTAAAGCTTGATAATGGAACGATTATTTACGACGGCAGTCTTATCCGTGGTAAAATGAATGGGCAAGGTACCATTACCTTCCAAAACGGGGACCATTATACAGGTGGTTTCAGCAATGGAGCCTTCAATGGAAAAGGTACCTTTCAATCTAAAGAAGGCTGGACCTACGAAGGTGATTTTGTAAATGGTCAGGCTGAAGGAAAAGGGAAACTAACAACAGAACAAGAAGTCGTTTATGAAGGAACTTTTAAACAAGGTGTTTTTCAACAAAAATAGGGCCTCCTTATCAAAGGAGGTATTGTTATAAGCTTTAAGTAAGCGCTTACCTGCAAATCCTTTTCTTTCCAAGTCTCTCTTCCAAGCAAGGTTGTGAAATAAAAAATTTTTGAAATAAATTTCACAAACTCTAAAGAAAAAGCTTGTGGAGAAAAGATAATGAGAAAAAATTCACAAGTAACCAAAAATTCTTTGTGAAATGTTTATGAAACTGTTTACAAAGTTGAAATAATGCGTTATAATAAACTTGTGAAAAAATTAACAAAGGATATCAATCCTTGAAAGCTATGGAGGAAAATATGGCTGATAAAAAAACTGTGACACCAGAGGAAAAGAAACTCGCTGCTGAAAAGCATGTCGATGGCTTGGTGCAAAAAGCTTTAGTTGCTCTTGAAGAAATGCGTAAACTCGACCAAGATCAGGTCGACTACATCGTAGCTAAAGCGTCAGTGGCAGCTTTGGATGCCCACGGAGAATTGGCTTTACATGCCTTTGAAGAAACAGGACGTGGTGTATTTGAAGATAAAGCAACTAAGAACTTGTTTGCTTGTGAACACGTAGTAAACAACATGCGTCACACTAAAACAGTTGGCGTTATCGAAGAAGACGATGTAACAGGTTTAACTCTTATTGCTGAACCAGTTGGTGTTGTTTGTGGTATCACTCCAACAACTAACCCTACCTCGACAGCAATCTTTAAGGCATTGATTTCATTGAAGACACGTAATCCAATCGTCTTTGCCTTCCACCCATCAGCTCAAGAATCATCAGCTCACGCAGCTCAAATTGTTCGTGATGCTGCGATTAAAGCAGGAGCTCCTGAAAACTGTGTACAGTGGATCACTGAACCATCTATGGAAGCAACTAGTGCCCTTATGAACCACGAAGGTATTGCAACAATCCTTGCAACAGGTGGTAATGCCATGGTTAAAGCGGCGTACTCTTGTGGTAAACCAGCTCTTGGGGTAGGTGCCGGGAACGTTCCAGCTTATGTTGAAAAATCAGCTAACATTCGCCAAGCTGCACACGATATCGTCATGTCTAAATCGTTTGACAACGGTATGGTCTGTGCATCTGAACAAGCGGTTATTATTGATAAAGAAATTTATGATGAATTTGTAGCAGAGTTCAAATCTTACCACACTTACTTTGTAAACAAAAAAGAAAAAGCCCTTCTCGAAGAATTCTGCTTCGGCGTGAAAGCAAACAGCAAAAACTGTGCTGGTGCAAAATTGAACGCTGACATCGTTGGTAAACCGGCAACCTGGATTGCAGAACATGCAGGATTTACAGTTCCAGAAGGAACAAACATTCTTGCTGCAGAATGTAAAGAAGTTGGTGAAAATGAGCCATTGACTCGTGAAAAATTGTCACCAGTTATCGCAGTTTTGAAATCTGAAAGCCGTGAAGATGGTATTTCCAAAGCTCGTCAAATGGTTGAATTTAACGGTCTTGGTCACTCAGCAGCTATCCACACAGCTGACGAAGAATTGACTAAAGAATTTGGTAAAGCTGTTAAAGCTATTCGTGTTATCTGTAACTCACCTTCTACTTTCGGTGGTATCGGGGACGTTTACAATGCCTTCTTGCCATCATTGACACTCGGATGTGGTTCTTACGGACGTAACTCAGTTGGGGATAACGTTAGTGCCATTAACCTTTTGAATATCAAAAAAGTCGGAAGACGGAGAAATAACATGCAATGGATGAAACTTCCTTCAAAAACATACTTTGAACGTGATTCAATTCAATACCTTCAAAAATGTCGTGACGTTGAACGTGTCATGATCGTTACTGACCATGCCATGGTAGAGCTTGGTTTCCTTGATCGTATCATCGAACAACTTGATCTTCGTCGCAATAAGGTTGTTTACCAAATCTTTGCTGATGTAGAACCAGATCCAGATATCACTACAGTTGAACGTGGTACTGAAATCATGCGTGCCTTCAAACCAGATACAATCATCGCTCTTGGTGGTGGATCTCCAATGGATGCTGCTAAAGTAATGTGGCTCTTCTATGAACAACCAGAAGTGGACTTCCGTGACCTTGTTCAAAAATTCATGGATATCCGTAAACGTGCCTTCAAATTCCCATTGCTTGGTAAGAAGACTAAATTCATCGCAATCCCAACAACATCTGGTACAGGATCTGAAGTAACACCATTTGCCGTTATCTCTGATAAAGCAAATAACCGTAAATATCCAATCGCTGACTACTCATTGACACCAACCGTGGCAATCGTAGACCCTGCTTTGGTATTGACAGTTCCTGGATTTGTTGCTGCGGACACTGGTATGGACGTATTGACCCATGCGACTGAAGCTTACGTATCACAAATGGCTAGCGACTACACTGACGGTCTTGCACTTCAAGCCATCAAACTTGTATTCGAAAACCTTGAAAGCTCAGTTAAGAATGCAGACTTCCACTCACGTGAGAAAATGCATAACGCTTCAACAATCGCTGGTATGGCCTTTGCCAATGCCTTCCTAGGTATTTCTCACTCAATGGCCCATAAGATTGGTGCGCAATTCCACACAATCCACGGTCGTACAAATGCAATCTTGCTTCCATACGTTATCCGTTACAACGGTACTCGCCCAGCTAAGACAGCTACATGGCCTAAGTACAACTACTACCGTGCAGACGAGAAATATCAAGATATCGCTCGTATGCTTGGCCTTCCAGCTTCTACACCAGAAGAAGGGGTTGAATCTTTTGCAAAAGCTGTTTACGAACTCGGTGAGCGCGTAGGTATCCAAATGAACTTCAAAGCACAAGGTGTTGACGAAAAAGAATGGAAAGAACATTCACGTGAATTGGCCTTCCTTGCTTATGAAGACCAATGTTCACCTGCAAACCCACGTCTTCCAATGGTTGACCATATGCAAGAAATCATCGAAGATTCTTACTATGGTTACAAAGAAAGACCAGGACGCCGTAAATAATTGTTATCAGCCTAGAGGCAGGAATTCCCTGTCTCTTTTCTTGTGGAATTGGAGTGTTGAAAATAATTTTTAGCTTTTCTATTTTTTACTTTTCATTTGAAAAGGAAAGTGGGAAATGACTAGGTAGACAAAGAAAGACAGCAGTATAGGCTTTTGAAGGAGAAAGAAAAATAAGTGGGGTATAGACAAAAAACAACGCCCGTACTTGCAATTCAACTCAAATAGTTATATAATAGGTTTGTTGAAAGGTGATTTGTAGTGATTCAAGTTACTCTTTTCACAATAAAAATTTCATGATTTTCATAAGGAGGAAATCACTAATGGTAGTTAAAGTTGGTATTAACGGTTTCGGACGTATCGGTCGTCTTGCTTTCCGTCGTATCCAAAACGTAGAAGGTGTTGAAGTTACTCGTATCAACGACCTTACAGATCCAGTTATGCTTGCACACTTGTTGAAATACGACACAACTCAAGGTCGTTTCGACGGTACTGTTGAAGTTAAAGAAGGTGGATTCGAAGTTAACGGTAAATTCGTTAAAGTTTCTGCTGAACGTGATCCAGAACAAATCGACTGGGCTAACGACGGTGTAGACATCGTTCTTGAAGCAACTGGTTTCTTTGCTACTAAAGCAGCTGCTGAAAAACACTTGCACGCTGGTGGTGCTAAGAAAGTTGTTATCACTGCTCCTGGTGGATCAGATGTTAAAACAGTTGTATTTAACACTAACCATGACGTTCTTGATGGTACTGAAACAGTTATCTCAGGTGCTTCATGTACTACAAACTGTTTGGCTCCAATGGCTAAAGCTCTTCATGATAACTTTGGTGTTGTAGAAGGATTGATGACTACTATCCACGGTTACACTGGTGACCAAATGCTTCTTGATGGACCACACCGTAAAGGTGACCTTCGCCGTGCTCGTGCTGCTACAGCTAACATCGTTCCTAACTCAACTGGTGCTGCTAAAGCAATCGGTTTGGTTATCCCTGAATTGAACGGTAAATTGGACGGAGCTGCTCAACGTGTTCCTGTTCCAACAGGTTCTGTAACTGAATTGGTAGCAGTTCTTGAAAAGAACGTTACTGTTGATGAAGTGAACGCAGCTATGAAAGCAGCTTCAAATGAATCATACGGTTACACAGAAGATCCAATCGTATCTTCAGATATCGTAGGTATGTCTTACGGTTCATTGTTTGACGCAACTCAAACTAAAGTTCTTGACGTTGACGGTAAACAATTGGTTAAAGTTGTATCATGGTACGACAACGAAATGTCATACACTGCACAACTTGTTCGTACTCTTGAATACTTCGCAAAAATTGCTAAATAATTCTTGAGTCGATAAAAAGCAAGGCCTTTGGTCTTGCTTTTTAAATATTTAAAAATGGATGACGGAATCATCCATTCTTTTTTAATTCTCTTTCGAAAGTATCTGAAAGTGCATTGAAGCTTAATTTCTCTAGAGTAAGAGGATGGGTAAAGGACAGTCGAAAGGCGTGGAGCATAAGCCGACTTATTTTTGATTTCCTATTATAGAGAGGGTCACCCAGGATAGGAAGATTATGATGCGAAAGGTGGACACGAATCTGATGGGTTCGCCCTGTCTTTAGCTTGCAACGAACCAAGGAAGTTTTGTTTGGAAATTGCTTTAATCTGCTTATATGCGTTTCGGCATATTGGCCATTTTTTGTATCAACTACTCGTTTTCTGCGATCATGGCGATCACGTCCGATTTTGTCTTTGAAAACAAGTTCTTTGCTGTTGATATGTCCGTCGACCTGTGCCCAATATTCCCTAGAAATCTCTTTTTTCTCAAGTAAGCGATTGAGGATAGGTAGGATAAAAGGATTTTTGGCAAAGAGAACTAAGCCACTGGTTTCCATGTCCAGACGATGAACGACATAACAGGTCTGGCCAACATAGGCACTGACATGGTTAAGAAGAGCAATTTCGTTTGGATGATTACCATGCGTTTTCATCCTCTCTGGTTTGTTGACAATAATCAAGTGTTGATCTTGATAAACCTCTTGAACGAGGTCAGGATTGCCCCAAGGGATTTCTTTTTCGGGATAATCTTCCTTGTCAAACGTTAACTGGCAAACATCTCCAGGACTTACAATCTCGTTCCAATGAACTTCTCGCTGATTAATCAAAATGTGTTTCTTGATTCTCAAAAAATGACGGATTTTTCTAGGGATGAGGAGTTGTTCCTCAAGTAATTGCTTTACCGTCATTTGAGGTAGAGAGTCTGGTAATGTAAATGTGAATTTCATACAGATATTGTAACAAAAAAAGCCCTATTTGGATAGGAAATAGCTAAATTCTTGTCTTCCTATGATGAAGATGATAAAATAAACGCATGAAATTAGATAAATTATTCGAGAAATTTCTTTCTCTTTTTAAAAAAGAAACAAGTGAACTAGAGGACTCTGATTCTACTAGCTTACGTCGCTCTCGTAGTGATCGAAAAAAATTAGCCCAAGTAGGTCCAATTCGAAAACTCTGGCGTCGCTATCATCTAACAAAGATTGTCCTTATACTAGGTTTGAGCGCAAGCTTGCTAGTTGGAACCTATTTGTTTGCTGTAGCCAAGTCAACCAATGTCAATGATTTGCAAAATGCCTTGAAAACTCGGACTCTCATTTTTGACCGTGAAGAAAAAGAGGCAGGTGCCTTGTCTGGTCAAAAGGGAACTTACGTTGAACTGACTGATATCAGTAAAAACTTGCAGAATGCTGTTATTGCGACAGAAGACCGTTCTTTCTATAAAAATGACGGGATTAACTACAGCCGTTTCTTCTTGGCTATTGTCACTGCTGGACGTTCAGGCGGTGGTTCTACTATTACCCAACAGCTGGCTAAAAATGCCTATTTGTCACAGGATCAAACCGTTGAGAGAAAAGCGAAAGAATTTTTCTTGGCTTTAGAATTGACTAAAAAATATAGCAAAGATCAGATCCTAACCATGTATCTTAACAACGCCTATTTTGGAAATGGTGTGTGGGGTGTAGAAGATGCGAGTAAGAAATACTTTGGGGTTTCTGCATCTGAAGTGAGTCTGGATCAAGCTGCTACTCTGGCAGGCATGCTTAAAGGGCCGGAATTGTATAATCCTTTAAATTCTGTGGAGGATTCTACCAATCGTCGCGATACTGTTTTGCAAAATATGGTTGCAGCGGGTTATATTGATAAAAATCAAGAAACCGAGGCTGCAGGAATTAATATGACCTCGCAATTGCAAGATAAGTATGAAGGAAAAATTTCAGATTACCGTTACCCTTCTTATTTTGACGCGGTGGTTAATGAAGCCGTTTCTAAGTATAATCTAACTGAGGAAGAAATCGTAAATAATGGCTACCGCATTTATACAGAGTTGGATCAAAACTACCAAGCAAATATGCAGGTTGTCTATGAAAACACCTCACTATTCCCGAGGGCAGAGGATGGAACATTTGCTCAATCAGGAAGTGTAGCTCTCGAACCGAAAACAGGGGGAGTGCGTGGGGTTGTCGGTCAAGTTGCAGACAATGATAAAACTGGATTTCGTAATTTCAACTATGCAACTCAATCAAAACGTAGTCCTGGTTCTGCAATTAAGCCTTTAGTTGTTTATACGCCAGCAGTTGAAGCAGGCTGGGCTTTGAATAAGCTCTTGGATAACCATACCATGCAGTACGACAGCTATAAGCTTGATAACTATGCAGGAATCAAAACGAGTCGAGAAGTTCCTATGTATCAAGCCTTGGCAGAGTCGCTTAATCTGTCTGCTGTTGCCACTGTTAATGATTTGGGCGTTGATAAGGCTTTTGAGGCGGGCGAAAAATTCGGACTCAACATGGAAAAAGTTGATCGTGTTCTTGGTGTCGCCTTGGGAAGCGGTGTTGAAACCAATCCTCTGCAAATGGCTCAAGCATATGCTGCCTTTGCAAATGAAGGTTTAATGCCTGAAGCTCATTTTATTAGTCGAATTGAAAATGCTAGTGGTCAGGTTATTGCGAGCCATAAAAATTCACAAAAACGGGTGATTGATAAGTCTGTAGCTGATAAGATGACCAGTATGATGTTGGGGACATTCACCAACGGTACCGGTATTAGTTCATCGCCTGCAGACTATGTCATGGCAGGGAAAACTGGAACAACTGAAGCAGTTTTCAATCCGGATTACACAAGTGACCAGTGGGTAATTGGTTATACTCCGGATGTAGTGATTAGCCACTGGCTTGGCTTTCCGACCACTGATGAAAATCACTATCTAGCAGGTTCGACTTCAAACGGTGCAGCACATGTCTTTAGAAACATTGCAAATACCATTTTACCTTATACGCCAGGAAGCACTTTTACGGTTGAAAATGCTTATAAGCAAAATGGAATTGGACCAGCCAATACAAAAAGACAAGTACAAACCAATGATAATAGCCAGACAGATGATAATTTGTCTGATATTCGAGGACGTGCGCAAAGTCTAGTAGATGAGGCTAGCCGGGCTATCTCAGATGCGAAGATTAAGGAAAAGGCTCAAACAATATGGGATTCGGTAGTCAATCTATTTCGCTAAGATGCTTGTCAAAGCCTAGCTTTCTTGTTATAATAGATAAGATGGAGGCGTTATGGCACTAAAAAAAGCAAGCCTAGCTTGTGCGGTTTGTGGTTCGAGAAACTATTCAATCAAGATTAGTGGAAACCCCAAGCCTACACGACTAGAAGTAAATAAATTTTGTAAGCATTGTGGCAAGTACACTACACACAGAGAAACGAGATAGGAGAGAGCGATGCGTTTTATTGGAGATATTTTTAGACTTCTTAAAGACACAACATGGCCAACTCGCAAGGAAAGCTGGAGAGATTTTCGTTCTATCATGGAATACACAGCTTTCTTTGTAGTAATTATTTACATTTTTGACCAGTTGATTGTTTCAGGTTTGATTCGATTTATTAACATTTTTTAGAAGGTTAGTGGAGTTAATTACACTAGAAATCTTCTATTTATGAAAGGAAATATCATGGATAGTTTTGATAAAGGGTGGTTTGTTTTACAAACTTATTCTGGTTATGAAAATAAGGTAAAAGAAAATCTATTACAACGTGCACAAACCTACAATATGTTGGATAATATTCTACGTGTTGAAATTCCAACACAAACAGTGCAAGTTGAAAAAAATGGAAAGAGAAAAGAAGTAGAAGAAAATCGCTTTCCAGGTTATGTTCTTGTAGAAATGGTCATGACAGATGAAGCTTGGTTTGTTGTTCGAAATACTCCGAACGTTACAGGATTTGTCGGATCACACGGGAACAGATCAAAACCAACTCCATTATTGGAACAAGAAATTCGTGACATTTTGATATCTATGGGACAAACTGTTCAAGAATTTGATTTCGATGTTGAGGTTGGTCAAACTGTACGTATTATTGATGGTGCTTTTGCAGATTACACTGGTAAGATTACAGAAATTGATAATAACAAAGTGAAGATGATTATCTCTATGTTTGGTAATGACACAGTTGCAGAAGTAAACCTAAACCAAATTGCAGAATTATAACCCTGAGAGAGGCATGCCCTCTCTTTTTTGTGCAGTTTAGACGGTGTAGGGAACAGAATGGGGGAAATGGGACAAAAGTGTTTCTGAATCTGTTAAACTGTATCTAGAAAGGGGAACGTTATGTTTAAAGAATTGTATAAAGAAGTCCAGGGGATTGTATATAAGTGTAGAAATGAATATTACCTTCATTTATGGGATCTATCGGATTGGGACCAAGAGGGGATGATTTGCTTACATGAATTGATTAGTAGAGAAGAAGGAATAGTAGAAGACATTCCTCGTTTAAGAAAATATTTCAAAACTAAGTTCCGTAATCGAATTCTAGACTATATCCGTAAGCAAGAAAGTCAAAAACGAAGATATGATAAAGAACCGTATGAAGAAGTAGGTGAGATTAGTCATCGTATCAGTGAGGGAGGTCTGTGTCTAGATGATTATTATCTCTTTCATGAGACACTAAGAGATTATAGAAGTAAACAAAGTAAAGACAAACAAGAAGAGTTAGAACGGGTCCTAAGACATGAACGCTTCCGAGGGCGTCAAAGAGTATTAAGAGACTTACGTATTGTGTTTAAGGAGTTTGATATCCGTACTCGGTAAGAAGCTATGCAAAAAAAAGAAAAAAGCAGAAAAAGTTGTTGACAAAAAATAAAAAGCCAGTATAATAGTAAGAGTTGAAAATAACAACTCTGGTCCGTTGGTCAAGGGGTTAAGACACCGCCTTTTCACGGCGGTAACACGGGTTCGAATCCCGTACGGACTATGGTATGTTGCGGATGGAACACTTGATGAAAAAAGATTAAAAAAGTTTCAAAAAAGTGTTGACAAGCGAAAGCACCTGTGATATACTAATATAGTTGTCGCTTGAGAGAAGTGAGTGACAAAGACCTTTGAAAACTGAACAAGACGAACCAATGTGCAGGGCACTACAACTAAGGTTGTAGTACTGAACAATGAAAAAAACAATAAATCTGTCAGTGACAGAAATGAGTGAGAACTCAAACTTTTAATGAGAGTTTGATCCTGGCTCAGGACGAACGCTGGCGGCGTGCCTAATACATGCAAGTAGAACGCTGAAGGAGGAGCTTGCTCTTCTGGATGAGTTGCGAACGGGTGAGTAACGCGTAGGTAACCTGCCTGGTAGCGGGGGATAACTATTGGAAACGATAGCTAATACCGCATAAGAGTAGATGTTGCATGACATTTGCTTAAAAGGTGCAATTGCATCACTACCAGATGGACCTGCGTTGTATTAGCTAGTTGGTGGGGTAACGGCTCACCAAGGCGACGATACATAGCCGACCTGAGAGGGTGATCGGCCACACTGGGACTGAGACACGGCCCAGACTCCTACGGGAGGCAGCAGTAGGGAATCTTCGGCAATGGACGAAAGTCTGACCGAGCAACGCCGCGTGAGTGAAGAAGGTTTTCGGATCGTAAAGCTCTGTTGTAAGAGAAGAACGAGTGTGAGAGTGGAAAGTTCACACTGTGACGGTATCTTACCAGAAAGGGACGGCTAACTACGTGCCAGCAGCCGCGGTAATACGTAGGTCCCGAGCGTTGTCCGGATTTATTGGGCGTAAAGCGAGCGCAGGCGGTTAGATAAGTCTGAAGTTAAAGGCTGTGGCTTAACCATAGTACGCTTTGGAAACTGTTTAACTTGAGTGCAAGAGGGGAGAGTGGAATTCCATGTGTAGCGGTGAAATGCGTAGATATATGGAGGAACACCGGTGGCGAAAGCGGCTCTCTGGCTTGTAACTGACGCTGAGGCTCGAAAGCGTGGGGAGCAAACAGGATTAGATACCCTGGTAGTCCACGCCGTAAACGATGAGTGCTAGGTGTTAGACCCTTTCCGGGGTTTAGTGCCGCAGCTAACGCATTAAGCACTCCGCCTGGGGAGTACGACCGCAAGGTTGAAACTCAAAGGAATTGACGGGGGCCCGCACAAGCGGTGGAGCATGTGGTTTAATTCGAAGCAACGCGAAGAACCTTACCAGGTCTTGACATCCCTCTGACCGCTCTAGAGATAGAGTTTTCCTTCGGGACAGAGGTGACAGGTGGTGCATGGTTGTCGTCAGCTCGTGTCGTGAGATGTTGGGTTAAGTCCCGCAACGAGCGCAACCCCTATTGTTAGTTGCCATCATTCAGTTGGGCACTCTAGCGAGACTGCCGGTAATAAACCGGAGGAAGGTGGGGATGACGTCAAATCATCATGCCCCTTATGACCTGGGCTACACACGTGCTACAATGGCTGGTACAACGAGTCGCAAGCCGGTGACGGCAAGCTAATCTCTTAAAGCCAGTCTCAGTTCGGATTGTAGGCTGCAACTCGCCTACATGAAGTCGGAATCGCTAGTAATCGCGGATCAGCACGCCGCGGTGAATACGTTCCCGGGCCTTGTACACACCGCCCGTCACACCACGAGAGTTTGTAACACCCGAAGTCGGTGAGGTAACCGTAAGGAGCCAGCCGCCTAAGGTGGGATAGATGATTGGGGTGAAGTCGTAACAAGGTAGCCGTATCGGAAGGTGCGGCTGGATCACCTCCTTTCTAAGGAAAAGGAACTGCGCATTGGTCTTGTTTAGTCTTGAGAGGTCTTGTGGGGCCTTAGCTCAGCTGGGAGAGCGCCTGCTTTGCACGCAGGAGGTCAGCGGTTCGATCCCGCTAGGCTCCATCGGTGAGAGATCACCAAGTAATGCACATTGAAAATTGAATATCTATATCAAATAGTAACAAGAAAATAAACCGAAAACGCTGTAGTATTAATAAGAGTTTATGACTGAAAGGTCAGAAAAATAAGGTTAAGTTAATAAGGGCGCACGGTGGATGCCTTGGCACTAGGAGCCGAAGAAGGACGTGACAAACGACGATATGCCTTGGGTAGCTGTAAGTAAGCGATGATCCAGGGATTTCCGAATGGGGGAACCCAACAGGTACTACCTGTTACCCACATCTGTTAAGGATGTGAGGAGGAAGACGCAGTGAACTGAAACATCTAAGTAGCTGCAGGAAGAGAAAGCAAAAGCGATTGCCTTAGTAGCGGCGAGCGAAACGGCAGAAGGGCAAACCGAAGAGTTTACTCTTCGGGGTTGTAGGACTGCAATGTGGACTCAAAGATTATAGAAGAATGATTTGGGAAGATCAGCCAAAGAGAGTAATAGCCTCGTATTTAAAATAGTCTTTGTACCTAGCAGTATCCTGAGTACGGCGGGACACGTGAAATCCCGTCGGAATCTGGGAGGACCATCTCCCAACCCTAAATACTCCCTAGTGACCGATAGTGAACCAGTACCGTGAGGGAAAGGTGAAAAGCACCCCGGGAGGGGAGTGAAATAGAACCTGAAACCGTGTGCCTACAACAAGTTCGAGCCCGTTAATGGGTGAGAGCGTGCCTTTTGTAGAATGAACCGGCGAGTTACGTTATGATGCGAGGTTAAGTTGAAGAGACGGAGCCGTAGGGAAACCGAGTCTGAATAGGGCGAATTAGTATCATGACGTAGACCCGAAACCATGTGACCTACCCATGAGCAGGTTGAAGGTGCGGTAAGACGCACTGGAGGACCGAACCAGGGCACGTTGAAAAGTGCTTGGATGACTTGTGGGTAGCGGAGAAATTCCAAACGAACTTGGAGATAGCTGGTTCTCTCCGAAATAGCTTTAGGGCTAGCGTCGACATAAAGATTCTTGGAGGTAGAGCACTGTTTGGGTGAGGGGTCCATCCCGGATTACCAATCTCAGATAAACTCCGAATGCCAATGAATTATGGTCGGCAGTCAGACTGCGAGTGCTAAGATCCGTAGTCGAAAGGGAAACAGCCCAGACCACCAGCTAAGGTCCCAAAATAATTGTTAAGTGGAAAAGGATGTGGGGTTGCACAGACAACTAGGATGTTAGCTTAGAAGCAGCTATTCATTCAAAGAGTGCGTAATAGCTCACTAGTCGAGTGACCCTGCGCCGAAAATGTACCGGGGCTAAAACAATTTACCGAAGCTGTGGATACCTTTATAGGTATGGTAGGAGAGCGTTCTATGTGTGATGAAGGTGTACCGTGAGGAGTGCTGGAACGCATAGAAGTGAGAATGCCGGTATGAGTAGCGAAAGACAGGTGAGAATCCTGTCCACCGTAAGACTAAGGTTTCCAGGGGAAGGCTCGTCCGCCCTGGGTTAGTCGGGACCTAAGGAGAGACCGAAAGGTGTATCCGATGGACAACAGGTTGATATTCCTGTACTAGAGTATGTAGTGATGGAGGGACGCAGTAGGCTAACTAAAGCAGACGATTGGAAGTGTCTGTCTAAGCAGTGAGGTGTGAACTGAGTCAAATGCTTAGTTCTATAACATTGAGCTGTGATGGGGAGCGAAGTTTAGTAGCGAAGTTAGTGACGTCACACTGCCAAGAAAAGCTTCTAGCGTTTAAACATACTCTACCCGTACCGCAAACCGACACAGGTAGTCGAGGCGAGTAGCCTCAGGTGAGCGAGAGAACTCTCGTTAAGGAACTCGGCAAAATGACCCCGTAACTTCGGGAGAAGGGGTGCTGACTTTAAGTCAGCCGCAGTGAATAGGCCCAAGCAACTGTTTATCAAAAACACAGCTCTCTGCTAAATCGTAAGATGATGTATAGGGGGTGACGCCTGCCCGGTGCTGGAAGGTTAAGAGGAGTGCTTAGCGCAAGCGAAGGTATGAATTGAAGCCCCAGTAAACGGCGGCCGTAACTATAACGGTCCTAAGGTAGCGAAATTCCTTGTCGGGTAAGTTCCGACCCGCACGAAAGGCGTAATGATTTGGGCACTGTCTCAACGAGAGACTCGGTGAAATTTTAGTACCTGTGAAGATGCAGGTTACCCGCGACAGGACGGAAAGACCCCATGGAGCTTTACTGCAGTTTGATATTGAGTGTCTGTACCACATGTACAGGATAGGTAGGAGTCTATGAGATCGGGACGCCAGTTTCGAAGGAGACGATGTTGGGATACTACCCTTGTGTTATGGCCACTCTAACCCAGATAGGTGATCCCTATCGGAGACAGTGTCTGACGGGCAGTTTGACTGGGGCGGTCGCCTCCTAAAAGGTAACGGAGGCGCCCAAAGGTTCCCTCAGAATGGTTGGAAATCATTCGCAGAGTGTAAAGGTATAAGGGAGCTTGACTGCGAGAGCTACAACTCGAGCAGGGACGAAAGTCGGGCTTAGTGATCCGGTGGTTCCGTATGGAAGGGCCATCGCTCAACGGATAAAAGCTACCCTGGGGATAACAGGCTTATCTCCCCCAAGAGTTCACATCGACGGGGAGGTTTGGCACCTCGATGTCGGCTCGTCGCATCCTGGGGCTGTAGTCGGTCCCAAGGGTTGGGCTGTTCGCCCATTAAAGCGGCACGCGAGCTGGGTTCAGAACGTCGTGAGACAGTTCGGTCCCTATCCGTCGCGGGCGTAGGAAATTTGAGAGGATCTGCTCCTAGTACGAGAGGACCAGAGTGGACTTACCGCTGGTGTACCAGTTGTCTTGCCAAAGGCATCGCTGGGTAGCTATGTAGGGAAGGGATAAACGCTGAAAGCATCTAAGTGTGAAACCCACCTCAAGATGAGATTTCCCATGATTTTATATCAGTAAGAGCCCTGAGAGATGATCAGGTAGATAGGTTAGAAGTGGAAGTGTGGCGACACATGTAGCGGACTAATACTAATAGCTCGAGGACTTATCCAAAGTAACTGAGAATATGAAAGCGAATGGTTTTCTTGATTTGAATAGATATTCAATTTTGAGTAGGTATTACTCAGAGTTAAGTGACGATAGCCTAGGAGATACACCTGTACCCATGCCGAACACAGAAGTTAAGCCCTAGAACGCCGGAAGTAGTTGGGGGTTGCCCCCTGTGAGATATGGAAGTCGCTTAGCTCTAGGGAGTTTAGCTCAGCTGGGAGAGCATCTGCCTTACAAGCAGAGGGTCAGCGGTTCGATCCCGTTAACTCCCATAGGTCCCGTAGTGTAGCGGTTATCACGTCGCCCTGTCACGGCGAAGATCGCGGGTTCGATTCCCGTCGGGACCGTTTAAGATAACGGAAGTTATTTTAGACTCGTTAGCTCAGTTGGTAGAGCAATTGACTTTTAATCAATGGGTCACTGGTTCGAGCCCAGTACGGGTCATATATGCGGGTTTGGCGGAATTGGCAGACGCACCAGATTTAGGATCTGGCGCTTAACGGCGTGGGGGTTCAAGTCCCTTAACCCGCATTAAGATATAATAAATGAGCCGGCTTAGCTCAGTTGGTAGAGCATCTGATTTGTAATCAGAGGGTCGCGTGTTCAAGTCATGTAGCCGGCATTTTTAGATAGAAGAAAACAGTGCGAACGTAGTTCAGTGGTAGAACACCACCTTGCCAAGGTGGGGGTCGCGGGTTCGAATCCCGTCGTTCGCTTAGAGAGGCCGGGGTGGCGGAACTGGCAGACGCACAGGACTTAAAATCCTGCGATTGGTAACGATCGTACCGGTTCGATTCCGGTCCTCGGCATAATATAATGAGCACCCTTAGCTCAACTGGATAGAGTACCTGACTACGAATCAGGCGGTTAGAGGTTCGACTCCTCTAGGGTGCATTTTTCTATTTAACTCGGGAAGTAGCTCAGCTTGGTAGAGTACTTGGTTTGGGACCAAGGTGTCGCAGGTTCGAATCCTGTCTTCCCGATACATTACAGAGATACGTAAATGTATCTTTTTTATTTAGCTCTTTGCCAACTGTAGTGGGTTGAAGAAAAGCTAAGCTCGAGAAAGTACAAAATTAAGAGAGAATCAGTTTGCTTCTCTCTTTTTTTGAATTCCAGTAATTCATTTTGATCGCGTATATTTTTTTGTTTCCTGATTTGTTCAATGAATACTGTAGTTTAGGTACATAAATTAAAATTTAACAGATTGTATAATTCTTACAAACTTTTAAGAAAGTAATTGAAGAGTTTTTTGCTCTGCCTATAATATATATGTTTTTGAGATGGAAATTTCCGATCTTTTGATTTTAAATAAGTATTAGTGTTCAATATAGTGTGAATTGGGTTTGATATTTCTTTTGAGGAAGCTGCCTTAGATTTTTCTACTTGTGTTTTATTGTATAGTGTATCTTGCTTGTTTTGAACAGAATCTTTTATGACATTTGTCATATCTCCTCATGACAGAAGCTTCTAGTGGCAGTAGATTCAAAGAATTATACTAGATGTATCAAATGGAGGAAGAAAAAAATGAAACATAAAGTAATTGTCGCAGTGAGTCTAGTAGCAGCAGGAGTCGTGACTTATCTCATGTTCTCAGGATTGGATGAAGATTTCTATCATTTTCCTTGGGAGCTATTTGCAGGATTTGGAATGATGTCCTGGCTTATCCGAGAAGGTTTGAAATTAGTCTCAGATGTGAAAAAGGAGTTTGAAAAATGAAAAAAGCGTTTCTCTATCTTTTTATTGGACTATCACTAGTGGTATGGTTTGTAGAAATGTTTACAGGTTGGTTTGATCAAGCCTTCCTTCACCAATTCATCCGTGGTGCCTGGGGACTAGGATTTATGATTTTTATCGCCTTTCCTATGGGAAAGGAGTGGCTGAAAGGAGAATATCATGAATATGATTAAGGTAGAAAGCCTAAATAAAAACATCAAGGGCAAGGCTATTTTGAAGGATATTTCCTTTGAGGTAGCTGAAGGTGAATGTGTTGCCATGATTGGGCCAAACGGAGCAGGAAAGACGACACTCTTGGACTGTTTGCTTGGAGATAAACTGGTCACCAGTGGGCAAGTATCTATCCAAGATTTGCCGGTAACGAGCTCTAAGTTAGACTACACAAGATCCTATCTCCCTCAAGAAAATGTAATTGTTCAAAAATTAAAGGTTAAAGAGTTGATTGTTTTCTTTCAACGTATCTATCCAAATCCCTTGAGCGAGCAGGAAATTGATCAACTATTGCAGTTTGACCAGCAACAAAAAGAGCAATTCGCAGAAAAATTATCAGGTGGACAAAAGCGTCTTTTCTCTTTTGTCTTGGCCTTAATTGGGCGACCAAAGCTTGTCTTTTTAGATGAGCCTACATCGGCTATGGATACCTCAACTCGTCAACGTTTTTGGGGAATTGTCGATCAGTTAAAGAAAAATGGTGTGACCATTGTCTATTCTTCTCACTATATCGAAGAGGTAGAGCATACAGCTGACCGGATTTTGGTTTTAAATAAGGGAGAGTTGATTCGTGATACGACGCCTCTAGCTATGCGTAGTGAGGAGATTGAAAAGCATTTTATCCTTCCTCTAGCTTACAAGGAAGTCGTTGAGAAGTCAAACTTGGTTGAAAACTGGTCACAAAAACAGGATGCTCTACAAGTAGTCACACGCGAAGCAGATGCTTTCTGGGAACTATTAGTCCGAGCAGGATGTAGGATTCAAGAAATTGAAGTCAATAATCGTAGCTTACTGGATACAATCTTTGAAGAAACACAAAAGGGAGATGACTAAGATGAAACAATGGATAGCATTAAATAAGATAGAATTTCTATTGACCAAACGACAATTAGTCTACTATCTATTATCCGTAGGGATGCCGACAGCCTTCTATTTATTCTTTTCAGGCATGTACCAGGACACACCAGGTGGACCAGCTAATTTTATGCGTGACTACCTCATCTCCATGACAGCCTTTTCCATGATGTCGACAGCCATGTTTTCATTTCCAGCTGTCTTACATACCGATAAAATCAACAACTGGCAGAAAACATTGCGCCATACCCCTGTAAATATGGTAGAATATTATCTATCAAAGATAACAAGTATGATGGTTGATTATTTGGTCTCAATCCTGGTTGTTTTCTCAGTTGGGCACTTGGTCAGAGGTGTGGATATGCCTCTAGGAAGCTGGATTGGGGCTGCGTTCTTGCTGATAGTAGGAAGTGTTGCCTTTGTAGCGCTTGGATTGACCTTGACACTCTTGCCTTCTAGTCAGCTGATGTCTGTCGTGGGCAATCTTCTCTATCTAGGCTTGGCTGTTTTAGGTGGACTCTGGATGCCCATCTCTTTATTTCCAGACTGGATGCAAGCAATCGGGAAGTGCCTACCAACTTATCAGTTGATGGAGTTGCTCAAGACCTTCTTAAACGAGGGTAGCATCAATCTATCAGCCACAGTTTATCTACTTGTTTTTTCAGCAGTTTTGTTTGGTTTGACTATTTACCTTCAAGGTCATAAGGAGAATGCTTAATGCTTGAAAGAATGAAAAGCATACACTATATGTTTTGGGCCAGTTTGATTTTTATGGTTTTTCCCATCGTTCCTGTAGTGACTGGGGAGCTTCCTAGCTGGCATTTATTGATTGATATTCTATTTGTAGTGGCTTACTTAGGCGTTTTAACCACCAAGAGCCAGCGCTTATCCTGGCTCTTTTGGATTATCATGCTAGCCTATGTAGCTGGCTATACCGCCTTTGTTGGTGTAAATTATATCTGGTTCTTCTTTTTCCTTGCTAATCTCTTAATTTATCATTTCGGCGTACGTAGTTTTAATTCTTTACATGTCCGGACTTTTCTCCTTGCTCAAGTCCTTGTTGTGGGCCAACTTTTGATTTTTCAGAGAATCGAAGTTGAGTTTCTATTCTATCTACTTGTAATTCTTACTTTTGTCGATTTAATGACTTTTGGATTGGTTCGGATTCGGATTGTGGAGGATTTGAAAGAAGCGCAGGCTAAGCAAAATGCCCAGATAAATCTATTGCTTGCTGAAAATGAACGTAGTCGTATCGGTCAGGATTTGCATGATAGCTTGGGCCATACCTTTGCTATGCTTAGTGTTAAAACTGATCTAGCCTTGCAGTTATTTCAAATGCAGGCTTACCCACAGGTGGAAAAGGAATTAAGAGAAATACAGCGAATTAGCAAAGAATCAATGCGTGAAGTGCGAACCATTGTGGAAAATCTTAAGTCTAGAACTTTGACATCCGAACTAGAGACTGTGAAAAAGATGTTAGAAATTGCTGGAATTGAGGTGGAAATAGCTAATCAACTAGATACAGCTAGCCTTACTCAGGAATTGGAGTCAACGGCTTCCATGATTTTGCTTGAATTAGTGACCAATATCATCAAACATGCTAAAGCGTCTAAAGTCTACTTAAAATTAGAACGGACAGAGAAAGAACTCATTCTAACAGTGAGAGATGATGGCTGTGGCTTTGCTTCTATAAAGGGGGATGACCTCCATACAGTTCGAGATCGTGTTCTTCCATTTTCGGGAGAAGTAAAGGTAATTAGCTGGAAAGAACCGACAGAAGTTCAGGTTCGACTACCTTATAAGGAGAGAAATTAAGATGAAACTACTTGTTGCAGAAGATCAAAGTATGCTACGAGATGCTATGTGTCAATTGCTCACGCTTCAACCGGATGTAGAGTCTGTCTTTCAAGCCAAGAATGGGCAAGAAGCAATCCAACTATTAGAAAGGGAGTCTGTAGATATCGCCATCCTTGACGTAGAAATGCCTGTTAAGACAGGTCTTGAAGTCTTGGAGTGGATACGAGCAGAAAATCTAGAAACAAAGGTGGTTGTGGTGACGACCTTCAAGCGTCCTGGGTATTTTGAACGTGCGGTCAAGGCTGGAGTAGATGCTTATGTATTAAAAGAAAGAAACATTGCAGACCTCATGCAAACCTTGCACACTGTCCTCGAAGGGCGCAAGGAGTATTCTCCTGAATTGATGGAAGTGGTGATGACGCATCCCAATCCGTTGACAGAACAAGAAATCGCAGTTTTAAAGGGAATCGCTCAGGGTTTCTCTAACCAAGAAATTGCAGATCAACTTTATTTATCAAACGGAACAGTCCGAAACTATGTCACCAATATTCTTTCGAAACTAGATGCTGGTAATCGAACAGAGGCAGCTAATATCGCGAAAGAATCTGGTTGGTTGTGATGATATAATATTTTTTGAACATTATGTGCTAAAATTGATGGGATTGAATGGAACAATACTAACTTTAGGAGGGTGGGATTCCTCCTTTTTCTTTTTTTGGGGAGCACTAAAAAAGAGCTAAAATTAACAATAAAAAAGAAAAATATCTTGACAACCAAGGGAAAATTTTGTTACAATAATAGACGGTACTTTTTACTTTTGGTCTCTCAAGAGTGTACAGGGACGTGCTGACAAATGTTGCAAAAGTACACACAGATGATAGCTGTCACCAAGTGTATCGTCACCAAAAATAAAAAAACACAGGAGAATGTAGATGCCTACAATTAACCAATTGGTTCGCAAACCGCGTAAATCAAAAGTAGAAAAATCTAAATCACCAGCTTTGAACGTTGGTTACAACAGTCATAAAAAAGTTCAAACAAACGTTTCTTCACCACAAAAACGTGGTGTTGCAACTCGTGTTGGAACAATGACACCTAAAAAACCTAACTCAGCCCTTCGTAAATTCGCTCGTGTACGTTTGAGCAACCTTATCGAAGTTACTGCCTACATCCCAGGTATCGGACACAACTTGCAAGAGCACAGCGTGGTGCTTCTTCGTGGTGGACGTGTAAAAGACCTTCCAGGGGTACGTTACCATATCGTCCGTGGTGCACTTGATACTGCAGGTGTTAACGATCGTAAACAAGGCCGTTCTAAATACGGTACTAAACGTCCAAAAGCATAAGGAAAGGGGATAAAGAGAAATGAGTCGTAAAAATAGAGCTCCAAAACGTGACGTATTGCCAGATCCGCTTTACAATTCACAACTAGTTACTCGTCTTATCAACCGCGTTATGCTTGATGGTAAACGTGGTACAGCTGCTTCAATCGTTTACGGTGCCTTTGAGCAAATCAAAGAAGCTACTGGAAACGATGCACTTGAAGTATTTGAAACAGCTATGGAAAACATCATGCCTGTACTTGAAGTACGTGCACGTCGTGTTGGTGGTTCTAACTACCAAGTCCCAGTTGAAGTTCGTCCAGAACGTCGTACAACACTTGGACTTCGTTGGTTGGTAACAATTGCTCGTCTTCGTGGTGAACACACAATGCAAGACCGTCTTGCAAAAGAAATCTTGGATGCTGCTAACAACACTGGTGCAGCTGTTAAGAAACGTGAAGACACTCACCGTATGGCTGAAGCTAACCGTGCATTCGCACACTTCCGTTGGTAATAAAATGATACCAAGAGCGGTAAAGGCCCAAGGCAAAAATAGGAAACTGATGCAGTGTTCCGTGAACACAAAGCAGTTTATCTTTTTTGCACCGGGCCTCGCTCGGGTTCAAATCAGCTAACTTGAGCTTTTAGCTCGAGTTCAACTCAACTTACCATCTCGTAAGTTGAAACCAACAATAGCATGAAAACATTGAGAACGGGTAGGTCCTGCCTATCCGTTTTTATTAAAATCGTGTTATAATAGAATAGAAATCAAAAATAAATAGGAGAAACAAACCTCATGGCACGCGAATTTTCACTTGAAAAAACTCGTAATATCGGTATCATGGCTCACGTCGATGCTGGTAAAACAACAACTACTGAGCGTATTCTTTACTACACTGGTAAAATCCACAAAATCGGTGAAACTCACGAAGGTGCGTCACAAATGGACTGGATGGAGCAAGAGCAAGAGCGTGGTATCACTATCACATCTGCTGCGACAACAGCTCAATGGAACAATCACCGCGTAAACATTATCGACACACCAGGACACGTGGACTTTACAATCGAAGTACAACGTTCTCTTCGTGTATTGGATGGTGCGGTTACCGTTCTTGACTCACAATCAGGTGTTGAGCCTCAAACTGAAACAGTTTGGCGTCAAGCAACTGAGTATGGAGTTCCACGTATCGTATTTGCCAACAAAATGGACAAAATCGGTGCTGACTTCCTTTACTCTGTAAGCACACTTCACGATCGTCTTCAAGCAAATGCACACCCAATCCAATTGCCAATCGGTTCTGAAGATGACTTCCGTGGTATCATCGACTTGATCAAGATGAAAGCTGAAATCTATACTAACGACCTTGGTACAGATATCCTTGAAGAAGACATCCCAGCTGAATACCTTGACCAAGCTCAAGAATACCGTGAAAAATTGATCGAAGCAGTTGCTGAAACTGACGAAGAATTGATGATGAAATACCTCGAAGGTGAAGAAATCACTAACGAAGAATTGAAAGCTGGTATCCGTAAAGCGACTATCAACGTTGAATTCTTCCCAGTATTGTGTGGTTCAGCCTTCAAGAACAAAGGTGTTCAATTGATGCTTGATGCGGTTATTGACTACCTTCCAAGCCCGCTTGACATCCCAGCAATCAAAGGTATTAACCCAGATACAGACGAAGAAGAAACTCGTCCAGCATCTGACGAAGAGCCATTTGCAGCTCTTGCCTTCAAGATCATGACTGACCCATTCGTAGGTCGTTTGACATTCTTCCGTGTTTACTCAGGTGTTCTTCAATCAGGTTCATACGTATTGAACACTTCTAAAGGTAAACGTGAACGTATCGGACGTATCCTTCAAATGCACGCTAACAGCCGTCAAGAAATTGACACTGTTTACTCAGGTGATATCGCTGCTGCCGTTGGTTTGAAAGATACTACAACTGGTGACTCATTGACAGATGAAAAAGCTAAAATCATCCTTGAGTCAATCAACGTTCCAGAACCAGTTATCCAATTGATGGTTGAACCAAAATCTAAAGCTGACCAAGATAAGATGGGTATTGCCCTTCAAAAATTGGCTGAAGAAGATCCAACATTCCGCGTTGAAACAAACGTTGAAACTGGTGAAACAGTTATCTCTGGTATGGGTGAGCTTCACCTTGACGTCCTTGTTGACCGTATGCGTCGTGAGTTCAAAGTTGAAGCGAACGTAGGTGCTCCTCAAGTATCTTACCGTGAAACATTCCGCGCTTCTACTCAAGCACGTGGATTCTTCAAACGTCAGTCTGGTGGTAAAGGTCAATTCGGTGATGTATGGATTGAATTTACTCCAAACGAAGAAGGTAAAGGATTCGAATTTGAAAACGCAATCGTCGGTGGTGTGGTTCCTCGTGAATTTATCCCAGCGGTTGAAAAAGGTTTGGTAGAATCTATGGCTAACGGTGTTCTTGCAGGTTACCCAATGGTTGACGTTAAAGCTAAGCTTTACGATGGTTCATACCACGATGTCGACTCATCTGAAACTGCCTTCAAGATCGCGGCTTCACTTGCTCTTAAAGAAGCTGCTAAATCAGCACAACCAGCTATCCTTGAGCCAATGATGCTTGTAACAATCACTGTTCCAGAAGAAAACCTTGGTGATGTTATGGGGCACGTAACTGCTCGTCGTGGACGTGTAGATGGTATGGAAGCACATGGTAACAGCCAAATCGTTCGTGCTTACGTTCCACTCGCTGAAATGTTCGGTTACGCAACAGTTCTTCGTTCTGCATCTCAAGGACGTGGTACATTCATGATGGTATTTGACCACTACGAAGATGTACCTAAGTCAGTACAAGAAGAAATCATTAAGAAAAACAAAGGTGAAGACTAATCAGTCCTCACTCTAGAAGGAAGTCACATAGTGGCTTCCTTTTGTCTTTAGAAAACACCTCTAAGTATGGTAAAATAGTAGGAGAATAATGTGAGGAAAATGAATGTCAAATAGTTTTGAAATTTTGATGAATCAATTGGGGATACCTGCTGAAATGAGACAGGCTCCTGTTTTAGCACAGGCTGATATTGAGCGAGTTGTGGTTCATAAAATTAGTAAGGTATGGGAGTTTCATTTCGTATTTTCTAATATTTTACCGATTGAAATCTTTTTAGAATTAAAGAAAGGTTTGAGGGAAGAATTTTCTAAGACAGGCAATAAAGCTATTTTCGAAATCAAGGCTCTGTCTCAAGAATTTTCAAATCAACTCTTGCAGTCCTACTATAGAGAGGCTTTCTCTGAAGGCCCATGTGCTAGTCAAGGTTTTAAGTCCCTTTATCAAAATTTACAAGTTCGTGCGGAAGGAAGTCAGCTCTTTATTGAAGGCTCTGAGGCTATTGATAAGGAACATTTTAAGAAGAATCATCTTCCTAATTTAGCTAAACAACTTGAAAAGTTTGGTTTTCCAACTTTTAATTGTCAAGTCGAGAAGAATGATGTGCTGACCCAAGAGCAGGAAGATGCCTTTCATGCGGAAAATGAGCAGATTGTTCAAGCTGCCAATGAGGAAGCGCTCCGTGCTATGGAGCAACTGGAACAGATGGCACCTCCTCCAGCGGAAGAGAAACCAGCCTTTGATTTTCAAACGAAAAAAGCTGTAGCTAAACCGAAGCTAGATAAGGCAGAGATTACTCCTATGATCGAAGTGACGACGGAAGAAAATCGTTTGGTATTTGAAGGGGTTGTTTTTGATGTGGAGCAAAAAGTGACCAGAACAGGGCGCGTTTTGATCAACTTTAAAATGACCGACTATACTTCAAGTTTTTCTATGCAAAAGTGGGTTAAAAATGAGGAAGAGGCTCAGAAATTTGATCTAATCAAGAAAAATTCTTGGCTACGAGTGCGTGGAAATGTGGAGATGAATAACTTCACACGCGATTTGACAATGAACGTGCAGGATGTGCAGGAGGTTGTTCACTATGAGCGGAAGGATTTGATGCCAGAAGGTGAGCGCCGGGTTGAGTTTCATGCTCATACTAACATGTCGACCATGGATGCTCTGCCAGAGGTTGAAGAAATCGTTGCGACAGCTGCTAAGTGGGGACACAAGGCTGTTGCCATCACGGACCACGGGAATGTCCAGTCCTTCCCACACGGCTATAAGGCGGCCAAAAAAGCGGGAATTCAGCTGATTTATGGAATGGAAGCCAATATCGTGGAGGATCGTGTTCCTATCGTTTATAACGAAGTGGAAATGGACTTATCAGAAGCGACCTATGTGGTTTTTGACGTGGAAACGACGGGACTTTCAGCTATCTATAATGATTTGATTCAGGTTGCGGCCTCTAAGATGTACAAGGGGAATGTTATTGCTGAATTTGATGAATTTATCAATCCTGGGCATCCCTTGTCAGCTTTTACTACTGAATTGACCGGAATTACAGATGATCATGTAAAAAATGCTAAACCACTGGAACAAGTTTTGCAAGAATTCCAAGAATTTTGCCAGGATACTGTCCTAGTCGCCCACAATGCGACCTTTGACGTTGGCTTTATGAATGCCAACTATGAGCGTCATGGTCTTCCTAAAATTAGCCAGCCAGTGATTGATACGCTGGAGTTTGCTAGAAACCTCTATCCTGAGTATAAACGTCATGGTTTGGGGCCTTTGACCAAGCGTTTTGGTGTGGCTTTGGAACATCACCACATGGCCAACTACGATGCGGAAGCGACTGGTCGTCTGCTTTTCATCTTTATCAAAGAGGTGGCAGAAAAACATGGTGTGACAGACTTGGCTAGACTAAACATTGATTTGATTAGTCCAGACTCTTATAAAAAAGCTCGAATCAAGCATGCGACCATTTATGTCAAGAATCAGGTAGGGCTAAAAAATATCTTTAAGCTGGTTTCCTTGTCTAATACCAAGTACTTTGAAGGGGCACCACGGATTCCGAGAACGGTTCTAGATGCCCATCGGGAGGGCTTGATTTTAGGATCAGCCTGTGCAGAAGGCGAAGTTTTTGATGCGGTCGTTTCTCAAGGTGTGGATGCGGCGGTTGAGGTGGCCAAGTATTATGACTTTATTGAGGTTATGCCACCAGCTATCTATGCTCCCTTGATTGCCAAGGAGCAGGTCAAGGATATGGAGGAACTCCAGACCATTATCAAGAGTTTGATAGAGGTGGGAGACCGTCTTGGTAAGCCTGTTCTGGCTACGGGGAATGTCCACTATATCGAACCAGAAGAAGAAATTTACCGTGAAATTATTGTCCGTAGTTTGGGACAAGGAGCTATGATTAACCGAACTATCGGTCATGGGGAACATGCCCAACCAGCTCCTCTTCCGAAGGCTCATTTTCGAACAACCAATGAGATGTTGGATGAATTTGCCTTCTTGGGAGAGGAACTAGCTCGCAAATTGGTTATTGAAAACACCAATGCCTTGGTAGAAATCTTTGAGCCTGTTGAGGTAGTTAAGGGGGACTTGTATACGCCTTTTATCGACAAGGCTGAAGAAACAGTTGCCGAGTTGACCTATAAGAAAGCTTTTGAGATTTATGGAAATCCGCTGCCAGATATCGTTGATTTGCGGATTGAAAAAGAATTAACCTCTATTCTGGGGAATGGATTTGCCGTGATTTATCTGGCATCGCAGATGCTGGTGCAACGTTCCAATGAACGGGGTTACTTGGTTGGTTCTCGTGGGTCTGTCGGATCTAGTTTCGTTGCGACCATGATTGGGATTACAGAGGTCAATCCTCTTTCTCCTCACTATGTCTGTGGTCAGTGTCAGTACAGTGAATTTATCACAGATGGTTCGTACGGTTCAGGATTTGATATGCCCAATAAGGACTGTCCAAACTGTGGTCATAAACTCAGCAAAAACGGACAGGATATTCCTTTCGAGACCTTCCTTGGTTTTGATGGGGATAAGGTTCCTGATATTGACTTGAACTTCTCGGGAGAAGACCAGCCTAGCGCCCACTTGGATGTGCGTGATATCTTTGGTGAGGAATATGCCTTCCGTGCAGGAACGGTTGGTACGGTGGCTGCCAAGACTGCCTATGGCTTTGTCAAGGGTTACGAGCGAGATTATGGGAAGTTTTATCGTGATGCAGAGGTGGAACGTCTTGCTCAAGGCGCTGCCGGTGTCAAGCGGACAACAGGACAACACCCCGGGGGAATCGTTGTTATTCCTAACTACATGGATGTTTACGACTTTACGCCTGTCCAGTATCCAGCAGATGACGTGACGGCTGAATGGCAAACGACTCACTTTAACTTCCACGATATCGATGAGAACGTTCTTAAACTTGATGTACTGGGACATGATGATCCGACCATGATTAGGAAATTGCAGGACTTGTCTGGGATTGACCCTAATGAAATCCCTATGGATGACGAAGGTGTAATGGCCCTCTTTTCTGGGACTGATGTGCTAGGGGTGACTCCTGAACAAATCGGAACGCCAACGGGCATGCTGGGAATTCCAGAGTTTGGGACCAACTTTGTACGTGGGATGGTAGACGAGACGCATCCGACGACCTTTGCGGAGTTGCTACAGTTATCTGGATTGTCTCACGGTACTGATGTCTGGTTGGGAAATGCCCAGGATCTGATTAAACAAGGGATTGCTGACCTATCGACTGTTATCGGTTGTCGGGATGACATCATGGTTTACCTTATGCATGCGGGTCTCGAACCTAAGATGGCCTTTACCATCATGGAACGGGTGCGTAAGGGCTTGTGGCTGAAGATTTCTGAAGAAGAGAGAAATGGCTATATCGAAGCTATGAAGGCCAATAAGGTACCAGAGTGGTATATCGAGTCCTGTGGGAAAATTAAGTACATGTTCCCTAAAGCCCATGCGGCAGCCTACGTTATGATGGCCTTGCGTGTAGCTTACTTCAAGGTTCACCATCCCATTTATTATTACTGTGCTTACTTCTCCATCCGTGCTAAGGCTTTTGATATCAAGACCATGGGTGCGGGCTTGGATGCCATCAAACGCAGAATGGAAGAAATCTCTGAAAAAAGGAAGAACAATGAAGCCTCTAATGTGGAGATTGACCTCTATACAACTCTTGAGATTGTTAATGAAATGTGGGAACGTGGTTTCAAGTTTGGGAAGTTAGACCTTTACCGTAGTGATGCGACTGAATTCATCATTGACGGAGATACACTGATTCCACCATTTGTTGCTATGGATGGTCTGGGAGAGAACGTTGCCAAGCAATTGGTGCGAGCGCGTGAAGAGGGAGAATTCCTCTCTAAAACAGAACTACGCAAGCGTGGTGGGCTCTCATCAACCTTGGTTGAAAAGATGGATGAAATGGGGATTCTGGGCAATATGCCAGAGGATAATCAGTTGAGTTTGTTTGATGAGTTGTTTTAAGGTCTTGGAGGAAAAAAGATGAAACTAAGAATTTTTGCGGAAGATAAGCCGGCTGAGAAGGTGTTTGAGTATCAATTGGAACTTGCTGATCAAACAATTCTTCTATCAACAGCACTCTTGTCAGGTGCTATTGCTTTAGCAGGATTATTCTCTGCTTTGAAAGAAAAAGAAAAATAAAAATAGAAAAGAGAAAATTACATGGTTTTACCAAATTTTAAAGAAAATCTAGAAAAATATGCGAAATTGTTGGCTGCAAATGGAATCAATGTGCAACCTGGTCACACTTTGGCTCTTTCTATCGATGTGGAGCAACGTGAGTTGGCTCACTTAATCGTCAAAGAAGCTTACGCTTTGGGTGCGCATGAGGTTATCGTTCAGTGGACAGATGATGTCATTAATCGTGAGAAATTCCTCCATGCGCCGATGGAGCGTTTGGACAATGTGCCAGAATACAAGATTGCTGAGATGAACTATCTTTTGGAGAACAAAGCTAGCCGTCTTGGGGTTCGTTCATCTGATCCAGGTGCCTTGAACGGAGTGGACGCTGATAAGCTTTCAGCTTCTGCTAAAGCTATGGGACTTGCCATGAAGCCAATGCGAATCGCAACTCAATCTAACAAGGTTAGTTGGACTGTAGCAGCCGCTGCTGGACTTGAGTGGGCTAAGAAAGTCTTTCCAAATGCTGCGAGCGATGAAGAAGCAGTTGATCTACTTTGGGACCAAATCTTCAAAACTTGTCGTGTCTACGAAGCAGATCCTGTTAAGGCTTGGGAAGAGCATGCAGCTATCCTCAAGAGCAAGGCCGATATGCTTAATAAAGAGCAATTTTCAGCCCTTCACTACACAGCGCCAGGGACAGATTTGACACTTGGTTTGCCAAAGAACCACGTTTGGGAATCAGCTGGCGCTATTAATGCGCAGGGCGAAGGATTCTTGCCAAATATGCCGACAGAGGAAGTCTTCACAGCGCCTGACTTCCGTCGCGCAGATGGTTATGTCACTTCTACAAAACCGCTTAGCTATAACGGAAATATCATTGAAGGTATTAAGGTAACCTTTAAGGATGGACAAATCGTAGATATCACTGCTGAGAAGGGTGATCAGGTCATGAAAGACCTTGTCTTTGAAAATACGGGGGCGCGTGCCTTAGGTGAATGTGCCTTGGTACCAGATCCAAGCCCAATTTCTCAGTCAGGCATTACCTTCTTTAACACCCTTTTCGATGAGAATGCGTCAAACCACTTGGCTATCGGTGCAGCCTATGCGACTAGCGTAGTTGGTGGAGCGGAGATGAGCGAAGAGGAGCTTGAAGCTGCAGGGCTTAACCGTTCAGATGTTCACGTAGACTTTATGATTGGTTCTAACCAAATGAATATCGATGGTATCCGTGAGGATGGGACACGTGTACCACTCTTCCGTAACGGAGATTGGGCAAATTAAGGAGATAATATGTTAGGAAGTATGTTCGTTGGCCTCCTAGTGGGATTTTTAGCAGGCACTCTGACCAATCGTGGAGAGCGAATGGGATGTTTTGGAAAAATGTTTCTAGGCTGGATTGGTGCCTTTATAGGCCATTTGCTTTTTGGGACTTGGGGACCGATAATGGCAGGAACCGCCATTATTCCGGCAGTACTAGGTTCCATGATTGTTTTAGCGATTTTCTGGAGACGAGGAAGTTAATTTCTTAAATCTGATACTCAATGAAAATCAAAGAGCAAACTAGGAAACTAGCCGCAGGTTTCTCAAAGCACTGCTTTGAGGTTGTAGATGAAACTGACGAAGTCAGCTCAAAACACTGTTTTGAGGTTGTGGATAGAACTGACGAAGTCAGCTCAAAACACCGTTTTGAGGTAGTAGATAAGACTGACGAAGTCAGTTACATATATATATATACGGCAAGGCGACGTTGACGCGGTTTGAAGAGATTTTTGAAGAGTATGAAATGAAAAGGAGGTTGGTCATTGAGACAGCCTCCTTTTGATATGATATAATAGTTCTATGAGATTGGATAAATTTTTAGTTGCCTGCGCTGTGGGGAGCCGGACTGAGGTCAAAAACATGCTCAAGGCTGGGCGAGTGACGGTAAATGGTAAAAAAGAGAAATCAGCTAAATTGCAGATTGATGAAGAAAGAGATGAGATTATCTTTGATGGGCAAGTGTTGGAGTATGAAGAGTTTGTCTACTACATGATGAACAAGCCCAAAGGAGTCATCTCAGCGACTGAGGATCCTAAGCACAGAACCGTTCTGGACTTGTTGGATGACTTGGCTCGGAGCAAGGAAGTTTTCCCAGTAGGACGCTTGGATATTGACACGCATGGTCTTTTGCTCTTGACCAATGATGGTCAGCTGGCCCATGCTCTTCTTTCACCTAAGCGTCATGTTGACAAGACGTATCAGGCACAAGTCAAGGGAATCATGACCCAAGAAGATGTGGAGATATTTGCTAAGGGAATTCCTCTTAAAGACTTTACTTGTCGGCCTGCTAAACTGGAGATTGTGTCCATAGATACAGAAAAAATTCAAAGCCAAATCCGTGTGACCATTGCAGAAGGGAAGTTTCATCAGGTCAAACGAATGGTTGCCTATTGCGGCAAGGAAGTAGTAGACTTGCAACGTTTGACTATGGGAACTTTAGTTTTAGATGAGAACTTGCAGCGAGGAGAATGGCGTCGCTTGACCAAGGAAGAATTAGAGGTTCTCCTTGCAAGTATTGCTTAATTGGATTTATATTCGAAAAAGGCGAGGGAGAATGTCCTTGCCTTTTATGTTTTTCAGTTGCTTCCTTTGTGAAAAGAGTTATAATAGACTGTAGAATAAAAGGAGGAATCTATGAACGCGATTCAAGAATCATTTACTGATAAACTATTTGCCAATTATGAAGCAAATGTAAAATACCAAGCGATTGAAAATGCTGCCAGCCACAACGGAATTTTTGCAGCTCTAGAACGTCGCCAAAGCCATGTAGATAATACACCTGTTTTCTCATTGGATTTGACCAAGGACAAGGTAACCAACCAGAAAGCGTCTGGTCGTTGCTGGATGTTTGCAGCTCTCAACACCTTCCGCCACAAGCTCATCTCACAATACAAACTGGAAAATTTTGAGTTATCACAGGCCCACACCTTCTTCTGGGACAAGTATGAGAAATCCAACTGGTTCTTGGAGCAAGTCATTGCGACTGCAGACCAAGACTTGACGAGTCGTAAGGTTAAATTCCTACTTCAAACACCACAACAAGACGGTGGTCAGTGGGATATGGTCGTTTCTCTCTTTGAGAAATACGGTGTCGTGCCTAAGTCAGTTTACCCTGAGTCTGTTTCATCTAGCAGCAGCCGTGAACTAAATGCAATCCTTAATAAATTACTTCGTCAAGATGCTCAAATCTTGCGTGACTTGCTTGTTTCTGGTGCAGATCAAGCGACTGTTCAAGCTAAGAAAGAAGACCTCTTGCAAGAAATCTTTAACTTTCTTGCTATGTCATTGGGTCTTCCGCCACGTAAATTTGACTTTGCTTATCGCGATAAGGATAACAACTACCAAAGTGAAAAGGGCATTACACCACAAGAATTTTACAAGAAATATGTCAATCTTCCTCTAGAAGATTACGTTTCTGTTATCAATGCTCCAACTGCTGACAAGCCTTACGGCAAATCTTACACAGTTGAGATGTTGGGAAATGTGGTTGGTAGCCGTGCGGTTCGTTACATCAACGTTCCAATGGAGCGCTTGAAAGAATTGGCGATTGCTCAAATGCAAGCAGGTGAGACTGTTTGGTTTGGTTCTGATGTTGGTCAGCTCAGCAACCGTAAAGCTGGAATCCTTGCGACAGATGTTTATGACTTTGAATCAAGCATGGATATTCAACTCACTCAAGACAAGGCTGGACGTTTGGACTACAGTGAGAGCTTGATGACCCACGCTATGGTCTTGACAGGTGTTGATTTGGACGAAAATGGCAAATCAATCAAGTGGAAGGTTGAAAACTCATGGGGAGACAAGGTCGGTACAGATGGTTACTTTGTTGCCTCAGACGCTTGGATGGACGAATACACTTACCAAATCGTTGTCCGTAAAGAATTGTTAACAACCGAAGAACAAGCTGCTTACGAAGCAGAACCAATAGTTCTTGCACCGTGGGATCCAATGGGAGCCTTGGCTGAATAAAAGCATAGAAAAAAGGAATCAGGTTTAGAACCTGGTTCCTTTTAAGTTGCTTGATTACATGATGTGAAGAACATGTGCCACAATACCCACTGCGAAGAGTGCAAGGATAATAGTGATTGGAGATACTTTTTTCTTAAGCAAGTACATGCAAAGGAAAGTAAGGAGTAGTCCTGATAGTCCAGGAATCAACATATCCAAGTTTTGTTGGAAAGTAGTAACTTTTTCAGATGTTTGAGATAATCCTTGTCCTACTTGTGCGAATGCTTCTTGGATACCTTTAGATCCTTCTGGCAATTTATCCCAATGGATATAAGCCTTTTCATCTAGTTGAACTTTGGCAACATCGAAAGCAAATTTAATATTTACCCAACGTTGAACAAGGACAGCAAGAATGAACATACCAAGGATAGAAGCACCTTTAGTGATGTCTTGGAGGATACCGCCAGACATGTCTTTAGTGATTTCTGATCCAGCCTTGTATCCAATCTCTTGTGTATACCACAAGAATGACATACGAATCAAGTTCCAAAGAACGAAGAAGAGGATTGGACCTAAGATATTACCAGTAAGGGCAAGTGAAGCACCGAGTGATCCAAGGATTGGGCGTACTGTAAACCAGAATACTGGGTCACCGATACCAGCAAGAGGCCCCATCATACCGATTTTAACCCCTTGGATAGCAGCGTCATCGATTTCAACACCGTTAGCACGTTCTTCTTCAAGTGCAAGAGTAACCCCCATGATTGGAGCGGCTACGTATGGGTGAGTGTTGAAGAACTCAAGATGGCGTTCAAGAGCAGCGATTTGATCTTCTTTCTTAGTGTAGAGTTTTTTAAGAGCTGGAATTAATGAGTAAGCCCAACCCAAGTTTTGCATACGTTCATAGTTCCAAGAACCTTGTAAGAAAGTTGAACGCCACCAAACTTTTTTACGATCTGATTTAGTTAATTGAAGTTTTTCAGTCATGATGTTTTCAGTCCTTTCTTATCTTAGTAGTCTTCTAGGATATCGCCGATTGGGTCGTTAGAAGTTGCGGCTCCTCCGCCACCATTTCCACCAGTTTTAGAAAGGTGAAGGTAGATAAGAGCGATAGCAACACCGATAGCACCAAATCCGATTAGAGTAATATCTGACACGGCAGCAAGCACGAAACCGATAGCGAAGAATGGCCATACTTCACGAGTTGCCATCATGTTGATAACCATAGCGTAACCAACGGCAACGACCATACCACCACCGATAGCCATACCATCTTTGAGCCAATCAGGCATAGCATTTAGAATGCTTTGTACTGTTTCAGTTGGTACCATTAGAAGGAGTGCTGCTGGGACTGCAATACGAAGACCTTGAAGAAGAAGTGCGACAAAGTGAGCACGTTCAACTGCTTTGAAGTCACCTTTTTTAGCAGAAGCATCAGCAGTGTGAACCAATCCGACAGAGAGTGTACGGACAATCATAGTCAAGAATAGACCAGCAACTGCAAGAGGGATAGCAACCGCTTGGGCAACACCGATACCTGTCTTAGTAAAGTCGCCACCAAGAACCATGATAATGGCAGCAGCAACAGAAGCAAGAGCAGCGTCAGGAGCTACGGCAGCTCCGATGTTAGCCCAACCAAGGGCGATCATTTGAAGAGAACCACCAAGGATAATCCCTGCTTCAAGGTTACCAGTAACAAGACCGATAAGGGTACAAGCTACGATTGGTTGATGGAATTGGAACTGGTCGAGGATACCTTCAAGACCTGCTAGGAAGGCTACAACGACTACTAAAACCATAGAAATAATAGACATCTTTAAAATCCTTTCATAAAATCGATTATTGCACGTTTGCTTTGTTGATCAAGTCAAACAAATCTTTTTTCGTGTCGTTTGGTACTTTACGTACATCAAATTCAACACCAAGGTCACGCATTTTTTCAAATGTAGCAACGTCTTCTTTATCCATAGACAAAACGTTGTTAACCATTGTTTTACCAGTTGAGTGAGCCATTGATCCAACATTAAGAGTTTTGATTGGCACGCCACCTTCGATAGCACGAAGGGCATCTTGAGGTGTTTCAAACAAGATAAGGGCATGTGTTTCTCCGAAGCGAGGGTCTTTTGCAACGTCGATTAGTTTTTGGATAGGAACAACGTTTGCTTTCACTTTACCTGGAGCTGCTTGTTTAATCAATTCTTTACGTAATTCGTCTTTAGCTACGTTATCTGAAGCAACGATGATACGGTCTGCTTTTGAATCTGGAGTCCAAGCAGTTGCAACCTGACCGTGAAGTAAACGAGTGTCTAGACGGGCAAGGTTGATTTTGAGTTTACCGTCTCCGATGACAGTTCCTTCTGGAATAGCAGCTTGGGCAACTGGAGCAGCTGCAGCGCTTGCTACTTCCTCAACTGGGTTGAGCTCTTCTGGAAGAGCCTTGATGCCATCTCTGGCTTCTTTAATGATATTAGCAGCGACTTTTTCTACACCTGCAGTAGCGTCCATCAGGCGCTCTGTGTAGGCTTGGATTAACATCGGTAAGTTAAGTCCTGTGATGATGGCAAACTTACGCTCAGGATTTTCTCCCATCACGCGGCTAGCTTGGTTAAATGGAGATCCACTCCAAAGGTCAGCCAAAACTAGAACCTCATCTTCTGCGTCAAATGCAGCAACAGCGTTATTAAACTTAGCGTATAGATCATCAGGACCTTCATTTGGCATAAAGGTTACAACTTGAACCTTTTCTTGTTCACCAAAGATCATAGATCCTGACTGATGAATACCCGCAGCAAATTCGCCGTGGCTCGCAATAATGATTCCGATACTCATTATTGTCATTCCTCCTTTTTTGTTTTAGTTTTCGTTTAAGAAAACTTTAAGACTTTTTAAGTATAAACCGTTTTCATCTAAAAATCAACTATTTATCATAAAATAATTAAAAAGATTACATCTGAAAATATTGATATATTGAGTTTTAGAGAAGTTTTTTTGAATCCTTATTAAAAAATTTAATATAAAAAAGTTGGAAGCGCATTCCAACTTTTAAAATAGGTTTTTATTAGATTAGTGGGTGAAGTCGAGTACCATACGTCCTTGGATTTGACCTTTTTCCATTTCGTCGAAAATGGCTACGGCATCTTCGACTGGGCGTTTTTGAACAACTGGAACTACCAAACCTTCTGCACCGAATTGGAAGGCTTCTTCCAAGTCTTTACGAGTTCCAACAAGAGAACCGATGACTTGGATTCCATCTAGAACGGTTTTTACGATGCTGAGTTCCATCATTTCAGAAGGAAGACCAACAGCGACTACGCGACCACCGGCACGAACTGAGTCAACAGCCTGATTGAAGGCAACTTTAGATACAGCAGTTACGACAGCTGAATGAGCTCCACCATCAGTTTTTTCCTTGATGAGTCCAGGTACATCTTCAACTTCGAGGCCGTTAATCACAATGTCAGCACCTACTTCTTTTGCAAGGGCAAGTTTGTCGTTATTGATATCAACTGCGATGACATGAGCATTGAATACTTTTTTAGCATATTGAACAGCTAGGTTACCAAGTCCACCAGCACCGTAAAGAACAACCCATTGGCCTGGTTCAACTTTTGCTTCTTTAATAGCTTTATAGGTTGTTACACCAGCACATGTGATAGAAGAGGCTTGGGCTGGATCAAGTCCGTCAGGAACTTTGACAGCATAGTCTGCAGTTACGATACATTGTTCAGCCATACCACCATCTACTGAGTAGCCAGCATTTTTCACTGTACGGCAAAGGGTCTCGCGACCAGTTGTACAGTATTCGCAAGTGCCACATCCTTCAAAGAACCAAGCAACGCTGACGCGGTCGCCGACTTTAAGGCTTTTTACATCTGGGGCAATTTCCTTAACGATACCAACACCTTCATGTCCTAGAACACGGCCTGGTACTTGGCCAAAGTCACCATGGGCAACGTGGAGGTCAGTGTGGCAAACACCACAGTATTCAATTTCTACAAGTGCTTCCCCAGTTTCAAGTGGACGGAGTACTTTTTCTTCAACAGCAACACCAGTGCTTTCTGGATTTACAACAACAGCTTTCATAGCTATCCTCCTTGATATTAACTGAGAGCAGGAGAAACAGGACTGGATTGATTTTGTGTCAACAGAGTCGAGTGTGACGAGCTCTCTTGTATTTATATGTGAAGTATATCACAAAAGAAAGCCTTTTCCAAGGTTTTGGATGCAAAAAGTAGAACAATCGATTAACTGGTTAATGAGATTGTGAAAAGAACACAAAGACCAGCCCGCAAGCTGGTCATACTCTTCGAAAATCAAATTCAAACCACGTCAGCTTCGCCTTGCCGTACTCAAGTACTGCCTACGGCTAGCTTCCTAGTTTGCTCTTTGATTTTCATTGAGTATCAGTATGGACTATAAGAATAAGTCTTGCAGGGTTTTGGCAACCCCGTCTTGGTCATTTGTCAAGAAAATTTGCTCATCTGCATAGGGGAGTAGCTCTGGGTTGGCATTTTTCATTGCATAACCTTTCCCAGCAAAAGCGAGCATTTCGGTATCATTGTGTTCGTCTCCAAAGGCAATCAAATCCTTTTTATCGCGGTTCATTACCTTGAGCAAGTAGTCCAAAGCAAAGGCCTTATTGACACCTTTTGGGGTACATTCAAGGATATTGAGCGGACCTCCCCAGGTATTGATAGACAGTTGATGCTGGTAGAAGGCGTTCATTTCTTTTGCCAAGGCATATTTGTCACTGGCTCTGGTCTGTAAAAGAATACAGTTAGGATCCTTGGTTACTAACTCAGGCTGGAATTGATCTTCAGGCTGGAAAGCTTCTACACCAAATAGTTTAGGATTGGCAATTTTTTCATTAGGATTTGTAATGTAGAATTTTTTACGATATTCTCCAGCGATAAAATCGGCTTGAATGTCCTCTGAACGTTGAACCATGTCTAGCAGATATTTTTTGTCTACGGTTAAACACTTTTCAAAGTTCCAAACTTGGTCTGGTAAATGAGTGAGGGAGCCGTTGAAGTTAATCATAGGAGTGTCTAAGCCTAGTTCACGGTAAAAATCTTTTGACATGCGGTAAGGGCGACCTGTCGTGATAATAACCTGATGGCCTTTTTCAGCAACTTTTTTAATGGTTTTTTTGGTAAAGTCAGAAATCTGACTGTCTGAGTTGAGCAGGGTTCCATCCAGGTCAACTGCAATAATTTTCTTCGTCATAGGGACCTTTCTAGTGTCTTTTCAGATAAGATGTCTACTATTATAGCAGAAAGCAGGCAGAAAAGCAGATTCGAAACCAAAAAAGAAATTTCATCAAATTCTTAAATAAATCAAACAAAGATATTGAAAAAGTGAATGATAAATGATATAATTCTATTATTGTTCGTAAAAATTAAAAGGAGATTGATAATGGACAAATTATTTAAACTAAAAGAGAACGGTACAGACGTTCGTACAGAGGTTCTCGCTGGTTTAACAACTTTCTTTGCAATGAGCTATATTCTCTTTGTAAACCCACAAATTCTTTCGCAAACAGGAATGCCTGCTCAGGGTGTGTTCCTCGCAACGATTATCGGTGCAGTTGCTGGTACCTTGATGATGGCCTTCTATGCTAACTTGCCATATGCTCAAGCGCCAGGTATGGGACTCAATGCCTTCTTTACCTTTACAGTTGTATTCGGACTTGGTTATTCATGGCAAGAAGCCCTAGCTATGGTCTTCATCTGTGGAATTATCTCATTGATTATTACCTTGACAAATGTTCGTAAAATGATCATTGAATCGATTCCGAATGCCCTTCGTTCAGCTATTTCAGCTGGTATCGGTGTCTTCCTTGCCTACGTGGGAATTAAGAATGCTGGGCTTTTGAAATTCTCTATCGATCCAGGAAATTATACGGTTGCAGGAGAAGGGGCTGACAAGGCTCAAGCAGCGATTACAGCAAATGCGTCAGCGGTTCCAGGATTGGTCAGCTTTAATAATCCAGCTGTTTTGGTGGCTCTTGCAGGACTTGCCATTACGATCTTCTTTGTTATTAAAGGGATTAAAGGGGGAATTATCCTCTCTATCTTGACAACGACTGTTCTTGCTATCGCAGTTGGTTTGGTAGATTTGTCTAGTATCGATTTTGCTAATAACCATGTTGGTGCAGCCTTTGAAGATTTGAAGACAGTCTTTGGTGCAGCTCTTGGTTCAGAAGGTTTGGGAGCTTTGATTTCAGATACAGCTCGCTTGCCTGAAACTCTGATGGCTATTCTCGCCTTCTCATTGACAGATATTTTTGACACAATTGGTACCTTGATCGGTACAGGTGAAAAAGTTGGTATCGTAGCGACAAATGGTGAAAATCATCAATCAGCTAAGTTGGACAAGGCTCTTTACTCTGACTTAATTGGTACTTCAATTGGTGCCATCGCAGGTACTTCAAACGTAACGACTTATGTTGAGTCTGCTGCTGGTATCGGTGCAGGTGGACGTACTGGTTTGACAGCCTTGGTCGTGGCAATCTGTTTTGCGATCTCAAGCTTCTTTAGCCCACTTCTAGCGATTGTACCAACAGCCGCTACAGCTCCAATCTTGATTATCGTTGGGATTATGATGTTGGCTAGCTTGAAAAATATCCATTGGGATGATATGTCTGAAGCGGTTCCTGCTTTCTTCACATCTATCTTTATGGGATTCAGCTACTCTATCACTCAAGGGATTGCAGTTGGTTTCTTGACTTACACTTTGACTAAGCTTGTTAAAGGTCAAGCTAAAGATGTTCATGTCATGATTTGGATTTTGGATGCCTTGTTTATCCTTAACTACATCAGTATGGCCTTATAATAGGATAACCCAGGGGGATTTTCCCCCTTTTTTAATATAAAGGAGATGGGTGATGAAAGAGAAAAATATGTGGAAAGAATTATTGAATCGTGCAGGTTGGCTGTTAATCTTTTTGCTGGCGACAATTTTATATCAGATTCCTATAGGGGTTACTGCTATTTTAACTTTAAATGCAGTACCACTGTTGCAGTCAGGACTGATAGTTGCTGGTATTTCGATTGTAGTTTTGGCACTATTTATTTTTGGAGCTCGTAAAACGCAATTAGCAAGTTTTAATTTTTCTTTTTTTAGAGCGAAGGATTTGGCACGTTTGGGCTTGAGTTATTTAGTTATTATCGGGTCAAATATACTTGGTTCTATCTTGTTACAACTGTCAAATGAGACGACAACAAGTAACCAGTCTCAGATTAACGATATGGTTCAGAATAGTTCTCTGATTTCCAGTTTCTTCTTACTAGCCTTGCTTGCTCCGATTTGTGAGGAAATCTTGTGCCGTGGGATTATTCCTAAAAAGATTTTCCGAGGAAAAGAGAACTTGGGATTTGTAGTCGGTACGATTGTGTTTGCTTTATTGCATCAACCAAGTAATTTACCTTCTTTATTGATTTATGGAGGTATGTCGATTGTTCTATCTTGGACGGCTTACAAGACCCAACGTTTGGAAATGTCTATCTTACTTCACATGATTGTGAATGGGGTTGCTTTCTGTTTGTTGGCTCTCGTGGTGATTTTGAGTCGGACATTAGGGATATCTGTTTAAGATTTTTGACAATTGCTTACTTGTTTCTACTGGGAAAAAGATGAATGCAATCGTGTCCATCTTTTTCTTTTTATGGTAAAATAGAGAAATAATATGATGAAAAACCTTGAGGGAGTGACCGATATGTCAAGTAAAGCCAATCATGCAAAGACAGCTATTTGCGGAATTATCAATGTAACACCGGATTCCTTTTCGGATGGTGGTCAATTTTTTGCTCTTGAGCAGGCACTTCAGCAGGCTCGTAAATTGATAGCAGAAGGGGCTAGTATGCTAGATATCGGCGGAGAATCGACTCGCCCGGGCAGTAGCAGTAGCTATGTTGAGATAGAAGAGGAAATCCAGCGTGTTGTTCCAGTGATCAAAGCGATTCGCAAGGAAAGTGATGTCCTCATTTCTATTGATACTTGGAAGAGTCAAGTAGCAGAAGCTGCTTTGGCTGCTGGTGCCAATCTAGTCAATGATATCACTGGTCTCATGGGTGATGAAAAAATGGCCCATGTGGTAGCAAAGGTTGGAGCGAAAGTAGTCATTATGTTTAATCCAGTCATGGCGCGACCTCAGCATCCTAGCTCGCTCATATTTCCTCATTTTGGTTTTGGTCAAGCTTTTACAGAGGAAGAGTTAGCTGACTTCGAAAAATTGCCAATCGAAGACTTGATGGAGGCTTTCTTTGACAGAGCCTTAGCGAGAGCGAATCAAGCTGGAATCGCACAAGAAAATATCCTGTTGGATCCAGGAATTGGCTTTGGTCTGACCAAGAAAGAAAATCTGCTTCTTTTACGGGATCTGGATAAACTACATCAGAAAGGATATCCAATCTTTCTCGGAGTGTCGCGCAAGCGGTTTGTCATCAATATCCTAGAAGAGAATGGTTTTGAAGTCAATCCTGAGACAGAACATGGTTTCCGCAATCGGGACACGGCCTCTGCTCATGTAACCAGTATCGCTGCGAGACAGGGTGTGGAAGTGGTGCGCGTGCATGATGTAGCTAGTCACAGGATGGCAGTTGAAATTGCCTCCGCTATTCGTCTGGCTGATGAAGCGGAAAATCTAGATTTAAAACAATATAAATAAGATGAAAGAATTTGAAAATAATCAGTGGATTGCTAACTACCGGACGGATCAACCGCATTTTGGCTTGGAACGAATGGTGGAACTGTTAGCTTTGCGTGGCAATCCCCATCTCAAACTCAAGGTCATCCATATTGGAGGAACCAATGGCAAGGGTTCGACCATTGCTTTTTTGAAAAATATGCTAGAAAAGCTAGGGCTGAGAGTTGGTGTTTTCAGCTCGCCCTATCTCATTCATTACACAGATCAGATTAGCATCAATGGGGAATCTATCCCAGAAGCTAGACTAGAAGCCCTCATGGCAGACTATCAGTCTTTGTTGGAAGGGGAATCGGCTACCAATTTGCAGGGGACAACTGAGTTTGAAATAATTACAGCTATAGCCTATGATTACTTTGCCTCAGAGCAAGTAGATGTGGCTATCATAGAAGTGGGTATGGGTGGTCTTTTGGATAGTACCAATGTCTGTCAGCCCATTTTGACAGGAATTACGACTATTGGATTGGACCATGTAGCCCTACTTGGTGACACCTTGGAAGTCATAGCAGAGCATAAAGCTGGTATTATCAAACAAGGTATTCCTTCGGTAACAGGTTGCATTGCTCCAGAAGCGCTAGCTGTGATTGACTCTATTGCAGAAGCAAAAAATGCGCCGAGAATTGCCTATGGGGCAGATTATCAAGTTAGTCATCAAAAGAGTGTGGTTACGGGTGAAGTCTTTGACTATACAAGTGTTGTCAGACAAGGTCGCTTCCAGACTGGCCTGCTTGGTTTGCACCAGATAGAGAATGCTGGGATGGCCATAGCTTTACTTGATACTTTTTGTCAAGAAGATGGTCGAGAGCTAGCAAGCAATCACTTGCTTGCTCAAGCTTTGGAAGAAACAAGTTGGCCAGGGCGTTTGGAAATCGTGTCAAGAGATCCCTTGATGATTTTGGATGGAGCCCACAATCCCCATGCTATTAAGGCTTTATTAGCAACCTTGCAAGAACGTTTTGCAGATTATCATAAGGAAATCCTATTTACCTGTATCAAAACCAAGGCCTTGGAGGATATGTTGGACTTGCTGGGGACACTACCAGATACCGAGCTTACCTTGACCCATTTTGACGATAGTCGGGCGACTGATGAAAGCATGCTGAAAGAGGCAGTTAGGTCTAGAAATCTCAGCTACCAAGGTTGGCAGGATTTTCTAGAGCAGAAATTGACAGATAAAAAAGAAGAGAAAAAAACAGTTAGGATTGTCACGGGTTCCTTGTATTTCTTGAGCCAAGTGAGGTCCTATCTGATGGAGAGGAAGAACGAGAATGGATACACAAAAGATTGAAGCAGCTGTAAAAATGATTATCGAAGCTGTAGGAGAGGACGCTAACCGCGAGGGCTTGCAGGAAACACCTGCTCGTGTGGCTCGTATGTACCAAGAGATTTTTTCAGGTCTTGGTCAAACAGCGGAGGAACATTTGTCAAAATCCTTTGAGATTATTGACGATAATATGGTGGTAGAAAAGGATATCTTTTTCCATACTATGTGTGAACACCACTTTCTACCATTTTATGGGAAAGCACATATTGCCTACATTCCAGATGGCCGTGTAGCAGGTTTGTCTAAGCTAGCCCGTACGGTTGAAGTTTATTCGAAAAAACCACAAATTCAAGAACGTTTGAATATCGAAGTGGCCGACGCCTTGATGGACTATCTAGATGCTAAAGGAGCCTTTGTTGTCATTGAGGCGGAACATATGTGTATGAGCATGCGAGGTGTCAGAAAACCAGGCACTGCAACCTTGACGACAGTAGCTCGTGGTCTATTTGAAACAGATAAGGACCTCCGAAATCAGGCTTATCGTTTAATGGGACTATAATACTCTTCGAAAATCAAATTCAAACCACGTCAGCTTCCATCTGCAACCTCAAAACAGTGTTTTGAGCAGCCTGCGGCTAGCTTCCTAGTTTGCACTTTGATTTTCATTGAGTATAAAAAGAATCCGCTTTGGGCGGATTTTTCTAGAAAGGACAAGTTATGGATCAACTGCAGATTAAGGATTTGGAAATTTTTGCCTATCATGGTCTTTTTCCTAGTGAGAAGGAATTGGGGCAGAAGTTTGTCGTTTCAGCCATCCTTTCCTATGATATGACCAAGGCGGCTACAGACTTGGATTTAACGGCTTCTGTCCATTATGGAGAATTGTGTCAGCAGTGGACGACTTGGTTTCAGGAAACAACTGAGGACTTGATTGAAACGGTAGCCTATAAGCTGGTAGAACGTACCTTTGATGCTTATCCTCTTGTCCAAGAAATTAAGCTGGAACTCAAAAAACCTTGGGCGCCAGTGCATTTGCCACTAGATACTTGCTCAGTAATCATTCATCGCCGCAAACAGCGAGCCTTTATCGCCCTAGGAAGTAATATGGGGGATAAGCAAGCCAATTTGGAACAAGCTATTGAGAAAATGCGAGCTCGAGGTATCCATATTCTCAAAGAGTCCAGTGTCTTGACGACGGAGCCTTGGGGTGGTGTTGAGCAGGATAGCTTTGCTAATCAAGTGGTTGAGGTGGAAACCTGGCTACCAGCCCCAGTGCTATTAGAGACCTTGTTAGCCATTGAGTCAGAGATGGGACGGGTGAGAGAAGTGCATTGGGGACCTCGTTTGATTGATTTGGACTTGCTCTTTGTGGAGGATCAGATACTTTATACGGACAACCTCATCTTGCCTCATCCTTATATAGCAGAACGCCTTTTTGTTCTTGAATCACTTCAAGAAATAGCGCCTCATTTTATCCATCCTACATTAAATCAACCTATCCGCAACTTGTATGATGCTTTGAAAAAATAGAAAAACTCTAGTTTTCAGTCGTTTGTAACTGAAGGCTAGAGTTTTTAAAATAGGTCATTTTCTTCTGGGAGGAGGATAGTTTCTCTACCATCCATGTCTAAAACAAGTACTCTTGGCGGATAAAGAGGGTCAAAAGGATGGTTAAAATCAAAATCAATGGCTGTAGGGAGGTGTTGACTTGAGAAGTGGAAGGTAATTTTTCCTTGGTTATTGAGCAATTGAAACTCAAGTTCTTCTTCCAATTCAAAGACATTTTTTAAGAAGTGGTCGATGATATACCAAAAAGAGTCAATAACGTCATCAGGCAAGCTGGTAACAATGCCAAAACTAGCCGATCGCATGTGGGTATTGGTAAAAGCCATATTTCTACCCCCTTTCTTTCCCTTATCATACAGCAAATAGGATTAAAAATCAAGAAAAGGTGATTTTTTCTTCATAAACATAGCTTCCTATGAAATTTTTTCAAATAATCTTCAAAAAACGCTTGAAAGTGTTTACAAATAGTGATAAAATGGAATAAGTGGAATCATGAAAATGAAATTTTCATACCGTCTCTTTTTTGGAGTCTCGTGAGGTATGATATAGAAAGGAAATGGAATGAATACAGACGATACAGTAACGATTTATGATGTCGCCCGTGAAGCAGGAGTTTCAATGGCGACGGTTAGCCGTGTAGTCAACGGCAATAAGAATGTAAAAGAGAATACTCGTAAAAAAGTACTTGAGGTGATTGATCGTTTGGATTACCGTCCAAATGCTGTGGCGCGTGGTCTTGCAAGTAAAAAGACAACCACTGTCGGTGTGGTGATCCCAAATATTACCAATGGTTATTTCTCAACGCTTGCCAAAGGAATTGATGATATCGCTGAAATGTACAAGTACAATATTGTCCTTGCTAATAGTGATGAGGACGATGACAAGGAAGTTTCAGTTGTCAATACACTATTTTCTAAGCAAGTGGATGGTATCATCTTTATGGGCTACCACTTGACTGAAAAAATTCGTTCAGAGTTTTCTCGTTCTCGAACACCAGTTGTTCTTGCAGGAACAGTAGATGTGGAGTACCAACTTCCAAGTGTTAATATTGACTACAAACAAGCAACGATTGATGCAGTGACCTACCTTGCTAAAGAAAATGAGCGCATTGCTTTCGTTAGCGGTCCATTAGTGGATGACATCAATGGTAAGGTTCGTTTGGTTGGCTACAAGGAAGCCTTGAAAAAAGCAGGGATTTCTTATAGCGAAGGATTGGTATTTGAGTCTAAATACACTTATGAAGATGGCTATGCCTTGGCAGAACGCTTGATTTCATCAAACGCAACTGCAGCAGTTGTAACAGGTGATGAATTGGCAGCAGGTGTCTTGAACGGCCTTGCTGATAAGGGTGTGTCAGTACCAGAAGAATTTGAAATCATTACTAGTGATGATTCACAAGTCTCACGCTTTACCCGTCCAAACTTGACCACTATTGCCCAACCTCTTTATGACCTTGGCGCCATTAGTATGCGTATGTTGACTAAGATTATGCACAAGGAAGAGTTGGAAGAACGTGAAGTTCTCTTACCTCATGGTTTGACAGAACGTCGCTCAACACGAAAACGTAAATAGAAAAAATCAGGGAATCGTGCAGATTTCCTGATTTTGCTTTCTGGAGAAGAGACTTACCCTTCCATATAGTCTTTCAAAGCCTGTCCTGTTAGTCCGGCATTGAGGGCAATGAGGAGTTTCAAGCGGGCTTTTTGGGCATTGAGTTCTTTAACAAAGAAGACACCTGCCTTTTGCAACTGCACGCCCCCACCTTGGTAGGCATAAACAGGTTCTGCAATACCGTTAAAGCATCGTGAAACAAGGGCGACTGGGATTCCTTGTTGCAGAAGGCTTTCTAATTTTTGAGCCGTTTCTTTGGGAACATTACCAGCCCCGAAGGCTTGGATAATCAAACCGTCCAATTGTTCCAAATCCAGCATATCAATCAGCTCATCTGTCATACCAGCATAAGCCGAGATGATAGGGACCAATCCTTGTATGTGATCAAGGTCAAAGCGAACACGAGGTTCAGCTGTTTTGAAGTAGAGGATTTCCCGCTTCGTAATCAGACCAAGTGGCCCATGTGTTGGGGTCTGGAAGGTGCCGACGTTGGTCGTATGTGTTTTGGTGACATATTTGGCAGCATGGATTTCATCGTTCATAACGACCAAAACTCCTTTGTCAGCAGCCTTGTCATCGCTAGCCACCCGTAAAGCACTCAGATAGTTATAAACACCGTCACTGCCGAGTTCATTGGAGCTACGCATGGCTCCTGTTAGAACGATGGGGATATGGGGAACTTCCATGGTATCAAGGAAATAGGCTGTTTCTTCCAAAGTATCGGTTCCGTGTGTGATTACCACTCCATCGTAGTTATCTGCTTCCTCTTTGATTTTTTTGTAGAGGGCCAGCATATGCTTGGGCTTGATATGGGGGCTTGGCAGGTTAAAAAAGTCCAAGGCGTGGACTTGGATTCCTTCGAGGGGATTGGACACATGGTTCATGGGATTATCTGAACTCGTCACAACAGCGCCAGAAGCATCGGCCTGCATGGAAATAGTCCCACCTGTATGTAAAACAAGGATTTTCTTAGGCATGATTTACTCACTCTTTCTGAAATGTGGTATAATCATTGTATCACAAAAGGGGAGATTGGGATAGGATGGAAGTCAAAGCTGTTTTTTTTGATATCGATGGAACCTTGGTCAACGATCGCAAGAGTGTTTTGAAATCCACTAAGGACGCGATTAAGATTGTCAAAGAACAAGGGGTACTAGTCGGCGTAGCGACAGGGCGAGGACCTTTTTTTGTTAAGGAATTGATGGACGATTTGGATCTGGATTTTGCGGTAACCTACAATGGCCAGTATATCTTTACTAAAGACAGAGTCTTGTTCACGAGCCCAATTTCCAAGTTACATTTGCGCCATCTCATTACGTATGCTAAAAAAGAGGGCAAGGAGATTGCCCTAGGGACTAAGGATGCCATGTTAGGTTCCAAAATCATGTCTTTTGGTCTGGGAACTTTTTCCCAACGAATCAGTCGCTTCGTTCCCTCTGTTTTAACTCGGACAGTGAGTCAGTCTTTTAATCGAATGGTCAGCAAGGTTGTTCCCCAAAAGGAAGAAGACCTGCTTCATCTGATGAATCAGCCTATCTACCAAGTTTTGATGCTGATGACGCCAGAAGAGTCTGAGAAGGCGGCAGCTGATTTTGAAGACTTGAAATTGACACGTAGCAATCCTTTTGCAGCGGATGTTATCAATCAAGGAAACTCTAAATTGGAAGGCATTAGACGAGTTGGGAAAGAATATGGTTTTGATCTTAACCAAGTCATGGCCTTTGGTGACTCAGATAACGACCTAGAAATGCTGGCGGGTGTCGGTATGTCGGTCGCTATGGGAAATGGTAGTAGCAGTGTCAAGGAAGTTGCCAAGCACATTACCACTAGCAATCAACAAGACGGAATCCACAAGGCCTTGGAACATTTTGGTGTTCTGGCCTCAGAAAAAGTCTTTGTCAGCCGTGACTATCATTTCAATAAGGTCAAGACCTTCCATCACATGATGGATGAACGGACCCAAGAAGAACCTCGAGCTTGGGATTTAGAAGGTGCAACCCATAGGGCTGGCTTTAAAATAGAAGAATTGGTGGAGTTTGTTCGAGCTGCTAGTCCTTCTGAAGAGGATTTTGGTCAAGCTGTATCGCAACTTCATCAAGCTCTTGATAAGGCAGCAGATAAAGTAGCCAAGAAGACACCTGCTCAGCAAGATTTGATAGGGCAAGTGGATGCCTTGATTGACACACTTTACTTCACCTACGGTAGTTTTGTCTTGATGGGGGTGGACCCAGAACGTATTTTTGACATTGTCCATCAGGCTAATATGGGGAAAATTTTTCCAGATGGCAAGGCTCATTTTGATCCAGTGACCCACAAAATCTTAAAACCAGATGATTGGGAAGAAAAATATGCCCCAGAACCTGCTATTAAAAAGGAACTGCAGCGTCAGCTCAAGGCTTACGAACGCCATAAAGAGAGAAATAATACTCAATGAAAATCAAAGAGCAAACTAGGAAACTAGCCGCAGGCTGCTCAAAACACTGCTTTGAGGTTGTAGATAAGACTGACGAAGTCAGCTCAAAACATGTTTTTGAGGTTGCAGATGGAAGTTGACGTGGTTTGAAGAGATTTTCGAAGAGTATAAATAGTAAACAAAAAGGAGCTAGGGGCTCCTTTTCTTCGTGATTACAAAGTTTTTTCTTGTTCTCTCACAACCAGCAAATCGACCTTAGCATGGCGGAGAATGTATTCAGATGAAGAACCGACCAAGAGGCGTTCAAAGGCGTTGAGACCAGTTGCGCCAACGAGGATGAGGTCCACTTCTTCAGCATCGGGAATAGTACGTGCCAGTAGGGTCTTTGGATTTCCCATTTCAATGACGATATGAACATCTGCCACACCAGCATCTTTAGCACGCTTTTCGTACTCTTTCATCAGACTTTCAGCGTCGACTTGGAGTTGTTCGTAAACTTCAGCATCAAAGGTGGATACGCTTTGGAGAGCGCGTGTGTCAATGACATGGGCGATGGTGAGTTTAGCGTTGTTTCGTAGAGCAGAATGAACTCCCTTGATAAAAGCCAAGTCCGCTTCCTTAGAACCATCGATTGCGACCATAATATTTTGGTAACGTTGTGCCATAATGAAACCTCCTGAAATTTTCTTACTATTATTGTAAACCTTTTCACTATAGAAGTAAAGCAAAAAAAGTATTTTTCAAAAGAATGTTAGTGCTTAAAATCTATATAATATATGATAAAATAAAAGAAAGGATAGCAGGAAACAAGTGAAGGGAGGGAGAATGATGAAAAACTCTTTTCAAAAATCAAATTTCCTTTATTATGGAATTATCCTAGTTTCAGTCTTGGTAGAAGTGATTATGATCTGGCAATTAGAGAGTCTGGTACCGTTTCTTTATCCAGGGTTTATCGGATTTTTAGTCTTTCATGTACTCTACCATCTAATTTTATTCCTGGTTGCAAAACGAAGTGGGCGTTGGGATTACTTGACGATATGGGGGCTTTTCCTCATGTTCAATCTTCTTTATGACTCCTTTTTAGGCTTGCTTTTTCTAGGTTTATCTTTTGGTATGTGATCTGTCTTTGGCAAAATTCCTGCTATTTCCCCTGTCTTGACCTCGCTTTTAGTGAGGTTTTTCTTCTGTAGGATTTTAGTAACACATTTCAGTAAACTTGTCGCATTGTCTTTCTAGTGGTATAATGTTACTATCTCGATGAATTGAGGAAACAAGATGAAAGAATATAACAAGTCTAGTAAGTTAGAGCATGTTGCTTATGATATCCGTGGTCCTGTTTTGGAAGAAGCCATGCGGATGCGAGCAAACGGAGAAAAGATTTTACGTCTGAATACAGGAAATCCAGCAGAATTTGGCTTTACAGCGCCAGACGAGGTCATTCATGACTTGATTATGAATGCGCGTGATAGTGAAGGGTATTCTGACTCAAAAGGGATTTTCTCAGCCCGTAAGGCCATCATGCAGTATTGCCAATTGAAGAAATTCCCAAATGTAGATATTGATGATATTTACCTTGGAAATGGTGTCAGTGAGCTGATTGTCATGTCCATGCAGGGGCTTTTGGACAATGGGGATGAGGTCTTAGTGCCAATGCCAGACTATCCTCTATGGACGGCCGCTGTCAGTCTAGCTGGAGGAAATGCTGTTCACTATATCTGTGATGAAGCTGCAGAATGGTACCCAGATATTGACGATATCAAGTCAAAAATCACTTCCAACACCAAGGCAATCGTCCTTATCAATCCAAACAACCCAACTGGAGCCCTTTATCCTAAGGAACTCTTGTTGGAGATTATTGAGACTGCCCGTCAAAACGATTTGATTATCTTTGCGGATGAAATCTATGACCGTATGGTCATGGATGGACATGTGCATACGCCTGTGGCGAGCTTGGCACCAGATGTCTTCTGTGTTAGCATGAATGGTCTGTCAAAATCCCATCGTATCGCTGGTTTCCGTGTGGGTTGGATGGTCTTGTCTGGACCTAAGACACATGTTAAGGGCTATATCGAAGGACTCAATATGCTGTCCAATATGCGCCTTTGCTCTAACGTTTTGGCCCAACAGGTCGTACAAACTTCCTTGGGTGGTCACCAATCAGTTGATGAATTGCTCCTTCCTGGTGGACGAATTTACGAGCAAAGAAATTTCATTTACAATGCTATCCAAGAGATTCCAGGTTTATCTGCTGTTAAACCCAAGGCTGGACTCTATATCTTCCCTAAAATCGACCGCAATATGTACCGCATCGATGATGATGAGCAGTTTGTCCTTGATTTCTTGAAGCAGGAAAAGGTTCTCTTGGTTCATGGTCGAGGCTTTAACTGGCAGGAACCAGACCACTTCCGTATCGTTTACCTTCCTCGTGTTGATGAACTAGCCCAAATCCAAGAAAAAATGACTCGTTTCTTGAAACAGTATCGTAGATAGGGCTTACATTCGAAAAAGCTGGAAACATTTGCCTAGAGCTATTGACAAAAGTGAAAGAATCAGATAGAATAGTAAAGTATGTTTAGTAACTGATCACTTTATAGCCGGCTAAACGAATACAAAATCTATGAGGAGGTATTCATCGTGAAACGTACTTATCAACCAAGTAAACTTCGTCGTGCGCGCAAACACGGATTCCGTAACCGTATGTCAACTAAAAACGGTCGTCGCGTATTGGCAGCTCGTCGTCGTAAAGGACGCAAAGTTTTGGCTGCATAAACCAAACGAACTATAACAAAAATCAGTAGGAACTCGAGTCTACTGATTTTTATTTTTGTAAAAAAGTTAAAAAGGCTTTATATTTTTGCTCAAATAGTGTATAATATTTCACATACTGTAAAAATGGAGAATAATCATGAAGAAATCAAAAGTTATGCTTTTTGGAGCTATGGCTTTGACAGCAGGTCTAGCTCTAGCGGCATGTGGGTCTTCCCAATCAAGTAATGCAGACAAGACTTACTCTTATATCTTTGTTAGCAACCCAGATACCTTGGATTATATTACCTCTACACGAGACTCAACATCTAGTATCACAACCAACTTGATTGATGGGTTGTTGGAAAATGACCAGTATGGTAATCTCATCCCATCTATGGCTGAGTCATGGACAGTGTCAAAAGATGGTTTGACCTACACTTATAAAATCCGTCAGGGGGCTAAATGGTACACTTCTGAAGGAGAAGAGTATGCAGATGTAACGGCTCATGACTTTGTGACTGGTCTCAAGTATGCGGCTGATAAAAAGGCTGAAAACTTGTACTTGGTACAAGACTCTATCAAGGGTCTAGCAGACTATGTTGAAGGGAGAACATCTGATTTTGGAACTGTTGGTGTTAAGGCAGTGGATGATTACACACTACAATACACCCTCATCCAACCTGAAACTTATTGGAACTCTAAAACAACAGCAAGTATTCTTAGTCCTGTAAATGAAGCCTTCTTGAAGTCTAAGGGAGATGACTTTGGAAGTGTGACACCATCAAGTATCTTGTCAAATGGTCCTTACTTGTTTAAGTCCTTCACATCCAAATCTTTGATTGAATTTGATAAAAATCCTAATTACTGGGATAAGGACAATGTTAAAATCGAGAAAGTGAAGCTCTCTTTCTTTGACGGATCTGACCAAGATAGCATTGCTAGAGGTTTCTTGGATGGTAACTATACAGATGGTCGTATCTTCCCAACAAGTTCAGTCTTTGCTGAGCTTAAGAAGGGAAATGAGGACAAGATTACCTATACACCACAAAACTCAGTTACTTTCTATTATCTTTTCAACGTCAATCGTCAAAGCTACAAGCAGACTATGAAACAGTCTGATAAGGAAAAGACAGATTCACGCGCAGCCATGCAAAATAAAGATTTCCGTCAGGCTATCAACTTTGCCTTTGACCGTCATGCTTATGCAGCGCAGACAAATGGTGAAGATGGAGCAGACCGTATCTTGCGTAACACGGTTACACCAAGTAACTTTGTCCAAGTTGGTGATAAGAACTTTGGTGACATTGTCAATGAAAAAATTGTCAACTACGGTAAAGATTGGGCAAATATTAACCTAAACGATGGTAAGCAAGCCTTCTTGAACCCTGACAAGGCCAAAGAGAAATTTGCGAAGGCCAAAGAAAGCCTGCAAGCACAGGGAGTAACCTTCCCAATTCATTTGGATATGCCAGTTGACCAGACTGCTAAGTTGGATGTGCAACAGGCTGGATCTTTCAAACAAACAGTGGAAGAAACCCTTGGTAAGGAGAATGTGGTTATCGATGTTATCCAACTTTCTCCGGATGAAAAAGACCAGGCAACTTACTTTGCAGATACAGCAGAACAAAAAGACTACGATATCGACATCTCAGGATGGGGAGGAGACTACTCAGATCCTAAGACTTACCTAGCGATCCTTGATCCAGAGACAGGCTCTCAGTTGAAAAACATGGGCTTGTCTGAAGGAAAAGACAAGGAAGTCAAGGACAAGATTGGTCTTGCTGACTACAAGAAACTCTTGGATCAGGCTGATGCGGAAATCACAGATACTCAAGCTCGCTATGAAAAATATGCTGAAGCCCAAGCTTGGTTGACAGATAGTGCCCTCTTCCTACCAGTTCAAAGTGGTGGAGCTAACCCAATCTTCCGTAAGACTGTACCGTTTACAGGACCATTCTCATTCGTTGGTCATAAGGGAAATGCGGACAACTACAAATATGTTGAATTGCAAAAAGAGCCAGTCACTGCTAAACAGTACCAAGAACTCTATGAAAAATGGCTGAAAGAAAAAGCTGAGTCAAATAAAAAAGCTCAGGAAGATTTAGCTAACCACATTCAATGATATTCCTAGTCATGCTTTTCAGTTAATACTCTTCGAAAATCTCTTCAAACCACGTCAGCGTTGCCTTACCGTATATATGGTTACTGACTTCGTCAGTTCTATCTGCAACCTCAAAACAGTGTTTTGAGCTGACTTCGTCAGTTTCATCTACGACCTCAAAGCAGTGCTTTGAGCAGCCTGCGGCTAGCTTCCTAGTTTGCTCTTTGATTTTCATTGAGTATAAGCATAGTGACTGGATTCAGAAAAAGGCCTTACCAGACGCTTATTGGTTCTGGTAGGGCCTTTTCTTTATTCTTTTAAGTGATAAGAGTAGCTAGCGACAACGACGTCTTGGTGCCAACGAAGAGCATATTTGAGTTTGAGACTCATCTGATTGTGCAGGATATTTTGCCAAGGTTTATTAGGGATAAACTGGGGGACGAGGACAGTGACTGTATAGTTCTTTTTCTGAGCTTCCTCGGAAATCCGTTTGACATACTTGACAGTAGGGGTGATGATGTCGCGGTAGCTGGTCTTGATGTTTTTTAGAGTAATGGTTGGGAAGTAATCGGCAAATTCTTGGAGAATTTCTTGATCTTTTTCTGCGGTTTCCTTGGTAGAAATATGCATGGCTAGGACTTCGTCACCGATACTTTGAGCGTAGTTAATGGCTCCGACGCTGACTCGGGTGACATTTCCTACTAGGACCAGAACCAGATTGCCATCGTAAGTACGTTTTTCGATTCCTTCATAGAGTCGCAGTTGTTGGGCTACTTTTTGGTAATGACTGTGAATTGCCAAGAAGAGTAGGGTGAGTACGAGAATAATCGGGAAGAAAGGCCAGATATCACTGAGACGGAAAAAGAGCAGGATTAGCACAATGGCGTAGCAAATGATTGCCCCGATGATATTAGCAAGAGCAGGTTTTAAGAAATTTACCCCTTTTTCTTTTTTCCAATGGCGAATCATCCCAGTCTGAGAAAGGGCAAAGGGAACGAAGACCCCGATAGTATAAAGGGGAATCAAACGTTCGGTATTGCCATTAAAAATGAGAAGAAGAATCATAGCCCCAAATGCCAGAGTTAAAATTCCATTAGAGTAGCCTAGGCGATCTCCTTTTTCCATAAAGAGATGGGGCATGTATTTGTTTTTAGCCATATTGTAAGCCAGCATAGGGAAGGCCGAAAAGCCAGTATTTGCAGCTACGGCCAAAATCAAGGCTGTGGAGAATTGGAAGATATAATAGCCAAGGTGACCTAAGAAGGAATTACCAAGGATGCCTTGAGCCATCTGTGAAAGAATAGTTTCTCCGTGTTGAGGCATAATCCCCATCCAGTAGTTTAGGAAGGTAATGCCTGCAAAAAGAAAACCTAAAATCAAGGCCATGATGGTCAAGGTCTGAGCGGCATTCTTTTCTTTCGGAGCCTTGAAAAAGGGAACGGCATTTGAAATAGCTTCAACTCCTGTCAGAGAGGCAGAGCCGCTGGTAAAGGCTCTTAGAATGAGAACGATAGACAGGCTCGGAGCAGCATGCCCAATAGGTGAAGTTGCCTGATAGCTGAGAGACCCTGTCATTAGTTGAAAGATTCCGTAGAGCAAGAGAAAGACAGTACTGATGATAAAGAGATAGACAGGAATCATCAGTGAACTGGCAGATTCTTTTAAGCCCCGTAAATTCAAGAGCATAAGCAAGCAAACTAGAAAAATGGAAATGTGGAGGTTGTAAGGGTGTAGAGCAGGGAGAGCTGCTGTGATAGCATCGGCTCCAGATGCAACAGATACCGCTACGGTCAGCATGTAGTCAACTAGCAGACTACCTCCAGCGATTAAGCCAAGTTCGGGAGATAGATTTTCTCGAGTAACCATATAGGCCCCTCCCCCTTGAGGGTAGGCATGGATGATTTGACGGTAGGAGACGGTCAGGCTAGATAGGAGCAGGAGGACAAAGAGGCCGATAGGAAGGCTCCACCATATCGCAAGAGGAGAGAGACTAGCCAAGACGAGGACTACTTGCTCAGGCCCATAGGCAATGGAAGATAGAGCGTCGCTTGACAACATGGCCAAGGCCTGCATTTTTCCCAGCAGACCTCCCTCGCCTTCTGTTAAGGATTTAAGAGGACGACCGATAAAAGTCTGTTTTAATTTTGTAAACATGGTATTTTCCTTTTCTGAAAATTTCAATAAGTGCTATTATACTGCTTTGGGAAAATAGCGTCAAGAGAGGACGATGGATTTTAGAATATTTTGTACAGATGAGGAGAGAGGTCAGTTTTTTTGCTATAATAGTAGATAGAAAACGAGGTTAGAAGAGATGATTTTTGATACACATACACACTTGAATGTAGAAGAATTTGCAGGTCGTGAGGCAGAAGAAATTACCTTGGCTGCTGAGATGGGTGTGACACAGATGAATATTGTTGGTTTTGATAAACCGACGATTGAGCGTGCTTTGGAGTTGGTGGATGAGTACGACCAACTCTACGCGACTATTGGTTGGCATCCGACAGAAGCGGGGACTTACACGGAGGAGATTGAAGCCTACTTGCTTGATAAGCTCAAGCATCCAAAGGTAGTTGCCTTGGGTGAGATTGGTTTGGATTACCATTGGATGACAGCGCCAAAAGAGGTGCAGGAGCAGGTTTTTCGCCGTCAGATTCAGTTATCTAAGGACTTGGATTTGCCTTTTGTAGTTCATACCCGTGATGCGTTGGAAGATACCTATGAGATTATCAAGAGCGAGGGCGTTGGTCCTCGAGGTGGTATCATGCATTCATTTTCAGGGACGCTTGAGTGGGCAGAGAAGTTTGTCGAGCTTGGTATGACCATTTCCTTCTCAGGAGTGGTGACTTTCAAGAAGGCAACTGACATCCAAGAAGCAGCTAAAGAGTTACCTTTGGACAAGATTTTGGTGGAAACGGATGCTCCCTACTTGGCTCCTGTTCCTAAACGTGGTCGTGAAAATAAAACAGCCTACACTCGCTATGTAGTGGACTTTATCGCTGACTTGCGTGGCATGACGGCAGAAGAGCTAGCGGCGGTAACAACTGCAAATGCGGAGCGAATTTTTGGATTGGATAGCAAATAATGAAAGAAAAAATTTCTCAAGTTATCGTGGTCGAAGGGCGCGATGATACGGCCAATCTCAAACGTTACTTCGATGTAGAGACCTATGAGACCCGAGGTTCTGCCATCAATGATCAGGATATAGAGCGGATTCAGCGCTTGCACCAACGTCATGGAGTCATTGTCTTTACAGACCCAGATTTTAATGGGGAGCGGATTCGGCGCATGATCATGACGGCCATTCCAACGGTTCAGCATGCCTTCCTCAAACGAGATGAAGCTGTTCCCAAGTCCAAAACCAAGGGGCGTTCTCTGGGAATTGAGCATGCCAGCTATGAAGATTTGAAAACGGCTCTAGCTCAGGTGACAGAACAATTTGAACATGAGAGTCAGTTTGACATCAGTCGTAGCGACTTGATTCGCCTTGGTTTTCTAGCAGGGTCAGACAGCCGTAAGCGCAGAGAATATCTAGGAGAGGCTCTCCGAATCGGCTATTCCAACGGCAAGCAACTCCTCAAACGCCTAGAGTTGTTTGGGGTCACCTTGGCGGAAGTGGAAGAAGCTATGAAATCTTATGAGTAGGAAAGATGTAGCCGTTACAATTTTTTAAGTTTCACAGTATTTTTCGAAGCAGGTAGAAGAGGAGGCGTCTAATGTTAATTGGTCAAAAAATTAAAGAGATTCGGATAGAAAAAGGAATTAGTCGTCCAGATTTTTGTGGAGATGAGCAAGAACTGACAGTTCGTCAACTGTCGCGAATTGAAAGTGGAGCTTCGCAACCAAGTTTGCCCAAGTTAGACTATATTGCTCGCCGGCTAGGAGTTCCAGCTTATAGCCTTATGCCGGATTTTTCAGCTCTTCCTCCTGCTTATTTAGAATTGAAATACCAAATTTTACGTGAACCAATCTATGGTAAAGAAGAGGAGTATGATAAGAAGGAAGCGTGTTTGGAAGAGATAGAGGATTTATTTTATGAGCAACTTCCTAATGAGGAAAAAATATGGTTTGAAGCTACTAGAGCAACGATAGATGTTATTCGAAGCGGACGACCAGAATATGGGGAAACCGTACTGGACGATTATTTTAAAACAATTTATGATAAGGAATTGTTTTTGATAAATGAATTAGAAGTTATCAACTTATATTTTGCTATAGTGCTTACAAAGATAAAACAAGGTCAAAATCAGATTGAAGAAATTAACAGAATTCATTCGTTTTTAGTTCGTTTGACAAATCATGTAGAATTAATTGCACCAGAATATCTGTTTGCTTTAAGTAACACTTTGTTTTCGGGTCTAGCCTGTTTGGATAATTTGTCGTCTTATGATTCACTCGGAGCTTATATCTTTAGCCTTAATCATATAATGGAAAAAACACAAGATTTTCAGAAGAAACCAATTATATTAATGTTGGAGTGGAAATTATCTCTAATAATAAACAATGATTATGTTTCTGCCGAACAGTTCTATCAGAAATCGAAGCTATTTGCTGATATAATAGAAAATTCTTATTTAGTTACTATGTTGGAGAAACAATGGCAAGAAGATTTAAAAAAATATTTATAAACATAGTGAATCAGTGACAAAAATGTCCTTGTTCTAGTATTGAAATAGTTCTAAAGTTCGTCTTTAGGACTGTTTTTTATATATAAGCTAAAAATGACACGAAATGGTTCTATTTTAAGGACATTGATGTCCTTTGAGTTTATTTAAGAATAATTTATAATTAATAAAAATGTGAAAGGAGATTACAGTATGAACTTTTTTAGTTTATTTTATTTAGTTACTTGGTGGTTTAAATAAAATTTAGTTATGTCTACTTAGTCTCAAAAAATTTATTCATAACATATAATAAATACAACTTGATAGACTAAATTAGAAAAATAAGGAGAGGATACCATGAGGTGTTGCTTTGAAAAGGTCTATGATCCAGGACTTAGTTTTACTTGAATAGAAAATGGACAATATATAATAAATATTTATGATAAAATAAAAAATAGAGGAGTATCAATATGAAACAAACAGTTAAAAAATTAGCCCTTGTAGCGAGCATTGCAGCAACATTAGGTGGAAGTGTAGCAGTAGTATCGGCCGCGGTTAAGTATCCAGATGGTGGTGTCTGGACGTATGGTTCAGGTGACGGAGGTGCTTACTCAAACTACTATCACTCTTCAGAATATCATAGCTCAACAGTTGTTAGTAGAAAAACTGGTTCATCTGATAAGGGATATGCTGGTGCTGGAGGGACTTCTCGTGCATGGATTCGTACTTCTTGGGGAGAGAAAGTTGCATTCTACTATAATGTTTAGAATGGTATAGCCCTATTGTTTAGCTTTACTTGGTCACCTTCTCACTAAGTGACCAAGTAACTTTTTGGAGGAAATGATGAAACGTTTATTTATTTTGATTTCAATGGTATTGGTATCGCTTTATATGGTGATAACTTCCGTTGACCATCGAGAAGAGATTTTATTTGGTAACTATCCTTCTGTTGATGTGACAGGAATGGTGATAAATCAACCAGTAGCTAGTCGCGAAGAGGTGACAGAGGCTTTGAGTCACTTGGCGGTAGAGCATAATAGTCTCATCGCCCGTCGGATTGTTGAGCCAAATGAAGCTGGAGAAACACGCTTTATCTATGCCACTTATGGTGAGGGAGAGCTTCCAGAAGGTCTGACCATTTCCTCCAAGGAGAGTTCAGAAACGAGTGATTTATTAGGGTCTTACTTGATTGTGTCAGGAAGTTTGGATGGAGTGAGTTTACAGACCACCTTGAAAGAACTTGGTTATCAAGGCTTTGTTTCGAATGGAGAAGATCCATTTTCGATAGTCTTATTATTGGCGGCCACCCCTATGGGGCTACTGAGTCTAGCTATTTTTCTGCTGACCTTTATGAGTCTGACCCTGATTTATCGGATCAAGTCCCTTCGTCAAGCAGGGATTCGCTTAATAGCTGGTGAGAGCTTGTTTGGAGTGGCTCTCAGACCAGTGTTAGAAGATGTGAGACAGCTTATCTGCTCAGTGCTGGTATCCAGTCTTTTGGGATTGGGGATTCTCTGGTATCAAGGTGCCTTGTTTATGGCAACGGTACAACTGGTCATCATTGGTCTTTTGCTTTATGGATTGGCCTTGGTAGGGATTTCTACCTTATTAAGTATCGTGTATCTACTTGGTTTACAAGAAAATAGTCTGGTGGATCTATTGAAAGGGAAACTCCCTCTCAAACGTATGATGACATTGATGATGGTGGGGCAACTCTTGGCCGTGCTGGTGGTCGGCTCGAGTGCGACTGCTCTCCTACCCCACTACCGTGAAATGCAGGAAATGGAGAGAGCTAGCGATAAATGGAGCCAGTCCTCAGACCGTTACCGTCTATCCTTTGGTTGGTCTAGTGCATTTGCCGATGAAGAAGGAATGCGTAAGGATAATCGTGAGTGGCAGACATTTACTGAAGAACGGTTAGCCAATACAGACTCTTTTTATATTATGAGCAATGTTGACAATTTCTCAGATGGAGCAGAAGTGGACCTAGATGGCAATCGTCTCAATGACTACACACCGTCAGGGAATGTCATCTATGTCTCACCGCGCTATCTGATAGAAGAAAAGATTACCGTTTCTTCAGAGTTTATGGATAAGATGCAAAACTTGTCTGAGGGAGAGTTTGGGCTGATCTTGCCTGAGAGCTTGCGAGAGCAGTCTGCCTACTATCAAGGATTATTTACAGATTACCTGCAAAACTTTTCATCTGAAAGTGTAGAAGTGACGAGTCAGAAACACTACCTCCCACAGGTAACGCTAGCTTTTACAGAAACAGGACAGGAACGCTTCCTCTATAACGATGGGTACAAGACGACACGCCAGTACCTAAAAGATCCGATTATTGTAGTTTTAACGCCGCAAGCGACTGGAACAAGACCTGTTGCAGGGATGTTATGGGGAACTACGGCTAATAGTGCCTTGAAATTAGATCAATATCAAGACAGCATCACAGCTCTAAAAGAGCAAGGTCTGTATCACAAGGTCTCTTATTTGGTAAAAAGCCAGCTATTTTTTGCCAAGGTACTAAATGACAAACGGATGGAGTTCTACTCTCTCCTTATTGGGACTATTTTGACTCTATCTACGGCTATCTTGTTATTTGATTCCATGAATCTTCTCTATTTTGAGCAGTTTAGACGGGAGATCATGATTAAACGTCTTTCTGGTATGACAATCTATGAGCTTCATGGCAAGTACTTACTGGCGCAAGGAGGAGTTCTCTTACTTGGGCTAATCCTATCTAGTGTTTTGACAGGAGATAGCTTGATTAGCGCTCTAGTTGTAGCTTTATTTACTCTTAACGCCCTCTTGATTTTAGTAAGGCAGGATAAAAAGGAAGAAGCTGGTAGCATGGCAGTATTGAAAGGAAAATAAGATGATTGATATTCAAGAATTGGAAAAGAAGTTTAATGACCGCGCGATTTTCTCTGGTTTAAATCTCAAGTTGGAGAAGGGCAAGGTTTATGCCTTAATCGGAAAGAGTGGAAGCGGAAAGACGACTTTGCTTAATATCTTAGGAAAGCTAGAAAAGATAGATGGTGGAAGGGTTCTCTATCAGGGGAAAGATTTAAAAACCATTCCCACTCGTGAGTATTTTCGAGACCAGATGGGCTATCTCTTTCAAAATTTTGGACTCTTAGAAAACCAATCAATCAAAGAGAATTTGGATTTGGGCTTTGTTGGTCAAAAAATTTCAAAAGTAGAACGTTTGGAAAGGCAAGTGGAGGCTTTAGAAAAGGTTAATCTAGGGTATTTGGATCTAGAACAAAAAATTTATACTTTATCTGGGGGAGAGGCCCAACGAGTTGCCCTTGCGAAGACTATTTTGAAAAATCCACCCTTGATTTTGGCAGATGAACCAACAGCAGCTCTTGATCCTGAAAATTCAGAGGAGGTTATGAATCTCTTGGTGGGATTGAAAGATGAAAATCGAATGATCATCATTGCGACCCATAATCCCCTAGTCTGGAATAAGGCTGATGAAATCATTGATATGAGGGAGCTTGCTCATGTGTGAAAAAATCCGTATTCGCAGGGTATCTGATTATCCTAGTGCCAGAGGTGGTTTAGAAGATATTCTCATCATGGAAAATATGACCAATCATCTCCTTTTGGTTCAAATCCGAGTGAATGGCTATTTGCTTGATTTTGCTAGCATTGAAGGGCAAAGGCAAAAGCATTATCGTTTGAAAAATTTACCTCAAACGGTTGAACTGACAGTGGATGATGTGGAGGAGGATGTAGATTTGACCCTACCCGAAAATCGAAGTTATCAAGAAGCTGATTTTTTCGAACGTATGTTTCGCGAGAAGCGCTAAGTCCCCCTTTAAAGATTTCCAAGACTATCTTTCTTCACGAGGAAAGATAGTTTTTTGGTATGATTTTCACCCCCAAAATACAAGGGGAATGTGTTACAATAGTAGTAACAGATAATAGAAAAGAGAATAGATGAGAATTGCAGATTATAGCGTGACCAAGGCAGTGCTGGAGCGTCACGGTTTTACCTTTAAAAAGTCTTTCGGGCAAAATTTCTTGACGGATACTAATATCCTTCAAAAAATTGTGGATACGGCTGAAATTGATGACCAGGTCAATGTTATTGAAATCGGGCCAGGGATTGGTGCCTTGACAGAATTTTTGGCTGAGCGTGCAGCTCAAGTCATGGCCTTTGAGATTGACCACCGTTTGGTACCGATTTTGGCAGATACTCTTCGTGATTTTGACAATGTAACAGTGGTTAACGAGGACATTCTCAAAGTTGATTTGGCGCAACATATCCAGAATTTCAAAAATCCTGACCTGCCAATCAAGGTAGTAGCTAACTTGCCTTACTATATCACGACGCCTATTCTTATGCACTTGATCGAAAGTGGCATTCCTTTTAGTGAGTTTGTGGTCATGATGCAAAAAGAAGTGGCGGATCGCATTTCAGCCCAACCTAACACCAAGGCTTACGGTAGCTTGTCGATTGCGGTTCAGTACTACATGACAGCCAAGGTTGCCTTTATCGTGCCGCGTACAGTCTTTGTGCCAGCGCCAAATGTGGATTCAGCTATTTTGAAAATGGTGCGTCGTCCAGAGCCAGCCGTAGCAGTGGAAGACGAGAACTTCTTCTTTAAGGTTTCCAAGGCTAGTTTCACCCATCGCCGTAAGACCTTGTGGAACAACTTGACGGGCTACTTTGGCAAGACTGAAGAAGTCAAGGATAAATTGACCAAGGCCTTGGATCAAGCGGGCTTGTCACCAAGTGTGCGTGGGGAAGCTCTCAGCTTGGCAGAATTCGCCAGTCTAGCAGATGCACTTAAAGGGCAAGGACTCTAAGATGCAGGGACAAATCATTAAAGCCTTGGCAGGTTTCTACTATGTGGAGAGTGAGGGTCAGGTTTATCAGACACGCGCGCGTGGGAATTTCCGTAAAAAAGGCCATACACCTTACGTTGGGGATTGGGTAGATTTCTCTGCCGAGGAAAATTCAGAAGGTTATATCCTCAAAATTCACGAACGGAAAAACAGCTTGGTCCGTCCGCCCATTGTCAATATTGACCAAGCTGTAGTAATCATGTCAGTCAAGGAACCTGATTTTAACAGCAATTTGCTGGATCGTTTCTTGGTTCTTTTGGAGCACAAGGACATCCATCCCATCGTTTATATTTCCAAAATGGACCTACTGGAAGATAGAGGGGAACTGGATTTTTACCAACAGACCTATGGTGATATCGGCTATGACTTTGTGACCAGTAAAGAAGAACTTTTGCCCTTGTTAACAGGCAAGGTTACAGTCTTTATGGGGCAGACAGGTGTTGGGAAGTCAACTCTTCTCAATAAAATCGCACCAGACCTCAATCTTGAAACAGGAGAAATTTCAGACAGTCTGGGTCGCGGGCGCCACACTACTCGAGCAGTTAGTTTTTATAATCTCAATGGAGGTAAAATCGCCGACACACCAGGTTTTTCATCCTTGGACTATGAAGTGTCAACGGCGGAAGACCTCAATCAGGCCTTTCCAGAGATTGCTAGTGTCAGCCGAAACTGCAAATTCCGCACTTGTACCCATACCCATGAGCCGTCCTGTGCAGTGAAGCCGGCAGTAGAAGAGGGTATCATTGCGTCCTTCCGTTTTGACAACTACCTGCAATTCCTCAGTGAGATTGAAAATCGCAGAGAAACCTATAAAAAAGTCAGCAAAAAAATTCCAAAATAAGGAGAAACCTATGTCTCAATACAAGATTGCTCCGTCAATTCTGGCAGCAGATTATGCCAACTTTGAGCGTGAAATCAAACGTCTAGAAGCAACTGGTGCAGAATATGCCCATATCGATATCATGGATGGTCACTTTGTACCACAAATCAGTTTTGGTGCAGGTGTGGTCGAAGCTCTTCGACCTCATAGCAAGATGGTCTTTGACTGCCACTTGATGGTAGCTAATCCAGAGCATCATTTAGAAGACTTTGCGCGTGCGGGAGCGGATATCATCAGCATCCATGTGGAAGCAACGCCCCATATTCATGGTGCCCTCCAAAAAATTCGTTCACTCGGTGTTAAGCCTTCAGTCGTTATCAATCCTGGCACACCAGTTGAAGCCGTCAAGCACGTACTTTATCTAGTTGACCAAGTTTTAGTCATGACGGTTAATCCAGGTTTTGGTGGGCAAGCCTTTCTACCAGAGACCATGGATAAAGTCCGTGAGTTGGTTGCTTTTCGTGATGAAAAAGGCTTGAACTTTGAAATCGAAGTGGATGGCGGGATTGATGATCAAACTATTGCCCAAGCCAAAGAAGCTGGTGCGACCGTTTTTGTAGCAGGTTCCTATGTCTTTAAGGGAGATGTCAATGAGCGAGTACAAACTCTCAGAAAACAACTGGACTAAGGTTGCCGTTTTTGCAGGCGGAGACCGTGGTCATTATCGGACGGACTTTGATTGCTTTGTTGGTGTGGATCGGGGCTCGCTCTGGGTCTTGGAAGAAAACCTTCCTCTTGCTCTAGCGGTTGGAGATTTTGATTCTGTCACTGCAGAAGAGCGACAGGTGATTCAAAAAAGTGCCCAACATTTTGTCCAAGCCCGACCAGAAAAGGATGATACCGATTTGGAACTGGCTCTCTTGACCATCTTTAAGAACAATCCTCAGGCTCAGGTCACTATTTTCGGTGCCTTGGGTGGTCGTATTGACCATATGTTGGCCAATGTCTTTCTGCCTAGCAATCCCAAGTTGGCACCATATATGCGTCAAATAGAAATTGAGGATGGGCAAAATTTGATTGCCTATTGTCCAGAAGGGACCAGTCAGCTAGAACCCCGTTTAGACTACGACTATCTAGCCTTTATGCCAGTTCGGGATAGCCAGCTTACCATTCTCGGAGTCAAGTATGAGTTGACAGAGGAGAATTTTTTCTTTAAAAAAGTGTACGCTTCTAACGAATATATAGATAGGGAAGTGTTGGTGACTTGCCCAGATGGCTATGTGGTCGTGCTGCATAGTAAGGACAGGAGGTAGGATGGAAAGTTTACTTGTTCTATTATTGATTGCCAACCTAGCTGGCCTCTTTCTGATTTGGCAAAGGCAGGATAAACAGGAGAAACACTTAAGCAAGAACTTGGAGGATCAGGCAGATCATTTGTCAGACCAGTTGGATTACCGTTTTGAACAAGCCAGACAAGCCAGCCAGTTAGATCAAAAAGATTTGGAAGTGGCTGTCAGTGACCGTTTGCAAGAAGTGCGAATGGAATTGCACCAAGGCTTAACTCAGGTCCGTCAAGAAATGACTGAGAATCTCCTCCAAACCAGGGATAAGACTGACCAACGTCTCCAAGCCTTGCAGGAATCAAATGAGCAACGTTTGGAACAAATGCGCCAAACCGTCGAGGAAAAACTAGAAAAGACCTTGCAGACACGCTTGCAAGCCTCCTTTGAGACAGTTTCCAAACAACTGGAGTCAGTCAATCGTGGCCTTGGAGAAATGCAGACAGTTGCCCGTGATGTCGGCGCCCTCAACAAGGTTCTCTCAGGAACCAAGACGCGAGGAATTCTGGGCGAATTGCAACTGGGGCAGATTATTGAAGATATCATGACACCTGCCCAGTACGAACGAGAATACGCAACGGTTGAAAACTCTAGTGAACGAGTGGAGTATGCCATCAAGTTACCCGGACAAGGCGACCAGGAATACGTCTACTTACCGATTGACTCCAAGTTTCCACTGGCAGATTATTACCGCTTAGAAGAAGCCTATGAAGCAGGTGACAAGGACGAAATCGAACGCTGTCGTAAGTCGCTCCTAGCCAGCGTCAAGCGCTTTGCCAAGGATATCACGAGCAAGTACCTAGCACCGCCTCGGACGACCAATTTTGGAGTTTTGTTTGTTCCGACAGAAGGTCTCTACTCAGAAATTGTACGCAATCCGGTCTTCTTTGATGATTTGAGACGGGAGGAGCAGATTATTGTTGCAGGTCCAAGTACCCTGTCAGCTCTCCTCAATTCCCTATCAGTTGGCTTCAAAACTCTCAATATCCAAAAGAGTGCCGACCATATCAGTAAGATTCTTGCCAGCGTCAAGACTGAATTTGGCAAGTTTGGTGGTATTCTGGTCAAGGCACAAAAACATCTCCAACATGCCTCTGGCAATATTGATGAATTATTAAACCGTCGTACCACAGCTATCGAGCGGACGCTCCGTCACATTGAGTTGTCAGAAGGTGAGCCTGCGCTTGATTTACTCCATTTCCAAGAAAATGAGGAAGAATATGAAGATTAGTCACATGAAAAAAGATGAGCTGTTTGAAGGCTTTTACCTAATCAAGTCAGCTGACCTGAGGCAAACTCGAGCTGGGAAAAACTACCTAGCCTTTACCTTCCAAGATGATAGTGGCGAGATTGAAGGAAAACTCTGGGATGCTCAACCTCATAACGTTGAGGCCTATACTGCTGGTAAGGTTGTCCACATGAAAGGACGCCGAGAAGTTTATAACAACACCCCTCAAGTCAATCAAATTACCCTTCGCCTGCCTCAACCTGGCGAACCCAATGATCCAGCTGATTTCAAGGTCAAGTCACCAGTTGATGTCAAGGAAATCCGTGACTACATGTCGCAAATGATTTTTAAAATTGAAAATTCTGTCTGGCAACGAATTGTTCGAAAGCTCTACACCAAGTATGATAAGGAATTTTACTCCTATCCAGCTGCCAAGACCAACCATCATGCCTTTGAAACAGGTTTGGCCTATCATACTGCGACCATGGTGCGCTTGGCAGATGCTATTAGCGAAGTCTATCCTCAACTCAATAAGAGTCTGCTCTATGCTGGGATTATGTTGCATGACTTGGCTAAAGTCATTGAGTTGACGGGGCCTGACCAGACCGAGTACACGGTTAGAGGCAATCTTCTTGGGCATATTGCTTTGATAGATAGTGAAATTACTAAGACAGTGATGGAACTCGGTATCGATGATACCAAGGAAGAAGTCGTTCTGCTTCGTCACGTTATCCTCAGTCACCACGGCTTACTTGAGTATGGAAGCCCAGTCCGTCCACGCATTATGGAAGCAGAGATTATCCATATGATTGACAATCTGGATGCAAGCATGATGATGATGTCAACAGCTTTGGCTTTGGTGGATAAGGGAGAGATGACCAATAAAATTTTCGCTATGGACAATCGTTCCTTCTATAAACCAGATTTAGATTAATAATTTAAGAAAAATGAGCATTTTTTAGGATAAGAATGTTCGTTTTTTTATGTGAATATGGTATAATAGATAAAATATCAAAATTAAATGAAGTAGGAAATAGAAATGAAATTAAGAAGAAGTGATCGGATGGTTGTCATTTCCAACTATTTGATTAATAATCCTTATAAACTAACTAGTCTCAATACTTTTGCTGAAAAGTATGAATCTGCTAAATCATCCATCTCAGAAGATATCGTCATTATCAAACGTGCCTTTGAGGAGATCGAAATCGGTCATATCCAAACAGTAACTGGTGCTGGCGGAGGTGTCATTTTTACACCATCAATCTCAAGTCATGATGCCAAGGAAATGGTCGAGGACTTGTGTGCCAAGTTGTCAGAAAGTGATCGTATCTTGCCAGGTGGCTATATCTACCTGTCTGATTTGCTCAGCACACCAGCTATTTTGAAAAATATTGGTCGCATTATTGCCAAGAGCTTTATGGACCAAAAAATTGATGCGGTTATGACAGTAGCGACTAAGGGTGTTCCACTTGCAAATGCAGTTGCCAATGTCCTCAATGTTCCTTTTGTTATTGTGCGCCGTGACCTGAAAATTACCGAAGGTTCAACTGTCAGCGTCAACTATGTATCCGGTTCAAGTGGTGACCGCATTGAGAAAATGTTCCTTTCAAAACGTAGTCTCAAGGCAGGCAGCCGTGTCTTGATTGTGGATGACTTCTTGAAAGGCGGAGGAACTGTCAACGGGATGATCAGTCTCTTGCGTGAGTTTGATTCAGAATTGGCAGGTGTAGCGGTCTTTGCGGATAATGCTCAAGAAGAACGCGAAAAGCAGTTTGACTACAAGTCACTCTTGAAGGTAACCAATATTGATGTCAAGAATCAAACCATCGATGTTGAGGTTGGCAATATCTTTGACGAAGATAAATAAGAGATAGAACTAAAGGTTGGAACGATTGTCCCAGCCTTTCTTTGCAAATAGAATAGAAGGAAACTTATGAAAACACCATTTATCAATAAAGAAGACTTAGAAAAGATTGTTGCCGAGTTCCCGACTCCCTTTCACTTGTATGATGAGAAGGGAATTCGTGAAAAGGCAAGAGCCGTCAACCAAGCCTTTTCGTGGAACAAGGGCTTTAAGGAATATTTTGCAGTTAAGGCTACTCCAACTCCAGCTATTTTGAAAATTCTCCAAGAGGAAGGTTGCGGTGTGGACTGCTCTAGTTATGTGGAGCTTTTGATGAGCCATAAACTGGATTTTCCAGGTTCTGAGATCATGTTCTCTTCAAACAACACGCCAGATAAGGAATATGCCTATGCGCGTGAATTGGGTGCGACCATTAACTTGGATGCCTTTGAAGATATTGAACATCTAGAGCGTGCAGCAGGTATTCCAGAAATCATCTCATGTCGTTACAATCCTGGAGGAGTTTTTGAACTGGGAACAGATATTATGGACAATCCTGGAGAAGCCAAGTTTGGTATGACCAAGGACCAGCTCTTTGAAGCTTTTGCCATCTTGAAGGAAAAAGGAGCCAAGACTTTTGGGATTCACTCCTTCCTAGCGTCCAATACTGTGACCCATCTCTATTATCCAGAGTTGGCCCGTCAGCTTTTTGAATTGGCTGTTGAAATCAAGGAAAAGTTGGGCATTTCGCTAGACTTTATCAATCTTTCTGGTGGTATTGGTGTCAATTATCGTCCAGACCAGGAGCCAAATGATATTGCCTTGATCGGTGAGGGAGTTCGTAAGGTGTATGAAGAAGTCCTTATGCCAGCAGGTCTTGGTCAGGTTAAGATTTTCACCGAATTGGGTCGTTTTATGTTAGCTCCTCACGGTGCTTTGGTCACAAGAGTTACCCATAAGAAGAAAACCTACCGTACCTATCTAGGCGTGGATGCATCAGCAGTCAACCTCATGCGTCCAGCTATGTACGGAGCTTACCATCATATTACTAACGTGACCCATCCAGATGGACCAGCTGAAGTGGTAGATGTGGTTGGTTCACTCTGTGAAAACAATGATAAATTTGCAGTGAATCGCGAACTGCCTCATACAGAAATCGGTGATTTGCTGGTCATTCATGATACAGGTGCTCACGGTTTTTCAATGGGCTACCAGTACAACGCCAAACTTCGTTCTGCGGAAATCCTCTATACCGAAGAAGGTAAAGCCCGTCAAATCCGCCGTGCAGAGCGCCCTGAGGACTACTTTGCAACCTTGTATGGCTTTGATTTTGAAGAATAAAATGATAAGTAATTGAAAATGAAATTGAAAAACAGATTGCTTTCTAAAAAATAGGCAAAAATCTTGTTTTTCCTTCAAGTCGTGATATAATAAAACTATAAAACGTTTTCAAGGAAGGTAACGATATGTCTGAAGAAACAATTGATTATGGACAAGTGACAGGAATGGTGCATTCGACAGAAAGCTTTGGGTCAGTAGATGGCCCTGGTATTCGCTTTATTGTCTTTTTGCAGGGCTGTCACATGCGTTGCCAGTATTGCCACAACCCTGACACTTGGGCTATGGAGTCCAATAAATCACGTGAACGGACGGTAGATGATGTCTTAGCAGAGGCCTTGCGCTACCGCGGTTTCTGGGGGAATAAGGGTGGGATTACAGTCAGTGGGGGAGAAGCCCTCTTGCAGATTGATTTCTTGATTGCCCTCTTTACCAAGGCCAAAGAACACGGAATCCACTGTACCTTGGATACCTGTGCCCTTCCTTTCCGTAATAAACCACGTTACCTTGAGAAGTTTGACAAACTCATGGCTGTCACTGACTTGGTTCTTTTGGATATCAAGGAAATCAACGAAGCACAGCATAAGATTGTTACTAGTCAAACCAATAAAAATATCTTGGCTTGTGCTCAGTATCTATCAGATATTGGAAAACCTGTCTGGATTCGCCACGTGCTAGTTCCAGGTTTGACAGACAGAGATGATGACTTGATTGAACTTGGTAAGTTCGTTAAGACCCTCAAAAATGTGGATAAGTTTGAAATTCTACCTTATCACACCATGGGTGAGTTCAAGTGGCGTGAACTGGGAATTCCATATTCCCTCGAAGGGGTTAAACCACCAACAGCAGATCGCGTCAAGAACGCTAAAAAACTCATGGATACCGAAAGTTATCAAGACTATATGAAACGTGTACATGGATAAAAAAGAAGCCTGATGGAAACATCGGGCTTTTAATTTTACACAAATATATATAATTAAATAAAACAAAATTTTATACTCTTCGAAAATCTCTTCAAACTACGTCAGCGTCGCCTTACCGTACTCAAGTACAGCTTGCGGCTAGCTTCCTAGTTTGCTCTTTGATTTTCATTGAGTATTAAATCTTTTGACTCTTGAAATTCTGAAAAAAATCCGAAAATGAATATGTAAGATATAGTTACTTTTAGAAATATTAAATAGAATAGGAGAACATCTATGGAACAAAGTATTACCATTAAAAATTTATGTAAGTCATATGGCCAAACTCAAATTTTAAAAGATATTTCTTTTGAAGCAAAAGCAGGTAGAGTGACTGCTTTCCTAGGTCCAAATGGAGCTGGAAAAAGTTCAACCTTACGTATTTTATTAGGATTAGACAAAGCAACATCTGGTCTTACCAAAATTGGAGATCAAACTTATAAGGAATTAAAATTTCCTTTAAAGACTGTAGGAGCTTCATTTGACAGTGTAGGTGCTCCTGATGATCGGACTGTTTATCAACATTTGAAAATAGTTGCTGCTAGTAATGGGATATCCAGTCAGCGAATTGAACAAGTCTTGGATATGGTGGATATTAGCCATAAGAAAAAATCTAAAATTGGAAAATTATCATTAGGAGAAGGACAACGCTTGGGAATTGCAACAGCTCTATTAGGAAATCCTCAATATCTGATATTGGATGAACCGACTAATGGGTTGGATCCAAGAGGAATTCGGTGGTTTAGAGAGTTTATAAAAAAACAAGCTCAAGAAGGAAAGACAGTCTTGATATCATCTCATATATTATCGGAAGTGGAAGCAGTAACAGATGATGTAGTTATCATAAATAAAGGAAAAGTTCTTATAAAAGGCACTTTACAAGAAGTGATGAAAAATCTTTCCTCACTAGAAGAAGTCTTCTTTAATTTAACAGAGGGAGGAAAGTGACATGGCACTTATTTACTCTCTTCATTCTGAAATATTGAAATTATTTTATAAAAGAGCTACTCATATTGTACTATTCTTGATACTCGTATTTCAAACATTTTTAGCAAATATTGGTGCTTCTCAAATTGTTTCAGTTGGTATCCATGCTACACCAGAGACAAATCCAGAATTAGCAGAAGCTATACCTCCTATTGAATTTTTAGGTTTTGATGTCACTTTATTTGGTGTTTTTATTATGATTATCCTAGGCTCAATTTACGGAGCCGAGGAGTATAAATGCTCTGCTATTCGTACAAGCATCCTCTCTATTAAAAATCGAAGTACTTTCCTAGTTTCAAAAACATTAGTTTGGCTTGTATTTTCTTTTTTCATTTCCTTTCTATCAATATTCCTTACGATTAACATGACACATTATGTTTTAGGACAAGATGGCTTACTTCTTTTTTCACTAAATGGGAGAGTTTGGTTCTATATATTTTTAGCCAGTATAGCTTGGACTTTGTTGGGACTGCTGGCCTATATTATGGCTTTGACATTTAAAACAGCCATTGTTCCTCTATTATTTTTGCTTCCTCAAGTCTACAATTTAGGAACATTCTTAGCAAACTATATATCGGTTGCAAAATTTCTTCCAGTTGCATTGGGGCAAGGGTTGATTGCTACATCTCCTCAAATTTTAGAATATAATAGTTTACAAAATATTTTATTGTTACTTTGTTGGAACTTCTCATTCTTGTCTTTAGCAATTTACCGCTTACTTAAGTCAGATATTGGAGGAGGTGAATAAGTTGAAAGAGCAACTTAAAAGTGAGTATCTCAAGTTTATTATGAATCCTTGGCACTGGTTGATTATAGGTGCTCTATTACTGTGTATTCCGGCGATGGTTATTTTTTTAAATAATAAGCCAGACCAGTTGACCCTACAGTTTGTTTTGGAACAGCTACTGCAAAGTCTCTATTTAGGACAGGCAGGTTTCGTTAGTCTAGCGGTTCTATTTATAGGTCAAGAATTTACAGGTTCTAGCCTTCGTACCAGTTTTCTTACATGTCCAAACCGTTTGAAATTTATAATATCTAAACTAGCTATTCTATTATGTATGGAAATTGTATTATTGGTCGCTGTAATATCATTATGTATACTAATCGCCCAAGGATACTACAATATTAATCTTTTGAGTAATATTAAACATGTTCTAACAATCCTATTTCCAGCTTGTATTTCTATTCTAACCTTCGCTCTTTTAAGTGGTATTTTTGTATTTATTTCCCAGTCTTTTATCTTAATTTTGGGAATCAGTTTATCCCTTTTATTGGGGTTGGGACAAATGTTATTACAATTCAGTTCTTTTTTTAGAAATTTACCATTACTGGCTAGTATGAATTGTTTTTATACCTATCCATTGTCTCTTTATTATCCAGTGTGGCAAGGCTTAGGGATACAAATAGTTTGGTTATTAATTGTTTTTCTATTTGCTACATTGATACTTATAGGAAAAAATGTACGCTAAAGACAGGGGATATCCTGTCTTTTTCTCAGTTAGTGCTATAATATAGTTAGGAGGGTGAGTTATGGCTTATAAAATTTTGGTTGTAGATGATGATCTTGCTATTCTTCGCCTAATAAAAAAAGTACTAGAATATGAAAAATATGAAGTAGTCATACGAAATAAGATAGAAGAGATTGATCTTTGTGATTTTACAGGCTTTGACTTGATTCTATTAGATATTATGATGCCTGTTAGTGGTTTAGAGATCTGTCAGATGATTCGCGAACAGATAACTGTTCCTATCTGTTTTATAACTGCTAAGGATATGGATGAAGATTTAGTAGCTGGAATTAATGCAGGTGCTGATGATTATATTATGAAGCCCTTTAGTATGCAAGAATTGTTAGCACGTGTTAAAATGCACTTACGTCGTGAAGAACGGATTAAAGGAAATGTTCATCAAATAAAGATTGGGAAGTTTATACTATATACGGATAGTAAGGAACTGTTTGTAAACGATGATAAGATTGCTCTGACAAGGAGGGAATTTGACATAGTGAATCTTTTGGCAAGCAACGCAAGTAAAATATATTCTATTGAGGAAATTTATAATTATCTATATCCACAAAGTTCCGAAGCTCTTTTACGTTCGGTTTCAGAGTACATTTATCAAATTCGTCAAAAGCTGAAACCTTATCAATTAAATCCAATTAAAACCTTGTACGGTGGAGGATATCAATGGGTAGAATCAAAAGTTTTAGACAATTAATTCGAGAAACCTGTTGGAGAATTATTTGGCAATTTAGTCTTGGCTTACTAATGGCCTATCTTATTCCCTTAGCTTCAGTATCTATACAAATAAATGAAGATGGGAAACCTTTAAACAATAGTGGTGTTCTATCAATCTTTTTTAATGTGTCATCATGGATATATATTTGTGTTTTATTGATTATTCTAATAAGTTATCACATTGGAAAATTGTTGAAAAAACTGAGTTATGAAATGACTTTGATTTATGAAAATAGTATATGGTTAGAGCGGGAATGTACAGAAAGATTAACGGTTAAAGAATTTCGTGAGACAGGAAATCGGATTATTGTGATGCAAGATAGAATTCGACAATTAATAGTTGATGAGAAACAGCAAAAAGAAGATTTGATGTTTCAGGTTTCAGCAGCTTCTCATGATTTAAAAACTCCCTTAACCATTATTAGGGGAAATGTAGAATTTTTGCAGGCGATAACTGAAAACGACCAATCTCAAGAATGCTTAGCAGATATAGAAAGAGCTAGTCAACAGTTACTAGATTATTTCAATCAATTGATTCACTATTCTAAAACCTATTATGATGATGAGACAGGTTGGACGGAATATTCCTCTTCAGATTTTATCAATGAATTAGAGAAAGAAGTCTCTTTTTTGATAAAAGGTCAGATGAAGTTTTCTTTTGAACAAAATGTGAAAGGAACTGAAAACTATTATATAAATCCATCTCTTCTGATTCGTGCAATACAAAATATTTTAACAAATGCTTTGGAGTATGCAGATAAACAGAATCCTAAAATTAACATTAGGGTAGAGCAAGAGGGGAAAGAATTGAAAATAAGTATATGGAATAATGGCTCTGAATTTCCAGAAGAAGTTTTAAATAATTTTGGGAAGCTCTTTTATCGTATGGATAAAGCTAGATCGGTTAAAGAGCAACATTATGGTATTGGACTTAGTTTTGTATGTAGAGTTGCAAAACTACACAAAGGCCGAGTTGAGCTTAGAAATAGAGACGAGGGAGCAGAAGTTTTAATAACTGTGAATTGTATTAAATCATAGTGATTTACTTGTTAATTTATGATTGAATCGTTTTTATATGTGAGCTTTTAAACTATTTAACATTTTCGACTAGTATAAGATGTAACAGTAGATAATAAAAACGAATGATGATATCTAGTTGATGAAAACTATTTATCATTCATTCGTTTTTTAATTATTGGATAATATACGCAGCTTTATCTCGAACGTTGTTTTCCAGCGTTGCGATTTTTGTGTTTTTTCTTGCTTGTGATAGCAGTTGGTTGTTCAGGAGTAACGTCTTTTCGTCCACTTGGTGTAGAGAAAGCACGTGCTTTTGGTGGGTTCTTGGCTAGTTCTTCACGGACTTTTTTGCGAAGTTTTGGACGAACGATATAGTTGACGATAAACTGTTGGAGAATCATCATGAAACCACCGACAACCCAGTAAAGTGTAACACTAGCTGGTGAGAAGAGGGAGAAGACGACAATCATGAGTGGGCTCATGTAAATCATTTTCTTGATTTGTTCTCTTTGCATTTCATCTTCTACTCCGTGAAGTGAAAGGAGCGATTGAAGATAGTAAAGGACACCAGCACAGGCAACCAAAATCATACTTGGAGAACCTAGAGGAATGCCTAAGTAGCTTGCTTGAGCAACCCCTTCAGTATGCTGGGCAGCAAAGTAGATAGCAGAGAAGAAAGGCATTTGAAGGAGGATAGGGAAACATCCTACGCCACCAAACATGCTGATGCCGTGCTCTTTTTGAGCGGCAAAGAGAGCTTGTTGGGCTTCTAGTTTTTCTTCTTGAGTGGTTGCTTCTTTGAGACGTGTTTGGTGTGGCTCAAGGACGTGCTTGAGGGCGTTCATCTTTTCAGAGTGAAGCGTTGCTTTCCATGATTGGTAGATACCAAGTGGCAAGATAATCAAGCGCACGATAATGGTTACGATAATGATAGCGACACCGAAGCCTAGACCTTTATCAGTAGCGAAGTACTTGATAGCTTCTCCCATCGGAGCACCCAAGAAATCCCAAACGGGACCAATTGGCTTACCTGTTGCTTTATCAATCTGAACGCAACCAGTCAAGACTAGCAACATAGCCACTCCCATAGCTGAGAGTGCAAAACGTTTAATAGATTTCACTGTTTTTATTCCTTCTTTAAAAATTATACCTTTCTATTCTACTGTTTTTTTACAAAATATACAATAGTTCTAGAGACCTAATTTGCGATTTTAAAGTCAGGGTAAGGAGGAAAGTTGCTCAGTTGGACATCTAAGTAGCTGACTTTTGAAAAAGGTGTCGGTCCTTTTCGGATTTCTTGGATAAATTTCGCCATGATAGCAGATGAGTCTGCTTGGGCTAAGATCTCCACTGTGCCATCGTCATTATTCCAGACACGACCTGTGATGCCACCAATTTCAAGTGCCAGGCTGTAAACACCCCAACGAAAGCCGACTCCCTGTACCCTGCCTTGGGCAATCATTCTAACCTTTTGCATACCAAACCCCTTTGATTGTGTTATAATATTTCTATGACTATTATAACCTCAAAAGCCAATTCTGTGGTAAAAAATGCCAAGAAATTACACCAAAAAAAATACCGCAAGTCTGCCTATTTGATTGAAGGATGGCACTTGTTTGAAGAAGCTGTTCAAGCTGGAGTGACGATTGAGAAGATTTTTGCCCTAGAAACTTACCGAGATCAGTTAGCTGCTTTTCTGCAAACTGTCTGGGTGTCAGAGGATATTTTGCTAGATTTGGCAGATTCTCAGACTCCACAGGGAATTGTTGCCGTGGTTCAAAAAGAAGAAGTAGGGCAGTCTGATTTGAGTCAAGGCAAGTTCTTGTTTTTGGAAGATGTGCAAGATCCTGGTAATGTGGGAACTATCATTCGGACTGCGGATGCAGCAGGCTTTACAGGAGTGATTGTTTCAGATAAGTCGGCAGACATCTACAGTCTCAAGACCCTACGTTCTATGCAAGGCAGTCATTTTCATCTGCCTATTTATCGGATGTCGAGCCAAGCGCTTCTCGAGGAAGCTAAAAAGGCAGGTATCCCTGTGCTGGCAACCACTATTTCCAAGAATTCTAAAGATTATCGTGACTTGCCTCATTTAGATCAGTTTATCTTGGTTATGGGAAATGAGGGGCAAGGAATTAGTCCCCTCATGGCTGAAAATGCGGATCAGTTGGTCCACATTAGCATGAAGGGTCAGGCAGAGAGTCTCAATGTTGCCGTTGCAGCCGGTATTTTAATTTTCCATTTAAGCTAATTTTAACTTTCTTTGTTATAATCAAGGAAAGATGTTCATAGAAAAGGAGAAAAGATGAATCACACTATTATTCACGACCGCGCAGGTCTCAATCAATTTTATGCTAAGGTTTATGCCTTTGTTGGTCTGGGGATTGGACTATCTGCTTTGGTATCAGGCCTTATGTTGACGGTCTTTCAGTCTCAGTTAGTTTACTTTTTGATGCAGGGACGCCTCTGGTTGACCATTGCTACTTTTGCGGAATTGGCCTTGGTTTTCGTTGCCAGCAGTATGGCCTTAAAGAATAGTCCAGCTGCTCTTCCAGTATTTTTACTTTACTCCGTTTTAAACGGCTTTACCCTCAGTTTTGTGGTGGCCTTCTATACTCCGGGTACAGTTTTATCCGCCTTTGTGTCGAGCGCCCTTCTCTTCTTTGTCATGGCGGCAGTTGGTATCTTCACCAAGAAAGATTTGAGTGGCCTTGGTCGGGCTATGATGGCGGCGCTTATCGGTTTGCTGATTGCTATGGTAGTCAATATTTTCTTGGCTAGCGGTTTCTTTGATTATATGATTAGTGTAGCCATGGTCTTGGTCTTCTCTGGTCTGATTGCTTGGGACAACCAAAGAATTCGTCTCACTTATGAACAATCACAAGGCCGTGTAGCGACAGGTTGGGTTGTGTCAATGGCTCTCAGTATCTATCTTGATTTTATCAATCTCTTCCTAAGTATTTTACGTATCTTCGGTCGTAATGACTAGAAGGTACCTAACATCAGTGTTCGAAGGAGCACTGATTTTTTTAAAATTTCTCTTTCCTTTTCTTGAAAATAGGTGTATAATGCTTTTAATTAATTTTTTGAGGAGTAGCCTATGAAGAAAAGTTTTATTCATCAACAAGAAGAAATTTCCTTTGTTAAAAACACTTTTACCCAGTATTTGAAAGATAAGTTAGAAGTTATCGAAGTTCAAGGTCCTATCTTGAGCAGGGTCGGTGACGGGATGCAGGACAACTTATCAGGTGTGGAGAATGCCGTATCGGTCAAGGTTCTCCAAATCCCTGATGCTACTTATGAAGTGGTGCACTCCCTTGCTAAATGGAAACGCCATACTTTGGCTCGTTTTGGTTTCGGTGAGGGAGAAGGTCTCTTCGTCCACATGAAGGCCCTTCGTCCAGACGAAGATTCGCTGGATGCGACTCACTCTGTTTATGTTGACCAGTGGGACTGGGAGAAGGTTATCCCAAATGGTAAACGTAATATCGCTTATCTAAAAGAAACAGTTGAGAAGATTTACAAGGCTATTCGCCTTACTGAGCTAGCTGTTGAAGCCCGCTATGACATCGAATCAATCTTGCCAAAACAAATCACTTTTATCCACACAGAAGAGTTGGTAGAACGCTACCCAGACTTGACACCAAAAGAGCGTGAAAATGCTATCTGTAAAGAATTTGGTGCTGTTTTCTTGATTGGTATCGGTGGTGAATTACCAGACGGTAAACCGCACGATGGACGTGCACCAGACTACGATGACTGGACGAGCGAATCTGAAAATGGTTACAAGGGTCTGAATGGCGATATTCTTGTTTGGAATGAGTCTCTGGGGGGAGCCTTTGAGTTGTCTTCTATGGGGATCCGTGTAGATGAAGAAACGCTTCGTCGTCAGGTTGCCATTACAGGTGATGAAGACCGCTTGGAATTGGAATGGCACAAGGCTTTGTTGAATGGTCTATTCCCATTGACAATCGGTGGAGGAATTGGACAATCTCGGATGGCCATGTTCCTTCTTCGCAAGAAACATATTGGGGAAGTGCAAACAAGTGTTTGGCCTCAAGAAGTCCGCGATACTTACGAAAATATTTTGTAGAGAATCGAACCGCAAGGTTCGGTTTTCTTTCTCTTTTCGCCCATAATTTGGTATAATAAACGGTATGAAAATCGTATCAGGAATCTATGGGGGACGTCCCCTCAAGACATTAGAAGGCAAGACGACAAGACCTACTTCGGATAAGGTTAGGGGAGCCATTTTTAACATGATTGGTCCCTACTTTGAAGGTGGACGAGTCTTGGACCTTTATGCAGGTAGTGGTGGTTTATCTATTGAGGCAGTCTCGCGTGGCATGTCCAGCGCTGTTTTGGTGGAGCGAGACCGTAAGGCTCAGACCATCGTGGCTGAAAATATTCAGATGACCAAGGAAGTTGGAAAATTTCAACTCCTCAAGATGGATGCAGAAAGGGCATTGGAACAGGTATCTGGGGAATTTGACCTCATTTTCTTAGACCCTCCTTATGCCAAGGAACAAATCGTAGCAGATATTGAAAAAATGGCTGAGAGAGAGCTTTTTTCTGAAGATGTCATGGTCGTGTGTGAGACGGATAAGGCCGTTGAACTTCCAGAAGAAATTGCCTGCCTGGGTATCTGGAAGGAAAAGATTTATGGAATTAGTAAGGTGACAGTCTATGTCAGATAAGATTGGCTTATTCACAGGCTCATTTGATCCGATGACAAATGGGCATCTGGATATCGTTGAACGGGCGAGCAGACTTTTTGATAAGCTCTATGTCGGAATTTTTTTCAATCCCCACAAACAGGGATTTCTCCCTCTTGAAAATCGTAAACGGGGGTTAGAAAAGGCTGTGAAACATTTGGGAAATGTTAAAGTCGTGTCTTCTCATGATGAATTGGTGGTTGACGTTGCAAAAAGACTGGGGGCTACTTCCCTAGTGCGAGGCTTGAGAAATGCTTCGGATTTGCAATATGAAGCCAGTTTTGATTACTACAACCATCAGTTGTCTCCTGATATAGAGACCATTTATTTACATAGTCGACCTGAACATCTCTATTTCAGTTCATCCGGTGTTAGAGAGCTTTTGAAGTTTGGTCAGGATATTGCCTGCTATGTTCCTGATAGTATTTTGGAGGAAATAAGAAATGAAAAAAAAGATTAGATGGCCCTTATATGTCATTGCGGCCTTAATTGTGACTTTCTTGGCATTTGTAGTGCCCTTGCCCTATTATATAGAGGTTCCAGGTGGTTCGGAAGATATTCGCCAAGTCCTTAAAGTCAATGACACAGAAGATAAGGAAGCTGGTGCCTATCAATTCGTTACGGTTGGTGTCCAGCACGCTACTTTAGCCCATATGATTTATGCTTGGTTGACGCCTTTTACAGATATTCGTAGTGCCCAAGAGACTACAGGTGGCTCTTCTGATGTTGAATTTATGCGGATCAATCAATTCTACATGCAAACATCGCAAAATATGGCTAAGTATCAAGGGCTAAAAACAGCTGGTAAGGATATTGAACTAAAATATCTTGGGGTTTATGTTTTGACTGTGACGGATAATTCGACCTTTAAAGGGATTCTCAACATCTCTGATACGGTCACAGCAGTCAATGATCAAACCTTTGACAGTTCCAAAGACTTGATTGATTACGTCAATTCTCAAAAACTAGGGGACTCCGTCAAGGTGACCTATGAAGAGGATGGGCAAACCAAGTCTGCAGAAGGTAAGATTATCACCTTGGAAAATGGCAAAAATGGGATTGGAATCGGTTTGATTGACCGTACGGAAGTGACCAGTGATGTCCCAATTCGCTTTTCAACAGCTGGTATTGGTGGCCCAAGTGCTGGTCTCATGTTTAGTCTAGCTATCTATACTCAAATAGCGGACCCTGGCCTTCGTAATGGCCGCATTGTTGCCGGTACCGGAACTATTGACCGTGATGGTAATGTGGGGGATATTGGAGGTATTGATAAGAAAGTTGTAGCTTCGGCTAGAGAAGGTGCTGCTATTTTCTTTGCCCCTGATAACCCTGTTAGTGAAGAAGAACAAAAAGCGCATCCGGATGCGAAAAACAACTACCAAACAGCCCTAGAAGCAGCCAAAACAATCAAGACTGATATGAAAATCGTGCCAGTTAAAACCCTACAAGATGCAATTGATTACTTGAAAAACAATCCCTAGATTTTAAGTGAAGTTTCCAAACTAGCGCACAAACAGAGAAGATGGTATAATAGTCAAATGGTTCAATTATTATTCACTCTAAGTAGTCACATGCTCTTTATTTATGTGAGTTTTTACCTTTTAAAGGATCTTGTTAGATGGGAAAAGGTTTTAAAAGTGACAGCTGAGAATACAAGAAAAGTCCGTTTGTTGATAGCTCTTTTCAGCATTGTAATGGGCTACATCATGAGTTCTTTCTTTATCAGCCTGTATCAGTTGTGGCAAGAAGCGCTTAGAGGATTATTATAAAATCAAGAGTAAAGGAAATAAGCATGGAAAAAATTGTGGTTCAAGGTGGCGATAATCGTCTGGTAGGAAGTGTTACGATCGAAGGAGCAAAGAATGCAGTCTTACCATTGTTGGCAGCGACTATTCTAGCAAGTGAAGGAAAGACCGTCTTGCAGAATGTTCCTATTTTGTCAGATGTTTTCACTATGAATCAGGTGGTTCGTGGTTTGAATGCCAAGGTAGATTTTGATGAGGAGACTCATCTTGTCGAGGTGGACGCGACTGGCGATATCACTGAGGAAGCTCCTTACAAGTATGTCAGCAAGATGCGTGCATCTATCGTTGTCTTGGGACCAATCCTTGCCCGTGTAGGTCATGCCAAGGTATCCATGCCAGGTGGTTGTACGATTGGTAGCCGCCCTATTGATCTGCATTTGAAAGGTCTAGAAGCTATGGGGGCTAAGATTAGTCAGACAGCTGGTTATATCGAAGCCAAGGCAGAACGATTGCATGGCGCTCATATCTATATGGACTTTCCAAGTGTTGATGCAACGCAGAACTTGATGATGGCAGCGACTCTAGCTGATGGGGTAACAGTGATTGAAAATGCTGCGCGTGAGCCTGAGATTGTGGACCTAGCTATTCTCCTCAATGAAATGGGAGCCAAGGTCAAAGGGGCTGGTACAGAGACCATTACCATTACCGGTGTTGAGAAACTTCATGGTACGACTCATAATGTAGTCCAAGACCGTATCGAAGCAGGAACCTTTATGGTAGCTGCTGCCATGACTGGTGGTGATGTCTTGATTCGAGACGCTGTCTGGGAGCACAACCGTCCCTTGATTGCCAAGTTGCTTGAAATGGGAGTGGAAGTGACAGAGGAGACTGAAGGAATTCGAGTTCGCTCTCAACTAGAAAATCTAAAAGCTGTTCATGTGAAAACCTTGCCCCACCCAGGATTTCCAACAGATATGCAGGCCCAATTTACAGCCTTGATGACCGTCGCAAAAGGGGAATCAACTATGGTGGAGACAGTTTTCGAAAATCGTTTCCAACATCTAGAAGAAATGCGTCGCATGGGCTTGCACTCTGAGATTATCCGTGATACAGCTCGTATTGTTGGTGGACAGCCTTTGCAGGGAGCAGAAGTTCTTTCAACTGACCTTCGTGCCAGTGCTGCCTTGATTTTGACAGGTTTGGTAGCACAAGGAGAAACTGTAGTTGGTAAATTGGTTCACTTGGATAGAGGTTACTACCGTTTCCATGAGAAGTTGGCGCAGCTAGGCGCTAAGATTCAGCGGATTGAGGCAAGTGATGAAGATGAATAAGAAATCAAGCTACGTAATCAAGCGTTTACTTCTAGTCATTTTGGTACTGTTTTTAGGTGCTCTAGCCCTAGGTGTCGGCTTAATGGTAGGTTATGGAATCTTGGGCAAGGGCCAAGATCCATGGGCTATCCTGTCTCCAGCAAAATGGCAGGAATTAATTCATAAATTTACAGGAAATTAGGCTGGAGAACCAGTCTTTTTCTAGAGATAAGGAGAAAAATGGATAAAAAAACAAGACAGACACTAATCGGACTGCTAGTGTTATTGCTTTTGTCTGCAGGGAGCTATTATATCAAGCAGATGCAGTCGACAGCTAATAGTCCCAAAACCAAGCTTAGTCAGAAAAACCAAGCGTCTGAAGCTCCTAGTCAAGCATTGGCAGAGAGTGTCTTAACAGACGCAGTCAAGAGTCAAGTAAAAGGGAGTCTGGAGTGGAATGGCTCAGGTGCTTTTATCGTCAATGGTAATAAAACAAATCTAGATGCTAAGGTTTCAAGTAAGCCCTACGCTGATAATAAAACAAAGACAGTGGGCAAGGAAACGGTACCAACCGTAGCTAATGCGCTCTTGTCTAAGGCTACTCGCCAATACAAGAATCGTGAAGAAACTGGGAATGGTTCGACTTCTTGGACTCCTCCAGGCTGGCATCAGGTTAAGAATCTAAAGGGTACTTATACCCATGCGGTCGATAGAGGTCACTTGTTAGGCTATGCCTTAATCGGTGGCTTGGATGGTTTTGATGCCTCGACAAGCAATCCTAAAAACATTGCTGTTCAAACAGCCTGGGCAAATCAGGCGCAAGCCGAGGATTCGACTGGTCAAAACTACTATGAAAGCATGGTACGTAAGGCCTTGGATAAAAACAAGCGTGTCCGTTACCGTGTAACCCTTTACTACGCTTCGAATGAGGATTTAGTTCCTTCAGCTTCACAGATTGAAGCCAAGTCTTCAGACGGAGAATTGGAATTTAATGTTCTAGTTCCCAATGTTCAAAAAGGACTTCAACTGGATTACCGAACTGGAGAAGTTACTGTTACTCAGTAAAATACAAAATAAACTCCTATGTCACTTGTGGATGTAGGGGTTCTTTTTTGGACAATTTAAGTAGAACTAGAATAGACACTGAGAAAAAATAATATGTACTGGACTATATTTTGTGATATAATAGACGGTAAGATACTATTTTAGGAGAAGAACTATGGAAGACCCAAGTAGTCAGAATTTGTTGCTACAATTTGTTTTATTGTTTATCTTGACGGTGTTAAATGCCTTTTTCTCAGCCACAGAAATGGCCATGGTGTCACTAAATCGTGCGCGGGTTGAACAAAAGGCAGAAGAAGGAGATAGACGCTATATCCGTCTGCTGAAGGTACTAGAAAATCCTAACCACTTTTTATCAACCATTCAAGTAGGGATTACCCTGATTACAATCTTATCAGGGGCGAGTTTGGCAGAAACTCTGGGACGAGAAATTGCATCTTGGCTTGGAAATGGCGAAACAGCTTATGCCGTAGCAAGTTTTCTATCTTTAGCATTTTTGACTTATATTTCCATCGTTTTTGGGGAATTGTACCCTAAGAGAATCGCTCTTAATCTAAAGGATGCCTTGGCGATTCGTACAGCGCCAGTTATCATTGGGCTGGGGAAACTAGTTAGTCCCTTTGTTTGGCTCTTATCTGCATCTACCAATCTCTTGAGTCGCTTGACTCCGATGACCTTTGACGATGCTGACGAAAAAATGACCCGTGATGAAATTGAGTACATGCTGACCAATAGTGAAGAAACACTAGATGCTGACGAAATTGAGATGTTACAAGGGATTTTTTCACTGGACGAATTAATGGCCAGAGAAGTCATGGTTCCTCGAACGGATGCCTTCATGGTCGATATTCAGGATGATAGTCAAACCATCATCCAAAGTATTTTAAAACAAAATTATTCTCGTATCCCTGTCTATGATGGGGATAAGGACAATGTGATTGGGATCATTCACACCAAGAGTCTCCTTAAGGCGGGCTTTGTGGACGGTTTTGACAATATTGTTTGGAAGAAAATCTTACAAGATCCACTTTTTGTTCCTGAAACTATTTTTGTGGATGACTTGTTAAAAGAATTGCGCAATACCCAAAGACAAATGGCAATCTTGCTAGATGAATACGGTGGGATGGCTGGTTTGGTGACCCTGGAAGACCTCTTAGAGGAAATCGTTGGGGAAATCGATGACGAAACAGATAAGGCTGAAATCGAAGTTCATAAAATTGGAGAAGATACTTATATCGTTCAAGGTACCATGAATCTCAATGATTTCAATGACTACTTTGATGTTGAACTGGAAAGTGATGACGTTGATACCATCGCTGGTTATTATTTGACAGGAGTTGGGACCATTCCAACGACTGAGAAACTCAGCTATGAATTGGTCAGCCAAAACAAACAGCTTATCCTAACCAATGATAAAGTGAAAAATGGACGTGTTACCAAAGTAAAAGTCCAGATCACAGAATTTGAAATAGAAGAAGAAACAGAGTAAACTAGAGGCTTTTGTCACCAGGTGTGACGAAGCTTTTTTCAGTTGATTTCGAAAGGGAATTGTGTCCTCGAAAAAACTCAGCTCCAAACTTGCTCCAAAAGTTCTTTAAATCTATCCTTTAATTATTTGAAGAAAAAGAAAAAAGCCCTTTAAATTGGGCTTTCTATTCATTTGCAACTTGATAAATCAAGTTATAGAAGGCGGTAGACGGATTTGAACCGACGATCAAGCTTTTGCAGAGCCGTGCCTTACCACTTGGCTATACCGCCATAACTCTTACTATTATACCTTGAAAATTTCTCTACGTCAATAGTTTCTTAATCAAAAAAATAGTTTACAAAAATGAGTTTTATGTCTATAAATAAAAATGTAAGGAAAGTATGAATTTAAAGGTTTTTAGGTAGCTATTTAGAGTAACTTTTTCATGAAATGAGATGAAAAAGTGAAAAAACTTGACAAATAAAATTTTTTTGGTAGAAATACGCCTAAATATTCTGAAAATTCGTTTACTTTTTAGAAGATATATGTTATAATTTCCAATATGCTAAAATTTTTCAATAGGAGTTACAAACATGAAAAAAAGTAGAGTATTTGTTGCAGCAGGAATTGCTTTATTAGCAACAGGTGTGTTAGTTGCTTGTGGAAATTCGAAATCATCTGATTCGACAGCTCCAAAAGCCTACGGCTATGTTTATTCAGCTGATCCAGAAACATTGGACTATCTTATCTCTGGAAAACAGAGTACGAAAGTGGCTACTTCAAACGGAATCGATGGCCTCTTTACAAATGACAAATATGGGAACTTGACTCCTGCGGTTGCAGAAGACTGGTCTGTATCAAAAGATGGATTGACTTATACCTACAAAATTCGTAAAGGTGTAAAATGGATGACATCTGATGGCGAAGAATATGCTGAAGTGACTGCTAAAGATTTCGTGAATGGATTGAAACATGCGGCAGATAAAAAATCAGAAGCGCTTTACCTAGCTGAAACTTCTGTTAAGGGTCTATCTGACTATTTGACAGGTAATTCAAAAGATTTCTCTACAGTAGGTATTAAAGCGGTTGATGATTATACTCTTGAGTATACTTTGAATCAACCAGAACCATACTGGAATTCTAAGATGGCTTACTCAATTTTCTGGCCGTTAAACGAAGAATTTGAAAAATCAAAAGGTTCTGATTTTGCTAAAGCAACAGATCCTACATCCTTACTTTATAACGGACCTTTCTTGCTTAAAGGTTTGACTGCTAAATCTTCTATCGAATTTGCTAAGAATGAGCAGTACTGGGATAAAGAGAATGTTCATTTAGATACAGTCACACTTGCATACTTTGATGGTTCAGACCAAGAATCACTTGAACGTAATTTTACAAGTGGAGCTTATAGTTTTGCTCGTCTTTACCCAACAAGTTCAAACTTCTCAAAAGTAGAGGAGTCATACAAGGATAATATTTTCTACACTCCATCAGGAGCTGGTGTCGGAGGTTTAGGTGTAAATATCGATCGTCAAAATTACAAATATACCTCTAAAACAACAGATGATGAGAAAACATCTACTAAGAAAGCTCTTCTTAACAAAGACTTCCGCCAAGCCTTGAACTTTGCCTTTGATCGTACAGCTTATTCTGCTCAAGTTAACGGTAAAGAAGGTGCTCCTCTAGCAGTTCGTAACCTATTTGTGAAACCGGACTTTGTTTCTGCAGGTGAAAAAACTTTCGGTGACTTGGTTGCTGAAAAAGTTACGACTTATGGAGACGAGTGGAAAAATGTAAACTTTGCTGATGGTCAAGACGGTCTCTTTAATGCTGACAAAGCTAAAGCAGAATTTGCTAAAGCTAAAACTGCTCTGGAAGCAGAAGGTGTGAAATTCCCTATCCATTTGGATGTTCCAGTAGACCAAACGTCTAAAAACTATATTGCACGTATTCAGTCGTTCAAACAATCAGTTGAAAAAGTTTTAGGCGAAGCAAATGTTGTCGTCGATATTCAACAAATTTCTAAAGATGAATTCTTTAATGTGACTTATTATGCTGCTAATGCGGCGGCTGAGGATTGGGATCTTTCAGGTGCTGTTGGATGGAATCCTGACTATGAAGATCCATCAACTTATCTTGACATCCTTAAATCAACTAATAGTGAGCAAACGAAAACTTATATGGGCTATGATGACCCATCAAATGCAGCTACAGCAAAAGTTGGTATGAAAGATTACGATAAATTGCTTGATGAAGCTGGAAAAGAAACAAGTGATCTTAACAAGCGTTATGAAAAATATGCTGCTGCTCAAGCTTGGTTGACAGACAGCTCACTCTTCTTACCAGCTATGTCTTCTAGTGGTGCTGCACCATTTATTTCTCGTGTTGTACCATTCTCAGCTTCTTATAGCCAATCTGGAGATAAAGCTTCAGATGTCTACTTCAAATATGTTCAGTTACAAGATAAGGTTGTAACAAAGGCTGATTATGAACAAGCTCGTGAGAAATGGCTCAAAGAGAAAAAAGAATCAAACGAAAAAGTTCAAAAAGAATTGACTAAACACGTTAAATAAATAACTCTCAAGAGAACTTTCTCTCCATGAGGAGAAGGTTCTTTTGGGATTTAAAAAGGAAACGATATGAAGAAATATATTTTTATGCGTGTCTTGCGTTCATTGTTGTCTATTTTCTTGGTGACAACTTTAACCTACACGATTATCTATACGATGGTACCTCGTAAATTGATTTTTAAACAGGATACCAACTATAATAAGATTGCAACTACTCCAGATAAACGAGATAACTATGAAAATACTGTTTATGAGCGTATGGGCTATATCGAGTATTACGATACCAAGGAGCTGCAAGAAAAAGCTAGTAAATTAGACTCATCGGTAACAGTTGATGCTAATGATAGCAATAAAGCGATTTATGAAAAATACATTAATCAATTAGGTAATGGTTGGACACTAGGTGTATTTTCAGAGAGTGGTCAGTTCTATGCTACGCGTGAAATTCCAATTTTTGAACGTGTTTTCAAATTCTATGCTAACTTGCTTGATATTGATCATACAAACAAGATACAAGACCCTGAAAATCCAAACTTAGAACGCTATCTTCGCTTTGAAAATGACCCTGCTATTGGATGGTCGTTGGTTGGTTCAGGTACAAAACATAAGTATCTGTTGTATTTTAACAACCAATTCCCATTTGTACACCAAAACTTTGTGAATGTTAATTTAGGTGATTCTTACCCAACTTATGCAAACACTCCCGTACTTCAAGTCATTACACAAGGTCAAGGACAAACAAAGACTGGACAAGTTCAATTCCCTACTGGTAAGAAGACTTCATCTGTAGATATTTACTCACGTACTTATAAATCACCTAGTCAGGCAGACGCTCGTGAGGTAGCCAACTATGGTAAAAATGATCCGTATACAGCTACAGAGAGCAACTATCAGTATCCATCAATGATTGCAAGCTCTGCTGTTGCTGGATTAATTGGTTTGATTATTTCGTATGCTATTGCAATCCCTCTTGGGTCTGCTATGGCTCGCCACAAGAATACTTGGATTGATAGCTTCTCGACAGGTGCTTTGACCTTCTTGCTTGCTCTTCCAACGATTGCTTTGGTTTATATTGTTCGTTTGATTGGATCATCTATTGGTCTTCCAGATTCGTTCCCTATCTTGGGTGCTGGAGATTGGCGTTCTTATGTCTTGCCAGCAGTTATTCTAGGGTTGCTAGGAGCACCAAGTACAGCTATCTGGATTCGTCGTTACATGATTGATTTGCAATCTCAAGACTTCGTTCGTTTTGCTCGTGCCAAAGGTTTGTCTGAAAAAGAAATTTCAAACAAACATATCTTTAAAAACGCAATGGTTCCTTTGGTTTCAGGTATTCCTGGTGCCGTTATCGGAGTTATCGGTGGTGCAACTCTTACTGAAACAGTCTTCGCCTTCCCAGGTATGGGTAAAATGTTGATTGACTCTGTAAAAGCATCTAATAACTCTATGGTCGTAGGTCTTGTCTTCATCTTTACATGTATTTCTATCTTCTCACTTCTTTTGGGAGATATTTGGATGACTATTATTGACCCACGTATTAAATTGACTGAGAAAGGAGGCAAATAATGTCTACAATCGATAAAGAAAAATTTCAGTTCGTAAAACGTGACGATTTTGCCTCTGAAGCCATTGATGCGCCAGCCTATTCATACTGGGGCTCAGTGTTTAGACAATTTATGAAGAAGAAATCAACTGTAGTCATGTTGGGAATCTTGGTAGCTATCATTTTGATGAGTTTCATCTACCCAATGTTTTCTAAGTTTGATTTCAATGATGTCAGCAAAGTAAACGACTTTAGTGCTCGTTATATCAAGCCAAATGCTGAGCATTGGTTCGGTACAGACAGTAACGGTAAATCTCTCTTTGACGGTGTCTGGTTCGGAGCTCGTAACTCTATCCTCATTTCTGTGATTGCGACAGTGATTAACTTGGTTATCGGTGTTTTTGTCGGTGGTATTTGGGGAATTTCAAAATCAGTTGACCGTGTGATGATGGAAGTTTATAATGTCATCTCAAACATCCCATCTCTTTTGATTGTCATTGTCTTGACTTACTCAATCGGAGCTGGATTCTGGAATCTGATTTTTGCTATGAGTGTGACTACTTGGATTGGTATTGCTTACTCAATTCGTATTCAGATCATGCGTTATCGTGACTTGGAGTATAACCTTGCTTCACGTACACTTGGAACACCAACCTTTAAGATTGTTGTAAAAAACATTATGCCACAATTGGTATCTGTTATCGTTACGACGACATCTCAAATGCTTCCAGCCTTTATCTCATACGAAGCTTTCCTTTCATTCTTTGGACTTGGATTGCCGATTACAGTTCCAAGTTTAGGTCGTTTGATTTCAGATTACTCTCAGAACGTAACGACAAATGCATACCTCTTCTGGATTCCATTGACAACTCTTGTCTTGGTATCCTTATCCCTTTTCGTAGTTGGTCAAAACTTAGCGGATGCTAGTGATCCACGTACACATAGATAGGAGTAGAAATGACAAAAGAAAAAAATGTAATTTTGACTGCTCGCGATATTGTCGTGGAATTTGACGTTCGTGACAAAGTATTGACAGCCATTCGCGGCGTTTCCCTTGAACTAGTTGAAGGAGAAGTATTAGCCTTGGTAGGTGAGTCAGGATCAGGAAAATCTGTTTTGACAAAGACTTTCACAGGTATGCTTGAAGAAAATGGTCGCATTGCCCAAGGTGGCATTGACTACCGTGGTCAAGATTTGACAGCTTTATCTTCTCACAAGGATTGGGAACAAATTCGTGGCGCTAAGATTGCGACTATCTTCCAAGATCCAATGACTAGTTTGGACCCAATTAAAACAATTGGTAGTCAGATTACAGAAGTTATTGTAAAACACCAAGGAAAAACAGCTAAAGAAGCGAAAGAATTGGCCATTGACTACATGAATAAGGTTGGGATTCCAGATGCAGATAGACGTTTTGATGAATACCCATTCCAATATTCTGGAGGAATGCGTCAACGTATCGTTATTGCGATTGCTCTTGCCTGCCGACCTGATGTCTTGATTTGTGATGAGCCAACGACTGCCTTGGATGTGACCATCCAAGCTCAGATTATTGATTTGTTGAAATCTTTACAAAACGAGTACCATTTCACAACAATCTTTATCACCCACGACCTTGGTGTGGTGGCAAGTATTGCAGATAAGGTAGCGGTTATGTATGCAGGAGAAATCGTTGAGTATGGAACTGTTGAGGAAGTCTTCTATGACCCTCGCCATCCATATACATGGAGTCTCTTGTCTAGCTTGCCTCAGCTTGCTGATGATAAAGGGGATCTTTACTCAATCCCAGGAACACCTCCGTCACTTTATACTGACCTGAAAGGGGATGCCTTTGCCTTGCGTTCTGACTATGCAATGCAAATTGACTTCGAACAAAAAGCTCCTCAATTCTCAGTATCAGAGACACATTGGGCTAAAACTTGGCTACTTCATGAGGATGCTCCAAAAGTAGAAAAACCAGCTGTGATTGCAAATCTTCATGATAAGATTCGTGAAAAAATGGGATTTGCCCATCTGGCTGACTAGGAGGAAGGAAATGTCTGAAAAATTAGTAGAAATCAAAGATTTAGAAATTTCCTTCGGTGAAGGAAGTAAGAAGTTTGTCGCAGTTAAAAATGCTAACTTCTTTATCAACAAGGGAGAAACTTTCTCGCTTGTAGGTGAGTCAGGTAGTGGGAAAACAACTATTGGTCGTGCCATCATCGGTCTTAATGATACAAGTAATGGGGATATCATTTTTGATGGTCAAAAGATTAATGGTAAGAAATCGCGTGAACAAGCTGCAGAATTGATTCGTCGTATCCAGATGATTTTTCAAGATCCTGCCGCAAGTTTGAATGAACGTGCGACTGTTGATTATATTATTTCTGAAGGTCTTTACAATCATCATCTGTTCAAGGATGAAGAAGAACGTAAAGAGAAAGTTAAAAATATTATCCGTGAAGTGGGGCTTCTTGCTGAGCACTTGACTCGTTACCCTCATGAATTCTCAGGTGGTCAACGTCAACGTATCGGTATTGCCCGTGCCTTGGTCATGCAACCAGACTTTGTTATTGCGGATGAGCCCATTTCAGCCTTGGACGTTTCTGTGCGTGCTCAAGTCTTGAACTTGCTCAAAAAATTCCAAAAAGAACTTGGTTTGACCTATCTCTTCATCGCCCATGACTTGTCTGTCGTTCGCTTTATTTCAGATCGTATCGCAGTTATTTACAAGGGTGTTATTGTAGAGGTTGCAGAAACAGAAGAATTGTTTAACAATCCAATTCATCCATATACTCAAGCCTTGCTTTCAGCGGTACCAATCCCAGATCCAATCTTGGAACGTAAGAAGGTCTTGAAGGTTTACGACCCAAGTCAACACGACTATGAGACTGATAAGCCATCTATGGTAGAAATCCGTCCAGGTCACTATGTTTGGGCTAACCAAGCCGAATTAGCGCGTTACCAACAAGGGTTAAACTAATAATGGTTTTATAATTTCCATATCAATTTTTATGGGAATTATAAACCTTTTTTTGTTGGACTGATTTGAAAAAATCTTTGAAAGTATCCTGAAAGAATTTTCGAAAAATTTTAAAAAATTCTGAAATATTCTTGACAGCTGATGAAAAAGGTGGTAAGATAGGAAACATCAAAAAAGAAAGCAGAAAAAGAAATGAATAAGAAACAAGCTGCAACGATGAATCAAAACTTTTACTTTAGCTACTTTAGATAGTGTTTGTAGACATGTCACCATGGATGCAAACAGTTCAAGCAATTTGTTTGTATCTATGTGGCTAAGATTTTTGATTGTGGTCCATATAGATGAATATCTAAATGGACTAGCTAAGTTGTAACTTGTTAGATTATTTCAAGCATCCGTTTAGGTATTATCTAGGCGGTTTTTTGTTTTATACTCTTCGAAAATCAAATTCAAACCACGTCAACGTCGCCTTGCCGTACTCAAGTACAGCCTGCGGCTAGTTTCCTAGTTTGCTCTTTGATTTTCATTGAGTATTATCTTTTCTGAGAAGGAGTTTCATTATGAAAGTTGTTCGAAAATTACTAGCACCCCTCTTGGTAGTGGGAATTCTCTTGACCTCTCTGATCAGTTTGCATCAGTTGAAGGCAGATAAGAAAAAAGATGTGTTTCGTATCGGTATTTCGCAATTTATTACCCACCAGTCCTTAGACGCTACTAGAGAAGGGTTTGTGGATGAGCTAGCCAAGCAAGGCTATGTTGAGGGGAAAAATATCGAGATTGATTTGCAAAATGCACAGGGAGAACAACGAAATCTAAAAACGATTTCCCAGCAACTAGCAGAATCTAGTGATGTCGTTCTAGCTATCGCAACGCCTTCTGCTCAGAGCTTGGCCAATACAACACAAACGACACCTGTTATCTTTTCAGCGGTAACAGATCCTGTCAGTGCCAAGTTGGTTGAGTCAAGAGAGCATCCTGGGGGCAATGTAACTGGGACAAGCGATCAGTCATCAGATGCCATTTCAACCCAAATCAATTTGATAAAGAAAGTGTTGCCAAAAGCTAAAACAATTGGAATTCTTTATACTCAGAGTGAGCCAAACTCAGTTGTCCAAAAGGATGAAGCTAAGCGTCTTCTGGAAGAAAAAGGCTTTACCGTTGTTGAAAAAACAATCTTGGACAGTAACAACGTCAAGGCGGCTGCAGAAAGCTTGATGGCAGAGGTGGATATGGTTTTTGTACCAACGGATAATATCATTTCATCAACCATGGAAACAGTCAAGCAGGTTTCTATTAAACACAAGGTTCCAGTATTCGGTGGTTCAACAGAAATGGTTGCGGTTGGTGGCTTGTATAACTACGGAACCAATTATGAAGAATTGGGACGTCAGACAGCAAGAATGCTGGTTCGTGTCTTAAAAGGTGAGAAGCCAGAAAATATAGCAGTTGAGTTGCCTGAAAAACTGGAATTACATACAAATCAAGAAATGGCAGATGCATTGGGAATTGATATTAGTAAGTTAGAAGGCAAGGAATAAGGAGGTTTAAGATGAATTTTGTATTATCTAGTTTATCAGAAGGTTTATTGTGGTCGATTATGGCGATTGGGGTTTACTTGACTTTCCGTATTTTGGATATTGCGGATATGACTGCTGAAGGTGCCTTTCCACTTGGGGCGGCTGTCGTCGTATCTCAGATACAGGCAGGGATAAATCCTTGGATTGCGACCTTACTTGCTTTGCTGGCAGGTATGGTAGCAGGTCTTGTATCAGGAATGCTCCATACCAAGATGAAAATTCCAGCTCTCTTGACAGGGATTGTGACCTTGACAGGGCTTTATTCCATCAATATTAAAATCATGGGAAGTGTGCCTAATCTTTCCTTGGGAGATTCTTCAACTGTCTTTAAACAATTAGCGAGCTTGGGGATGACAACTGAAGAAGCTGTTTTCACGCTCAGCTTGGTTTGTCTCTTACTTGTTTGTTTGGTCTTGACTCTTTTGATGAAAACGGAGATTGGCTTGGTTTTGCGTTCGACTGGGGACAATATTCCTATGAGTGAGGCTAATGGGGTCAATGTAGACACCATGAAGATTGTTGGTTATATGATTTCAAATGGTTTGATTGCCCTGTGTGGTTCCTTGTTCGCTCAAAATGATGGATTTTCAGATGTGACTTCTGGGACAGGAACCATCGTTGTTGGCTTGAGTGCAGTCATTATTGCAGAAGTATTGATACACGACTTGACCATTGGAGGTCGCTTGTTATCCATCGGAATCGGTGCTATTGTTTACCGTTTGATTATTTTAAATATCTATGAAATTCCAAATCTAGATCAAAATTTGGTTCGTCTCTTTAATGCAATCTTGTTAGCCTTGGTTCTATTTGCACCAGAGTTGCAAAAGAGATTAAAGATTCGTGGTTTGAAACTGAGAAATGAATAGGAGGAGAAAGTTATGGCAAGTTTGTTAACACTTGAAAATATTCATAAAACATTTGAAGCAGGTACGGTCAATGAAAACCATGTCCTCAAAGGATTAGATTTAGAGGTTGAAGAGGGAGATTTTATCTCTGTGATTGGTGGAAATGGCGCAGGGAAATCCACTTTGATGAATATCTTGGCTGGAAATCTATCTGTGGACGAAGGGGACCTTTTGTTGGAAGGGAAATCCATTAAAAATCTGAGTGTACGAAAGAGAGCCAAGGATATTGCCCGTGTTTTTCAAGATCCTAAGATGGGGACAGCTTCTCGTTTGACGATTGAGGAGAATATGGCTATTGCCTTGAGACGTGGGCAGAAGAGAGGACTTGGTTGGGGCGTGAAGGAGAAGGATAGAATCCAGTTCCAAGAGGCCTTAAAAGAATTGAATATCGGTCTTGAAAATCGCTTGAAAGTAGATACTCAATACCTTTCAGGAGGACAAAGACAGGCCTTGACCCTAGTCATGGCAGCCTTGGTGAAGCCTAAGCTCTTGTTATTGGATGAACACACTGCGGCCCTTGACCCGAAAACGAGTCAAATGGTGATGGATTTGACGCAAAAGATTGTGGAGCACCATCAGTTGACTACTCTGATGATTACCCACGATATGAACCATGCGATTGAGTACGGTAATCGTCTCATTATGCTCTATCAAGGCAAGATAGTGGTTGATGTCAAAGGAGAAGAGAAAAAGCATCTGACAGTTGAAGACCTCATGCATCTCTTCCAGAAAAATAGTGGCCAAAGCCTCGTCAGTGATGAATTGGTTTTGGGATAAAGAAAAAGGCTGAAATCTAGTGTTTCAGTCTTTTATTTCTTACGTTTTGCAAAATCTACAAATCTGAATTTTTCGAGTTTATGGCGGCTTTCAGTAAACTGAAACTGGCGCCCGTCTTGGAGATAGACTTTTGACTTGATTGAAACGACATAAGGGTCTTTGCCTATGTCCATGAGAATCTTGTCTCTGTCATTTGAGTGGTCAATGGTTATTTCCTTTTGAGCATAATCAATAAGGAGTTTGAGGTCGTCCTCTATATAAGAATAGATGGACTGCTCAGCAATTTGGCGAGTGATATTTGGGATTAGTTCCATATCCAGATAGTCCGTATCCAGAACGGATACCAGATCATCCACCACACGCTGGCGGACCACCTTCCAAACCATACGAAACTCTGGGAAGCCAGTTATTAGTGAGGATTTTTTATCAATAATAATCTTGTCCAGACTGACCACGTTGGTTTTAGAGCGCAGTCTAAGTTCTTGAACTAGTTCTTGGTAGCTGGTTAGGTTGGATACAGGGAAATTGACAGTTTCTTCTTTGACGACTTGAGAACCTTGCCCTCTTATCTTTTTGATCAATCCTTCCTCTTGGAGGAGAGACAGGGCTTTTCGGACGGTATCACGGCTTACCTGATACTGGTTCATAAGGTCGTGCTCACTAGGAAGGAACTCTCCGACAGCGTAAGTCTCGTTTTGAATGGTTTCTTGGATTTGCTTAAATAATCGTTGGTATTTCTTCATTTTGCTTCCTTAAATGGCTTTTTAGTCTAGTTTAATGAACACCTGTATCTATTTTACCATACAAGTCCCAGAAAAATGACAAAAAAATTCTCTTTTTATGCCAAACAAGTTGCATACAAGTTTGGTATCGTTTACAATATACTTATCAAATCAAACTTGCTTTGACAAGTATAAGGAGAATCAAATGGGAAAATTTGAACAAGAAGCCAAAGATTTGCTTCAAGCAATTGGAGGCAAAGAAAATGTGACTGCCGTAACCCACTGTGCGACACGGATGCGGTTTGTTTTAGGAGATGATAAAAAGGCTAATGTTAAGGCTATCGAGTCAATTCCAGCTGTTAAAGGAACCTTTACCAATGCAGGTCAATTTCAGGTGATTATTGGGAATGATGTGCCCATCTTTTATAATGATTTTACAGCTGTTTCAGGCATTGAGGGTGTTTCTAAAGAAGCAGCCAAGTCAGCAGCTAAGAGTAATCAAAACGTGGTCCAACGTGTCATGACCACTCTGGCGGAAATCTTTACTCCGATTATTCCAGCCTTGATTGTTGGTGGATTGATCCTCGGTTTTCGTAATGTCTTGGAAGGTGTCCATTGGTCTATGTTGGATGGTAAGACCATCACAGAAACCTCTCAGTTTTGGGCAGGTGTCAATCACTTCCTCTGGTTGCCTGGTGAAGCTATCTTCCAGTTCTTACCAGTAGGGATTACTTGGTCTGTATCTCGTAAGATGGGAACCAGCCAGATTTTAGGAATTGTGCTCGGAATCTGTTTGGTTTCTCCTCAGTTGCTTAATGCCTATGCGGTTGCTTCGACACCTGCATCAGAAATTGCAGCAAACTGGGTTTGGAATTTTGGCTATTTTACTGTTAATCGTATCGGTTACCAAGCCCAAGTTATCCCAGCCTTGCTTGCAGGTTTGAGTCTGTCTTATCTTGAAATTTTCTGGCGCAAGCATATCCCAGAAGTGATTTCTATGATTTTTGTACCTTTCTTGTCTTTAATTCCAGCCTTGATTTTGGCTCATACTGTTTTGGGACCAATCGGTTGGACAATCGGGCAAGGACTTTCATCAGTTGTCTTGGCAGGATTAACTGGTCCTGTTAAATGGCTCTTCGGTGCAATTTTTGGTGCCCTCTACGCTCCATTTGTCATTACAGGTCTGCACCATATGACCAATGCTATTGATACACAATTGATTGCAGATGCTGGTGGAACTGCCCTCTGGCCTATGATTGCTCTTTCTAATATTGCCCAAGGTTCGGCCGTATTTGCTTACTATTTCATGCACCGTCATGATGAGCGTGAGGCTCAGGTTTCACTTCCTGCCACTATTTCAGCCTATCTCGGTGTCACAGAACCAGCCCTCTTTGGGGTTAATGTAAAATATATTTATCCATTTGTAGCTGGAATGACTGGTTCAGCCCTTGCAGGCATGTTATCCGTTACTTTTAATGTGACTGCGGCTTCTATTGGTATCGGTGGTTTGCCAGGTATCCTCTCTATTCAACCTCAATACATGCTGCCATTTGCAGGAACTATGCTAGTCGCTATTCTTGTTCCAATGCTCTTGACTTTCTTCTTCCGCAAGGCTGGTTTCTTTACAAAAACTGAGGATGATACAGACTTGCAGGCAGAATTCGTTGCACAAGAAGAAGCAGAATTTGTGAGCCATGAACCAGTAGAACATACTCCAGTAGAAATTGTTAGCCCACTTGAAGGACAAGTAAAAGAACTAAGTCAAGCAACTGATCCAGTCTTTGCTTCAGGTGTCATGGGGCAAGGTCTGGTCATTGAACCAAGTCAAGGTGAGTTGACTTCTCCAGTCAATGGGACAGTTACGGTTCTTTTCCCTACCAAGCATGCCATCGGTATTGTCTCTGACGAGGGGGTGGAATTGCTCATTCACATCGGTATGGATACAGTAGGTCTGGATGGCAAAGGTTTTGAAAGTTTTGTAGCCCAAGGAGACCATGTCACAGTTGGTCAGAAACTGATTCGTTTTGATATGGATGTCATTAAGGCCGCAGGCCTGGTAACAGAAACTCCTGTTATCATCACCAACCAAGATGCTTATACAGCGACCATCACTGGAACTTATCCGACAACAATCCAAGCTGGAGAAGCTCTCATGGTCGCAACACGAATCTAATCAAAATAGCACAAATAGGGAAGGAAGACTGCTTCCTCCCTTTTATCAGAAAAGGAGAAACAGATGACACTTGATAAAGGAAAAGTAGTCTATCAAATCTATCCAAAATCTTACAAAGACACCACTGGCAATGGTATTGGGGACTTACGTGGAATTATCGAAAAAATCCCCTATCTAGCCAAGTTGGGCGTGGATATGGTCTGGCTCAATCCATTCTATCCAAGCCCTCAACGGGATAATGGTTACGATATTTCAGATTATATGGCAGTTGATCCTCTTTTTGGTGATATGGCTGATTTTGAGGAAATGGTGCGTGTCGGTCAAGAGCACAAGATTGTCTTTATGCTGGACATGGTACTCAATCATTGTTCGACAGAGCATGAATGGTTTCAGAAAGCCCTAGCTGGTGACAAGTATTATCAAGACTTTTTCTTCATCCAAGACCAACCAACAGACTGGCAGTCTAAGTTTGGTGGCTCTGCATGGGCGCCCTTTGGGAATACAGGGAAATACTACCTTCACCTCTTTGATGAGACCCAGGCTGATCTTAACTGGCGCAATCCCAATGTCCGTAAGGAGCTTTTCAAGGTTGTTAATTTTTGGCGCGATAAGGGTGTCAAAGGTTTCCGATTTGATGTGATCAATTTGATTGGCAAGGACGAGGTCTTAGTGGATTGTCCTGAAAATGAAGGAAAGCCAGCTTACACAGACAAGCCCATCGTTCATGACTATTTGCGTATGATGAATCAAGCCACTTTTGGTTCCGACGATAGCTTTATGACAGTTGGGGAAATGTCTTCTACAACTATGGAAAATTGTGTCCTCTATTCATCGCCTGACCGTCAGGAATTATCCATGACATTTAATTTTCATCACCTCAAGGTGGACTACAAAGATGGACAAAAGTGGACCTTGGCTCCCTTTGATTTTGAAGAGTTGAAAAGTCTTTATCATAGCTGGTGCAAGGAGATGAGTGATAAAGATGGGTGGAGCGCTCTCTTCTGGAACAATCACGACCAACCACGCGCTTTAAACCGTTTTGTCGATATTCAGAACTTTCGCAAGGAAGGGGCTACCATGCTAGCAGCCAGCATTCACCTGTCACGTGGAACACCTTATATTTATATGGGCGAGGAAATCGGAATGGTTGACCCAGACTATGATTCCATGGCTGACTATGTGGATGTCGAGTCCATCAATGCCTATCAGATGCTCTTAGAAGAAGGGAAGAGTCAGGAAGAAGCCTTCCAGATTATTCAGGCTAAGTCGCGTGATAATTCACGAATTCCCATGCAGTGGGATGCTTCGGAAAATGCAGGATTTACAGTAGGGACACCTTGGCTCAAGGCAGGAAAATCCTCCCCTCACATCAATGTAGAAAATGAAATCCAAGGCCCGATTTTCACCTTCTACCAAGACTTGATTCGACTTCGTAAAGAAATGCCTATCATCTCAGAAGGAAGTTACAAACCAGCTTTTGAAGACAGTCAGCAAGTCTACGCTTTTGAACGCCAGCATGAGGATCAAAAGTTACTAGTGCTCAATAATTTTTATGCCACAGAAGTGGAAATCGACTTATCAGTAGCCTACCAAAATGGACGAATTTTGATTTCAAACTATGAAGATGCAGAAGTGTCTGAAAAAATTCTACTCAAACCTTATCAAACACTGGCTATCCATGTAAATTAAACTCAGTAAGGAGCTCTCTTTCGCAGAAAAGCAGGGTTCTTTTTGCTGTCTATTCCCTCCCTGAAAGCGTAAAACAAACTGGTCAGGGTGGCTAGTTTGTGGTATAATGAAAGAGACTTAAAAAGAAACAGGAGAAATATGATGGATTTACTTTTAGCAATTGTATTGATTGTGCTAGCTTTTCTAGGAGGAGCTCTTGGAGGAATGTACTTGATTCGTAAGCAAATTGAAAAAGAATTCGCTGACAACCCACGTTTGAATGCTGAAGCAGTTCGTACTCTTTTGAGTGCAAATGGTCAAAAACCAAGCGAAGCTAAGGTACAACAAGTTTACCACCAAATCATCCGCCAACAAAAAGCAGCCCTTGCTAACAATAAAAAGAAAAAATAAATAAGGAAAAGTCTGGGATGAAAGTTCCAGACTTCTCACTATGTTGGCTAAGGGTTTAGGGATGAGACTTTTTCCTTGCATTCTATTGATATTTGATTATGATTAAGAGAGATAGTTGTTGATGAAGTTGTTCTTCAGTTCATAAAGACAAGTAATCATAATGAACTATCAATCAGAAAAAAGACTAGAAAGAAGACTGTATGGATAATCGACCAATTGGTTTTTTGGATTCGGGTGTCGGGGGCTTGACCGTTGTGCGCGAGCTCATGCGCCAGCTTCCCCATGAAGAAATCGTCTATATTGGAGATTCGGCACGGGCGCCCTATGGTCCCCGTCCTGCTGAGCAAATTCGTGAATATACTTGGCAGTTGGTCAACTTTCTCTTGACCAAGGATGTCAAGATGATTGTCATTGCTTGTAATACTGCGACTGCGGTCGTCTGGGAAGAAATCAAGGCTCAACTAGATATTCCGGTCTTGGGTGTGATTTTGCCAGGAGCTTCAGCAGCCATCAAGTCCAGCCAAGGTGGGAAAATCGGAGTGATTGGAACACCCATGACGGTACAATCAGACATCTACCGTCAGAAAATCCATGATTTGGATCCGGACTTACAGGTGGAGAGTTTGGCCTGTCCCAAGTTTGCTCCTTTGGTGGAGTCTGGGGCTCTGTCAACCAGTGTCACTAAGAAAGTAGTTTATGAAACCCTACGTCCCTTGGTTGGAAAGGTGGATAGCCTGATTTTGGGTTGTACCCATTATCCACTGCTCAGGCCTATTATTCAAAATGTCATGGGACCAAAAGTTCAGCTCATCGATAGTGGGGCAGAGTGTGTACGGGACATTTCAGTCTTACTCAATTATTTTGAAATCAATCGTGGTCGCGATGCTGGAACACTTCATCACCGTTTTTACACAACAGCCAGCAGCCAAAGTTTTGCACAAATTGGTGAAGAATGGCTGGAAAAAGAGATTCATGTGGAGCATGTAGAATTATGACAAATAAAATTTATGAATATAAGGATGAACAGGACTGGTATGTCGGGTCCTATGGTATTTTTGGTGGCGTCCGGACGTTGACGGATGATGACTTGGATTTTCCTCTATTGGAGTTTGCTCAAAGATTTCGAGATGAGGATCGAGGTTTTCCTGTTTCTGTTACTGTTTTACGCTATGGTTCTCTCTATCGTTTATTGTCTTTTGTGGTAGATATCCTTAACCAAGAAATGGGACGAAATGTGGAAGTCATCCAACGTCAGGGGGCTCTGCTCTTGGTTGAAAATGGGCAACTCCTGCATGTAGAATTGCCTAAAGAAGGGGTCAATGTTCATGATTTCTTTGAGACAAGTAAGGTGAGAGAAACCTTATTGATTGCGACTCGTAACGAAGGCAAGACCAAGGAATTCCGAGCTATATTTGACAAGCTAGGCTACGATGTGGAAAATCTCAATGACTATCCTGACTTGCCTGAAGTAGCAGAAACAGGCATGACCTTCGAAGAAAATGCCCGTCTCAAGGCAGAAACTATTTCTCAATTAACGGGCAAGATGGTTCTGGCAGATGATTCTGGACTTAAAGTCGATGTCCTTGGCGGCTTGCCAGGCGTCTGGTCAGCTCGTTTCGCAGGTGTGGGAGCAACTGACCGTGAAAACAATGCCAAGCTCTTGCACGAATTGGCCATGGTCTTTGAACTCAAGGACCGCTCGGCTCAATTCCATACAACCCTAGTCGTAGCCAGTCCAAACAAGGAAAGTTTGGTTGTTGAAGCAGACTGGCCTGGCTACATTAACTTTGAACCTAAGGGTGAAAATGGATTTGGCTATGATCCTCTCTTCCTTGTAGGAGAGACAGGTAAGTCATCAGCTGAATTAACCCTTGAAGAAAAAAATAGCCAATCTCACCGCGCCTTAGCCGTTAAGAAACTTTTGGAGGTATTTCCATCATGGCAAAGCAAACCATCATTGTAATGAGCGATTCTCATGGCGATAGCTTGATTGTGGAAGAAATCCGTGATCGCTATGTGGGCAAAGTTGACGCCGTTTTTCATAACGGCGATTCTGAACTACGTCCTGATTCTCCCCTTTGGGAAGGCATCCGTGTTGTTAAAGGGAACATGGACTTTTACGCCGGCTACCCAGAACGTTTGGTGACCGAGCTTGGTTCGACCAAGATTATCCAAACCCATGGTCACTTGTTTGACATCAATTTCAACTTTCAAAAGTTGGACTACTGGGCTCAGGAAGAAGAGGCCGATATCTGTCTCTATGGTCACTTGCATGTGCCAAATGCTTGGATGGAAGGAAAGACCCTCTTTCTAAATCCAGGTTCTATCAGTCAACCACGTGGGACCATCAGAGAATGTCTCTATGCTCGTGTGGAAATTGATGACAGTTATTTCAAAGTCGACTTTTTGACACGAGATCATGAGGTGTATCCGGGCTTGTCCAAGGAGTTTAGCCGATGATTGCCAAGGAGTTTGAGACTTTCTTGTTGGGGCAAGAAGAAACTTTTTTGACTCCTGCTAAAAATCTAGCCGTTTTGATTGATACCCACAATGCAGATCACGCGACCCTCTTGCTCAGTCAGATGACCTATACCCGTGTTCCTGTTGTGACAGATGAAAAACAGTTTGTTGGGACGATTGGGCTCAGAGATATTATGGCTTATCAGATGGAGCATGACTTGAGTCAAGAAATCATGGCAGATACGGATATCGTTCATATGACGAGAACGGACGTAACGGTTGTTTCGCCTGATTTTACCATTACGGAGGTCTTGCACAAGTTGGTAGATGAGTCCTTCTTGCCGGTTGTGGATGCGTCTGGTATTTTCCAAGGGATTATCACGCGCAAGTCTATCCTCAAGGCAGTGAATGCCCTCTTGCATGACTTTAGTAAGGAATATGAGATTCGATGCAAATGAGAGACAGGATTTCAGCCTTTTTAGAGGAAAAGCAGGGCTTATCTGCCAATTCTAAGCAGTCATATAAGTATGATTTAGAACAGTTTTTAGATTTGGTAGGTGAGCGGATTTCTGAGACCAGTCTCAAGATTTACCAAGCCCAGCTAGTCAATCTAAAAATCAGCGTCCAGAAGCGAAAGATTTCGGCCTGTAACCAATTTCTCTACTTTCTCTATCAAAAAGGAGAAGTGGATAGTTTTTACCGCTTGGAATTAGCTAAACAAGCTGAAAAGAAGACAGAAAAGCCAGAAATTTTAGATCTAGACTCTTTTTGGCAGGAAAGTGCCTATCCAGAGGGCCGTTTACTGGCTCTTCTTATCCTAGAAATGGGGCTCTTGCCGAGTGAGATTTTGGCTCTCAAGGTTGCAGATATCAATCTGGATTTTCAGGTGTTGCGAATCAAGAAGGCTTCCCAACAGAGGATTGTCACCATTCCTACGACCTTACTGTCAGAATTGGAACCCTTGATGGCCCAGACCTACCTCTTTGAAAGGGCAGGGAAAGCCTATTCTCGTCAGTGGGCCTTTCGTCAGTTAGAAGCTTTTGTCAAGGAGAAAGGTTTTCCAGCCTTATCAGCCCAAGCCTTGCGGGAACAGTTCATTCTACGACAAATTGAAAACAAGGTCGATTTGTACGAAATTGCAAAAAAATTAGGATTAAAAACAGTCCTCACCTTAGAAAAATATAGATAATGGATATTAAATTAAAAGATTTTGAAGGGCCCCTGGACTTGCTCTTGCACCTGGTTTCTAAGTACCAGATGGATATCTACGATGTGCCTATTACAGAAGTCATCGAACAGTATCTAGCCTATGTCTCAACCCTGCAGGCCATGCGTCTGGAAGTGACGGGTGAGTACATGGTTATGGCCAGTCAGCTCATGCTGATCAAGAGCCGCAAGCTCTTGCCAAAGGTAGCAGAAGTGACAGACTTGGAGGATGACCTAGAGCAGGATCTTCTCTCTCAAATCGAAGAATACCGCAAATTCAAGCTCTTGGGTGAGCACTTGGAAGCCAAGCACCAAGATCGGGCCCAGTATTATTCCAAAGCGCCGACAGAGTTGATTTACGAAGATGCGGAGCTCGTGCATGACAAGACGACCATTGACCTCTTCTTGGCTTTTTCAAATATCCTAGCCAAGAAAAAAGAGGAGTTTGAACAGAATCATACGACTATCCTGCGGGATGAGTATAAGATTGAGGACATGATGGTTATCGTGAAAGAGTCCTTGGCTGGACGAGACCAATTGTGCTTGCAGGATTTGTTCAAGGAAGCCCAGAATGTCCAAGAGGTCATCACCCTCTTTTTAGCAACCCTAGAGTTAATCAAAACCCAGGAACTAATCCTCGTGCAAGAGGAGAGTTTCGGAGATATCTATCTCATGGAAAAGAAGGAAGAAAGTCAAGTAGCCCAAAGCTAGACTTGATAGAGAGGAAAGATGAGTACTTTAGCAAAAATAGAAGCGCTCTTGTTTGTAGCGGGTGAAGATGGGATTCGGGTCCGCCAGTTAGCTGAACTCCTCTCTCTGCCACCGACAGGCATCCAACAGAGTTTAGAAAAATTATCCCAGAAGTATGAAAAGGCCCCAGATTCCAGTTTGGCTCTGATTGAGACAGGGGGTGCTTATAGATTGGTGACCAAGCCTCAGTTTTCAGAGATTTTGAAGGACTATTCTAAAGCGCCCATCAACCAGAGTTTATCTCGGGCTGCCCTTGAGACCTTGTCCATCATTGCTTACAAACAGCCCATCACACGGATAGAGATTGATGCCATCCGTGGGGTCAATTCGAGTGGGGCTTTGGCAAAGTTGCAGGCATTTGATTTGATACGAGAAGACGGGAAAAAAGAAGTGTTGGGTCGTCCCAACCTCTATGTGACTACAGATTATTTCCTAGATTACATGGGGATAAATCATTTGGAAGAATTACCAGTGATTGATGAGCTTGAGATTCAAGCCCAAGAAAGCCAATTATTTGGTGAAAGGATAGAAGAAGATGAGAATCAATAAGTATATTGCCCACGCAGGTGTGGCCAGTAGGAGAAAAGCAGAAGAGTTGATCAAGCAAGGATTGGTGACGGTTAACGGCCAAGTGGTGCGTGAACTCGCAACGACCATCAAGTCAGGCGACAAGGTCGAAGTTGAAGGTCAACCTATCTACAATGAAGAAAAGGTCTACTATCTGCTTAACAAACCACGCGGTGTCATTTCCAGTGTGACAGATGACAAGGGCCGCAAGACGGTTGTCGACCTCTTGCCCAATGTCAAAGAGCGCATCTACCCTGTAGGTCGTTTGGACTGGGATACATCAGGAGTTTTGATTTTGACCAATGATGGAGACTTTACGGATGAAATGATTCACCCCCGTAATGAAATTGATAAGGTCTATGTCGCGCGTGTTAAAGGTGTGGCCAATAAGGACAATCTCCGCCCCTTGACCCGTGGACTTGAGATTGATGGCAAGAAAACCAAGCCAGCTGTTTATGAAATTCTCAAAGTGGACCCAGTTAAAAATCGCTCTGTGGTGCAGTTGACTATCCATGAAGGGCGTAACCATCAGGTTAAAAAAATGTTTGAAGCTGTTGGTCTTCAAGTGGACAAGTTGTCGCGTACACGTTTTGGGCACCTAGACTTGACAGGCCTTCGTCCAGGTGAATCCCGTCGTCTGAATAAAAAAGAAATCAGCCAACTACACACCATGGCTGTAACCAAGAAATAATGAAACGAATCTTAATAGCGCCAGTACGCTTTTACCAACGTTTTATCTCGCCAGCCTTTCCACCCTCTTGTCGCTTTGAGCCGACTTGTTCCAACTATATGATTCAGGCTATTGAAAAACATGGCTTTAAGGGTGTCTTGATGGGTTTGGCTCGGATTTTACGTTGTCATCCCTGGTCTAAAACAGGCAAGGACCCCGTCCCAGACCATTTTTCCCTCAAACGGAATCAAGAAGAAAAATGAGGCTAGGTAAAAATATTTTAGTGAAATGATAAAAACGCATCCTATCAGGTTTGAGTGAACTTGTACTGACCCCAAAAAGTTAGACAATTAATTTATCCAAAGGATTTAGTTCTGTATTGCACAGGGCTAAGTCCTTTTAGTTTTACCTTAATTCGTTTATTGTTGTAGTAATCAATATAGTCTACAATGGCTTGTTCCAATTGCTTAAGCGACTGAAATGACTTCTCATAACCATAAAACATCTCCGATTTCAGAATGCCAAAGAAAGATTCCATCATGCCGTTGTCTGGGCTGTTACCTTTACGTGACATGGATGCTTGAATTCCCTTACCCTCTAGAAACTGATGATAAGAATCGTGTTGATATTGCCAGCCTTGGTCACTATGGAGAATCGTATTCTCGTAGCGCTTCTCTGTGAATGCTTGTTCCAACATTGTTTTTACTTGTTCTAAGTTGGGTGAAGTTGAAAGATTATAGGCGATAATTTCGCTATTAAAGCCATCTAAAACTGGTGATAAGTAAAGCTTTTGAGCGCTTGCTGGAATGGCAAATTCTGTCACGTCCGTATAACACTTTTCCATTGGTTTAGCTGCTTCAAATTGGCGTTGAATAAGGTTGTCTGCTTTCTTGCCAACATCTCCTTTATGAGAAGAATACTTGCGTTTCTTGCGGATTCTAGCTTGTAAATTGAGCACTTTCATCAAGCGTTGAACTCTTTTATGATTGACCACATAACCACGATTTCTTAATTCTAAATGGATTCGACGATATCCGTAATTTCCTTTTTGTTCGGTAAAAATAGCTTGAATTTCAGCTTTAAGCTTTTGATCCTTATCTGGTTTGTCTAGCTGTTTCAAATGATAGTAGTAGGTCGAACGAGCGAGTTTAATGGTTTTTAGAAGAATATCTAACGAAAAATCAGTGATTAATTCTTGAACAATTTCTGTCTTTCTTCTTTCTCTTTTTCCTCCTTCAAGCGGAGTTCTCTCAACTTTTTTAGGACAGCATTCTCCGCTCTCAGATACTCGTTTTCTGCTTGAAGTCGTTCTAACTCTGTCATCTCTTCGGGTTTCTTCTTTGGTTTACGTCCCATTTTAGATGGTCTCCCTTTTGTTTTCTCAACAATAGTATACCCGTTTTTCTTGTATTGTGCCATCCAATTTGGAAGCATACCACGATTTGGGAGAGCATATTCGAGAGAAACTCTATCTTGAGACCAGTTTTCATGTAGAACTTTATCAATCATTTCTTGTTTTAATTCAGGAGAATAGTAACGATTTTTTTCTTTTTTGACGAACTCTATTCCGTAACGATCAATCAATTTAATCATGTACCTAATATTAGAATTGTTTATCCCAAATTTATTTGAAAGCTTCTCCAAGCTATAGCCTTGTTTTCTAAGTTCATAGATCTGAACTTTATCATCATAAGTTAATTTCATAATAAAAACACCCCAAAAGTTAGATTTTTTCTGTCTAACTTTTGGGGTGCAGTTCAACTTGATAGGATGCGTTTTATCATGTAAAGATGTGATTGAGTTTAAAGTAGCTTATTTCAAGGCTTTTTGTGCGTCTTCAATCATGAGTTTTGTTGATTCAAGTCCGCCTCCGCTTAGATACCAGAGGTCTGGTGTTAGTTGGATAATTTTACCATTTTTAGCTGCAGGTGTTTCAGCAATGAGGGCATTTTCTAGGACGCCATCGTTGCTTGAGTTGTCACCACCGATAGCAAGGGTACGGTTGATGACAAAGAGGATGTCAGGATTGATTTCTTTGACACTTTCAAAGCTGACTTCTTGTCCGTGGCGAGAATCTTCAAATTGAGTATCAGTTGGTTTGAATTTCAAGGTTTGGTACAAGAAAGAGAAACGAGATTGGGCACCAAAGGCTGCCATTTTTCCTTCATTGAGGAGAATTGCGAGGGCTTTTTTGTCAGAGCTTTCATTTTTAGTAGCGACTTCTTGGATGCTCTTGTCTAGCTTGGCCAATTCTTCCTTGGCTTTCTGTGTACCAGTTTCACCAAAGGCGCTTGCTAGGGATTCGATATTAGCCTTGGTAGAAGTCCAGTAGTCATCTTTGCCTGCTTGGAAGAGAACAGTCGGAGCGATTTCGTTGAACTTATCTACGAATTTTTGGGTACGTGGTGAAGCGATAATTAGGTCTGGTTCAAGAGCAGCAAGGGCTTCTAGGTCTGGCTCAACCATAGAACCAACATTTTTAACTTTTCCAGCTAGGTCTTTAAGATAAGTCGGAACAGTTTTTGTAGGCATTCCGACGATATTCTTTTCAAAACCTAAAACGCGAATAGTATCCGCAGCACCGAGGTCAAAGGTAATAATCTTTTCAGGCGCTTTTGAAAGTTTGACCTCGTCTAGTGAACTTTTAATGGTTACCTCTGTTGGAGCAGAGCTGCTTGTCTCCGACTGGCTGGTACTTGAGTTTGTACTACATGCACCAAGTAGGAGCAAGAAGCTGGCCACTAGGGCAGTGAAATAAAGTTTAAGGGATGTTTTCATGATTTCTCCTTTTTAAAATGTGATAACGATGTAGGGAGTCTCTAGGTTTTATTGACTAAGAGACAAAATTTCTTCTAACTCGAGTTTCTGAGTTGCTAGCTATAGATACAGATCTTTTTGCCATTGATGTCAGCCAGCGTGATGGGAATCTCATATAGTTGACTGAGCAGGTCAGACTGCATGATTTGATTGGTTGTTCCCTTGCTAAAGACTTGACCGTCCTTGAAGGCGACAATTTCATCTGCATACTGACTGGCCATGTTGATATCGTGGAGGACGATGATAATGGTCTTGCCGAGTTCCTCCACCAGTCGCCGAAGAATCTGCATCATGCTGACGCTTTGCTTGATATCGAGATTGTTGAGTGGTTCGTCCAGCAAGATAAAGTCCGTATCCTGGGCCAGTACCATAGCGATAAAGACCCGCTGGAGCTGGCCTCCAGACAGGCTATCGATGTAGCGGTCTTTTAAGGTGGTCAGTTCTAGATAGGTCAGGGTTTCTCGGATTTTTTCCCAATCTTCTGATCTAAGTCGACCTCGGCTGTAAGGAAAACGTCCAAAACTGACCAGTTCTTCAACAGTCAATTTGGCTTGGTAATTGATTTTCTGCTTTAGGATAGTCAGTTCTTGAGCCAGTTCTTGTGAATTCCAGCTTTCGATTTCACGGCCTTTGATACTGAGTATTCCCTGATCCTTCTTGGTCAGTCTGCTCATGATGGATAGGAGAGTCGATTTTCCAGCACCATTGGGACCAATAAAGGCTGTCAGTTTCTGAGGACTGACTTCAAGCGAAATGCCTTGCAAAATATCCTGTTTTTGAATGGATTTGTCAATGTTTTCCAGTTTCACTGACGCGCCCTCCTGTATAGTAAGATAAAGAATAGGAGCCCCCCTACACTCTCGATGATCATGCTGATGCGAATTTCCAGTGCAAAGACTCGTTCAATCAGGGCCTGCCCCAAGGTCAAGCTAATAAATCCAACCAGAATGGCTACGATAAAGAGTAATTTGTGCCGATAGTCTTTGACAATCAGGTAGGTGAGGTTGGCCAGCATAAAGCCGAAGAAGGCCATAGGCCCTACCAGGGCAGTGGCCGTTGAGGTCAAAAGCACGATGCCCCAGAGGAGTTCTTTCTGTTCTTTTTCAACATCGAGTCCCAATATCTGAGCCGTTTCTCTTTGCAGGTGCAAGACATCCAAAATGACTGCTTTTCGAAAGAAAGAGATCGTCAAAGCGAGGATGATCAGAGAACCGATGGCTAGGATGGAAGTGTTGAGATGTTGAAAGGAGGCAAAGAGACTGTTCTGCAATTTATCGTATTCATTTGGATCCATCAGGACCTGAAGGAAGGTACTGATATTTCGAAAGAGACTTCCGAGTGCTAGACAGATCAACAGGATGAAGACCAGGTCTTGTTTCATCAGTGTCTTCAAGTAACCTTGTAAGGCAAGAAAGAAGAGGGATTGGACGAGAAGTAAGATTAGGAATTCTAAGATGGGAGACTTCCCGAGTTGAAGAAATTTGCTTTCAAAAACCAGTAGTAGAGTTTGTAGTAGGACGTAGAAGGATTCGATTCCTAAAATACTTGGCGTCAGGAAACGATTTTCCGTCAGGGTTTGAAAACTAATGGTCGAAATCCCAGTCGCGATAGCTACCAAGAGATAAACGATGATCTTTTGGGAACGCAACTTCCAAGCAAAGACAGATAGGTGAGTAATGGGCCAAAAGTAGAGAAGGCAAGCTCCGATGGCCAGAATAATGAGAAGACCGAAGAGTTTGGTATGTTTGCTTTTAAACTGCATCTTTTCGTCCCCCTCTCCATAGAAGTAGGATAAAGACGAGGCTACCAATGATTCCTAGTAGAAGACTGACAGACAGCTCATAGGGCCGAATCAGAACTCGGGAAAGGATATCGCAGGCCAGAACTAGATTGGCATCGACCAGTGCTAAGATGAGTTTGGTATGACTTAGATTATCTCCATAGCGCTTGCGAACAAGATTGGGAACAATAACTCCGAGAAATGGTAAGCCACCCACGGTAATCATGGTGACACTAGTTGTTAGCGCCACCAGAAAGAGGGCCAGTTTTTCAAGTAGAGAGTAAGAAATCCCCAAACTTTCACTGGTTTCTTTTCCTAGATTCATGATGGTAAAAGTTTGGGATAATTTCCAAACGGCTATCAGGATAATGAGCCCTAAGAAAAGCCATTCATACTGATGAGTCTGAATCATGGAGAAGGAGCCCTGGGTCCAAGCTGTCATACTCTGAACCAGATTGAAACGGTAGGCGATAACTTCTGTCACAGAACCGATAATTCCACTATAGATGATCCCAATCAGAGGCAACATCCACCTTTCCTTTATAGTAAAAATGGTCATAAAGGCTAGGAAGAAGAGGGTGAATACGATGGATGAAACAAAAGCAAAGAGCATCTTTTGGGTCAGACTAGCCGACGGAAAGACAAAGAGGCTCAATACCATTCCCAGTTTGGCGGCTTCAGTCGTTCCAACTGTACTCGGAGCAGCAAACTGATTTTGGGTAATAGTCTGCATGAGGAGTCCTGCCATACTCATACTAGAGGCGGTCAGGAGAATGCTAATGGTTCTTGGAAGACGAGACTCTTGAAAGAGAAGCCAGGTCTGCTGGTCGAAAGCAAAGAGTTTTCCCCATGAAAAATCACTGGTTCCAATGCTAATAGAGAGAAAGACTAGGAGTAGGAGTAAGCCAATTAAATAATGAGAAAGTTTCATACCCCATCCTTTCATGTTGATTTGGTACCGAAAGATACCTGCGGATATTACTGTAACACGATTTCTTTAATCTGTGAATAAATTTTCTGACAATTTAATGAATAAAATAAAGAGAGAGCGCCGAGGCTTTCTCCTTTGTTATCCTATTCCAAAATGTTTTTGCCTTCTTTAACACGCCAATGATAATCTGATAAAATAATATCTTCAAGAGAGTAGCTAGCCTTCCAATCAAGATATTTTTTAGCTTTTGATGCGTCTGCTAGGACGCTGGCTGGGTCACCAGCACGGCGAGCAACAATTTCGTGTGGTATTTTTTGATTCAGTAATTCTTCAGCAGTTTTAAAGATTTCTTTGACGGTATAGCCTTTTTCAGTTCCTAAGTTAAAGATTTGAGAAGAACTGTCTTCTTGAAATAGGTAGTTCATTCCTTTAACATGAGCCTGTGCAAGATCCAAGACATGGATGTAATCTCGAATACATGAACCATCACGTGTATCGTAGTCATCTCCAAATATTTTCAGACTATCATTTTGTCCCAAAGCGGTCTTGTTGATATTTGGAATGATGTGAGTTGGATTTTTCACACGCAGACCGTTTGAAGTATCCATTTCAGCCCCAGCTACATTAAAGTAACGGAAAATGACATATTTCCAATCGTAGCGATTGGCCATCCAGTAAATCATTCGTTCGCCCATCAATTTTGTCTCTGCATAAGGATTGACAGGGTCGAGCGGGGTATCTTCAGTCGCCGGCTTGTCAATACAGTTATTACCATAGAGGGAAGCAGTCGAAGAGAACATGATTTTTTGAATGCCAACTTCAGACAAGACTTTGAGAACTTGGTTCATACCAGCAACATTGGCAGTGAAGTATTTGCTTGGGTTTTCAATGCTTTCGCTCACAACAATTTCACCTGCACAATGAAGAACAGCATCAATCTGATTTTCTTCTAAGTAAGCTTTTAGGGCACTAGAATCATAAACATCCAGTTGTTTAAAGCTAGCACGACTATCTACAGCTGAACGATTTCCTGTAGAGAGATTATCTAGAACATGTACCTGATAGCCAGCATTTAAAAGAGCTTTAACGGTATGGGAGCCAATGTAGCCAGCTCCACCTGTAACAAGAATTGTTTTGGTCATGATTTTTTCCTTTTCCTAGTTTTCTACTATTTTAAAGAAATAAGAAGGCGAAGTCAACCGTTTTCTGTAATTTTCGTGAAAATGTAAAAAATATATCATTGAATTATTTTTTTGTTTGGGAATTAATAGTTTGATTGGTCTTGGAATAGTTCTTAGATTTCACCTCACATGCAAGAAAATACAAGCTTTTTCTAAGATACAGTAAGACTAAGATACTAATTTAGAAATCCACCTTCCCGCTATCCTTCTCCTATAAAAAGTGGTAAAATGGATGAAAGAAAGAAGGAACTGAAATGACAACATTATTTTCAAAAATCAAAGAAGTAACAGAACTTGCTGCGGTCTCAGGTCATGAAGCACCTGTCCGTGCTTATCTTCGTGAAAAGTTGACACCGCACGTGGATGAAGTGGTGACAGATGGTTTGGGTGGTATTTTCGGGATTAAACATTCAGAAGCTGCAGATGCACCGCGCGTCTTGGTCGCTTCTCATATGGACGAAGTTGGTTTTATGGTCAGCGAGATTAAGCCAGACGGTACCTTCCGTGTCGTAGAAATCGGTGGCTGGAACCCCATGGTGGTTAGCAGCCAACGTTTCAAACTCTTGACTCGTGATGGTCATGAAATTCCTGTGATTTCAGGATCTGTTCCGCCACATTTGACTCGTGGTAAGGGCGGACCAACCATGCCTGCTATTGCAGATATCGTCTTTGATGGTGGTTTTGCGGATAAGGCTGAGGCAGAAAGCTTTGGCATCCGTCCTGGCGACACCATTGTTCCAGATAGTTCTGCAATCTTGACAGCCAATGAAAAAAATATCATCTCAAAAGCTTGGGACAACCGCTACGGTGTTCTTATGGTTAGCGAGTTGGCGGAAGCTCTGTCAGGTCAAAAACTCGGGAATGAACTCTATCTTGGCTCTAACGTCCAAGAAGAGGTTGGTCTTCGTGGTGCTCATACATCTACAACTAAGTTTGACCCAGAAGTCTTCCTCGCAGTTGACTGTTCACCAGCTGGTGATGTCTACGGTGGTCAAGGTAAGATTGGAGATGGAACCTTGATTCGTTTCTACGACCCAGGTCACTTGCTTCTCCCAGGAATGAAGGATTTCCTTTTGACAACGGCTGAAGAAGCTGGTATCAAGTACCAATACTACTGTGGTAAAGGCGGAACAGACGCTGGCGCAGCTCATCTGAAAAATGGTGGTGTCCCATCTACAACAATCGGTGTTTGCGCTCGTTATATCCATTCTCATCAAACCCTCTACGCTATGGATGACTTCTTAGAAGCGCAAGCTTTCTTGCAAGCCTTGGTGAAAAAATTGGATCGTTCAACGGTTGATTTGATTAAAAATTATTAAATCATAAGGGAGGTGGTAGGGATGGTAGAACCAAACCTAGAAAGCCTTGTAAAAGATCTTTACAATCATGCTCGACATGATTTGAGTGAGGATTTAGTTGCTGCTCTCCTAGAGACTGCTAAAAAACTGCCTACTACAAATGAGCAATTGCTGGCAGTTCGTCTCTCAGGCCTGGTCAATCGTGAATTGCTCAAGAATCCCAGACATCCGGCACCTGAGTTGCTCAACTTGGCTCGCTTTATCAAAAGAGAAGAAGCCAAGTACAGGGGAACTGCAGCTTCTGCGCTTATGTACGGGGAGCTCTTTAAAATGCTTTGATTCCATTGTGAATCAAAGCATTTTTCTATATGGTAGAAGAGCAATTCTTGATTAGGAGAAGAAAAAGCCATCCCATTTAGGATAGCTTCTTGGTTCTTAGATTTGTTCAGCGATGACCTTTTCAGCTAGATTCATAGCGTGATCAGACACACGAGTGTAGTGGGAAATGATGTCGATAAAGTTGACCCCAGCTTGTGTTGAACACTCGCCCTTGTTGAGGCGCTTGATGTGGGTCTTTCTGAGAACACGTTCCATATTGTTGATTTCTTTATGGCGGTCAATCAGACTTTGAGCTTTTTCAATATCATTGTTTTCTACACTATCAAGGGCATCCTTGATAAAGCCAGTAGTTTTTTGATAGATATCAGCCAATTCCTGCAAAGCAGCTTCAGAGAACTCAACATTTTTACGTTGAAGGTAGTCAGTTAGATTGATTAGGGCTTCTGCGTGGTCCCCAATCCGTTCCAAATCACGGGATGAATCCAGGATGTTGGTGAGCACTTCGCTTTCTTTCTGGCTAAGGGCTTCACTTGAAAGAGTAATAAGGTAACGAGTCAATTTTTCATCAATGGTATTGATGGCTTCTTCTGTCTTGTGGCCTTTTTCAGCTACCTTTTCATTAAGGTCAATGATGTAGTTGTATGAAAGGTCAAAGGCTTTAGAAGCATAATTTCCCAAGTGAAGGAGTTCTTTTTTGGCATTTCCGAGAGCGATTGATGGAGCTTGTTTAATCAAATGCTCATCAAGATAAAGTGGCTCGTACTTGACAACTTCATCTTCACCAGGGATGAGCTTGGTTACAAAGTAGGCCAAGGCTCCGATGAATGGAAATTGGATAATAGTATTTGTGATATTAAAGGTTCCGTGGGCGAAGGCAATGGTCATTTCTGGAGCCAGATTGAGTGTAGATTCAAACCATTGAATCAAGCCAGTGAAAGGTACAAGGAAGACAATACAGATAACCGTACCAATCACGTTAAAGGCGACATGGGCACCAGCAACACGTTTGGCAGCGATATTAGCTCCAAGAGAAGCAATAATAGCTGTAATGGTCGTTCCGATATTATCACCAAACAAGACTGGTAGGGCACCTTGTAGATCAATCAAACCACTTGCGTAAAGATTCTGTAGGATACCGATAGTTGCGGAAGAAGCTTGAATGAGTAGGGTTAGTCCAGTTCCGACAAAGACACCTAGAATAGGACTCTTACTTAGTTCAACCATATAGTCTCTAAAGACTTGCAGGTCTTTTAGAGGTTCCATTGCACCGCTCATAAGATTGAGAGCGAAGAAGATACCACCTACACCAAAAATGATACGTCCGATGTTATTGATAGAGCGATTCTTGGTGAAGAAGAGACAAAACGCTCCGATGAAAAGCATTGGTAAGGCGTAATCTCCTAGCTTAAAACCGATGATAAAGGATGTAACGGTAGTTCCAATATTGGCACCCATGACAATACCGATAGCTTGACGCAAGGTCAAAAGTCCTGCGCTGACTAGCCCCACTGTAATGACTGTGACACCAGAACTTGACTGAATTAGCGCCGTCATACCGATACCAACTAGCACACCGAAGAACGGATTGCTGGTATACTTGTCAATGTAAAAACGAAGGCGATCTCCAGCAGCTTGTTGCAAACCGTCTCCCATGGTCTTGATACTATATAAGAATAGTCCCAGCCCACCTAAAAAGTGAAATAAAATTTCCTGCCAATTAATGGACATTTCTTTTTCCTCCGAAAAATAATAACGGAATTTCTCCTATTCTATTTTAAAGGATAAAAGTAAATCTAACAAGTGTTTAGCTAAGATTTTAGAAAGAAAATTCGTTAGAATGGGCCTTAATTATATTAATTTTACCAATTTCTAGCCTAGATATAGGTATTTCCTTTTATATATTGACATTTAAAAGAAATATTTTAAAATGAGGGAGGAATTATCTTGGTCCCTGTGATTGGGATAAAAATTTTATAAAGAAAGTTAAGCGCTTTCTTTTGTGCAACAAAATCAATCTTTTATTTAGGAGGAGAAAATGAAGAATTCATTTTTTGAAAGACGTTGTCGTTACAGTATTCGTAAGTTATCAGTAGGAGCCTGCTCACTGATGATTGGGGCTGTTTTATTTGCTGGTCCAGCCTTGGCAGAAGAAACTGCAGTTCCTGAAAATAAGGGAGCCAATACAGCGCTTGTTTCAGGAGAGAGTGAGCATCCAACTAATGAAGCTGACAAGCAGCATGAAGGAGAACATGCTAGAGAAAATAAGTTAGAAAAGGAAGAAGGAGTAGCGACAGTATCTGAAACTGCTTCGCCAGCAAGCAATGAAGCTGCGACTACTGAAACCACAGAAGCAGCTAGCGCAGCTAAACCAGAGGAAAAACCAAGTGAGGTGGCTGCAGAAACATCATCTGTAGAAGCAAAACCTAAGTCTGACAAGGAAATAGAAGCAAAGCCTGAAGCAACTAGCCAAGGAGATGAGTCTAAGCCAGCAGCAGAAGCTAATAAGATTGAAAAAGAAGTCCAGCCAGATGTCCCTAAAAATACAGAAAAAACATTAAAACCAAAGGAAATCAAATTTAATTCTTGGGAAGAATTGTTGAAATGGGAACCCGGTGCTCGTGAAGATGATGCCATCAACCGCGGCTCTGTTGCCCTCGCTCCACGTCGGACAGGTCATTTGGTCAATGAAAAAGCTAGCAAGGAAGCAAAAGTTCAAGCTCTATCCAACACCAATTCTAAAGCAAAAGACCATGCTTCTGTTGGTGGAGAAGAGTTCAAGGCCTATGCTTTTGACTATTGGCAATATCTAGATTCAATGGTCTTCTGGGAAGGTCTCGTACCAACGCCTGACGTTATTGATGCAGGTCACCGTAACGGGGTTCCTGTATACGGTACACTCTTCTTCAACTGGTCTAATAGTATTGCAGATCAAGAAAAATTCGCTGAAGCTTTGAAGCAAGACCCAGATGGTAGCTTCCCAATTGCCCGTAAATTGGTGGATATGGCCAAGTATTATGGCTATGATGGCTATTTCATTAACCAAGAAACAACTGGGGACTTGGTTGAACCTCTTGGAGAAAAGATGCGCCAGTTTATGCTCTATACCAAGGAATATGCTGCTAAGGTAAACCATCCAATCAAGTATTCTTGGTACGATGCCATGACTTATAACTATGGACGTTACCACCAAGATGGTTTGGGAGAATACAACTACCAATTCATGCAACCTGAAGGAGATAAGGTTCCAGCAGATAACTTCTTTGCTAACTTTAACTGGGATAAGGCTAAGAATGATTACACTATTGCAACTGCCAACTGGATTGGTCGTAATCCTTATGATGTATTTGCAGGATTGGAATTGCAACAGGGTGGTTCCTACAAGACCAAGGTCAAATGGAATGACATTTTAGATGAAAATGGGAAATTGCGCCTTTCTCTTGGTTTATTCGCCCCAGATACCATTACAAGTTTAGGAAAAACTGGTGAAGATTATCATAAGAATGAAGATATCTTCTTTACAGGTTACCAAGGTGATCCTACTGGCCAAAAACCAGGTGATAAAGATTGGTATGGGATTGCTAACCTAGTTGCGGACCGCACGCCAGCAGTAGGTCATACCTTTACTACTTCCTTTAACACAGGTCATGGTAGAAAATGGTTCGTGGATGGTAAGGTTTCTAAGGATTCTGAGTGGAATTACCGTTCAGTTTCAGGTGTTCTTCCGACATGGCGCTGGTGGCAAAAATCAACTGGTGATAAGTTGAAAGCAAGCTATGATTTTGAAGATGCCTATAATGGTGGAACTTCTCTTAAATTTGCAGGGGATCTTTCAGGTGCGACCAAGCAAGATGTTAATTTGTACTCTACTCGCTTGAAGGTGACAGATACAACCAAATTGCATGTTGCCCACAAAGGAGGCAAAGGGACCAAGGTTTATGTAGAATTTGCAACCAAGAAAGATTATACCTACGGTGATGAAGCTGCCCGTAAAGAATTGACAGTTTCAGATAACTGGACTACAGATGATTTTGATTTGAGTGCCTTGGCAGGTAAAACAATCTACGGTATTAAACTCTATTTTGAAAATGACAAAGACTTAAAAGGCTATCAATTCAACCTAGGTCAATTGACCATCAGCAATAATCAAGATGCTCCTCAGGCACCAACCACAGTAGCTGTAGCCAAACAAGTTCTTAAAAATGCCCAAGAAGCAGAAGCAGTGGTGCAATTTAAAGGCAACAAGGATGCAGATTTCTATGAAGTTTACGAAAAAGATGGAGACAGCTGGAAATTACTAACTGGCTCATCTTCTACAACTATTTATCTACCAAAAGTTAGCCGCTCAGCAAGTGCTCAAGGTACAACTCAAGAACTGAAAGTTGTAGCAGTCGGTAAAAATGGAGTTCGTTCAGAAGCTGCAACCACAACCTTTGATTGGGGCATGACTGTAAAAGATACCAGCCTACCAAAACCACTAGCTGAAAATATCGTTCCAGGTGCAACAGTTATTGATAGTACTTTCCCTAAGACTGAAGGTGGCGAAGGTATCGAAGGCATGTTGAACGGTACCATTACCAGTCTTTCAGACAAGTGGTCTTCTGGACAGTTAAGTGGCAGTGTGGATATTCGTTTGACCCAGCCACGTACAGTTGTTAGATGGGTGATGGATCATGCTGGAGCTGGTGGAGAATCTGTAAACGATGGTTTGATGAACACCAAAGACTTTGACCTCTATTATAAAGATGCGGATGGTCAATGGAAGTTGGCTAAGGAAGTCCGTGGCAATAAAGCGCATGTTACAGATATTACTCTTGATAAACCAATCACAGCTCAAGATTGGCGCTTGAATGTTGTCACTTCTGACAATGGAACTCCATGGAAGGCTATTCGTATCTATAACTGGAAAATGTATGAAAAGCTTGATACTGAAAGTGTCAATATTCCGATGGCAAAGGCTGCAGCCCGTTCTCTAGGCAATAACAAGGTACAAGTTGGCTTTGCGGATGTACCAGCTGGAGCAACCATTACAGTTTATGACAATCCAAATTCTCAAACTCCGCTTGCAACCTTGAAGAGCGAAGTTGGAGGAGACTTAGCAAGTTCACCATTAGATTTGACAAATCAATCTGGTCTTCTGTACTATCGTACCCAGTTGCCAGGCAAGGAAATTAGTAATGTCCTAGCAGTTTCTGTTCCAAAAGATGACAGAAGAATCAAGTCAGTCAGCCTAGAAACAGGACCTAAGAAAACAAGCTATGCCGAAGGGGAGGATTTAGACCTTAGAGGTGGTGTTCTTCGAGTTCAGTATGAAGGTGGAGCTGAGGACGAACTTATTCGCCTAACTCACGCGGGTGTATCAGTATCAGGTTTTGATACGCATCATAAGGGAGAACAAAATCTTACTTTACAATATTTGGGGCAACCGGTACATGCTAATTTATCAGTGACTGTTACTAGTCAAGATGAAGCAAGTCCGAAAACTATTTTGGGAATTGAAGTAAGTCAGGAACCGAAAAAAGATTACCTAGTTGGTGATAGCTTAGACTTGTCTGAAGGACGCTTTGCAGTGGCTTATAGCAATGACACCATGGAAGAACATTCCTTTACTGATGAGGGAGTTGAAATTACTGGTTACCATGCTCAAAAGACTGGTCGTCAAACCTTGACGCTTCGTTACCAAGGTCATAAAGTCAACTTTGATGTTTTGGTATCTCCAAAAGCAGCATTGAACGATGAGTACCTTAAACAGAAATTAGCAGAAGTTGAAGCAGCTAAGAACAAGGTGGTCTATAACTTTGCTTCACCAGAAGTAAAAGAAGCATTCTTGAAAGCAATTGAAGCGGCTGAACAAGTGTTGAAAGACCATGAAACTAGCACCCAAGATCAGGTTAATGACCGACTTAATAAATTGACAGAAGCTCATAAAGCCTTGAATGGTCAAGAGAAATTTACGGAAGAAAAGACCGAACTCGATCGCTTAACAGGTGAGGCTCAAGAACTCTTGGCTGCTAAACCAAACCATCCTTCAGGTTCTGCCCTAGCTCCGCTTCTTGAGAAAAACAAGGCCTTGGTTGAAAAAGTAGATTTGAGTCCAGAAGAGCTTGCAACAGCGAAACAGAGTCTAAAAGATCTGGTTGCTTTATTGAAAGAAGACAAGCCAGCAGTCTTTTCTGATAGTAAAACAGGTGTTGAAGTACACTTCTCAAATAAAGAAAAGACTACCATCAAGGGCTTGAAAGTAGAGCGTGTTCAAGCAAGTGCTGAAGAGAAGAAATACTTTGCAGGAGAAGATGCCCATGTCTTTGAAATAGAAGGTTTGGATGAAAAAGGTCAAGACGTTGATCTCTCTTACGCTTCTATTGTGAAAATCCCAATTGAAAAAGATAAGAAAGTGAAGAAAGTATTCTTCTTACCTGAAGGCAAAGAAGCAGTAGAATTGGCTTTTGAACAAACGGATAGTCATGTCATCTTTACAGCACCACACTTCACTCATTATGCCTTTGTTTATGAGTCTGCTGAAAAACCACAACCTGCTAAACCAGTAGAAAAGGTTATTTCAAGCAAGGAACCAGCTGAAGGTGTCAAGAATTTGGTTGTAGATACTCCGAAATTGGAAATTGAAGAGACAAGTCTTGCTTTCGAACACCAAGAACGAACAAATCCAAATCTCCCAGTCGGTCAACGTCAACTTGTCCAAGTGGGAGTTGAGGGACAAATTCGCCGCTTGATTGAAGTAGATATCCAAGGCAATCGTACGCTTCGCGCTACAGAAGTTTTGAAAGAAGCAAGTCCTGAAATCGTAGAAGTAGGTACTGGTCTCATTCCTGCCAATCCAGCACCACAAAACACAGAACTTCCAAAACCTACTAATCAACCGGCTTCTGATCAACAAAAGGTTCCTAAATTGGAAGTTCAAGAGGAAAAGGTTGCCTTTGATCGTCAAGAGCATGAAAATGCTGAGATGCTAGTTGGGGAACAACGAGTCATCATACAGGGACGAGATGGTCTATTAAGACATGTCTTTGAAGTTGATGAAAACGGTCAGCGTCGTCTTCGTTCAACAGAAGTCATCCAAGAGGCAATTCCAGAAATTGTTGAAATTGGAACAAAAGTAAAAACTGAACCAGCAGTAGCGCCTACACAAGAAAAACCAGTCCAAAATACAGCAGTTCAATCAGAAGAAGCAAGCAAACAATTGCCAAATACAGGAACAGTTGATGCCAATGAAGCTCTAATAGCAGGCTTGGCCAGCCTTGGTCTTGCTAGTTTAGCTTTGACATTGAAACAGAAAAAAGAAGATGAAGACTAAATATCGAAAAATCTTGTGAAATCTTTCCTTATATTTCCAAAGTGTGATATAATAGTTTCGAATAAAATAAATAAAGGGGTTTTTGTAACATGGCAAAACTTACTGTTAAAGACGTTGACTTGAAAGGTAAAAAAGTCCTCGTTCGTGTTGACTTCAACGTACCATTGAAAGATGGCGTAATCACTAACGACAACCGTATCACAGCAGCTCTTCCAACTATTAAGTACATCATCGAACAAGGTGGACGTGCAATTCTTTTCTCTCACCTTGGACGTGTGAAAGAAGAAGCTGATAAAGCTGGTAAATCACTTGCTCCTGTAGCAGCAGACTTGGCAGCAAAACTTGGTCAAGATGTTGTTTTCCCAGGTGTCACTCGTGGTGCTGAATTGGAAGCAGCTATCAACGCTCTTGAAGATGGACAAGTTCTTTTGGTTGAAAACACTCGTTACGAAGATGTTGACGGCAAAAAAGAATCTAAAAACGATCCTGAACTTGGTAAATACTGGGCATCACTTGGAGATGGTATCTTCGTAAACGATGCATTCGGTACAGCTCACCGTGCACACGCATCTAACGTTGGTATCTCAGCAAACGTTGAAAAAGCAGTTGCTGGTTTCCTTCTTGAAAACGAAATTGCCTACATCCAAGAAGCAGTTGAAACTCCAGAACGTCCATTTGTGGCTATCCTTGGTGGTTCAAAAGTTTCAGACAAGATCGGTGTTATCGAAAACTTGCTTGAAAAAGCTGATAAAGTCCTTATCGGTGGTGGTATGACTTACACATTCTACAAAGCACAAGGTATCGAAATCGGTAACTCACTTGTAGAAGAAGACAAATTGGATGTTGCGAAAGCTCTTCTTGAAAAAGCAAACGGTAAATTGATCTTGCCAGTTGACTCAAAAGAAGCTAACGCATTTGCTGGTTACACTGAAGTGCGTGACACTGAAGGTGAAGCAGTTTCTGAAGGTTTCCTTGGTTTGGATATCGGTCCTAAATCTATCGCTAAATTTGACGAAGCTTTGACTGGTGCCAAAACAGTTGTATGGAACGGACCTATGGGTGTATTTGAAAACCCAGACTTCCAAGCTGGTACAATTGGTGTGATGGACGCTATCGTGAAACAACCAGGAGTTAAATCAATCATTGGTGGTGGTGACTCAGCTGCTGCAGCGATCAACCTTGGACGTGCAGATAAATTCTCATGGATTAGTACGGGCGGAGGTGCTTCAATGGAACTTCTCGAAGGTAAAGTATTGCCAGGTTTGGCTGCACTTACAGAAAAATAATTTCAGCCCGTTAGTCTCTACAAAATCCTGATTTTGTAGAAAAAGGAACAAAACTGAAACGTTAACAAAAAGGTGGCTATGTCACCTTTTTGTGTTAGTGTAGGTATTTGTGACGCGGTGGTGGAGCATCAATGGAACTTCTTGAAGGTAAAGTTCTTCCAGGACTTGCAGCCTTGACAGAAAAATAAGATTTTATAAATAAATCAAAGAAGAGAGGGGTGAAAGTTCCTCTTTTCTTTTGATTAAAATAAAAACGCTTCCTCTCAACTATTGCTCATAAAATCAGCCAATTTATGATAAAATGGAAATAGAAAGTTGAGATTATGAGTTATTTTAAAAAATATAAATTCGATAAATCCCAGTTCAAACTTGGTATGCGAACCTTTAAAACAGGTATTGCTGTTTTTCTAGTTCTCTTGATTTTTGGCTTTTTTGGCTGGAAAGGTCTTCAAATTGGTGCTTTGACAGCCGTTTTTAGCTTGAGGGAGAGTTTTGATAAGAGTGTCCATTTTGGGACTTCGCGTATTCTAGGAAATAGCATCGGTGGCCTCTATGCCTTGGTCTTCTTCTTATTAAATACCTTTTTCCACGAAGCCTTTTGGGTGACCTTGGTAGTTGTTCCAATCTGCACCATGTTAACCATTATGACAAATGTAGCCATGAATAATAAAGCAGGGGTTATTGGTGGGGTAGCAGCTATGTTAATCATTACCCTATCGATTCCGAGTGGTGAAACAATTTTGTACGTGTTTGCGCGCATATCAGAAACTTTCATGGGAGTTTTTGTCGCAATTCTCGTAAATTACGATATTGATCGTATTCGTCTCTTTTTAGAGAAAAAAGAAAAATAATGTTACATTTTATAACATTATCAATTGACGTTTGTCTTTTTTTAGACTATAATAGACAGAAAGAAGGAAATTGTAAATGAAGGAAAAAGAATTTCGCCGAAATATGGCTGTTTTTCCTATCGGCAGTGTTATGAAGTTGACCGATCTATCGGCGCGTCAGATTCGTTATTATGAAGATCAAGAGTTGATTAAACCTGATCGAAACGAGGGGAACCGTCGCATGTATTCCTTGAATGACATGGATCGTCTGCTTGAAATCAAAGATTATATCTCTGAAGGTTATAATATCGCTGCCATTAAGAAAAAATATGCTGAACGTGAAGCGAAATCCAAGAAAGCGGTGAGTCAGACTGAGGTGCGCCGTGCACTTCACAATGAACTCCTTCAACAGGGGCGCTTTGCTTCAGTACGGTCACCTTTTGGTCGCGGTTAGGCAACCGCAAGTAGTCATACATTAAGGAGAAAACTCATGCCAATCACAGCTGCAGATATTCGTCGTGAAGTCAAGGAAAAAAATGTTACCTTTATTCGTCTTATGTTCTCAGATATTTTGGGAACCATGAAAAACGTCGAAATTCCTGCTACAGATGAACAGTTAGATAAAGTCTTGTCAAATAAGGCTATGTTTGATGGATCTTCTATTGAAGGTTTTGTACGTATCAATGAGTCGGATATGTACTTGTACCCAGACTTGGATACATGGACAGTCTTCCCGTGGGGAGATGAAAATGGAAGTGTTGCAGGTTTGATCTGTGATGTCTATACAACAGAAGGTGAACCATTTGCAGGTGACCCTCGTGGCAATTTGAAGCGTGCTCTTCGTCACATGGAGGAAGTGGGATTCAAGTCCTTCAACCTTGGACCAGAGCCAGAATTCTTCCTATTTAAGTTGGATGAAAGTGGAGACCCAACACTTGAAGTGAATGACAAGGGTGGCTACTTTGATTTGGCGCCTACTGACCTTGCGGACAACACACGTCGTGAGATTGTGAATGTCTTGACCAAAATGGGATTTGAAGTAGAAGCGAGTCACCACGAGGTTGCGGTTGGACAACATGAGATTGACTTCAAGTACGATGAAGTTCTCCGTGCTTGTGATAAGATTCAAATCTTTAAACTTGTTGTTAAAACTATTGCTCGCAAACATGGGCTTTACGCAACTTTTATGGCCAAACCAAAATTTGGTATTGCTGGATCAGGTATGCACTGTAATATGTCCTTGTTTGATGCAGAAGGAAACAATGCCTTCTTTGATCCAAATGATCCAAAAGGAATGCAGTTGTCAGAAACTGCCTACCATTTCCTTGGCGGTTTGATTAAGCATGCCTACAACTATACTGCCATTATGAACCCAACAGTTAACTCATACAAACGTTTGGTTCCAGGTTATGAAGCGCCGGTTTACATTGCTTGGGCTGGTCGTAACCGTTCGCCACTTGTGCGCGTGCCTGCTTCACGTGGTATGGGGACTCGTCTTGAGTTGCGTTCAGTGGATCCAATGGCTAATCCGTACATCGCTATGGCAGTTCTTTTGGAAGTTGGTTTGCATGGTATTGAAAATAAAATCGAAGCACCAGCTCCTATCGAAGAAAATATCTACATCATGACAGCAGAAGAGCGCAAGGAAGCTGGTATTACAGACCTTCCATCAACTCTTCACAACGCTTTGAAAGCTCTGACTGAAGATGAAGTTGTCAGAGCAGCTCTTGGAGAACATATCTATACTAGTTTCCTTGAAGCCAAACGAATCGAATGGGCAAGTTATGCAACCTTCGTTTCACAATGGGAAATTGATAACTATTTAGATCTTTACTAATATAGAAGAAAGATTGCCTGAGGGTGGTCTTTTTTCTTGTGTTTTATATCGAGATGTGATATATTTTATATAACGAGGTGCGATATATCGAACTGAATAGGAGGTGGTTATAAATGGAATTAACGGATAAGATTCGTCGAGTTTATCTTCCGATGACGGAAACGGGTTTTTATATCTTGTTCTGTCTGCAAAAGGAAGGTCATGGGTACAGTATTACGCAAAAGGTCAAGGAGATGACAGATTTGCAAGTTTCGATTAGTCCTGGAACTATGTATGGAACCTTGTCAAAGATGGAAAAGGATGGTTTGATTTCCTTTGTCCGCGAAGAGGAAAAACGGAAAATCTATCAGATTACAGACTTGGGACGCAAAGTCTTAGATATTGAATTGAAGCGTATTGAACGGCTCTATAGAAACAGTCGGGAGGAAGGATGATGGAAAAGAAAATTGTTTATCGAATTTTTACAATTGCGGATTATGAGAGGGAGGCTCTATACTTTAGAGAAATGCATGCTAAGGGCTGGAAACTTAGGAAAGTAAGCTATTCTATCTTATTGTTTGCAGTTAAGTATACCTTTGAAAAGTGTCACCCTGAGCAAGTGTCTTATCAGTTGGACTTTTACCCAATGGAAAAATCAGAGAGAGCTTCCTATTTACAACTGTTTAAAGACTGTGGCTGGGAGCATATTACAGACTTTAATAGTTTTTCCTATTTTAGAAAAGTACATTCTGAAATTGAATCGGATGCAGAGTTTGAAATTTATAATGACGCGGCCGGGAAGTTAGCTATGGTTAATCGCATTTTAAGACTGCGATTAGTACCTGTTTTACTTTTGCTAGCCATACATATACCATTCTTACTTAAGTTGCTCAATAAAAGTAATGCGTATGGTCTATGGAGTTTATTTGCGGTCGGGCTAGATATTTTCTTGTCTTTAATCCTTTTGTTAATAGTTGCCTATATTAGCTGGAAGTTATGGCATAAAAAGAAGGAATTATCAGATTTATGATAGGGTAGGTATGCTCAAAATTGGAGGGGAAGTCATGATAAATAAAAAGCAATTTCGGATTTTCACCATTGTTGATTTGGACAAGAAAGAAGAATATTTACATGAGATGCACTTGAAAGGTTGGAGATATAGAACGAGTCGTTTTGGTTTTTTCTATTTTGACCAATGTCAACCAGACAATGTCATCTACTGTATCTATGATTCTAGATTTCTTAAAAAATATAAGCATGAACTGCAAGATTTTAGAAATAGAGGTTGGGAATTGGTAGGAGCAGGTTCTTGTTCAATTCTTCGTAAATCGTCTTCTGATTTACTTTCAGAGGATCAAGTCTACATGAGTAATAATCTCAGGTGGGAAGTTATGCGATCTAGACTTCGTTCTTGTACAGCTACTTTCTTAGGTGGTTTGGTTGTTTGTATGAGTTTAATTAAAGAAGAACTTTCTGTGTCTTTCTTCGTTATTTTTCTTTTATATGCTCTCTTGATTTCTTATCTAATCTATGGTTTTTTTAGACTTAAAAGGAAATATCAAGTAGATGAACAGTGAGTTTCTAGGCCTTCAGACTGATTTTTAGCACTCTTGATAAAAGAGTGCTAATTTTTTGAGTTTTTGTCTTGACATTCTCTTTTAAGGGTGTATAATAGAATCATGAGTTAGCACTTAGACGTGTTGAGTGCTAATTGATCAGACAGAGAGGAGTGATGAGATGGTTACAGAGCGTCAGCAGGATATCTTAAATCTGATTATTGACATCTTTACCAAAACGCACGAACCTGTCGGATCCAAAGCCTTGCAAGAGTCTATTAACTCTAGCAGTGCAACCATTCGTAATGATATGGCAGCTCTAGAAAAGCAAGGTTTGCTTGAAAAGGCCCATACTTCAAGTGGTCGAATGCCAAGTGTTGCTGGTTTTCAGTACTATGTGAAACACTCACTGGATTTTGACCGACTAGCTGAAAATGAGGTTTATGAGATTGTCAAAGCCTTTGATCAGGAATTTTTCAAATTGGAGGATATTCTGCAAGAGGCTGCTAATCTACTGACAGACTTGAGTGGCTGTACGGTAGTAGCACTGGATGTTGAGCCGAGCAGGCAACGTTTGACAGCTTTTGATATCGTTGTTTTGGGGCAACATACAGCCTTGGCAGTATTCACCCTAGACGAGTCGCGAACGGTTACCAGTCAGTTTCTGATTCCAAGGAACTTCTTACAGGAGGACTTGCTGAAACTGAAGAGCATCATTCAGGAACGTTTTCTCGGTCACACCGTTCTAGATATTCACTACAAGATTCGGACGGAGATTCCGCAGATTATCCAGCGTTACTTTACAACGACGGACAATGTCATGGATCTCTTTGAACACATTTTTAAGGAAATGTTCAACGAAAACATTGTGGTGGCGGGCAAGGTCAATCTCTTGAATTTTGCTAATCTAGCGGCCTATCAGTTCTTTGACCAACCTCAAAAGGTGGCTCTGGAGATTCGTGAGGGGCTGCATGAGGATCAGATGCAAAATGTTCGTGTTGCGGACAGTCAAGAGTCTTGTCTAGCTGACCTAGCGGTGATTAGTAGCAAGTTCCTCATTCCTTATCGGGGAGTTGGAATTCTAGCCATTATCGGTCCGGTTAATCTGGATTACCAACAGCTAATCAACCAAGTCAATGTAGTCAATCGTGTTTTGACTATGAAGTTGACAGATTTTTACCGCTACCTCAGCAGTAATCATTACGAAGTACATTAAGATTGAAATCATTAAAGGAGGCGAAAATGGCCCAAGATATAAAAAATGAAGAAGTAGAAGAAGTTCAAGAAGAGGAAGTTGTGGAAACAACTGAAGAAATGACTTCTGAGAAATCTGAGTTGGACTTGGCAAATGAACGTGCAGATGAGTTTGAGAACAAATACCTTCGTGCTCATGCAGAAATGCAAAATATCCAACGCCGTGCCAATGAAGAGCGTCAAAACTTGCAACGTTATCGTAGCCAAGACTTGGCAAAAGCAATCTTACCATCGCTTGACAACCTTGAGCGTGCACTCGCAGTTGAAGGCTTGACAGACGATGTCAAAAAGGGATTGGAGATGGTGCAAGAAAGCTTGATTCATGCTTTGAAAGAAGAAGGAATTGAAGAAATCGCAGCTGATGGTGAATTTGACCATAACTACCATATGGCCATCCAAACTCTCCCAGCAGACGATGAACACCCAGCAGATACCATCGCCCAAGTCTTCCAAAAAGGCTACAAGCTCCATGACCGCATCCTACGCCCAGCAATGGTAGTGGTTTATAACTAGGCTAGATAGCTTAAAAAAACTTGTCCGAAACGACAATAAACTATGAAGAAAGATAAAATATATTTGGCTTTGCAATAGTGAGCGAAGCGAACCAAAGACGATACTCTTCGCCGTGGCGCTATTTGCGCAAACTTTGAGACCTTAGGCTCAAAGTTTAGTCAAAGAGATTGACGAAGTCAAGCTCTGACGGCGCCGCCACTTAAGAAGAGTATCAAAAAGAAAAATAGAATATAAAATTTAAGGAGAAAAACACATGTCTAAAATTATCGGTATTGACTTAGGTACAACAAACTCAGCAGTAGCAGTTCTTGAAGGAACTGAATCAAAAATCATCGCAAACCCAGAAGGTAACCGCACAACTCCATCTGTAGTATCATTTAAAAACGGCGAAATCATCGTTGGTGACGCTGCGAAACGTCAGGCAGTTACAAACCCAGATACAGTCATCTCTATCAAATCTAAAATGGGAACTTCTGAAAAAGTTTCTGCTAACGGCAAAGAATACACTCCACAAGAAATCTCAGCTATGATTCTTCAATATTTGAAAGGCTACGCTGAAGACTACCTTGGTGAAAAAGTAACTAAAGCAGTTATCACAGTTCCAGCTTACTTCAACGACGCACAACGTCAAGCAACTAAAGACGCTGGTAAAATCGCTGGTCTTGAAGTAGAACGTATCGTTAACGAACCAACTGCAGCAGCCCTTGCTTACGGTTTGGACAAGACTGACAAAGAAGAAAAAATCTTGGTATTCGACCTTGGTGGTGGTACATTCGACGTATCTATCCTTGAATTGGGTGACGGTGTATTCGATGTATTGTCAACTGCAGGGGACAACAAACTTGGAGGTGATGACTTTGACCAAAAAATCATCGACCACTTGGTAGCAGAATTCAAAAAAGAAAACGGTATTGACTTGTCTACTGACAAGATGGCAATGCAACGTTTGAAAGATGCAGCTGAAAAAGCGAAGAAAGACCTTTCTGGTGTAACTTCAACTCAAATCAGCTTACCGTTTATCACTGCTGGTGAGGCTGGACCTCTTCACTTGGAAATGACTTTGACTCGTGCGAAATTTGACGACTTGACTCGTGACCTTGTAGAACGTACAAAAGTTCCAGTTCGTCAAGCCCTTTCAGATGCAGGTTTGAGCTTGTCAGAAATCGACGAAGTCATCCTTGTTGGTGGTTCAACTCGTATCCCAGCCGTTGTAGAAGCTGTTAAAGCTGAAACTGGTAAAGAACCAAACAAATCAGTAAACCCTGATGAAGTTGTTGCCATGGGTGCTGCTATCCAAGGTGGTGTCATTACTGGTGATGTTAAAGACGTTGTTCTTCTTGATGTAACACCATTGTCACTTGGTATCGAAACAATGGGTGGTGTCTTCACAAAACTTATCGACCGTAACACAACAATTCCAACATCTAAATCACAAGTCTTCTCAACAGCAGCAGACAACCAACCAGCCGTTGATATCCACGTTCTTCAAGGTGAACGCCCAATGGCAGCAGATAACAAGACTCTTGGACGCTTCCAATTGACAGATATTCCAGCTGCACCTCGTGGAATTCCTCAAATCGAAGTAACATTTGATATCGACAAGAACGGTATCGTGTCTGTTAAAGCCAAAGACCTTGGAACCCAAAAAGAACAAACAATTGTTATCCAATCAAACTCAGGTTTGACTGACGAAGAAATCGACCGCATGATGAAAGATGCAGAAGCTAACGCTGAAGCAGATAAGAAACGTAAAGAAGAAGTAGACCTTCGTAACGAAGTTGACCAAGCAATCTTTGCGACTGAAAAGACAATCAAGGAAACTGAAGGCAAAGGCTTCGACGCAGAACGTGACGCTGCCCAAGCTGCCCTTGATGATCTTAAGAAAGCTCAAGAAGACAACAACTTGGACGAAATGAAAGCAAAACTTGAAGCATTGAACGAAAAAGCTCAAGGCCTTGCTGTTAAACTCTACGAACAAGCTGCAGCAGCTCAACAAGCTCAAGCAGGAGCAGAAGGTGCACAAGCAACAGGAAACGCAGGCGATGACGTCGTAGACGGAGAGTTTACTGAAAAGTAAGATGTTGAGGCGTTAAGAAAACGAAAGAAAAATAGGAAGCCATCGCCTTGTGCGATGCACAAAAGATGGCTTATCTTTTTTCCGAAGTTTTTAGCCGAAACTCAGTTAAGCCTAACTCGTTAAGAATGACTAATCACTAAAGTGATTGTCATTCTGCGGCAATAGCTATGGTGACTTGTCTAAACTCCTTACTAGTTCAAAAACAAAGTATAATCGACTTTATTTTTGAACGTCGTAATGATAGGAAGAAATCCAGAGGTTGCAACCCAGCCTCTGTTTTTCGATAAAATAGAGGATGTTGCGTATGAAAAAAGTACTTTGTGTCATTTATCCTAATTTTTCTCTTTATGAGATAGCCTCTTTAACAAGTACTTTAGCTCTGTCTTTTGATATCACGATTGATTATGTAGCTTCAGATCATTTGATGGTGGTCTCTGAGGATGGTTTGCCCTGTCAACCGACGAAAACATTGGATCAAATCCGTATAGAAGATTATTCTTGTGTGATTTTGCCAGGAATGGTAAATATAGGTCCTGCTCTACAAGATGAGAAATTGATCTCGTTTTTGAGAAGTCTTAATGAGCAAGATATCCTAATTGCAGCTATTTCTTCAGCGCCTCTTTTATTGGCGAAAGCAGGCTTGTTGAACGACACGAAATTTACAGGTGGAATTTGGCAAAACTTCTTTGACTATTTTGAATTTCTTCCACGTGAGAATTTCCAACCGAAAGTTCTTGTCCAAGATAAACAAATCATTACGGCTATCGGTTTTGCACATCAAGAGTTTGCAAGAAAAGTGATTTTCGGTTTAGGGTTGGCAGAGAATACGGACAACTATTTTAAAGAACAGAACGAGTATGCTGAAGAGGATTTGATATTTACTCTATCAGATGAAGAGTTTAATCAAGTGAAGCAGAGTATAGAAAACAGCCTCTAAAGATTTACATGAAAATTATAGAAAGGAACAAGGGTGTTCAGGGAATTGAACACGGGTTTCCAAATTTCTTACTCAATATAACAGAAAGGAATTGAACCCGACCTAAATTCTCGGAAAAAAGATAAATCTGTCTAGGAGCATCGCTCCAGCGTCAGATTTCCTATTTTTCAGTTGAATTTTACGGTCTTGGTATCTTGTATGAACAATACTGAATTTTATGATCGTCTGGGGGTGTCCAAAAACGCTTCGGCAGACGAAATCAAAAAGGCTTATCGTAAGCTTTCGAAAAAATATCACCCAGATATCAATAAGGAGCCTGGTGCTGAGGAAAAGTACAAGGAAGTTCAAGAAGCCTATGAGACTTTGAGTGACGACCAAAAACGGGCTGCCTATGACCAATACGGTGCTGCTGGAGCCAACGGTGGTTTTGGTGGAGCTGGTGGTTTCGGCGGTTTCGATGGGGCAGGTGGCTTCGGTGGTTTTGAAGATATCTTCTCAAGTTTCTTCGGCGGAGGCGGTGCTTCGCGCAATCCAAACGCTCCTCGTCAGGGGGATGACCTCCAATACCGTGTGAACTTGACCTTTGAAGAAGCTATTTTTGGAGCTGAAAAAGAAGTCAAATATAACCGCGAAGCAAGCTGTCGTACATGTAATGGCTCAGGTGCTAAGCCAGGAACAAGTCCAGTCACTTGTGGACGCTGTCATGGCGCTGGTGTCATTAACGTCGATACGCAGACTCCGCTTGGTATGATGCGGCGCCAAGTAACCTGTGATGTCTGTCATGGTCGCGGAAAAGAAATCAAAGATCCATGTATAACTTGTCACGGAACAGGGCATGAAAAACAAGCCCATAGCGTACATGTCAAAATCCCTGCTGGTGTGGAAACTGGTCAACAAATTCGCCTAGCTGGTCAGGGTGAAGCAGGATTTAACGGTGGACCATACGGTGACTTGTACGTGGTGGTTTCTGTGGAAGCCAGCGACAAGTTTGAACGTGAAGGGACCACTATCTTCTATAATCTGAACCTTAACTTTGTCCAAGCAGCTCTTGGTGATACAGTTGATATCCCAACTGTTCACGGTGATGTTGAATTGGTTATCCCAGAGGGAACTCAGACTGGTAAGAAATTCCGTTTACGTGGTAAGGGAGCTCCAAGCCTTCGTGGCGGTGCAGTTGGTGACCAATACGTTACTGTCAATGTCGTAACACCGACAGGCTTGAACGACCGACAAAAAGCAGCCTTGAAAGAATTCGCAGCTGCAGGTGATTTAAAAGTCAATCCAAAGAAAAAAGGCTTTTTTGACCATATTAAAGATGCTTTTGAAGGAGAATAAAAGTAAAAAGAGCCGTTGGGCTCTTTTTGTCTTGTCTTTGAAGATTTAGCGTCGAAAAATCATTTTCCAGTTAGCCTATTATTTATACTTTTGCTTGAGCAAGCCAGCTGCATCCATCTCCTGGATAAGTTGCTTGAATTCTGCTTCCTTACCAGGCTTAATGGTAACGGTATCAATATGGTTGATTGCTGAGTTATCCTGAATATCCACCAAAGTCAAGGCTTTTTCATAGAAAGCAATTCCCTTTTTTAGACTTTCCTGATCCTTCCAATATAGAACTGAGTAATCAGGATTTGGTTTCTTTCCGATTTCTTGTAAATAATTCCTACTTTCCTTCTCTAAAAATTGCAATAAACCATGATTGAACAAGTTATCCCCTACTTTATAGTAGGAGATATCTCCTGTCAGTACGACATAGACTTCGAGTTGGTTTTTGGTGAGTTTTGGACTTTCTTTTAGGACAGGGTGACTATTGATGACCTCATCTGAGAAAGTAACATAAAAAATTAAGCCCCCACCTTCGTATTTATATCTTCCATTTGATTTTACTTTCTTAGGAGGCATGTCAAGGGAGGTAAAGATTTGTTTTAAGTCTTCGTTCCCTTTTCGGATGTCACTCGGTGAGGCTCTGAAAGTAAAGAATAGTAGTAGAAATGCTAGGGCGGCAAGAAGGGTAAGGCAACCACAAGGGATCAGGATGATCTTAGCCAGATCTTTTAAGAAGTTTTTCATGATTATTCCCTTTCTATTCTGTTAGGATCTAGTAATCCTAAATGTAGCTAAGGGGATTCCAGTAAAGTTGGAGACTTTCATTTCCTTGCTTTTTCTTCTTGGAGAAGCGCCATTCGAGTCTGGATATCTTTTTCCAAGACCTTAAACTTGTAGGTGAGGTCTTCTTGGTATTCCTTGATGAGTTCTTTTTGCTGGTCGATGATTTGCAGGCTGTTTTGGATAATATCTACATCGTCCTTGATAGCTTGAACGCGGTCAGTGGTATTCAAGACTTCATCTGTGATGGTTTGGCGATTTTTTGTGAGCAGATAACTTCCAGCTGCAGCTCCTGCAAATAGCAGTAGGTTGGATAATTTCATGGCAACTCCTTAGGCGTTTTTGATGGTTTCAGCTACTTGAGCAAGTTTGTCAAAGTCTGGTTCGTGGGCGATAAAATCAATCTTGAGGTCATCGTCCGCACTAAATCGAGGCACGAGGTGGACGTGGGTATGAAAGACTGTTTGACCAGCGATTTCTTCACAGTTGGCAATGATATTCATACCAGCAGCCTTGGTAGCTTTCATGACTTTTTGAGCCACTTTTGGTACTTGGGCAAAGAGTTGGCTGGCGCTAGTAGCGTCCATTTCCAAAAGATTGCGATAGTGTTCTTTGGGTACGACCAAGGTGTGTCCTGGTGTCACTTGAGAGATATCAAGAAAGGCAAGAACCTGCTCATCTTCATATACTTTTGAAGCAGGAATTTCCCCTGCAATGATTTTACAAAAAATGCAATCTGACATAAAATCTACCTCTACTGTATTGAATTTTGATATAATATAGCTACATTATACCAGATTTGGAGAAAATATGTTAGAAATTAAAAACCTGACAGGTGGCTATGTTCATGTCCCTGTCTTGAAAGATGTGTCCTTTACTGTTGAAAGTGGGCAGTTGGTCGGTTTGATTGGTCTCAATGGTGCTGGGAAATCGACGACTATTAATGAGATTATCGGTCTGTTGACACCTTATAGCGGTTCTATCAATATCAATGGACTTACTCTTCAAGAAGATGCAACGAGCTACCGTAAGCAAATTGGCTACATTCCTGAGACACCTAGTCTGTATGAGGAATTGACCCTCAGAGAGCACATCGAAACGGTTGCTATGGCTTATAGTATTGAGCAAAAGGTAGCTTTTGAGCGAGTAGAACCTTTGCTAAAAATGTTCCGTCTGGATCAGAAATTAGATTGGTTCCCTGTTCATTTTTCAAAAGGGATGAAGCAGAAGGTCATGATTATCTGTGCTTTTGTGGTGGATCCGAGTCTCTTCATCGTGGATGAGCCTTTCCTTGGGCTCGATCCGCTGGCTATTGCAGACTTGATTCAGCTTTTGGAAGTGGAAAAGCAAAAGGGCAAGTCCATTCTCATGAGTACCCACGTGCTGGATTCAGCGGAGAAGATGTGTGATGCCTTTATCATTCTTCACAAGGGAGAGGTGCGTGCCAAGGGGAATCTCCTGCAACTGCGCGAAGCCTTTGATATGCCTGAGGCTAGTTTGAATGATATTTACTTGGCTCTGACCAAAGAGGAGGAGCTATGAAAGACTTGTTTTTAAAGAGAAAGCAGGCTTTTCGTAAGGAGTGTGTCGGTTATCTGCGCTATGTTCTTAATGACCACTTTGTCTTGTTCCTGCTTGTCCTGCTGGGCTTTCTAGCCTACCAGTACAGTCAACTCTTGCAAGATTTTCCTGAAAATCATTGGCCTATTCTTTTATTTGTAGGAATTACGTCTGTTTTACTTTTGCTTTGGGGAGGAATTGCCACCTATATGGAGGCTCCAGACAAGCTCTTTCTCTTAGTTGGAGAAGAGGAAATCAAGCTCCATCTCAAGCGTCAAACTGGCATTTCTCTAGCCTTTTGGCTCTTTGTCCAGACCCTTTTCTTGCTGTTATTTGCGCCCTTATTTTTGGCAATGGGCTATGACTTGCCTGTTTTTCTGATCTATGTGTTTTTATTGGGAGTAGGAAAATATTTCCTCTTTCGTCAAAAGGTCAGCAAATTTTTCACGGAAACTGGGCTGGACTGGGACTATGTTATTTCTCAAGAAAGCAAGCGTAAGCAAGTCTTGCTTCGTTTCTTTGCCCTCTTTACGCAGGTCAAAGGAATTTCAAACAGCGTCAAGCGTCGTGCCTATCTGGACTTTATCCTAAAGGTTGTTCAGAAGGTGCCTGGGAAGATTTGGCAAAATCTCTATCTGCGTTCTTATCTGCGAAATGGAGACCTCTTTGCGCTCAGTCTCCGTCTGCTCTTGCTTTCCATACTGGCGCAGGTCTTTATCGAGCAAGCTTGGATTGCGACAGCAGTGGTGGTTCTCTTTAACTACCTCTTGCTCTTCCAGTTGCTGGCCCTCTATCACGCCTTTGACTACCAGTATTTGACCCAACTCTTTCCACTGGACAAGGGGCAAAAGGAAAAAGGTTTGCAGGCGGTAGTCCGAGGATTGACCAGTTTTGTTTTACTTGTGGAATTAGTTGTTGGGGTGATTACCTTCCAAGAAAAACTAGCCCTTCTAGCCTTGCTGGGAGCTGGTTTGGTTTTACTAGTCTTGTACTTACCTTATCAAGTAAAACGTCAGATGCAGGATTAACATTGTCTATATGACACTAAAAAAGAAGTTGAGTTCCGTTTGTCTCAGCTTCTTTTTAGTTGCTACAGGATAATGGTTGGTCCGTAGAGGCTCAACTTGGTCTTGACTTGGTCAAAGTGGAAGCGGTCATAGGCTCGCCAAGCGGCGCGAGTAGGAGCGTCTGGATCAAGAGCGCTGAGTCCCATGAGAAGACTGGAAGTCTGGTAAAATTTTTCCAGTTCAATCAAGACTCGATTATCCACTGTTTCAGCCTTGGCTAGAAAGCCAAGAATAGAGTTTAATTGCTCCTGAAAGCGGACGTCGTCAGCGGTTGCCTGTTTGCATGCTTGGTAGGCTTTGTTTAAGTCAGTAATCAAAGTATGAGCTCTTTTGATGGGGTCTGTATCTGTCATGGGAATGCCTCCTTTAATCTGGGTGCCAGTCTTACTTCTGGCAACTGTGTTTTGATACTGTTAGTTTATCATTTTTAATTCTTTTTTTTATTCAAATTTTTAATTGTCATTGAAATGTCTTGAATTGCGCTGAGTGAATTTTATGATAAAATAGTTGTAAGCTCATCATGATGTTGTAGAAAAATAATCCTTTTAGGAGCTTTCAAAGACTGTTTAGGATTGGGTGGGCTTGGGCTAGAACTTTTCTGTTATTCTTTTCTTAGGAGGAGAATACAATGAAACATATGATTATTCAGACGCAGAAAACAGTCTATAAAGTAAACGTCGACGATATCTACTATATCCAAACACATCCAACTAAAGCCCATACCGTACAGATTGTTACAGAAGAAGCTAGTTTTAATATGCTTCAAAATTTAAGTAATCTTGAGAACCAATATGGGGAAACCTTGATGAGATGTCATCGAAATTGTTTGGTTAATCTTGATAAATTAAAATCGATTGATTTTCAAGAAAGAATCCTTTTTCTCGGAGAAGAAGGTCAATACGCTGTCAAGTATGCCAGACGTCGCTATAGAGAAATTCGTCAAAAATGGTTGAAAGAAGGAGAGTAAGAAGATGAGAATATTTGTTTTAGAGGATGATTTTTCCCAACAGACTAGAATTGAAACGACGATTGAGAAACTCTTGAAGGAACATCATATCACTCTGAGTTCTTTTGAAGTTTTTGGTAAGCCAGATCAATTGCTGGCAGAGGTGCATGAGAAGGGGGCCCATCAGCTATTCTTTTTGGATATTGAGATTCGAAATGAGGAGATGAAGGGTCTGGAAGTGGCTAGAAAGATTCGGGATCGGGATCCGTATGCCCTGATTGTCTTTGTGACGACTCACTCGGAGTTTATGCCCCTGTCCTTTCGCTACCAAGTGTCTGCTCTGGACTATATTGATAAGGCCCTTTCGGCAGAGGAGTTTGAATCTCGTATCGAGACAGCCCTCCTCTATGCCAATGGTCAAGACAGTAAAAGTCTAGCGGAAGATTGCTTTTACTTTAAATCAAAATTTGCTCAATTCCAGTATCCTTTTAAAGAGGTTTACTATCTCGAAACGTCCACAAGACCCCATCGTGTTATTCTCTATACCAAGACAGACAGGCTGGAATTTACAGCGAGTCTAGAGGAGGTTCTCAAGCAGGAGCCTCGTCTCTTGCAGTGCTATCGCTCTTTTCTCATCAATCCTGCCAATGTGGTGCATTTAGATAAGAAAGAAAAACTGCTTTTCTTTCCCAATGGTGGAAGTTGTCTAATCGCGCGTTATAAGGTCAGGGAAGTGTCTGAGGCTATTAATAACTTACACTGAGCTAGGAGAGTTTATGAATGTTGCTTGGATATTGTTGTATACACTTGTTACTCACGGATTAAAAATTGTCATATTCTTTAAGGTAGATGGAATTAGTCTCACTTTTGAGAGGATTTTTAAGGCCTTTCTTTTTAAGATACTGTTGGCCGTTGTTTTTGGAATGCTTGGCTATATGGTAGGAAATGTTTACCTATCTTATTTTATGGAACCCTTGTACGGCATAGGCTTATCTTTCTTATTGTTAAGAGAACTTCCTAAAAAACTCCTTCTCTTTTATGGTCTCTTTCCAATGATATTAGTGAATCTCTTTTATAGAGGTGTTTCCTATTTTGTGCTTCCATTTTTGGGACAAGGGCAAGTATATGATGACTACTCATTTATTTGGTTATGTATAATAATTTTCAATTTCTTCATTTCTCTAGCTTTTTTGAAATGGTTGGACTATGATTTCACTAGCTTGAGAAAGGGGATTCTCGATAAAGATTTTCAAAAGTCCCTGACTCAGATTAACTGGATAATGGGGGCTTACTATTTGGTGATACAAAATCTGTCTTACTTTGAATATGAACAGGGGATTCAATCAACGACTGTTCGCCATCTCATCCTAGTCTTTTACCTGCTCTTTTTTATGGGGATTATCAAGAAATTGGATACCTATTTGAAGGACAAACTCCATGAGAGACTGAACCAAGAGCAGGACTTGCGCTACAGAGAGATGGAGCGGTATAGTCGGCATATAGAGGAGCTTTATAAGGAAGTACGGAGTTTTCGCCATGACTACACCAACCTCTTGACTAGCTTACGTCTGGGCATTGAAGAGGAGGATATGGAGCAGATAAAAGAGATCTACGACTCGGTCTTAAAGGATTCTAGTGAAAAATTGCAGGACAATAAATATGACCTGGGCCGATTGGTGAATGTTCGGGATCGTGCCCTCAAAAGTCTCCTAGCTGGAAAATTTATAAAAGCTAGAGATAAGAACATTGTCTTTAATGTCGAAGTTCCAGAGGAGATTCAGGTAGAGGGGATGAGTCTACTTGATTTTCTAACCGTTGTGTCTATCCTTTGTGACAACGCTATTGAAGCTAGTGTAGAAGCCTGTCAACCTCATGTTTCAATTGCCTTTTTTAAAAATGGAGCACAGGAGACCTTTATCATTGAAAATTCCATCAAAGAAGAGGGAATCGATATTTCTGAAATCTTCTCCTTTGGAGCAAGTTCTAAAGGGGAGGAGAGAGGAGTTGGTCTCTATACCGTTATGAAAATTGTGGAAAGTCATCCCAATACCAGTCTCAATACCACCTGCCAAGATCACGTTTTTCGTCAGGTACTTACTGTAATACATATAGAATGAAGAAAAAATAAGACCGAGAGTGCGTTCTCTTGGTCTTGTTTTTTTATAGTTGTATTGGCTGATGAAATCCTTTTGTATTTTTTTGTTCAATTATATTAAATCTATATAAGAAATCTTCCCACCATCCTCCACCTATAATTTGGTTGAGTTCGGTAGTTGTTAGTTCTTGAAATGAAGTTAGGTTTTGTTTCTTATCCATGTTATGATTCTCCTTTTTGATAAGATAATAAATAGTTATAGAGTGTTATCTGAAAATTAATCAGAATGGGTTAAAATTTTATCTTTGAAATAATCAAAATATGTTTTCTTTGTAGTTACACTAGTGACGCGACCTTGTAAGCCATATTGGATGAGTTTACTATCCTCGTTAGATAGTTTTGCAAGAGCGGTTAATTTAAAGAGATTTCCTTGCTCTGTTCTGGTAGGAGTTTGATCAATTGTCTGAAGTTGGCCGATGATGGTGGTGCCGTGATTTCCAATCTTCTCCAGTTTTAATCTTACAGTTTGTCCTTTATCTAGTAGAGGTAGATAGTCAGAAGATACGTAGTAAGTGATTAGTACTTCTCTTGTATCTGTGATGACAGGGAATATTTGAGCAATTTCTGTACCAGTTGGAATTCTATTTTTACCTTCAAATTCGCTGTTCAGATGAACGATACCTTTACTTGGAGCGGTTAAGGTATTATTTTCTAAGCGCTGTGTCGCTTGATCTAGTTGTACTTTTAATTCTGTTAATTGATTCTCCACGGTTAGTTGTTGCTGTGAGGCTGTTTGTAAAAACTGAGTGCGGAGTACTTCAATTTTGGTTGCTAAACTATTATCATAAGTTGCTACACTTCCGATACCAGCTTGCTGAATTTTGAGGCTTGCGATAGATGATTCCAGACCTGCAATACTTTGATTAATTTGAGATAAAAATGGCTCCTCTGCCGTTCCTTGTGTTTGTTCTTGAGAGGCTATAAGATAACGATTTAAAATTGACTGGTGCGGATTGCCAGTTGGTAAGCGAGCTCTTTTATTTACGATAGCATCTCTCAGCTCTTGATATTCTCCAATTTGTTGTTGAACTTTTGTAATTTCTTGTTCGATGGCTGATGAACTGCTATTGGTAAGATTAGCTTGATTTGAAACTTCAGTGTTAGTCTTTGAGATACCCAGTTCAATATCATGGGATTGTTTAGTAAAATTCATAAAAGTATTATGGTAGCCAAACTCATCCTCGCTAGAAAAAAGATCAGTCGCTTTTTCTAAGCTTTGTTTCAAGATTCCAAGTCCTTCTTTTTGCTTCTCAAGTCTTTGTAATTGAGTTTCTAAGGCAGTTTTCTGACTCTCTTCCATTGTTTCAGAGTATTTGATGAGTAAGTCACCTTTCTCAACTACTTGATTTGCCACTAAATGATTAGCAAGGATAGGATTATCACTGGTCGACTGAATAGATGCAATGACACTTGTAGGGGTGATTTCCCCTTGGGAAGTAACAGTAATTTCTTTTGTGGCAACAAGGGAGAAAATCAAGATGAAAGTAAATAATAATGAAAGAGGTATGATTAATACTGTCGCATAGTTATGGTAACGTCTCTGATAAAACTCGACGCTTCTAAAAAGATTAGGATTCATGACATTCTCCTTATTTATTGAACAGATGATGGTAGAAGCCTTGCGCCTGCATTAACTCTTGGTGACTACCAACTTCAATGATTTTCCCCTGGTCAAGAACAATGACACGGTTAGTTCGTTCGGCTATACTGAGACGATGGGCTACAAAGAGAATGGTTTTATCAGTTAGGGACATAAGATTATCTATAACTTTTTTCTCAGTCAAGACATCAAGACCGCTAGTAGCTTCGTCTAGTATTAAAACAGGAGCTTTAGTTAAAAGAGCACGAGCGAGGGCTATTCGTTGCTTCTGTCCTCCTGATAGACCAGCTCCATCAGAGAGCTGAGTTTGATAGCCCATAGGCATTCTTTCAATGTCTTGACGGATTTCAGCTAATTCACAAGCTCTTAGAATATCTTCTTGGCTAATCATATGATTACCGCCCAAGGTTAAATTTTCCAAGATAGAGCCATTAAAGATATAGGCTTGTTGGGGTAGGTAATTAATATGACGGCGCAAGACTTTTTTATCAATGTTTTTAATATCCTGATGATTGATGGAAATATGCCCTTTGTAGGGTTCAAAGAAATTGACAATCATTTTGGCTAAAGTTGTTTTACCAGAACCACTAACTCCAACTAGGCTAACCTTATCTCCTTGTTTAATCGTGAGATTAATATCTGTTAAGGTATCTCGTCCAAAACCATACTTATAAGAAAGGTCATCAAATTCAATATCGCCCATCAAAAAATGTGAATGGACAGGGTTTTCTTGAACTTGAAATTCAGATTCGACTAGATAGACTTCGTTCAAACGGTTATTAGCGACCTTCGCAGATTGGAGTTTGGTTTGGAGGTTGATAATATTTTCCATAGGAGTTGTAAAGTAAGAAAAAAGTGTGTTAAAGGTAATCAGCTGACCGATAGAAATTTTACTCGACATGACTAATTGAGCGCCAAACCATAGGATAAGGATATTCAGAACTAATTTTGTTCCCTGCTTTAAACTCGTTTGTAAAATAGAATATTTACTGAGCTTAAAGGATTTTTCCAAATAATCTACAAATTCGCTGTCTATATTTTGATAACGATTTTCTTCACTCGTGAGCGACTTTATAGTTTCAATCCCGTTGATATCTTCGATAATGGCAGAGCTAACCATAGAATTACTTTGCATGACATCATGGTTCATTTTTTCAAAAGGTTTCATAAAAGAAAAGATGATGAACATGTATATAGGAATGGAAAGAAGAGAAAGGAGGAAGAGATTAGGGTTTTGTGCCAGTAAGACGCCCCCTACAAGAATCAGAATAGAAACATCCAGAAAAAGAGAAAGAATGGTAGAAGCCAAGGCATCTATAATAGAGTTAGCATCTGTGAACCGTGAAATGATTTCTCCTGTACGACGTGTCGCAAAGAAAGACATGGGAAGTTCAAAAATATGGCGAATATAGGATAAAATCACATCAATGCTTAATCTCTGGCTCAGAACGGTTAGGAGATAATCTCTGGAGAAGCTCATGACTTGTTGGAGGATATAGGTGATAACCAGACCAACTGAGATGATTCCTAAAGTTGATTTCATCTGATTTGGAATGTATTCATCCAAGATTCCTTGGAGATAGTAAGAACCACCTATATTGATAATAGTGACCAATAAGCTTGAGAGAACAATGTAAGCAATGAGAGATTTTTGTTTGAAAATCAGAGGAAGGAAGCTTAGTAGACCATTCTTTTTATCTTTATGGGGTTGATAGCTAGGTTTGGGAGCTAGAAAAATAGCTACTCCAGTCCATTCAGAGAAAAAGCGTTCTTTTGACATTTTGGTGATTTTTACAGAAGGGTCAGGATCACCAATAATCAGATAGTCTTTCTTTGTTTGATAGACAACATAGTAATGTTGGAGTTTTCCTTCTTTGTTAACGTGAACGATAAATGGATAGGGGACATCACTCATGTCAAAGAGCGTTTTATCTGCTTGAACAGGTCTTGTTTCAAAGCTCATTTCATCAGCGGCTTTTACAATGCCAAGAGCAGTCGTCCCTTCTTTATTGGTCTTTGCAAGTTCTCTCAAGTGAGCTAGAGAAAAATCTGAACCATAGAATTTAGCAATCGAGGCTAAGGCAGCAACACCGCAGTCTCTAGCATCTATTTGAGGAACAAATGTACGTTTATAAGAAGTCATTGGCAATTCCTTTCATATAGTAGATAGGTATATTATGCCATAAAAATAAGTTCATATTTTATGAAATCTTGAATAGTCATTGAAACTTCCTGAATGGTAAAAAAGTGATTAGAAATTATCTTTTAAAAAAAATTTAGAGGTGGTTTTAAATAAAAAAGCTAATTTAAGACGTTTCGATGACAATTCAAGATTTGGATGAAAAATTTTAAAAAACAATGATATACTAAACTTGTCAAAGTTGCAACAGTACAAAAAATTAAAAATAAAAAAAGGAGTATTTGTCATGAATACAAAAATGATGGAACAATTTGAGATTATGGATACTGATATGCTTACTTGCGTTGAAGGTGGCGATTGTAATTGGGGAGATTTTGCAAAAGCAGGTGTTGGAGGAGGAGTAGCAAGAGGTCTTCGGCTAGGAATTAAAACAAGAACATGGCAAGGTGCAGCAGCTGGTGCTGCAGGAGGAGCTATACTTGGAGGTGTAGCTTATGCAGCCACATGTTGGTGGTAATTATGGATTTTAAAAGTTTTATTATTGGTTTAGTAGTTGGTATATTAGGCCCCTATATGGATGATTTAATTAGAAAAATATTTTCAAAATCTCCCAAAAAGAATAAGGATAGCACTTTCTAAAAAATCAATTTCTCCCCTGTATTTGCTAGATTAATTTACAGGGGAGTTTCTTTAATATTATTTCGTCTGTCAAAGTGATATGGGATAGCAGGGTGAAAAGTTTACCAACAAGTCGGTATCAAGACAATATAAAGAGGAAAGTATGTTTTTCATGCTTGCTTTTTTTAATTTTTTTACAATTCAAGACGTTTCGATGACAATTCAAGATTTGGATGAAAAATTTTAAAAAACAATGATATACTAAACTTGTCAAAGTTGCAACAGTACAAAAAATTAAAAATAAAAAAAGGAGTATTTGTCATGAATACAAAAATGATGGAACAATTTGAGATTATGGATACTGATATGCTTACTTGCGTTGAAGGTGGCGATTGTAATTGGGGAGATTTTGCAAAAGCAGGTGTTGGAGGAGGAGTAGCAAGAGGTCTTCGGCTAGGAATTAAAACAAGAACATGGCAAGGTGCAGCAGCTGGTGCTGCAGGAGGAGCTATACTTGGAGGTGTAGCTTATGCAGCCACATGTTGGTGGTAATTATGGATTTTAAAAGTTTTATTATTGGTTTAGTAGTTGGTATATTAGGCCCCTATATGGATGATTTAATTAGAAAAATATTTTCAAAATCTCCCAAAAAGAATAAGGATAGCACTTTCTAAAAAATCAATTTCTCCCCTGTATTTGCTAGATTAATTTACAGGGGAGTTTCTTTAATATTATTTCGTCTGTCAAAGTGATATGGGATAGCAGGGTGAAAAGTTTACCAACAAGTCGGTATCAAGACAATATAAAGAGGAAAGTATGTTTTTCATGCTTGCTTTTTTTAATTTTTTTACAATTCAAGACGTTTCGATGACAATTCAAGATTTGGATGAAAAATTTTAAAAAACAATGATATACTAAACTTGTCAAGGTTGCAACAGGACAAAAATTAAAAATAAAAAAGGAGTATTTGTCATGGATACAAAAATGATGTCACAATTTTCTGTTATGGATAATGAAATGCTTGCTTGCGTTGAAGGTGGAGATATTGATTGGGGAAGAACAATTGCTTGTGGAGCAGGGATTGCGTATGGCGCACTTGATGGGTATGCAACAACTTATGGTTCGACATTTCTATTGGGACCATATGCTATAGGAACAGGAGCAATTGGTGCTGTGCTAGGTGGGATTGGTGGTGCACTTACCTGTTAGCATAGGAAAGGAGATAGTAATGAAAAAAATATTTGCAACAAAACACAATGTTTTCTTAGTGAGGTTGTTGTTCGGACAGATACCTTTGGTTGTTTCTACTTATCTATTTCTATCTCGTCAGTTTTTAAATTTTTCCGTAGTTTTCCAATTTCTTTTAGTAGTTATTAACTTGGCTTCTATTTTGGCTACTGTTTATCTCACTAGGGAAATGAGGGTAAGAGAGTTTGAAGATGATGATTTGGTTAGTCCTAGAACCAATCAACTCATGTTCGTCGGCTTGACAGGTTTTATGTCTATTATTTGTTTGTATAGAGGTGTCACAGCAGGAGAATCTTACCAACAAATAATCGCTTATATTTGCGCTATTCTCTGCTTGGTTGTCATGTTTTTACTCATTTGGGGCTTGAAGTATTATAAAAAGTAGAGCTTGATGAAGTATAAAGGGGTAAGTGTTTTTGAAATACTTACCCTTTTATAATGAATTTTTTGCAATTCAAGATGTTTCGATGACCATTTAAGATTTAGATGAATTTGTAATCTTAAATAAGGTAAGATAAAGATAACAAATGTAAAGGAGTATTCTTATGAAGAAACAAAAGATAAAATCACTATTACTTGTACCACTTGTATTTGCATCTATTACTACAGGTATTGTATATGCAGAAGAACATCCTACTTCATCTATTCAGGCGAATGATAGTTCTGTTGTGGCACCAGATTTGCCATCGGCTAAGGAAAAGGTGGAGCATAAACCTTCCGTTGTAACTCCCGAAGAGTATGAACAGAATGTTGCGGACTTTAAAAAGGTAGATATTGAAGCTGTACGTCAATCTTTTACAGAGGACCAATTGGAACATACTATTTATTTTGGTAGAAAAACTTGCTCTCATTGTCGTCAATTTTCTCCTGAATTGAAAGAATTTAATAACTTGATTGAAAAGAAGTTAGAGTATTATGATTTGGATGGTAAGGATTTTGATGGGGAAGCGAGAGAGTTTCTATTTAAAAAAGTCGGTATTCCAGGAACACCAACAATTTTGTATTTAAAAAATGGACATCCGATATCTGGATGGGTTGGTGGCGGAGCAACTGCACAACAGGTGTATGATTATATGTACTCGAGAAACTCACCTAAGCAAGCGGAGACAGTGAAATCTTCTGAAGAGACAGTAACTGAAAGTGTCCGTGATGAGAAAACCAGAAATGACAGCATGAGTATTAGTGACAAAGTTGTGAGTGACAGCAAAGGTATGAGTGATGAAAAAAGAACCGAAATGAAAATATCCAATGATAATCCCAAATCTAATAGTGAAAATAGTGGGAAAGTGGAGAGTACAAACTCAACTTCTAAAGCTAAAACTACTCAATCTGACAATTTAGCAATGTTAGACAATAAGAATCAATTGGAAACTCCCAAACCTATTTTTGATGTTGCTCAAGAAAATAAAGCTCCTTCAACTGATGTTAAGGGGACTGATTATGTAAGCAAATCTATTACTTCGAATGAAAAATTATTACCGAAAACAGGAGAGAAAGAAAGTTACCAACTGCTTCGGCTAGCTGTCGCGTTTTTTATGACTTATGCAATGATTAAAGTGAAACAAAAAATTCATAAATAAAAATAGATGGTAAACAGGTGCAATGATATTATTTGTTTGTAATAACATATAGCTAACATTTGCCTATAGACACGAGTGAGGAAATAGATGTATTTAGTTTATATATAAAAGATTATAATTGTATATGAAATGGACTGAATGGTAAAAGGTCAAGTATTTCCGAAATGCTTTCTTTTTCGATTATTTTAACGCCTCAAGATGTTTTGATGACTATTTATGATTTGGATGGAAAATTTCAAAGAATAGTAGTATACTAACATTGTTAAGATTGTATCCGAAAGTGGAATACCAACTCTTATAGAGGAGAAAACTAACCACTTTTAGAGAATTAAATAGTAGTTGATGTATAGGTAAAAAAGCATGGTAAATAGTTAGTATTAATGGTAAATAGTTAGTATTAGCGGAAGTAGAAACAAGAAAAATACGAACGGAAAAATACAATGAAAAAGAGTAGAAAAATTAAAAGAGCAGTGCATAGCATTGCGAACGGGGGAGCATATTTTTTAATCGTTGCACTCCTAATTAATGTGGTTCTTGTCTATTTTTCAGAAGATTTTGACCCAAGGTGGGCAAAAGTTGTACAAATAGTTGGAACACCGTTTTCTTTAGGTTTAGGTTTTTTCATTTATGGTGAAGGCGTAAAAGCACTAAACGAATATAAAAAAGAAGACGACGAGAAGGGGAAATAATAATTAAAAAAACTGAAACAGTACTAAAAAATGTAAAATAAAGGGGGAAAAATGGCGAGTAAAAAGAAGTTACTTGGAGAAGAGTTTGGGAAGATGGTGTTGTCAAGGACGATAGCGACCTATGAAAAAGCAATCAACGCTGAAAAATAACATTTTCAGATGAAAAGATGGAGGAGCTAGACAACATACTATCTAATGGAATGGGGTTGCTTGATGGAGTACAAGCATACGGTATTCTAACAGGACGAAAATAAAAAAAGCATTCCTCGTGAATACAAAAACAATGTTTCAATTAGCAGAAGTTAACAGATAAAGTTTGTCTTTATCGAGCCTGACTTTTACCAGAGTATGTGAGGTATATTAAATGAATAAGAAATCCTTTTTTATCATCTGCTCTACGTTGATTATAGCATCGAATCTTCTCATGATTTCCGTGGTGAACAAGGGAGAAGAAACAGGGAGCAATCTGTTTGTGATTGCTATAGCCTGTGTTATGTTACCAGCCTTTTTATATGCAGTTGAAAATCAACTGACTTCATTGGTAAGAGTAGAATCAATACTCCTGATTCAGCTGACAGTTATATCCCTACTCCGTCTTATCAACAGAATAGGGAGGACGCCTGAAATCCTCAACATTATCATTACCCTTATCGCTTTGGCAAGTGGGACAGCTGCTATCCTTGTTGCGATTATGAGAATATATGAGAACATACGGAAGTGAGGGTGAGTAGTTTTCTATTTTGTATTTTCACATTGTCAAGTTCCCTCAGGGCAAGTATGTTTTTCATGCTTGCTTTTTTAAATTTTTTAACAATTCAAGATGTTTTGATGACCATTTATGATTTGAATGAAAAAAATTAATAAACAGTGATATACTAAACTTGTCAAAGTTGCAACAGGACAAAAATTAAAAATAAAAAGGAGTATTTGTCATGGATACAAAAATGATGGAACAATTTGAAATTATGGATACTGAAATTCTTGATCATATAGAGGGTGGGGATGTATCTGATATTTATAAAGGGTACGCTTATCAGGAAGGTCCATTTGGTGCTTACCCTTCTATATTAAAAAATTCAGGTCCTTTTCCAGTAAGTGGGTACTGCCCGCGTGGTTATCATGACCGTGGTTATATAGGAGCAGGTTTCCATTTATGTGGAATATAGGCTGAAATATAAGAAATGAGGAAGAGTTTCTATGAAAAAGTATCAGCTTCTACTCAAAATAAGTGCAGTTTTCTCTTACTTATTTTTCGTATTTGGACTTGCTAAGCTGACGCTTATTGTTCAAAATTATTGGCAATTTTCTTCCCAGATTGGCAATTTCGTCTGGATTCAAAATCTCTTGAGTTTGCTATTTAGCGGAGTCATGATTTGGATTCTGGTTAAGACAGGTCATGGTTATCTCTTTCGCATTCCGAGAAAAAAATGGCTTTGGTATTCGATTTTGACAGTATTAGTGGTAGTGCTCCAGATCTCTTTTAACGTTCAGACAGCTAAACATGTTCAGTCAACTGCTGAAGGTTGGGCTGTATTGATCGGTTATAGTGGGACCAACTTTGCTGAGCTAGGTATCTATGTAACCCTGTTTTTTCTGACTCCACTGATGGAAGAGTTGATTTATAGGGGATTACTGCAACACGCCTTTTTTAAGCATTCGAGATTTGGCATTGATTTGCTTCTTCCGTCAATTTTATTTGCTCTTCCTCATTTTTCAAGCCTGCCTAGTTTGTTAGATATCTTCGTCTTTGCAACATCTGGCATCATCTTTGCTAGTTTGACCCGCTATACCAAGAGCATTTATCCTTCCTATACGGTGCATGTGATCAATAATATTTTCGCAACATTACCATTTTTGCTTACTTTTTTACACAGGGTATTTAGCTAAAAATAGTAGATTAAAAATAATTATCGATTTTAAGAAGTGAATAATGGAATTTAATATTATTCACTTCTTATTAGTTGATTGGGAAGATTGTACTCTTTGAGTAATTTAAGATGTTTTGATGATAATTCAAGATTTGTATGAAAAACTTTAACAAATAGTGTTATACTAAAATTGCCAATTGCAACAGGATAACAATTAAAATTAAAAATAAAAAAGAGGTATTCGTTATGAATACAAAAACGATGTCACAATTTGAAATGATGGATACTGATATGCTTGCGAAAGTTGAAGGAGATTTCGGAGGTTGGGGAGATATGATTTCTGGTTTATTGGGTGGGCTAGCACTTTCTCCAACTTTGGATCAATTAATGGTAAGTGGCCTATTATACATCCTTCAAAACCATGTAGTCCTTATGGTATTGGGGGAACTCCAAACTCATGTAATGGTATTTAAAAAGGATTGAAACTATGAAGGCAAAATATGGGAATCAAATTGTTGATGTTTGGGAAATTGGTCAAGCGACTCCTAAACCAAGTTGGGTAGAGGAAGCTTTTCAAAAAAATTATATGGTTTGGTTGGATAATCATGTGCGCATTCTAATGGCAGGTCTTAATACTTCTCTCGCAACGAATATCAAGTTTGGTCTAGTTGGAACAGTTGGAGGAGGATTCGCTGGTTATGGGATGTATGTTCTTGGTTATCCAGGTGATTATATAGATATCACCAATCATAGAGTTGTTTCTGCTAAAACATTTCACAAAAGTTATCAAATTTTAGAAAATGATTAGATATCATTTAATTGTAATGGAGAAAGCTATGAAAAAACATCCTATTCTTTTCAAAGCGAGTGCAATTCTTTCTTATTTGTTTCTGTTTTTCGGACTGTTTTGGACAACCCGATTTTGGAGCAACTATTGGGAGTTCTCGTCTTGGGTAGGAAATCTTATCTGGATTCGAAACATCATCAGCCTTCTCTTTATCAGCTTGATGGTTTGGATTTTGGTCAGGTCGGGCCATGCTTATCTCTTTCGCATCCCTAGGAAAAAGTGGTTGAGCTATTCTGTCCTGACGGTGTTAGCAGCTGTTGTGCTTATCTGTTTTAACTATCTGACAGCTAAACACGTTCAGGGGACGAACGAAGGGTGGAATTTGTTTATTGTCTATAGTGAGACCAATTTTGCGGAGTTCGGTGTTTACCTAACTTTAATCGTACTAGGACCTCTGATGGAAGAATTGGTATGTAGGGGATTGCTTCAACATGCCTTCTTTAAGAATTCGAGGTGGGGGCTGGATCTTCTCTTTCCGTCATTCTTATTTGCCTTGCCCCATTTTTCTAGCTTGCCAAGTCTCGCAGATATTTTTGTCTATACGGCAGTGGGTTGTCTATATGCCTGGCTGACACGTTATACGAAGAGTATCTATCCTTCTTATTCGATTCATATTGTTAATAATATCATCGCAAACTTACCATTTTTGCTCACTTTTCTACACAGGGTCCTGGGCTAAAAAACCAGAAGACTTGCTTTTCAGCCATAGAGGAGGTTATTATGTATAAACACTTATTTTTCCTAGATTCCAAAACCTTAGACTGGTTGACACCCTATATTCTAGTCTTGGCTTCTGACACCATTGCTTTTAATGTTTTTGTGTTAACCTTTGTATCTGCGGTGGTCTTTAATTCCCTAAATTCCATGCTAGCTTTAATGGCTATCTTCTTAGGGGCTGGCTATGTGGTCGGATTTTGGTTACTAAAATGGTTTGTTTTGGAAAGGTTAGAGCTAAAGGATGACGTGTAGGGAAGTCTGTTTGTTGAGGAGGATATTTTTATGGAGTTTTTTGATAAATTTCATGCCTTTTGTTTTGGATTTTTAGTACTACTAATCGTCATTACAGTGCCTTATACGATTAACCATGGGGATTTTTTTCAAAATGAATCTGAATTGATTATTGTAAGTCTTCTAGTAACCTCGCTAAGTGTTGCTTATGCTAGAAAGTTTGAAATGATTTCTTTTGGGATGTTAAGCAAGAAAGAACTTTTGCTTTTCGTTGCAATCTTTCTTCTGAGTGTACTTGAGACGCTGGTTTATATTCATTTCTTCGCTGTTTCTTCTGGCGCAGGAGTTCAACACTTATCGGAAGTCAGCAGAGGAATTTCTCTGTCTTTGATTTTGACTTCCTCAGTTTTTGGCCCCATCCAGGAGGAACTCATTTTCAGAGGACTTCTTCAAGGTGCCGTTTTTGACAATTCTTGGTTAGGGCTTGTGCTAACTTCCTCTCTTTTTTCTTTCATGCATGGACCTTCTAATGTCCCTTCGTTTATTTTTTATCTACTTGGGGGCTTGTTGCTGGGCTTTGCTTATAAAAAGAGCCAAAACTTATGGGTTTCTACTCTAGTTCACATGTTTTACAATGCTTGGCCACTCTTATATTATTTATAAAAATCATGAAAAGGTAAGCAGAAGACGGTGCTTGCCTTTTCTTTCTACAATGATACCCAAGCCAATCCAGAGGCTTTTCTTTGAGAATCGGGCGTGGAGCGGTTGACGAATAGGCCAAAAACTAGTAGAATAGTAAGGAAACTTTATACGGAGGAAAGAAATGGATTTGGGTGATAATGAGCTAACACTGACTCCCATACCTGGGAAAAGTGGTAAGGCTTATATGGGTAGCTATCCTGATGGGAAGCGCATCTTTGTAAAAATGAACACCTCTCCAATCCTACCTGGTCTAGCTAGAGAACAAATTGCTCCACAATTATTATGGAGTCGCCGTTTGGCAGATGGGCGTGATATGTGTGCTCAAGAATGGTTGACAGGCAAGATATTGACCCCCTATGATATGAATCGTAAACAAATCGTCAATATTTTAACCCGTCTTCATCGCTCACGTCCGTTGATGACACAGTTGAGTCGTTTGGGATATGCCATGGAAACACCTGTAGATTTACTACAGTCTTGGCAGGAAACTGCTCCAGATGCTTTGCGTAAAAATCATTTTATCAGTGAAGTGATGGCTGATTTACGTCAGACTATTCCAGGATTTAGAGAGGACCATGCGACCATTGTCCATGGAGATGTACGACATAGTAATTGGATTGAGACAGACAGTGGCTTGATTTATTTGGTGGATTGGGATTCGGTTCGTTTGACCGACCGCATGTTTGATGTGGCCCATATGCTCTGTCATTATATTCCAGAACATCAGTGGAAGGAATGGTTGACCTACTACGGTTACAAGTACAATCAAACAGTATTAAGTAAATTGTATTGGTACGGTCAGTTCTCTTATTTGAGCCAGATTTCCAAGTATTATATGAACCAAGATTTAGAAAATGTCAATCGGGAGATCCATGGCTTGCGTCACTTCCGAGACAAGTATGGAAAGAGAAGATGAGAGTTAGAAATCGTAAAGGGGCGACAGAATTACTAGAGGCAAATCCCCAGTATGTGGTCCTCAATCCCTTGGAAGCCAAGGGGAAATGGCGGGACTTGTTTGGCAATGATAATCCCATTCATGTGGAAGTTGGAAGTGGAAAGGGTGCTTTTGTTTCAGGTATGGCTAAGCAAAACCCTGACATCAACTATATCGGGATTGATATTCAAAAGTCTGTTTTGAGCTACGCTTTGGACAAGGTGCTTGAAGTTGGAGTGCCTAACATCAAGCTCTTGTGGGTAGATGGTTCTGACTTGACCGACTACTTTGAAGACGGTGAGATTGATCGTTTGTATCTGAACTTTTCAGATCCTTGGCCGAAAAAACGCCATGAAAAGCGTCGTTTGACCTACAAAACCTTCTTGGATACCTTCAAACGTATCTTGCCTGAAAATGGAGAAATTCATTTCAAGACGGATAACCGTGGCTTGTTTGAGTACAGCCTAGTGAGCTTTTCTCAGTATGGCATGAAGCTCAATGGTATCTGGCTAGACTTACATGACAGTGATTTTGAAGGCAATGTCATGACAGAATACGAGCAAAAATTCTCCAACAAGGGGCAAGTTATCTACCGAGTTGAGGCAGAATTTTAAGAAATAGCCTGAAATCAGGCTGTATAAGTGCTTTTGCTTTACATAAGTTGGCAAATGTGCTATACTAAGAGTAAGAATATGAGAAAGAGAGGCGGGGAAATATCTTCGCCTCTTGCTTATGAGGAGGTGGACGCAATCGCAACAATCGTAGAATTAGTCAGAGAAGTTGTAGAACCTGTCATAGAAGCGCCTTTCGAACTCGTGGATATCGAGTATGGAAAGATTGGCAGTGACATGATTCTCAGTATTTTTGTAGATAAACCTGAAGGAATTACCTTGAACGACACGGCAGACTTGACAGAAATTATCAGTCCTGTCCTAGACACCATCAAGCCAGATCCCTTCCCAGAACAATATTTCCTAGAAATCACCAGTCCAGGCTTGGAACGTCCTTTAAAAACCAAGGATGCCGTCGCTGGAGCGGTTGGGAAATACATCCATGTCGGGCTCTACCAAGCCATCGATAAGCAAAAGGTCTTTGAAGGAACCTTGTTGGCCTTCGAAGAGGACGAGTTGATCATGGAATATATGGACAAGACGCGTAAGAAAACGGTCCAAATTCCATACAGTTTAGTATCAAAAGCACGTTTAGCAGTAAAATTATAGAAAAAGAAAGGATAGCTTTTGAGGATTCAAAAGTGAAGAAAACATGAGTAAAGAAATGCTAGAGGCCTTCCGCATTTTGGAAGAAGACAAGGGAATCAAAAAAGAAGACATCATCGACGCAGTAGTAGAGTCGCTTCGTTCCGCTTATCGCAGACGCTATGGTCAATCAGACAGCGTAGCTATTGATTTCAATGAAAAAACAGGTGATTTCACAGTCTATACTGTTCGTGAAGTTGTGGATGAAGTCTTTGATAGCCGTTTGGAAATCAGCTTGAAAGATGCTCTTGCCATTAATTCAGCCTACGAGCTTGGTGACAAGATCAAGTTTGAAGAAGCACCTGCTGAGTTTGGTCGTGTAGCAGCTCAATCTGCCAAACAAACCATCATGGAAAAAATGCGCAAGCAAACACGTGCCATCACTTACAATACTTACAAAGAACATGAGCAAGAAATCATGTCTGGTACAGTAGAACGCTTTGACAACCGCTTTATCTATGTCAACCTCGGCAGCATCGAAGCCCAATTGTCAAAACAAGACCAAATTCCTGGTGAAGTTTTTGCTTCTCATGATCGTATTGAAGTTTATGTTTACAAGGTTGAAGACAACCCTCGTGGTGTCAACGTCTTTGTTAGCCGTAGCCATCCAGAAATGATCAAACGTTTGATGGAGCAAGAAATTCCAGAAGTTTATGATGGAACTGTTGAAATCATGAGCGTGGCTCGTGAAGCTGGTGACCGTACTAAGGTTGCAGTTCGTAGCCATAATCCAAACGTGGACGCTATCGGAACAATCGTTGGACGCGGTGGAGCGAATATCAAGAAGATCACTAGCAAATTCCACCCAGCTCGTTACGATGCCAAGAGCGACCGTATGGTCCCAATCGAAGAAAATATCGACGTTATCGAGTGGGTAGCAGATCCAGCTGAATTTATTTACAATGCCATCGCTCCTGCTGAAGTGGACCAAGTTATCTTTGACGAAAACGACAGCAAACGTGCCTTGGTTGTTGTACCAGACAACAAACTTTCTCTTGCTATCGGTCGTCGTGGGCAAAACGTTCGTTTGGCAGCTCACTTGACTGGTTACCGTATTGATATCAAGTCTGCTAGTGAATTTGAAGCCATGGAAGAAGCTGGTTCGGTAGATTTGGAAGCAGAAAACGATACTGTAGAAGAATAAAAGCTGCTAGAGGAGGGAAAGATGAAAACGAGAAAAATCCCTTTGCGCAAGTCTGTTGTGTCTAACGAAGTGATTGATAAGCGTGATTTGCTCCGTGTTGTCAAAAACAAAGAAGGACAAGTCTTTATCGATCCGACAGGCAAGGCCAATGGCCGCGGCGCTTATATTAAGCTAGACAATAAAGAGGCCCTAGAGGCCAAAAAGAAGAAAGTCTTTAACCGTAGCTTTAATATGGAAGTTGATGAAAGCTTTTATGACGAGTTGATCGCTTATGTGGATCACAAAGTGAAAAGAAGAGAGTTAGGACTTGAATAAGCAAAAGATAAGCAATCTCTTGGGACTTGCTCAGCGAGCAGGGCGGATTATATCGGGTGAAGAATTGGTGGTCAAAGCCATTCAAGACGGCAAGGCCAAGTTGGTCTTTCTTGCCCATGATGCTGGACCCAATCTGACCAAGAAGATTCAAGATAAAAGTCATTATTATCAAGTAGAAATTGTAACCGTGTTTTCAACACTGGAATTAAGCATAGCAGTCGGAAAATCGAGAAAGGTTTTAGCTGTAACAGATGCTGGATTTACAAAGAAAATGAGGTCTCTTATGGAATAGAAGAGGAGGACATGATTTGTCTAAGAAAAGATTGTACGAAATCGCAAAAGAACTTGGAAAAGAAAGTAAAGAAGTTGTAGCGCGTGCAAAAGAGTTGGGCTTGGATGTGAAAAGCCACTCATCAAGTGTGGAAGAAGCTGTCGCTGCAAAAATCGTTGCTAGCTTTAAGCCTGCTGCTCCGAAAGCAGAAGCAAAACCTGCAGCACCAAAAGCAAGTGTAGAAAAGAAAGCCGAAAAATCTGAGCCAGCTAAACCAGCTGTAGCCAAGGAAGAGGTAAAACCAGCTGAGCCAGTTGCTCCTAAAACAGAAAAAGTAGCAGCTAAACCGCAAAGCCGTAATTTCAAGGCTGAGCGTGAAGCCCGTGCCAAAGAGCAGGCAGAACGACGCAAGCAAAATAAGGGCAATAACCGTGACCAACAACAAAATGGGAACCGTCAGAAAAATGACGGCCGTAATGGTGGAAAACAAGGTCAAGGCAACCGCGACAATCGTCGTTTTAATGACCAAGCTAAGAGACAGCAAGGTCAGCAAAATCGTGGAAACGATCGCCGTCAACAAGAGGACAAACGTCCAAATCAAGCGGCTCCACGCATTGACTTTAAAGCCCGTGCAGCAGCATTGAAAGCAGAGCAAAACGCAGAGTACGCTCGTTCAAGCGAGGAACGTTTCAAGCAGACTCAGGCTGCCAAAGAAGCCTTGGCTCAAGCTAACAAACGCAAGGAACCAGAGGAAATCTTTGAAGAAGTGGCTAAGTTAGCTGAACAAGCACAACAAGTTCAAGCAGTGGTTGAAACAGCTCCTGTGAAAAAAGAAGTTGCAGTGGATACACGTCGTAAGAAGCAAGCCCGACCAGACAAAGAACGTGACGATTACGATCGCGAAGAAGATGGTCCTAGAAAACAACAAAAGAATCGAAGTAGTCAAAATCAAGTGAGAAATCAAAGAAATAGTAACTGGAATAACAACAAGAAGAACAAAAAAGGCAATAACAAGAACAATCGTAATCAGGCTCCAAAACCTGTTACAGAGCGTAAATTCCATGAATTGCCAACAGAATTTGAATATACAGATGGTATGACCGTTGCGGAAATCGCAAAACGTATCAAACGTGAACCAGCTGAGATCGTTAAGAAACTCTTTATGATGGGCGTCATGGCCACACAAAACCAATCCTTGGATGGGGAAACAATTGAGCTCCTCATGGTGGATTATGGTATCGAAGCCAAACAAAAAGTTGAAGTGGATAATGCCGACATCGAACGTTTCTTTGTCGAAGATGGTTATCTCAATGAAGATGAATTGGTTGAGCGTCCACCAGTTGTAACTATCATGGGGCACGTTGACCACGGTAAAACAACACTCCTAGATACCCTTCGTAACTCTCGTGTTGCGACAGGTGAAGCAGGTGGTATCACTCAGCATATCGGTGCCTACCAAATCGTTGAAAATGGCAAGAAGATTACCTTCCTTGATACACCAGGACACGCGGCCTTTACATCAATGCGTGCGCGTGGTGCATCTGTTACCGATATTACTATTTTGGTTGTAGCGGCAGATGACGGGGTTATGCCTCAGACTATCGAAGCCATTAACCACTCAAAAGCGGCGAACGTTCCAATCATCGTAGCCATTAACAAGATTGATAAACCAGGTGCCAACCCAGAACGCGTTATCGGTGAATTGGCAGAGCATGGAGTTATGTCAACTGCTTGGGGTGGAGATTCTGAATTTGTTGAAATCTCAGCTAAATTCAATCAAAACATCGAAGAATTGTTGGAAACAGTCCTTCTTGTGGCTGAAATCCAAGAGCTTAAGGCAGACCCAACAGTGCGTGCGATCGGTACGGTTATCGAAGCGCGCTTGGATAAAGGAAAAGGTGCGGTAGCAACCCTTCTTGTTCAACAAGGTACCTTGAATGTTCAAGACCCAATCGTTGTCGGAAATACCTTCGGTCGTGTCCGTGCTATGACCAACGACCTTGGTCGTCGTGTTAAGGTTGCAGGGCCATCAACACCAGTTTCAATCACAGGTTTGAACGAAGCACCGATGGCGGGTGACCACTTTGCTGTTTACGAGGATGAAAAATCTGCGCGTGCGGCTGGTGAAGAACGTGCCAAACGTGCCCTTATGAAACAACGTCAAGCTACCCAACGTGTCAGCCTTGAAAACCTCTTTGATACGCTTAAAGCTGGTGAACTCAAATCAGTTAACGTTATTATCAAGGCCGACGTACAAGGTTCTGTTGAAGCCCTTTCTGCCTCACTTCAGAAAATCGATGTGGAAGGTGTTAAAGTTACCATCGTCCACTCAGCGGTCGGTGCAATCAACGAATCAGACGTGACCCTTGCTGAAGCTTCAAATGCTTTTATCGTTGGTTTCAACGTACGCCCTACACCACAAGCTCGTCAACAAGCAGAAGCTGACGATGTGGAAATCCGTCTCCACAGCATTATCTACAAGGTTATCGAAGAGATGGAAGAAGCCATGAAAGGGATGCTTGATCCAGAATTCGAAGAAAAAGTTATCGGTGAAGCAGTTATCCGTGAAACCTTCAAGGTGTCTAAAGTGGGAACTATCGGTGGATTCATGGTTATCAACGGTAAGGTTACCCGTGACTCTAAAGTCCGTGTTATCCGTGACGGTGTCGTTATCTATGATGGTGAACTCGCAAGCTTGAAACACTACAAAGACGACGTCAAAGAAGTTACAAACGGTCGTGAAGGTGGATTGATGATTGATGGCTACAATGATATCAAGACTGATGATGTGATTGAGGCATACGTCATGGAAGAAATCAAACGATAATAGAGAAACGATAGCCAATTTGACTCGTCGTCAACAGCGCCTTGATGAACCTTCAGTTCTATCTAAGGCTTGTTTCCTAGATTCAAATGGCTCTAGTTCCTCTATCTAATAAAAATAGCTAGGTCTGCTGGCCTAGCTTTTGGTTCAAAGTAGAGAAAGGAATATCATGGCAAATCATTTCCGTACGGATCGTGTGGGCATGGAAATCAAACGTGAAGTCAACGAGATTTTGCAAAAGAAAGTCCGTGATCCGCGTGTCCAAGGCGTGACCATCACAGATGTTCAGATGCTAGGTGACTTGTCTGTTGCTAAGGTTTACTACACCATTTTGAGTAACCTTGCTTCGGATAATCAAAAAGCTCAAATCGGGCTTGAAAAAGCAACTGGTACCATCAAACGTGAACTTGGTCGCAATTTGAAATTGTACAAAATCCCAGATTTGACCTTCGTCAAAGACGAGTCCATCGAATATGGAAACAAGATTGACGAAATGCTACGCAATCTGGATAAGAACTAAAGAAGAGGGGAAACCCTCTTTTTTGGTGGAGGAAAAAGCAATAAAACATGCTGGCGGAATCTTTCCAGAGTTAAACATTATTAAAAAGCTTTATAAAATTCAACTTGTATGATATTATAGGAAATGAAAGAGTGAGATAAAACGATTTTTCAGCAATAGCCAGCAAGGCTGGTATCGTTAACATTTTCAAAGTGCAGTTAAACGAGGGAAGATAATATGGGACTCATAAAAACTCTAGCTAAAACTTACGGGAATTACTTTTTGACCATGCAAGGTGTAAAAGTCATGAAAACGATAAAGAAAGATGACCATGTCGTTGTTGGTCTGGGGAAACTTTTTATTGCAGACAAGTTAATGGATACGGCTCGGTGGCTCATCAAGCCAGAGGAGAGAGAATGAAATTTTTCTGGGCGATTCTTGCTATTCTTTTTATCAAACCGATTATTGGGATTGTGAAATTCTTGTGGATGATTATCTCTTTTGCAGTCCAATTGCTGTTTTACAAGATAGTGTTTAAGATATTGGATTGGCTCTTTAAACTTATTTAGATAGTAATTCAAGTCGTGGGGAACTAGCAAGTCTTGTACTGCTAGTTTTTTAATCTCTTTCCTTATGGTATAATAAAATAAATAATATCATTTATAAACGATAATGGAGGTCGTCATGGACAATATCATCGATGTGTCAATTCCTGTTGCAGAAGTGGTGGATAAGCATCCAGAAGTCTTGGAAATCCTAGTGGAGTTGGGTTTTAAACCCCTTGCTAATCCCCTGATGCGTAATACTATCGGTCGTAAAGTATCACTCAAACAGGGTTCTAAGCTCGAAGGAACTCCTATGGATAAGATTGTCCGCACACTGGAAGCAAATGGCTACGAAGTGATTGGATTAGACTAATGGCAGATGAACGGATTCATGTCCTACGGGATATTTTGTTAGAATTGCATAATGGCGCCTCTCCTGAGTCGGTTCAGGAGCGCTTTGATGCGACCTTTACAGGTGTTTCAGCTATCGAGATTTCCCTTATGGAGCACGAGCTGATGAACTCAGACTCAGGTGTCACCTTTGAAGATGTCATGGAACTCTGTGATGTTCATGCCAATCTTTTTAAAAATGCTGTTAAGGATGTCGAAGTTGCAGATACCGAGCACCCAGGTCACCCAGTTCGGATTTTCAAAGAAGAAAATCTAGCCCTCCGTGCAGCCTTGATTCGCATTCGTAGATTGTTAGATACCTATGAGTCTATGGAAGATGAAGAGATGCTTGCGGAGATGTGCAAGGGCTTGGTGCGTCAGATGGGACTTGTAGGTCAATTTGACATCCACTACCAGCGCAAGGAAGAGCTCTTTTTCCCCATCATGGAGCGCTATGGACACGATTCACCTCCCAAAGTTATGTGGGGAGTGGATGATCAGATCAGGGAACTCTTTCAAACAGCTTTAGCGACAGCCAAGTCACTACCTGAAGTGTCGATTTCCACTGTAAAAGATACTTTTGAAGCCTTTGCGACAGAGTTTGAAAGTATGATTTTCAAGGAAGAATCCATCCTCCTCATGATTCTCCTTGAGTCCTTTACTCAGGATGACTGGCTTCAGATTGCGGAGGAGAGCGACACCTATGGTTATGCCATCATCCGTCCGTCTGAGAAATGGGTGCCAGAAAGACAGAGTTTTGTTGAGGAAAAGATTGCAGAGGAGCCTATTCAGCTAGATACGGCAGAGGGACAAGTTCAGCAGGTTATCGATACGCCAGAAGGACAGTTTACCATTACCTTTACCCCTAAGGAAAAGGAAGCAGTGCTGGACCGCCATAGTCAACAGGCTTTTGGCAATGGCTATCTCTCAGTCGAGCAGGCCAATCTCATTCTCAATCATCTCCCTATGGAGATTACTTTTGTCAATAAAGACGATATTTTCCAGTATTACAATGACAATGCGCCAGCTGATGAGATGATCTTCAAACGAACACCGTCCCAAGTTGGGCGCAATGTCGAACTCTGCCATCCACCTAAGTACTTGGACAAGGTCAAGACCATCATGAAGGGGCTTCGTGAAGGAAGCAAAGATAAGTATGAAATGTGGTTCAAGTCTGAGTCGCGAGGCAAGTTTGTCCACATCACCTACGCAGCAGTGCACGATGAAGAGGGAGAATTCCAAGGTGTGCTGGAGTATGTTCAGGATATTCAACCCTACCGTGAGATTGACACAGACTATTTCCGTGGATTAGAATAAGGAGAAAAAATGAGTTACGAACAAGAATTTATGAAGGAATTTGAAGCCTGGGTCAATACCCAGATTATGATTAACGATATGGCGCACAAGGAAAGCCAAAAAGTCTACGAAGAAGACCAAGACGAGCGTGCCAAAGATGCCATGATTCGCTATGAAAGTCGCTTGGATGCTTATCAGTTCTTGCTTGGTAAGTTTGAAAACTTCAAAGCAGGCAAGGGATTCCATGATTTGCCAGATGGCTTGTTTGGTGAGCGAAATTATTAAACGAGATAGATTCTTGATTTTTTACTAAAATCTTGATAGAATATTTATATTAAATCCTTGTCAGAACAGGGATTTTTTATTGAAAGGATTTTATCATGTCAAAGAAACTCAATCGTAAAAAACAATTACGAAATAGCCTCCGTCGCGCAGGTGCCTTTTCAAGTACTGTGACTAAGGTTGTAGAAGAGACAAAAAAAGTCGTGAAACGTGCAGAGCAATCAGCAAGCCAAGCTGGTAAGGCTGTTTCTAAAAAAGTTGAGCAAGCAGTAGAAGCTACCAAAGAGCAAGCTCAAAAAGTAGCCAATTCTGTAGAAGATTTTGCAGCAAACTTGGGTGGACTTCCACTTGACCGTGCTAAAACCTTCTATGATGAAGGAATCAAGTCTGCTTCAGATTTCAAAAACTGGACTGAAAAAGAACTCCTTGCCTTGAAAGGAATCGGCCCAGCTACCATCAAGAAATTGAAAGAAAATGGCATCAAGTTCAAGTAATTTTTCTTGTGCCTTGCATTTCCGAAAAAATCTTGCTACAATAGAGCCATTAGAGGTGTTTTGAATCTCACATTTTACAGAAAGTGGCGGTGCTGAGAAGTCCACAAATGTGTCAAAACTGGTTGCTAATGGATGAAAAATTGAAATAAAAGTGTCTTTTTGTTTTAAAGACGAGAGTTGCGGGCTCTGCCCGAAATTGGGTGGTACCGCGGATAAGCACATTCGTCCCTGTCATGTAGATGGCAGGGCTTTTCTTTTGCGTCTTAGTCAAAGGGGGTTGTTATGAAGCAATCTTTTAAAACAAGTAAACTCTATTATGGTTTTCCTATCTTCATTTTGGGGTATCAGGACCAGAATTTTGGACACAAGATAACGACCTGCAGCTCCTCTTATAGTCTGGGAGATTGGCTAGTCATCGGTGTTGGTTCTGAGGAAAATGCGGCTGAGCAAATCAAGCATTACCAGAAGTTTAGTGTGAATATTCCTGATGAAAATCTCATGCTCGAGATGGAGCAGGCTGGTTTTATCAGTCATCGAGAGAAATTGAAACACCTGCGACTAGACTACGAGATTTCTGAAAGGACTCAGGCACCGATTTTAGAGGCTTGTCCAGTCGTGTTGGACTGTCAGGTAGATCGGATTATCGAGGAAGATGGAATCTGTCATATCTTTGCCAAGATTATCGAGCGACTTGCTGATCCAGATCTCTTGGATGAGAAAGGTCATTTTAAAAATGACCGTTTTTCACCGACTTACTTTATGGGGGACGGTCACCAGCGCGTTTATCGCTATTTAGATAATCGTGTTGACCCTATGGGGAGCTTCATAAAGAAAGCGAGGAAGAAGGATGACAAGAGCTGAATTACCAGAACGATTAGAAACCGAACGTCTCGTCCTACGAGTTCGTACAGTGGCAGATGCTGAGGATATCCATACCTACGCTAGTCTCCCAGAGGTCTCTTACCCAGCAGGCTTTCTACCCGTCAAGACTTTGGAAGATGAGATTTATTATCTGGAGCATATCCTTCCTGAGCGCAAACAAAAGGAAAATCTCCCAGCTGGCTATGGAATTGTCGTCAAAGGAACTGATAAAGTCATTGGTTCTGTTGACTTCAATCACCGTCACGAAGATGATGTTCTTGAGCTCGGCTATACCTTGCACCCCGACTATTGGGGTAGAGGATATGTACCAGAAGCAGCGCGAGCCTTGATTGATTTAGCCTTTAAAGAACTTGGTCTTCACAAGATTGAACTAACTTGCTTTGGATATAACCTTCAAAGTCAACGAGTCGCGGAAAAGCTTGGCTTTACCCTCGAAGCTCGTATAAGAGATCGCAAAGATGCCCAAGGCAATCGCTGTGATGATTTGAGATATGGCTTGCTGAGGAGTGAGTGGGAGGTGATTTGATGCATCTTTTCATCATTGGTGCTCCAGCCTCAGGAAAAATGACGATTGGTCAAGAACTGTCTCGACTGACGGATTCTACCCTCTTTTATAACCATCAAGCCATCGATTTTGCACTAGAAATCTATCAGGACTACACAGAGGAAATGTGGGAATTTGTTCGTGGAATTACCTTTTCTTTCCTTAGAGCTAGTGCTCGGAATCAGCGATATGTGATTTTAACAGACGTAATTGATTTTTCAAATCAGTACCAGCTGATGTATTTGAAGCAAATTCAAGATTTGTTGAATGACTATCATCAAGAGATTCTTTTTGTTGAATTGGAAACAAGCCTTGAAGAGCGCTTACATCGAAATCGAACGGAGAATCGATTAAAGCACAAACCCTTAAAACGACATATTGAGGTATCTGAAAGAGAAATTTTAGAGACAGCTGAAACCATTCAATTAAATTCCCAACATCAACCGAATGAGTTGCACCACTACTTTAAAATAAATAATACGAATTTATCTGCAGAAGAAGCTGCTAAGCAAATTCAAAATAAAATAAATACAATAGAGAAAGGACAAACACATGTCTAAAGAACTTTCACCTAAATACAATCCAGCCGAGGTTGAGGCTGGTCGTTACCAAAAATGGCTTGATGCTGATGTTTTCAAGCCTTCAGGCGATCAAAAAGCCAAGCCTTATTCAATCGTGATTCCACCACCAAATGTAACCGGTAAGCTTCACCTTGGTCACGCTTGGGATACGACTTTGCAGGATATCATTATCCGTCAAAAACGTATGCAAGGTTTTGATACCCTTTGGCTTCCAGGGATGGACCATGCGGGGATTGCAACTCAAGCTAAAGTTGAGGAGCGCTTGCGTGGAGAGGGCATTACACGTTATGACCTAGGTCGTGAGAAATTCCTCGATAAGGTCTGGGAATGGAAAGACGAATATGCCACTACTATCAAGGAACAATGGGGCAAGATGGGGCTCTCTGTCGACTACTCTCGCGAGCGTTTCACTCTTGATGAAGGCTTGTCAAAAGCTGTTCGCAAGGTCTTTGTGGACCTTTACAAGAAAGGCTGGATCTACCGTGGTGAGTTTATCATCAACTGGGACCCAGCAGCTCGCACAGCCCTTTCTGATATCGAGGTTATCCATAAGGATGTCGAAGGTGCCTTCTACCACATGAACTATATTCTAGAAGACGGCTCACGCGCCCTTGAAGTGGCAACAACTCGTCCTGAGACTATGTTTGGGGATGTTGCCGTTGCGGTCAATCCAGAAGATCCACGCTACAAGGACTTGATAGGAAAAAACGTCATCCTTCCAATCGCTAATAAATTGATCCCAATCGTTGGAGACGAACACGCAGACCCTGAGTTTGGGACTGGTGTCGTGAAAATCACGCCTGCCCACGATCCAAACGACTTCTTGGTTGGTCAACGTCATAACTTGCCACAAGTCAACGTGATGAACGACGACGGAACTATGAATGAGCTTGCCTTCGAGTTTGCAGGTATGGACCGTTTTGAAGCTCGTAAGGCAGTCGTTGCCAAGTTGGAAGAAATTGGTGCCTTCGTTAAAATCGAAAAACGTGTCCACAGTGTTGGTCACTCAGAGCGTACAGGTGTTGTGGTTGAACCACGCTTGTCTACTCAATGGTTCGTTAAGATGGACCAATTGGCTAAGAATGCTATTGCCAACCAAGACACAGAGGACAAGGTAGAATTCTACCCACCTCGTTTCAACGATACCTTCCTCCAATGGATGGAAAATGTTCACGACTGGGTAATCTCTCGTCAGCTCTGGTGGGGTCACCAAATCCCTGCTTGGTACAATGCTGAGGGTGAAATATATGTCGGCGAAGAAGCTCCAGAAGGCGACGGTTGGACTCAGGACGAAGATGTCTTGGATACTTGGTTCAGTTCTGCCCTTTGGCCGTTCTCAACTATGGGCTGGCCGGATGTCGACTCAGAAGACTTCAAACGTTATTATCCAACATCAACTTTGGTGACTGGTTATGATATTATCCCGTTCTGGGTATCTCGAATGATTTTCCAAGGTTTGGAATTTACTGGCAAATCGCCATTCAAAAATGCATTGATTCATGGTCTGATTCGTGACGAGGAAGGCCGTAAGATGTCTAAATCACTGGGCAATGGGATTGATCCGATGGATGTTATTGATAAGTACGGAACAGATAGCCTGCGTTGGTTCCTTTCAAACGGTTCTGCACCAGGTCAAGACGTGCGCTTCTCTTACGAGAAAATGGATGCTTCATGGAACTTCATTAACAAGATCTGGAACATCTCTCGCTACATCCTCATGAACAATGAAGGCTTGACCCTTGAGCAAGCAACTGCCAATGTGGAAAAAGTTGTCAACAAGGAAGCTGGAAACGTCACTGACCGCTGGATTCTCCACAACCTCAATGAAACCATCGGAAAAGCAACTACCAACTTTGACAAGTTTGAGTTTGGTGTGGCTGGTCACATCCTCTACAACTTTATCTGGGATGAGTTTGCGGACTGGTACGTTGAGTTGACTAAGGAAGTCCTTTACAGCGATAATGAAGAAGAGAAAGTTATCACACGTTCTGTTCTCCTTTATACTTTGGACAAGATTCTTCGTCTCCTTCACCCAATCATGCCATTCGTGACAGAGGAAATCTTTGGGCAAATCTCAGAAGGCTCTATCGTGACAGCAGCATACCCAACTGTTAATCCAGCCTTTGAAGACCTCGCTGCTCACACAGGTGTAGAGAGCCTCAAAGACTTGATCCGTGCCGTTCGTAATGCGCGTGCGGAAGTAAACGTAGCACCAAGTAAGCCAATCACCATCCTTGTTAAGACAAGCGATAGCGACTTGGAAGCCTTCTTTAACAGCAATGTCAACTACATCAAACGCTTCACAAATCCAGAACACTTGGAAATCGCATCAAACATCCCTGCACCTGAACTCGCTATGTCAAGTGTCATCACAGGAGCAGAAATCTACCTGCCACTCGCAGATCTCCTAAATGTCGAAGAAGAACTAGCTCGTCTCGACAAGGAACTGGCTAAATGGCAAAAAGAACTGGACATGGTCGGCAAGAAGCTCTCTAACGAACGCTTCGTAGCCAATGCCAAACCAGAAGTCGTCCAAAAAGAACGCGACAAACAAGCCGACTATCAAGCTAAGTACGACGCGACTGTAGCACGTATCGATGAGATGAAGAAGTTGGTGAAATAAACACAGAAACACGGTGATGAACCGTGTTTTTTTGGTATAATGAAATCAATATTTATTGGGTCGGGAGTGGGATATCGAGAGATAATCTTAGAAAATTAATAAATAGTGCAATAGTAAAATATACTTTTCCTATTATACTTACTGACGAACAAGAACAAGTAACTTCAATTAATAAGAGTAATTTAACAACTGCTGGAAAGGATGAATATTGTTTTAAAGGCAATGATAATGACATTTCAAAGATAATTTATAATGGAATTGTTGAATTCGCTGAGAATGAATTTAAGATTGATTATGATAATTTGGATAGAGAACAAACAAAGGTGATCAAAACTAAATTAAAATATAATGAAAACGATTTCTCTCAAACAAAACTTCAATACGGATTTTATGGGGAAGTACTTTTAGATTTATTTTTAAGAAATTATTTTCATACGGATGTTCTAATTGCTAGAGGTTATTTTTATTCACCTCTTGAAAAGTCTGAACCAAAAGGGTTTGATGCTTTTCATATTATTGATAATAAAGGAAATTTAGAACTCTGGTTTGGAGAAGCAAAATTTCATCAAAGTTTTACATCTGGAATCAACTCTGTACTTTTCAAGATAAATTATTCTATTTCAGATGACTATTTGAATAATCATATGTTTGCAATTATTAATGAGAAAGATAATATCTCTCATTTGCATCCAATTTTAGAAGGAATAATTAAAAAATGGGAAGATAATCCTGATATTATTCTTACCGATGAATTACAAAATAATAATATTGAATTAGTGTATCCTGTTTTTATTGCATATCAAAAACAGCAAACCTACGATTACGAAAAATCAATTGCATCCAGTGTAGATAAAATCAATAGGGAGTTAGGAAAATATTCGTTAAATTTAGCTATTAAAATAAAGGTTAGTATATTTGTAATGCTCTTACCTGTTGATGATTCTAATAAATTAAAGGAAGAAGTGATTGAATGGATAGAAACGAAAGAACCGCTCATCTAATTAAGGAATTGAATTTATACAAACGATACCCTGAAAGAAGAGGTATCTTTGTCAAGGCAACTTGTGACTATTACGACGCTGTTAAAATAGACGAACTTACAAGTAGTGATTTAAATTTTTTGCGTTATATAGCAAATGAAGCTGGAGTACCACAATACTTTGAGCTACTTGAAAGAAAATATCAAGAAGGTAATGAAATAAATCAAGAGGATATGAATTTATTATCCATAAGCTCGTTTTTAAATGAAGCACATTTAACTTTGAATAATTATATGTTACATAAATATCAAAAAGAAGTTCTAGAATTATTTGAATTCCATTTTGATAATAGGTATATCCTTTCTGCCCCAACTTCATTTGGTAAAACTTTTATTGTTTATGCAATTATAAAAAAGATGGGATATTCTAACATATTGTTAATTTTTCCTACTATTAGCTTGTTATCAGAAAATTATTTAAAGTTGCAAAATGATGAATTTTTCTCTACATATAAAATACATACACTAAGCGAAATATCCGAGGAAGAACTTGGCGAAAAAAATATTTTTATTTACACTCCTGAACGATATCTGTCATTTTTAGATAATAATACTAGATATTTTAATTTTTCTTTCGTAGATGAAATATATAAAATAGATAATGATTTCATTATAGATAATGATACTCCAGAAGAAAATGAAAGGGATACTGCCTATAGACTTGCTTTAGAATATGTATGTCGCAATAGTAAAGATATTTTGCTTGCTGGGCCTTATATTCAATTTCAAAAACTTGAAACAGAAATAAATTCATTTAATAATTTTACTCTATTTAACAAATTTAAAATACTTGAATATAATGATGTTGAGATTGTGTCTAAGAATATTACACATATTGATAGAAATAAGTTTGAACTTGGAAATATAAAATATAGATTAGATCATGGTGCTTCATCATTACAAGATAAAGTAATACAAACAATTGTAAAAATAGATGATAATACTTTGATTTATTGTGGAAGAAAGTCAGAGGTAGAAAGACTAGCAAATCATTTGTTGGAAAATGATGAATATCTTTCTCTTATCTCAGAAAAACATTATAGCGAAGATGAGGAACTATATTCTATTTTTTTGAATCATGTGGGAAACACCTTTGGGTATGATTGGATTCTATATAGAGCACTTGAAAAGAGAATCGGAATTCATCATGCAGGGATACCAAAATATATTCAGAATGAATTAATTAATTTGTTCAATAAAGGTGATTTACAATGTCTTTTTTCTACAACAACAATTACTGAAGGTGTGAATACGACTGCCAAAAATTTGATTGTTACTGCTATCAAAAAGGGGAAAAAGAGACTAAAACAGTTTGATGCTAAAAATATTGCTGGGAGAGCAGGTCGTTTTAATGTCCATTATAGTGGTAATGTTATTGATTTAACAAAACAATTTGAAACTCTAATTAATTCGCAACAGGCAGAAATTGAACATAAAAATTATGATAATCGTAACAATAAAACTGACATTGATTTAGAAGTAACTTTAGATGAATTTTTGACAGATGATGATAGAAAGTTTAAAGATGAAATCAATGAGGCAAAACAAGAATCGGGATTACCAAATTTTATTTTTCATTCATATAAAGCGATAGGCCCTTTGGATAAAATCTCTATTTATAATCGAATTAAAAAAATGTCTCCAGCAGAGTTTCAAAAAATCGAACAATTAAAGCGAGTCTTAAATACATCTAAAGGTAAAGAAATTCATTGGGAAGGATTTCAAACGGTTATTAATATTTGTTCTGAATTTGTTTCTAATTCTGATTTAAAACAATTAATGGAAAAGAAAGTTGGGAAAAAACAGTTCTCTTTAATTGTTATACAGTTAGCAAGTTATTTACAGAATGGATTTTTAGGAACAGTGGATTACTATGTAGAGGAACAGAAACTGAGTAAAGATAAAGCAATTAGTAGAACCTCTAAATTAATTTATACTACATTTAAATATCATCTTGTAAAGTATTTAGGAGTATTTGATTTATTATATAGATTCCATTATTCACAAGTTTATAGAAAAGATTTTGACAATGTTGCTGGAATTCAAATTCTTCTACAAAGGCTAGAGTATAATGCTCTTACTAATACTGCTCGAAAATTAAGTGATTTTGGAGTACCTTTTGAATTAGTAAGATATTATGATAGAGTAGTAGAGAATAAAAACTTTGATTTGTATGAGAGTTATGTCGATGAAAAGATTCAAAATCTACTTAAGTGAGAGAATAAAAATAAGAACCTCATTATTATCATGAGGTTCTTATTTGTGTAATTACATTTAGAGAATCGTCAATATAATATCGTCGGGACTAGTCCACTCTACTTTGATTCTTGTCCCAACGGTTACATTCATTTGATTGAACCAGTCGTTAAAAGCTCTCAAGTTTCTGTGACCAGAAAGATTTTTAGCATAGGGATCTCCACCCCGAGAATTTCCTGATGATTTTACTATTCCAACGAAGTATCCATCTGTTGATCTAGCATTAAATATATTTTGTCCTAAAACATCTTTTCCTTGAGTATGTTTAGAATTAAATATTCCATACTGATGTGCTGCTGAACTTGGAATTGGGATATAACATTCTCCTGTTATCTGAGGACGAGAATTTGTATTCCTGTATGTGCCCCAGTCAATATTAGTTTTTTTAAGTTCTACTATGAATTGGTCTCCTTGTTTTGGCATTATGCACCTCCTTAAGTTTATATATTCATTATATCATATATATATGGAAAATGTTTATATTTCAGTATTAATTTAAAAATGATATACTAGTATAGTTAAACAAATTTCTTAGAAAGCAGGTTACTACATGACAAATTCTGTAAGTTCGAACCGACCTGAGAAGTACAATATTGCAGCCTTCTTCTCAGGTGTTGGAGGAATTGAGTTGGGATTTGAACAGACCAACGAGTTCAGAGTGGTGTACGCCAATGAATTTGATAAGTATGCGCGTCAGACTTATCAATTAAACCATCCAGATACCTATTTGGATGGTCGTGATATTCACGATGTTCAGCCAGAGGACATTCCAGCTGAGCGCGTGGATGTGATTATGGGAGGTTTCCCTTGTCAGGCCTTTAGCATTGCGGGTTATCGCAAGGGATTTGATGATGATCGTGGGGATCTTTTCTTCGAATTGCTTCGCATGATTGATGGATGCAAACCTCGTGCCATTTTCATCGAAAATGTCAAGAACATGGTCGGTCATGACCATGGTAATACCTTCAAGGTTATTCGTGAAGCCTTGACTGAGAACAACTACTTTATTAAGTGGAAGGTTCTCAACGGGAAAGACTATGGGAATATCCCACAAAACCGTGAACGAATCTACATCGTTGGTTTTGATACTAAGGAAGCTTATGATTTGTTTGAATTTCCAGAGGAAATTAAGCTGACTACGAGTCTTCAGGATGTGATTAACTTTGATGATAAGCTAGACGAGGTCTACTACTACCGTGAAGGCAAGCAGAATTTCTACGACCAGTTGAAGTTTGAAGTTACCAGTCAAGACACCGTTTACCAATGGCGCCGTCAGTATGTCCGTGAAAATAAAAACGGCGTTGTTCCTACCTTGACAGCCAATATGGGAACAGGTGGACACAACGTTCCATTGATTTTGACAGACAGCGGTGAGATTCGCAAGTTGACACCGAAAGAAACCTTTAATGTTCAAGGCTATCCTAAATCCTTTAAAATCCCAGAAGGAGTTTCCAATGGTCAGCTATACAAGCAGGCTGGAAATAGCGTAGTCGTTCCCGTGATTAAACGCATCGCGAAAAATGTTGCCAAGGCCTTGAATGACAGCCAAGGGCAATCTCAACTTAACCGCTCAGGAAAATTCGCTATTATCTACACCAAGATGAATGGACAATTTGAAGGGCAATCCTATGTCAAGGACTTTGTAGATAGCTATGATCAAGCTCTTGAAAAAATCCAATCTTATGATGATGGTCTAGCCCTTCTGTCTGGTGAAGATTATTTAAAATTGGTTAAAAAACGAGGCAATCTTGAATTTTACAGTATTAATTAACGAATATATAAAGAGGATTAGTGAAAAACTAATCTTCTTTTGATATACTGAAAATAGAAAAGAGGGTGCTTATGTGGGAATATCTAAAGTCTGAACAAAAAGAAAAATACAAAACCTTAATTACCAACTTCGCTAGCTTGAGCCAAGCTTTCTCTCAAAAGGCTGAGTCCGAAGATGAGGGACAAACAGAGAATTATGTTGCTCCGATTGTTAATTCTAAATTTCAAGAAACAGTCTTCCAGAAGGCTTTTAATGCGGTTGGGGAAGATATTGCAAATACCTCCTATGATGCCTCTGTCGTTGTGGATGAAAATCATAAATACCTAGTGGGTATTAAGTCTTTTGGGATTAATTCTGGAGACCAAAAGATCGCTCAGTTTAAGAAGGATTCTCAAGATTGGACGGACTTGTTGGGTGATATCAAATTCCATGCAGATATCTCAGCAGATAAAGAAACGGCAGACAAGCAAAACTATCAACGCTATGAAGAGTTGGCACGAAAGATTGCGTCCTTAAGAAATCAGAGAATCGAATCTTCTAAGGCACAAATCAAGGGATTTAGTTCGGACTCGGTCAATGTTGAAGCAGTTTATCACGTTCTGATGCCAACACCAAAGGGAGAAAATCCTAAGATTTTTGTCGGTGAAACATCTTATTTGCCAGTTGATATTGATAATCTGGTCATTGAAGGATCAACTACCAAAAACAATCCAACCAATTTTCGATTTACGGATGGGCAACACCACTACAAGTACACGGCAGCTGACAGTCAGCTCCACATGACTTTTAATAATAAAGACATTGTGGTAGATACTTGGGATGTCCATTATATCGAAGATCCTTTTTCGCTATTTGAAAATCTTCATTTACTGACAGCTGAAAAGGATAAAACTGAGATCTTAGAAACAGTGTCTTGGGCTATTACAGATAAACATGGAAATGTGGAAGAAAACTCTGGTTTCAATGCCTTTAACGGTGGATCAAAACTAGCCAAAAAAGATCGTTTACCACGGATTTTAAAGATTCAGAATAAATTCAAGGACAATTTAGCTCCTGAAGAACTAGCTTTTGTGACTTTCTCCCTAGAAGAAATTCTCTTGAAAAAGTGGACCAGTAAGGAAGAAAAAGTTCAGATGAAGGCGATTCGTGAGAACTTGATTCACTTTGCCCATAATACTGGCAATGAAAAACTCATTAAAGAAATTGAACAGCTAGTTTATCGTCCAGTTAGCGAAGTTTACATCCCGCTACCTGATTCCAAAAACTTCCATGACGAAAGGCCCGACTTCTTTGGTTCTGGATTTGGAACTTTTGAACCTGGGACTAAAAAACTAGCTCTATCCAAAGAGGAAAGAACCTTTAAACTACGCTTTTTATCTTCTGGTGATGTTATTAATGCCTATATAAATCAAGAAGCTGGTAAGGCAATTCAGTCAACCGATAAGCAAGAAATTCTTGGCAATTGGATCTTACGTGGCGTTTTCCAGTTGAAGGAACGAGAAGTCTTGACAGGTCAACGACTCAATGAACTGGAAATCAACGGTATTCGTTTGACTAAGTTTAAAAATGGAGAAATCGGTATTGAATTCATCTGGATTGATATTGAAAATCCACCTAGCGATGCCATCGGCTGGGTAGCAAAAAAATCAAAAGTCCTGTTACTTTCCCCCATTTAACCTTTGACTATTCCTCAAAATTATCGTACAATAAAGAGTACATGATAAAATGAGGTCAGAGTTTGTTCGCTCTGGCGATAGTAGTATAAATGAGGAGAAACGCTTTGGAATTAGAAGTATTTGCTGGGCAAGAAAAAAGTGAACTATCTATGATTGAGGTAGCGCGTGCTATCTTGGAACTTCGTGGTCGTGATCACGAGATGCATTTTAGCGATCTTGTAAACGAAATTCAAAACTACCTTGGAACATCAAACAGCGATATCCGTGAAGCTTTGCCTTTGTTCTACACAGAGTTGAACTTTGACGGTAGCTTCATCTCACTTGGAGATAACAAATGGGGTCTTCGTTCATGGTATGGTGTAGACGAAATCGACGAAGAAATCATCGCTCTTGAAGAAAATGACGACGATGAAGTAGCACCAAAAGCTAAGAAAAAACGTGTCAATGCCTTCATGGATGGTGATTCAGATGCCATTGACTATAATGCGGATGATCCAGAAGACGAAGACGCATACGAAGCAGATCCAGCACTTTCATACGATGATGAAAATCCAGATGATGAGAAAAATGAAGTGGAAGCTTACGATGCGGAAATCAACGAAATCGCTCCTGATGACTTGGGTGAAGACGTGGATCTCAACGAAGAAGACGACGGGTTTTCAGATGATGATACTGAAAACATCGAGGAATAAAAGTTAGCTATTGACAATTATCCTATTTTTAGGTATCATATTGTTCGGGCACCTCTTTTAGAGGTCGGGGCTCCCTAGTTCTTAGGGAGCTATTTTTGTTTTTTCAAGAAGTTATCTTCTTGTATTTTGGTTGTGAATCTGGTGCAGTCGTTCCAGATTATTCTTATTAGTAGGGTCTTGTTTTCTATGTCCCCTCGTAGTTAACAAGGCCTTGAGCATTTTAGAAAGAGGAATCTATGTCTACGAAATATATTTTTGTAACTGGTGGTGTGGTATCGTCTATTGGGAAAGGGATTGTAGCAGCAAGTCTGGGTCGTCTCTTGAAAAATCGAGGTCTTAAAGTAACCATTCAAAAGTTTGACCCTTATATCAATATTGATCCGGGAACCATGAGTCCTTATCAGCACGGGGAAGTTTTTGTGACAGATGACGGAGCTGAGACAGATTTGGACTTGGGTCACTATGAACGCTTCATCGATATCAATCTTAACAAATATTCCAACGTGACAACTGGTAAAATTTACAGTGAAGTTCTTCGTAAGGAACGTCGTGGAGAATATCTTGGGGCAACTGTTCAGGTCATTCCTCATATCACAGATGCCTTGAAAGAAAAAATCAAGCGCGCCGCTCTAACGACAGACTCTGATGTCATTATCACAGAAGTTGGTGGAACAGTAGGAGATATTGAGTCCTTGCCATTCCTAGAGGCCCTTCGTCAGATGAAGGCAGATGTGGGGGCGGATAATGTTATGTACATCCACACAACCTTGCTTCCATACCTCAAGGCTGCTGGTGAAATGAAAACCAAACCAACCCAACACTCTGTCAAAGAATTACGTGGATTGGGAATCCAGCCGAATATGTTGGTTATTCGTACAGAAGAGCCAGCTGGTCAAGGAATTAAAAACAAACTAGCCCAGTTCTGTGATGTGGCACCAGAAGCTGTTATCGAATCATTGGATGTTGAACACCTTTACCAAATTCCACTGAATTTGCAGGCTCAAGGTATGGATCAAATTGTCTGTGACCATTTGAAATTAGACGCACCAGTAGCGGATATGACAGAGTGGTCAGCTATGGTGGACAAGGTCATGAACCTCAAGAAACAAGTCAAGATTTCCCTTGTCGGTAAGTATGTTGAGTTGCAAGATGCCTACATTTCTGTGGTTGAAGCCTTGAAACACTCTGGTTATGCCAACGACGCAGAAGTTAAGATCAATTGGATCAATGCCAATGATGTGACAGCAGAGAATGTGGCAGAGCTTTTGTCTGATGCAGACGGAATCATCGTACCAGGAGGTTTTGGTCAACGTGGTACGGAAGGTAAAATCCAAGCCATTCGCTATGCGCGTGAAAATGATGTTCCAATGTTGGGAGTCTGCTTGGGCATGCAGTTGACTTGTATCGAGTTTGCTCGTCATGTTTTGGGGCTTGAAGGTGCCAATTCTGCAGAGCTTGCACCAGAAACAAAATACCCTATCATTGATATCATGCGTGATCAGATTGATGTTGAGGATATGGGTGGAACCCTTCGCTTGGGTCTTTATCCATCTAAGTTGAAACGTGGCTCTAAAGCAGCGGCCGCTTATCACAATCAAGAAGTGGTGCAACGCCGTCACCGTCACCGTTATGAGTTTAACAACGCCTTCCGTGAGCAGTTTGAGGCAGCAGGATTTGTCTTCTCAGGAGTTTCTCCAGACAATCGTTTGGTCGAAATTGTGGAAATTCCTGAAAATAAATTCTTTGTAGCGTGTCAGTATCACCCTGAACTGTCAAGCCGTCCAAATCGTCCAGAAGAACTCTACACTGCCTTTGTCACTGCAGCAGTTGAGAACAGTAATTAGCCAAATCAGAACCTTTGAGAAGAATCTCAGAGGTTTTTTGCTTGCATATTTAGGATAATATTTGCAAATTAAAAACATAGTGATATAATTAACATAAAAAATCCTAAGGAGGATCTACGATGAAAAAAATCACATTATTTGGTTTGTCTCTAGCTGGTCTAGCTTTACTGGCTTTTCCACATTCAGGTCAGGCATTTGAGCTTAAAGAAGAATGGGTTGTTAAGTGTGGAGTACAGTATCAAGATGGCAAGATTCTTCGGTTTAACAATGGTCATGAAGTGGATATCAAAGTCTTGGATTTGCCAAAAACCGAGAAAATCGAGTGGACGGTCAGTCTCGATGGTCAAGATCAGACTGTCAATTTCCTAGGTCAAGAAAAGGACAAGTCTATGATCGGGGAAGAAGGGCGTTACCTGAATTTCTATGTTCCATATGGCTATAGAGGAGATATCAAGGTCGAGGCTAAGAGCGGAAACGAAGTAAAGACCTGGTCAACGAAAGTTGTGGATGATATTCATAATGATAGTGGAAAGAGAGGTTACTATCGTATTGAAGAATCAAATGATCAATACACCTACCTCGATGCTAAATGGGATTATCAAACCAAGACTTACACTGCTGCCTTACCAGAGACTGTTAATGGTCAAAAAGTTTTTGCTTGGGCAAATTATGATAATGACGAGTTGAAGCTAGAAAAACCAAAATCTATCAGTCATAAATATGATGATGGAGGATCTTTCAAAGAACTTTATCCAATTGTAAAAGCAGAAAGTTGGCTAAAATCAAATCAAAACTGGTACTATCAAAAACAAGGTCAATTAGTGCATAAGGATTGGGTTTATGACAAGGGAACTTGGTACTTTATGAATGATAAAGGAGTCATGTTCAATCAAACTTGGCTTTATCAAGGTAGCAACTGGTATGCCTTTAAATCATCAGGAGCCATGATTGCGAGTGACTGGCTTTACTATCAAGGCAAGTGGTACTATTTATCAACTTCAGGAGCTATGAAAGCAAGCGCTTGGATTTATGACAAGGGAGAATGGTATTATGTAAGTTCTTCTGGTGCCATGCTAGCGAATAATTGGGTCAAAGATAATGGCAAGTGGTATTATCTGGCTTCATCAGGTAAGATGCTTCGCAATACCTATACACCTGATGGTTACTACGTTGGCAACTCAGGTGCCTGGCAATAAGAATAAGAAGTCCTTTTCCTTAAAGGAAGGGGCTTTTTACTTGCGTTTCTGCTGCTTCCTCATTTGTCCTAAAACCTTTTTTGTGTTAAAATGAATGGTATGAAAGCTAAAAAAATGTGGATTGCAGGTCTGGCTCTGCTTGGTATTGGGAGCCTTGCCCTTGCTACGAAAAAAGTTGCAGATGACCATAAGCTCATGAAGACTCAGGAAGAGTTGACAGCGATTGTACGAGACCATTTTTCAGACATGGGGGAAATTGCGACCCTCTATGTTCAAGTTTATGAAAGCAGTCTAGAGAGCTTGGTTGGTGGCGTCATTTTTGAGGATGGCCGTCATTATACCTTTGTCTATGAAAATGAAGACCTAGTCTATGAGGAGGAAGTCTTATGATACAACCAGCAAGTTTAGAAGAATTGGCATCTTTAGTAGAAAAAGATGGCAAGAAGGTCTTTCTTTTTGTAGCAGACTGGTGTGGCGATTGTCGTTATATCTATCCTGCCTTACCAGAAATTGAGGAGACCAATCCAGAGTTCACCTTTATTCGTGTGGACCGAGACCAGTATATGGATTTGGCCAAACTCTGGGATGTTTACGGGATTCCTAGCCTTGTTGTTCTAGAAAAGGATAAGGAAATCGGCCGTTTTGTCAATCGCGACCGTAAAAGCAAGCAACAAATTAACGACTTTTTAGCAGGACTGAAATAGGAGAAAAGGAAACAATGATTTTTACATATAACAAAGAACATGTCGGTGATGTCCTTATGGTCATCGTGAAAAATAGCGGAGATGCCAAACTGGATGCGGAGCGCAAAGGCAAGGTAGCCCGTGTTTTTCTCAAAGATAATGGGGAAACAGTGGCGTGGAATATTTTCGAAGTTTCAACTTTCTTTGAAATCGCAGAGCGCGGTCAAGTATTTTTATCAGATGAGCAAGTCGCTCGTTTGAACCAAGAATTACAGGCAGAAGGCTTTACAGAAGAAATTGTTAATGACAAGGAACCTAAGTTTGTTGTTGGTGAAATCGTTGAGATGGTAGCCCATCCAGATAGTGACCACCTCAACATCTGCCAAGTTGCAGTCGCAAGTGACAAGACAGTGCAAATCGTTGCAGGGGCTCCTAATGCGCGTGTTGGATTGAAAACCATTGTAGCTCTTCCTGGAGCTATGATGCCAAAAGGCAATCTTATTTTCCCAGGTGAGCTTCGTGGTGAAAAGAGTTTTGGCATGATGTGTAGTCCTCGTGAATTGCATCTGCCAAATGCTCCGCAAAAACGTGGTATTATTGAATTATCAGAAGACCAAGTTGTCGGAACTCCATTTGATCCAGCTAAACACTGGACTGCCTAAGAAGTTGTTAATATCTGATAGACTAGCTAGAAGGAAATAAGATGGCAAAAAATGTTGTGATTACAGGAGCGACATCAGGAATTGGTGAAGCGATTGCGCGTGCTTATCTGGAACAGGGGGAGAATGTCGTTCTAACTGGACGACGGATAGACAGACTAGAAACTCTTAAGGCGGATTTTGCAGAAGCCTTCCCAAATCAAAATGTCTGGACTTTTCCACTAGATGTGACGAATATAACCATGTTGAAGACTGTTTGCCCCAATATTCTAGAAACGATAGGGAATATTGACATCTTAGTTAATAACGCCGGTCTGGCTCTAGGTTTAGCACCCTATCAGGATTATGAAGAGCTGGATATGTTAACAATGTTAGATACCAATGTTAAAGGTTTGATGGCAGTCACTCGCTGTTTCTTGCCAGCAATGGTAAAAGCCAATCAAGGACATATCATCAATATGGGCTCAACCGCAGGAATCTATGCCTATGCGGGTGCAGCAGTTTATTCAGCTACCAAGGCAGCGGTTAAGACCTTTTCAGATGGACTGCGAATTGATACCATCGCAACGGATATCAAGGTGACGACCATTCAGCCTGGGATTGTCGAAACAGATTTCTCAACTGTTCGTTTTCATGGTGATAAAGAGCGGGCTGCGTCCGTTTACCAAGGAATAGAAGCCTTGCAAGCTCAGGATATTGCAGACACAGTAGTCTATGTGACCAGTCAGCCTCGCCGTGTTCAGATTACAGATATGACCATTATGGCCAATCAACAGGCGACAGGTTTCATGATTCATAAAAAATAAGAAATTTCCTCGAAAAGTTACAAATTTCTGTAACTTTTTTTGATTTCCTACGAATAGATAAGTAGGAGGAAGAAAATATGTATAATAAAGTTATCATGATTGGGCGTTTAACGTCTACACCAGAATTGCACAAAACCAACAATGACAAGTCGGTAGCGCGAGCAACTATCGCTGTCAACCGTCGTTACAAAGACCAAAACGGTGAACGTGAAGCTGATTTTGTCAATATGGTCCTTTGGGGTAGACTAGCAGAAACTTTGGCAAGCTACGCAACCAAAGGTAGTCTTATTTCTGTGGATGGAGAACTTCGTACCCGTCGCTTTGAGAAAAATGGTCAGATGAACTATGTGACTGAAGTACTTGTCACAGGATTCCAACTCTTGGAAAGTCGTGCCCAACGTGCCATTCGTGAAAATAATGCAGGACAGGATTTGGCAGATTTGGTCTTGGAAGAGGAAGAATTGCCATTTTAAGAATTAAAAAGTCTGAGTTGGTCTCAGGCTTTTTATCTTGAGAAAGTCAGACTTTTTTCTTGATTATTTCTGACTAAGTGATACAATAGAACTATGAATTAGCACTCAGGTATAAAGAGTGCTAATAATATCTATCTCATTATGGAGGAAATCAGATGTTGAAACCATTAGGGGACCGTATGGTCTTAAAAGTAGAAGAAAAAGAACAAACTGTTGGAGGCTTTGTTCTCGCAGGTTCAGCCCAAGAAAAAACCAAAACAGCCCAAGTTGTGGCTACTGGACAAGGTGTTCGTACCTTGAACGGTGACTTGGTTGCTCCAAGTGTTAAAACTGGAGACCGTGTCTTGGTTGAAGCCCACGCAGGTCTTGATGTCAAAGATGGCGATGAAAAGTACATCATCGTAGGCGAAGCTAACATTTTGGCAATCATTGAGGAATAGAAGGAGAAAGTAAGTATGTCAAAAGAAATTAAATTTTCATCAGATGCCCGTTCAGCCATGGTTCGTGGTGTCGATATCCTTGCAGACACTGTTAAAGTAACCTTGGGACCAAAAGGTCGCAATGTCGTTCTTGAAAAGTCATTCGGTTCACCCTTGATTACCAATGACGGTGTGACCATTGCCAAAGAAATCGAATTGGAAGACCATTTTGAAAATATGGGTGCCAAATTGGTATCAGAAGTAGCTTCAAAAACCAATGATATCGCAGGTGATGGAACTACAACTGCAACTGTTTTGACCCAAGCAATCGTCCGTGAAGGAATCAAAAACGTCACAGCAGGTGCAAATCCAATCGGTATTCGTCGTGGGATTGAAACGGCAGTTGCTGCAGCAGTTGAAGCCTTGAAAAACAATGCTATTCCTGTTGCCAACAAAGAAGCTATCGCTCAGGTTGCAGCCGTATCTTCTCGTTCTGAAAAAGTTGGTGAGTACATCTCTGAAGCCATGGAAAAAGTTGGCAAAGATGGTGTCATCACTATCGAAGAGTCACGTGGTATGGAAACAGAACTGGAAGTTGTGGAAGGAATGCAGTTTGACCGTGGTTACCTTTCACAGTACATGGTGACAGATAGCGAAAAAATGGTGGCTGACCTTGAAAATCCGTACATTTTGATTACAGACAAGAAAATTTCCAATATCCAAGAAATCTTGCCACTTTTGGAAAGCATTCTCCAAAGCAATCGTCCACTCTTGATTATTGCGGATGATGTAGATGGCGAGGCTCTTCCAACCCTTGTTTTGAACAAGATTCGTGGAACCTTCAACGTAGTAGCCGTTAAGGCACCTGGTTTTGGTGACCGTCGCAAAGCCATGCTTGAAGACATTGCCATCTTGACAGGCGGAACAGTTATCACAGAAGACCTTGGTCTTGAGTTGAAAGATGCTACTATTGAGGCGCTTGGTCAAGCAGCGAGAGTAACTGTGGACAAAGATAGCACTGTTATCGTAGAAGGTGCTGGAAATCCCGAAGCGATTTCTCACCGTGTTGCAGTTATCAAGTCTCAAATCGAAACCACAACTTCTGAATTTGATCGTGAAAAATTGCAAGAACGCTTGGCAAAATTGTCAGGTGGTGTAGCGGTTATTAAGGTCGGAGCAGCAACTGAAACTGAGTTGAAAGAAATGAAGCTCCGCATTGAAGACGCCCTCAACGCTACTCGTGCAGCTGTTGAAGAAGGAATCGTTGCAGGTGGTGGAACAGCCCTTGTCAATGTGATTCCAGCCGTGGCTGATTTGGAATTAACAGGAGACGAAGCAACAGGCCGCAATATTGTTCTCCGTGCCTTGGAAGAACCTGTTCGTCAAATTGCCCACAATGCAGGATTTGAAGGATCTATCGTTATCGATCGTTTGAAAAATGCTGAACTTGGTACAGGCTTCAACGCAGCAACTGGCGAGTGGGTCAACATGATTGAAGAGGGAATCATCGACCCAGTTAAAGTGAGCCGTTCAGCCTTACAAAATGCAGCATCTGTAGCTAGTTTGATTTTAACAACAGAAGCAGTAGTAGCCAATAAACCAGAACCAGCAGCCCCAGCTCCAGCAATGGATCCAAGCATGATGGGCGGCATGATGTAAGCTTTCTATAGAAAACAACTTATAAAAAACACAAAAGGAGGGAATGCCTACCCCTCCTTTTTATGCTATTCACTTCTAAATAGATTTGAGCTCTCCTAATTTATATGATAAAATAAGACTAGAAAAAAGGAGAAGAACATGATTGATGTAGAAGAAATTCTGAGCAAGATGAACCCCAATCAGAAGATTAATTATGACCGTGTCATGCAGAAGATGGTACAAGTATGGGAGAAAAATGAGCAACGGCCAACCATTCTCATGCACGTTTGCTGTGCCCCTTGCAGTACCTATACCCTCGAATATTTGACCAAGTATGCAGATGTGACAATCTATTTTGCCAATTCTAATATCCATCCCAAGGCAGAATACCATAAGCGTGCCTATGTGACTAAAAAGTTTGTCAGTGATTTCAATGAGCGAACTGGCAATAGCGTTCAATACCTAGAAGCTCCTTATGAACCTAACGAATATCGTAAACTGGTTCGAGGTTTGGAAGAAGAGCCTGAAGGTGGCGACCGTTGCAAGGTTTGCTTTGACTACCGACTGGATAAGACAGCTCAAGTGGCTATGGACTTGGGCTTTGACTACTTTGGCTCAGCCTTGACCATCAGTCCTCATAAGAATTCTCAAACCATTAATAGTATCGGAATCGATGTGCAAAAAATTTATACAACCCACTATCTTCCAAGTGATTTCAAGAAAAATCAAGGCTACAAACGTTCGGTAGAGATGTGTGAAGAGTATGATATCTATCGTCAATGTTATTGTGGATGCGTCTATGCAGCCCAGGCTCAGAATATTGATTTGGTTCAGGTTAAGAAAGATGCCACAGTTTTCTTGCTGGATAAGGATGTTGAAAAAGACTATTCCCATATCAAATTTACAGTTACAAAATTAGATATATAAGGATAAGCCTAGCTGTAAAGCTGGGTTTTTAAAATAAAAAAACCGGGGTCTTACCCCCAGTTTGACAACTTTACCGATTCTTTAGTTCTACATAGCGCTTGTACCAAATGTTTACATAGGCTTCTGAGAAAGGACCTCGTCCATTGTTAATCCAATCAACAAGAATTTTGACATGTTCTTTTAAAATATAGTCCAAGTCATCAGAATACTTCATTTTGCGTTTGTGACGCTCATACTCCTCAACGTCCAAGAGACGTTTCTCTCCATCTGTAAAAATTTTAACATCCAAATCGTAATCAATATACTTCAGTGCTTCTTCATCCAGATAGTAGGGGCTAGCTATATTGCAATAGTAGGAAATTCCATTATCGCGAATCATGGCAATGATATTAAACCAATATTTCTTGTGAAAGTAAACAATAGCCGGTTCTCGAGTGACCCAACGACGACCATCACTTTCGGTAACCAGTGTATGATCGTTGACACCAATAATGGCGTTTTCTGTTGTTTTTAGTACCATGGTGTCCCGCCAAGTTCGGTGGAGACTCCCATCATGCTTATAACTTTGAATTGTAATAAAGCCGCCTTCTTTTGGAAGCTTCATAACTAACCAACTTTCTACAATTTATAAGTTTATCATTTACTATTGTATCATAAATCGGTCTAATTTTTTTGAATTTTACACGAAAATGTTAAAGATATTCTCTGAGAGCGCTGGCTATATCCGAAAAATCATAGCCTTTTCGAGCTAAAACTTGGGTTAATCGTTGCTTTAGTTCGTAACCTTCATATTTGCGAGCGTATTTAGCATATTGTTTATCCAGTTCTTTAAAAATGAGCTCTTGAGTCGTTTCTTGGTCGACTTGACTGTCCAAGTCGTCAAAGGTATTCTTAGCATCAGAATAGGAGAAGCCTTTGTTCGTTAAGTTTTGGATAATCTTATCTTGCAAGGCACGAGCGGGAAGCTTTCCCGTGTATTTTTTTAGAAGTTTCTCCGCCACACGTTGAGCAACCTCCGAAAAATCAAAATCCTTTAAAACATCTTCAATAGTTGCTTTGGCAATCCCTTTTTGAGACAGTTTTTGAGCCAGCACATAAGGTCCCTTATCTCCAGAAAGTTGATTGGCATTGATGATAGAGTAGGCATACTGACGATCATTAATCCAGTTATCTTCTTTAAGATTAGCGATAACTTGACTAGTGATTTTTTCATCAAGATCATACTTTTTCAGATACTCACAAACTTCCTTTTCGGTTCGAGCTTTAAATGATAGATGATAGAGGGCGAGATTTTTACCATAAGAGAACTGGGCAAAGTCCTGAATCTCGGTAAGTTCCTCTTTACTAATGACCCTATCTCGAGATAGCATAAAACGGACAATGGTATCTTCCGTGATATAAGAGGTTTGCTGTCCATCTAGTTCCATCAAGTAGAAACGTTTTTTCTTTTCAAGTTTTGTGATTTTCATAGTTCTATTATACCCTAAAATGTGATAAGATAGGGGTATGAATCTGAAAGTCAAACAAAAGATACCTTTAAAAATCAAGCGGATGGGCATCAATGGTGAGGGAATTGGTTTTTACCAGAAAACCCTCGTTTTTGTGCCTGGCGCCCTCAAAGGAGAAGACATCTATTGTCAAATTACTTCTATTAAACGTAACTTTGTAGAGGCAAAACTACTGAAGGTCAACAAGAAGTCTAAATTCCGTGTTGTGCCTGCTTGTACTATTTACAATGAATGCGGAGGCTGCCAAATCATGCACCTGCATTATGATAAGCAGCTGGAGTTCAAGACGGACTTACTTCACCAAGCGCTAAAAAAATTTGCCCCTGCAGGATATGAAAACTATGAAATCCGCCCGACGATTGGAATGCAGGAACCCAAGTACTATCGTGCTAAGTTACAATTTCAGACTCGAAAATTTAAAAATCAGGTCAAGGCAGGTCTGTATGCACAAAACTCTCACTATTTAGTAGAGTTGAAAGACTGCCTGGTACAAGACAAGGAAACCCAAGTGATTGCTAATCGTCTAGCAGAATTACTTACTTATCACCAGATTCCAATCACGGATGAGAGAAAAGTTCTAGGTGTTAGAACGATAATGGTCCGACGAGCAAGAAAGACTGGACAGGTTCAGATTATTATTGTTACAAACCGTCAGCTTAATTTAACCCAACTAGTAAAAGACTTAGTTAAAGATTTTCCAGAAGTTGTGACAGTGGCTGTGAATACAAATACAGCTAAAACCAGTGAAATTTATGGTGAAAAGACAGAGATTATCTGGGGAGAAGAGAGTATTCAAGAAGGTGTACTCGATTATGAATTTTCACTATCTCCTCGAGCTTTCTATCAACTGAATCCTGAACAAACAGAAGTCCTTTATAGCGAGGCAGTAAAAGCGCTGGATGTTAGTAAAGAAGACCATTTGATTGACGCATATTGTGGAGTTGGAACAATTGGTTTTGCCTTTGCAAAGAAAGTAAAAACACTCAGAGGTATGGATATTATTCCAGAAGCTATTGAAGATGCCAAGCGAAATGCTAAAAGAATGGGATTTGACAATACTCATTATGAAGCTGGAACGGCAGAAGAGATTATTCCTCGCTGGTATAAGGAAGGCTACCGAGCAGATGCTCTGATTGTGGATCCACCACGTACAGGTCTGGATGATAAGTTATTAGATACTATTCTTACCTATGTACCAGAAAAAATGGTCTATATTTCTTGCAATGTTTCGACCTTGGCTCGTGATTTAGTACGTTTAGTAGAAGTCTATGATCTCCATTATATCCAGTCGGTCGATATGTTCCCGCATACAGCTCGAACGGAAGCTGTTGTAAAATTAATAAAAAAAGTTTAAAAAAAGTGTTGACAAAGTTAGAAAAGTCGGTATAATAGTAAGAGTTGAAAATAACAGCTCAGGTCCGTTGGTCAAGGGGTTAAGACACCGCCTTTTCACGGCGGTAACACGGGTTCGAATCCCGTACGGACTATGGTATGTTGCGGATGGAAGCACTTGATGAAAAAAGATTAAAAAAGTTTCAAAAAAGTGTTGACAAGCGAAAGCACCTGTGATATACTAATATAGTTGTCGCTTGAGAGAAGTGAGTGACAAAGACCTTTGAAAACTGAACAAGACGAACCAATGTGCAGGGCACTACAACTAAGGTTGTAGTACTGAACAATGAAAAAAACAATAAATCTGTCAGTGACAGAAATGAGTGAGAACTCAAACTTTTAATGAGAGTTTGATCCTGGCTCAGGACGAACGCTGGCGGCGTGCCTAATACATGCAAGTAGAACGCTGAAGGAGGAGCTTGCTCTTCTGGATGAGTTGCGAACGGGTGAGTAACGCGTAGGTAACCTGCCTGGTAGCGGGGGATAACTATTGGAAACGATAGCTAATACCGCATAAGAGTAGATGTTGCATGACATTTGCTTAAAAGGTGCAATTGCATCACTACCAGATGGACCTGCGTTGTATTAGCTAGTTGGTGGGGTAACGGCTCACCAAGGCGACGATACATAGCCGACCTGAGAGGGTGATCGGCCACACTGGGACTGAGACACGGCCCAGACTCCTACGGGAGGCAGCAGTAGGGAATCTTCGGCAATGGACGAAAGTCTGACCGAGCAACGCCGCGTGAGTGAAGAAGGTTTTCGGATCGTAAAGCTCTGTTGTAAGAGAAGAACGAGTGTGAGAGTGGAAAGTTCACACTGTGACGGTATCTTACCAGAAAGGGACGGCTAACTACGTGCCAGCAGCCGCGGTAATACGTAGGTCCCGAGCGTTGTCCGGATTTATTGGGCGTAAAGCGAGCGCAGGCGGTTAGATAAGTCTGAAGTTAAAGGCTGTGGCTTAACCATAGTACGCTTTGGAAACTGTTTAACTTGAGTGCAAGAGGGGAGAGTGGAATTCCATGTGTAGCGGTGAAATGCGTAGATATATGGAGGAACACCGGTGGCGAAAGCGGCTCTCTGGCTTGTAACTGACGCTGAGGCTCGAAAGCGTGGGGAGCAAACAGGATTAGATACCCTGGTAGTCCACGCCGTAAACGATGAGTGCTAGGTGTTAGACCCTTTCCGGGGTTTAGTGCCGCAGCTAACGCATTAAGCACTCCGCCTGGGGAGTACGACCGCAAGGTTGAAACTCAAAGGAATTGACGGGGGCCCGCACAAGCGGTGGAGCATGTGGTTTAATTCGAAGCAACGCGAAGAACCTTACCAGGTCTTGACATCCCTCTGACCGCTCTAGAGATAGAGTTTTCCTTCGGGACAGAGGTGACAGGTGGTGCATGGTTGTCGTCAGCTCGTGTCGTGAGATGTTGGGTTAAGTCCCGCAACGAGCGCAACCCCTATTGTTAGTTGCCATCATTCAGTTGGGCACTCTAGCGAGACTGCCGGTAATAAACCGGAGGAAGGTGGGGATGACGTCAAATCATCATGCCCCTTATGACCTGGGCTACACACGTGCTACAATGGCTGGTACAACGAGTCGCAAGCCGGTGACGGCAAGCTAATCTCTTAAAGCCAGTCTCAGTTCGGATTGTAGGCTGCAACTCGCCTACATGAAGTCGGAATCGCTAGTAATCGCGGATCAGCACGCCGCGGTGAATACGTTCCCGGGCCTTGTACACACCGCCCGTCACACCACGAGAGTTTGTAACACCCGAAGTCGGTGAGGTAACCGTAAGGAGCCAGCCGCCTAAGGTGGGATAGATGATTGGGGTGAAGTCGTAACAAGGTAGCCGTATCGGAAGGTGCGGCTGGATCACCTCCTTTCTAAGGAAAAGGAACTGCGCATTGGTCTTGTTTAGTCTTGAGAGGTCTTGTGGGGCCTTAGCTCAGCTGGGAGAGCGCCTGCTTTGCACGCAGGAGGTCAGCGGTTCGATCCCGCTAGGCTCCATCGGTGAGAGATCACCAAGTAATGCACATTGAAAATTGAATATCTATATCAAATAGTAACAAGAAAATAAACCGAAAACGCTGTAGTATTAATAAGAGTTTATGACTGAAAGGTCAGAAAAATAAGGTTAAGTTAATAAGGGCGCACGGTGGATGCCTTGGCACTAGGAGCCGAAGAAGGACGTGACAAACGACGATATGCCTTGGGTAGCTGTAAGTAAGCGATGATCCAGGGATTTCCGAATGGGGGAACCCAACAGGTACTACCTGTTACCCACATCTGTTAAGGATGTGAGGAGGAAGACGCAGTGAACTGAAACATCTAAGTAGCTGCAGGAAGAGAAAGCAAAAGCGATTGCCTTAGTAGCGGCGAGCGAAACGGCAGAAGGGCAAACCGAAGAGTTTACTCTTCGGGGTTGTAGGACTGCAATGTGGACTCAAAGATTATAGAAGAATGATTTGGGAAGATCAGCCAAAGAGAGTAATAGCCTCGTATTTAAAATAGTCTTTGTACCTAGCAGTATCCTGAGTACGGCGGGACACGTGAAATCCCGTCGGAATCTGGGAGGACCATCTCCCAACCCTAAATACTCCCTAGTGACCGATAGTGAACCAGTACCGTGAGGGAAAGGTGAAAAGCACCCCGGGAGGGGAGTGAAATAGAACCTGAAACCGTGTGCCTACAACAAGTTCGAGCCCGTTAATGGGTGAGAGCGTGCCTTTTGTAGAATGAACCGGCGAGTTACGTTATGATGCGAGGTTAAGTTGAAGAGACGGAGCCGTAGGGAAACCGAGTCTGAATAGGGCGAATTAGTATCATGACGTAGACCCGAAACCATGTGACCTACCCATGAGCAGGTTGAAGGTGCGGTAAGACGCACTGGAGGACCGAACCAGGGCACGTTGAAAAGTGCTTGGATGACTTGTGGGTAGCGGAGAAATTCCAAACGAACTTGGAGATAGCTGGTTCTCTCCGAAATAGCTTTAGGGCTAGCGTCGACATAAAGATTCTTGGAGGTAGAGCACTGTTTGGGTGAGGGGTCCATCCCGGATTACCAATCTCAGATAAACTCCGAATGCCAATGAATTATGGTCGGCAGTCAGACTGCGAGTGCTAAGATCCGTAGTCGAAAGGGAAACAGCCCAGACCACCAGCTAAGGTCCCAAAATAATTGTTAAGTGGAAAAGGATGTGGGGTTGCACAGACAACTAGGATGTTAGCTTAGAAGCAGCTATTCATTCAAAGAGTGCGTAATAGCTCACTAGTCGAGTGACCCTGCGCCGAAAATGTACCGGGGCTAAAACAATTTACCGAAGCTGTGGATACCTTTATAGGTATGGTAGGAGAGCGTTCTATGTGTGATGAAGGTGTACCGTGAGGAGTGCTGGAACGCATAGAAGTGAGAATGCCGGTATGAGTAGCGAAAGACAGGTGAGAATCCTGTCCACCGTAAGACTAAGGTTTCCAGGGGAAGGCTCGTCCGCCCTGGGTTAGTCGGGACCTAAGGAGAGACCGAAAGGTGTATCCGATGGACAACAGGTTGATATTCCTGTACTAGAGTATGTAGTGATGGAGGGACGCAGTAGGCTAACTAAAGCAGACGATTGGAAGTGTCTGTCTAAGCAGTGAGGTGTGAACTGAGTCAAATGCTTAGTTCTATAACATTGAGCTGTGATGGGGAGCGAAGTTTAGTAGCGAAGTTAGTGACGTCACACTGCCAAGAAAAGCTTCTAGCGTTTAAACATACTCTACCCGTACCGCAAACCGACACAGGTAGTCGAGGCGAGTAGCCTCAGGTGAGCGAGAGAACTCTCGTTAAGGAACTCGGCAAAATGACCCCGTAACTTCGGGAGAAGGGGTGCTGACTTTAAGTCAGCCGCAGTGAATAGGCCCAAGCAACTGTTTATCAAAAACACAGCTCTCTGCTAAATCGTAAGATGATGTATAGGGGGTGACGCCTGCCCGGTGCTGGAAGGTTAAGAGGAGTGCTTAGCGCAAGCGAAGGTATGAATTGAAGCCCCAGTAAACGGCGGCCGTAACTATAACGGTCCTAAGGTAGCGAAATTCCTTGTCGGGTAAGTTCCGACCCGCACGAAAGGCGTAATGATTTGGGCACTGTCTCAACGAGAGACTCGGTGAAATTTTAGTACCTGTGAAGATGCAGGTTACCCGCGACAGGACGGAAAGACCCCATGGAGCTTTACTGCAGTTTGATATTGAGTGTCTGTACCACATGTACAGGATAGGTAGGAGTCTATGAGATCGGGACGCCAGTTTCGAAGGAGACGATGTTGGGATACTACCCTTGTGTTATGGCCACTCTAACCCAGATAGGTGATCCCTATCGGAGACAGTGTCTGACGGGCAGTTTGACTGGGGCGGTCGCCTCCTAAAAGGTAACGGAGGCGCCCAAAGGTTCCCTCAGAATGGTTGGAAATCATTCGCAGAGTGTAAAGGTATAAGGGAGCTTGACTGCGAGAGCTACAACTCGAGCAGGGACGAAAGTCGGGCTTAGTGATCCGGTGGTTCCGTATGGAAGGGCCATCGCTCAACGGATAAAAGCTACCCTGGGGATAACAGGCTTATCTCCCCCAAGAGTTCACATCGACGGGGAGGTTTGGCACCTCGATGTCGGCTCGTCGCATCCTGGGGCTGTAGTCGGTCCCAAGGGTTGGGCTGTTCGCCCATTAAAGCGGCACGCGAGCTGGGTTCAGAACGTCGTGAGACAGTTCGGTCCCTATCCGTCGCGGGCGTAGGAAATTTGAGAGGATCTGCTCCTAGTACGAGAGGACCAGAGTGGACTTACCGCTGGTGTACCAGTTGTCTTGCCAAAGGCATCGCTGGGTAGCTATGTAGGGAAGGGATAAACGCTGAAAGCATCTAAGTGTGAAACCCACCTCAAGATGAGATTTCCCATGATTTTATATCAGTAAGAGCCCTGAGAGATGATCAGGTAGATAGGTTAGAAGTGGAAGTGTGGCGACACATGTAGCGGACTAATACTAATAGCTCGAGGACTTATCCAAAGTAACTGAGAATATGAAAGCGAATGGTTTTCTTGATTTGAATAGATATTCAATTTTGAGTAGGTATTACTCAGAGTTAAGTGACGATAGCCTAGGAGATACACCTGTACCCATGCCGAACACAGAAGTTAAGCCCTAGAACGCCGGAAGTAGTTGGGGGTTGCCCCCTGTGAGATATGGAAGTCGCTTAGCTCTAGGGAGTTTAGCTCAGCTGGGAGAGCATCTGCCTTACAAGCAGAGGGTCAGCGGTTCGATCCCGTTAACTCCCATAGGTCCCGTAGTGTAGCGGTTATCACGTCGCCCTGTCACGGCGAAGATCGCGGGTTCGATTCCCGTCGGGACCGTTTAAGATAACGGAAGTTATTTTAGACTCGTTAGCTCAGTTGGTAGAGCAATTGACTTTTAATCAATGGGTCACTGGTTCGAGCCCAGTACGGGTCATATATGCGGGTTTGGCGGAATTGGCAGACGCACCAGATTTAGGATCTGGCGCTTAACGGCGTGGGGGTTCAAGTCCCTTAACCCGCATTAAGATATAATAAATGAGCCGGCTTAGCTCAGTTGGTAGAGCATCTGATTTGTAATCAGAGGGTCGCGTGTTCAAGTCATGTAGCCGGCATTTTTAGATAGAAGAAAACAGTGCGAACGTAGTTCAGTGGTAGAACACCACCTTGCCAAGGTGGGGGTCGCGGGTTCGAATCCCGTCGTTCGCTTAGAGAGGCCGGGGTGGCGGAACTGGCAGACGCACAGGACTTAAAATCCTGCGATTGGTAACGATCGTACCGGTTCGATTCCGGTCCTCGGCATAATATAATGAGCACCCTTAGCTCAACTGGATAGAGTACCTGACTACGAATCAGGCGGTTAGAGGTTCGACTCCTCTAGGGTGCATTTTTCTATTTAACTCGGGAAGTAGCTCAGCTTGGTAGAGTACTTGGTTTGGGACCAAGGTGTCGCAGGTTCGAATCCTGTCTTCCCGATATATGGCGGTGTAGCTCAGCTGGCTAGAGCGTCCGGTTCATACCCGGGAGGTCGGGGGTTCGATCCCCTTCGCCGCTATAATGATCTTGTTGGACCTTTAGCTCAGCTGGTTAGAGCTCTCGGCTCATAACCGAGTGGTCGTAGGTTCAAGTCCTACAAGGTCCATTTGAATAGTATGGAGGATTACCCAAGTCCGGCTGAAGGGAACGGTCTTGAAAACCGTCAGGCGTGTAAAAGCGTGCGTGGGTTCGAATCCCACATCCTCCTTTTGTATTAACGCGGGATGGAGCAGCTCGGTAGCTCGTCGGGCTCATAACCCGAAGGTCGTAGGTTCAAATCCTGCTCCCGCAATAAGGCTCGGTAGCTCAGTTGGTAGAGCAATGGATTGAAGCTCCATGTGTCGGCGGTTCGATTCCGTCTCGCGCCATTTTTATTTATAGTTTTTATGCGGGTGTAGTTTAGTGGTAAAACTACAGCCTTCCAAGCTGTTGTCGCGAGTTCGATTCTCGTCACCCGCTTTGAACTTTGTTCAAATTACCAAGTTTTTAACTTGGGCGCGTAGCTCAGGTGGTTAGAGCGCACGCCTGATAAGCGTGAGGTCGGTGGTTCGAGTCCACTCGTGCCCATTAATAGGAGAATTACTCAAGAGGCTGAAGAGGACGGTTTGCTAAATCGTTAGGTCGGGTAACTGGCGCAAGGGTTCGAATCCCTTATTCTCCGTTTAAATGAGAGTTTAGTACTCTTTTTTTAGACTAATCATGACCACCCGTCAAACGAGTGGTTTGTACCAGGGCTATAAGCCCAAATTACCAGCCAGCGCCTAAAGACGCTGGCTTTCACTTTGTTCAAGCCTTATTGCTCTTGACTCGTCACTTGCCTCTCAAAGAGGCTTTAGTATTACTTACCACTATCCCTAAAGAGAGCCTCATATTCTTTTACACTTAATTTATCTAGTGCTATATCATGCTTTTCCTGTTCTTGAATATATTTCTTAATTGTGGCTTCATTAATCCCTACTGTACTCACATAATAACCTTCCGCCCAGAAATGCCGATTCCCAAACTTGTACTTGAGATTGGCGTGTTTGTCAAACATCATGAGTGCACTTTTTCCTTTTAAATAACCCATGAAACTCGAAACTCTTGTCCTTGGTGGAATACTTACTAACATGTGTACATGATCTGGCATTAAGTGACCCTCGATAATTTCAACTCCTTTATAACTACACAAGCGATGAAATATTTCGCCTAAACTACTTCGATATTGATTATAGATTACTTTTCGTCTATACTTAGGGGTGAACACAATGTGATACTTACAGTGCCACTTTGTGTGCGATAAACTATGAGCCTTTTGTGCCATATTTTTCTCCTTTCGCTTTACAATTGGCTTGAACACCTTTATTGTATCGCGTTCGGAGTTTTTTTGGTATAACCTTCGACGCGCACCCGCATAGCGGGTGGTTTTTTTGTCTCGCACCTAACGGAGCGAGACGGACTAATAGTCACATAATAAAAAAACTTCAGATTCTAAAAACTTAATTGTATGCCTCTTTGTCAACTGTAGTGGGTTGAAGAAAAGCTAAAATCTTTATATATTGTCGATTTTATGGTTGTGCTAGTTTATTATTACTTCCAACCCTTGAGTGAAATTTCTCCGCTATTTAGCCAGATTTCTTTTCCGTTATCACATTGAACTAAAAGTTTTCCATTTTCTGAGATTTCTTTTGCAAATCCTTTGTAGTCTTTCTGATCTAGTGTAAAAGTCACTTCTTTTCCTAGAACGAAGGACTGCTTTTTGTATAGGTATAATAGCTCTTCTGCTGGTGTTTCGAAGAAAGCACGCCATATTTCTATGATTAATTCATTTCTTGTTATAGGAGCTGGTGCGTTAAATAAACTAGCAGCTTTTTCTTTTAATTCTTGAGGGAAGTCTTTAATAGTAAAGTTGATTCCTACTCCAATAATGATATCTGTGACTAGGCCTGATTCTACAGACGTCATTGCCTCAGTGAGGATTCCTCCAATTTTATGATTTTTGAGGTAGATATCATTGACCCATTTTATGTCGACATCTATTAAAGTTAGGTTCTTAATGGCTTTGTAGATAGCTCCTGCTACAAGTAGTGTGTAGGATGGTAATTGGTCATAGGGGAGATTTGGTTTAAGATGGAGTGTCATATAAATGCCACCTTGGGGTGAGTAGAAAGAACGTTGAAAACGGCCTCGGCCAGCTGTTTGATAGGAAGCTAGATAGAGGGTGTTTGCTTCATTTCCTAAATCAATTGCTTCTTTTGCATCGAGTTGTGTTGATCTTGTTTCGGGTTTAAAACTGATTTTAATTGGAAGATTTTGTTCTAGAAGTTCTGGAAGAATAAGGTCACCATTCACCAGTTTATAGCCTTTGTTTTTGATACTATCAATTTCAATGCCTTCTTGTTCTAAACGCTTGATGGCTTTCCAAATTGATGTTCGGGTCAGTGATAGTTCTTCTGCAATCTTTTCTCCGCTGATATAGTCGGTTTCTTTAGCTAGAATTTTGTAGACGGCTTGGTAGGATTTCATAGTGTTTCCTTTCTCACTAGTTGGTGTTGAGAATATTCTTTTCTTGTTTGACTTGGAGTCTGATTAAAGTATTGTTTATAAGCTTTAGAAAAATGTAGTGGATCTGAAAAGCCTACCGAGTATGCAATTACCTTGATTGACTCTTGGGTATTTTCGAGGAGTTGTTTAGCTCGATACATTCGAACGTATAGTAGGTATTCTTTTGGAGATAAGGTGTTAAATTCTTTGAATACGCTTGATAAGTAGCTTCTGTGAACGGATAGTTCTTTTGCTAAATCTTGAATTGTAAGTGATTGAGGATAGTGGCTATCAATTAATCGTTTGCATTCAAGATAGAGTTGGTGGGTCGATGAAATATTCTTTTTCTTCTGATTGGGAGCAATAGTTCCCAGATGAAACATCAGTTCATGGAGTTGTCCCATGATATGGAGTTGAGCTAATTCATTTGATTTGGTAATCTGAGCGAAGCGGACAATGTCTGAGATGAGTTTTGCAGTAGTCTGGGTATGACAAGTTTCAGATTGGATGAGATAAGATTGGTCAGAAATTTGAGAAAGAGCAAAATAATCAGGAGCTTTCCCTCCAGTGATTCCTAACCAGTAGTAGGCCCAAGGTTCTTTACTATCTGCTTGATAAAAGGTTAGTTCATCTGGTTTTAATAGAAAGAAATCTCCTTCTTTTAAATCAACAATTTTACCCTTGTAATGAAATTTTCCTTGTCCTTTAGTAATGTAATGTAGGACGTATGTATCTCGAATTGTTGGACCAAAAGAGTAATTTGGTGTGCATTCCTCATATCCATAAAAGCTTAGGGAAAGGTCAATTGTTCCAGTCTGGTATTCTGAAAAAACTAGCATGTGCTACCTCCTACCTAACATTTTACCATATTCTTGAGACATTTTTCTATTTCGGAAAGCGTTTTCAGATGATAAAATATAATCTATAAAGTGATGAGGTGAAGTAAATGGGAATTAGGATAGAGAATAATCTATTTTATGTTGAAAGTAAAAATCTAAGTTTGATTATTGAAAATCGAAATGGCTACTTACTTTTGAAACATTTAGGAAAGACTATTAAGAACTATAAAGGTTCCAATAGTGTTTATGAACGGGACCATGCCTTTTCAGGAAATCCAACAGCTACTAATCGAACCTTTAGTTTAGATACTCAACGTCATATTTTTGGGCAACATGGCTTAGGAGATTTTAGGAAACCAACTATACAGATTCAGCATAGTGTAACTGAAGTAACAGACTTTCGATTTGTAGAAGCAAAAAGTTTAAAAGGTCAGAATGGTCCACAGGGCTTACCTTCTCCACATAGCATGGATAATACAGAGACTCTTGTCTTAATGTTAGAAGATTCTAAGGCTCAACTTAGTCTGAATTTGTATTATACTGCTTTTGATAATGATTCGACTATTGCTAGCTACAGTAAATTAGTGAATAATAGTAATCAGGAAGTTGTCATTCATAAAGACTTTTCTTTTATGGCTGATTTTCCAGCGGCAGCTTACGAAATCGTAACTCTGCAGGGTGCTTATGCTCGTGAAAAGACTGTTCGACGTCAACAGGTAGAACAAGGAATCTTTTCAATTAGTTCGAACCGTGGAGCTTCTGGGCATGCTCAAACACCAGCTCTTCTACTCTGTGATCAAGGAATCACAGAGGATGCAGGGAATGTGTTTGCTATTCAACTAATGTATAGTGGAAACTTTGAAGCTTTTGTTCAAAAGAATCAATTGAATGAAGTTCGGCTGGCTATTGGGATTAATCCGGAAAACTTTTCTTGGAAGTTAGACCCTGAGGAATACTTTGAAACACCGGTAGCTTTAATGACCTATTCAGACAAGGGATTAACTGGTGTTAGTCATGCAAGTCAGAATTTTGTACTGAAGCACATTATGCCAAGTAAATTTTCTACAAAAGAACGCCCAATTCTAATTAATAACTGGGAAGCTACTTACTTTGACTTTCAGAGAGAAAAACTGTTAGAGCTAGCTGATGAAGCTAAGAAAGTTGGCATTGAACTTTTTGTATTAGATGATGGTTGGTTTGGCAATCGTTTTGATGATAATCGTGCTTTAGGTGATTGGGTTGTTAATGAGAAAAAACTGGGTGGAAGCCTAGAAAGTCTGATTTCAGCTATCCATGAAAGAGGTTTGCAGTTTGGGCTTTGGTTAGAACCTGAAATGATTTCTGTAGATAGTGATTTGTATCGTAAACATCCTGACTGGGCTATTCAGGTTCCTGGTTATGAGCATACTTATTCTCGGAATCAATTAGTACTTAATCTTGCCAATCCTCAGGTAGTAGAATACTTGAAAAATGTCTTAGATCAACTCCTATCTTATCATGAGATTGATTACATTAAATGGGATATGAATCGTAATATGACCAACCTAGGAAATGGCTTTACTTATCTAGAGACAAAGATGCAATCTCATCAGTACATGCTGGGGCTTTACGAACTCGTTTCTTATCTGACAGAGAAGCACAGCCATATTCTCTTTGAGTCCTGCTCTGGTGGTGGTGGACGAAATGATCTTGGTATGATGCGTTATTTCCCACAAGTCTGGGCTAGTGATAATACTGATGCTATTGCACGTTTACCAATTCAATACGGATCATCTCATCTCTATCCAACCATTTCTATGGGGGCTCATGTGTCAGCAGTACCGAATCATCAGATGGGGCGAACGACACCATTAGAAACACGTGGACATGTAGCAATGATGGGAAATTTGGGATATGAGCTTGATTTGACAAGTTTATCAGATGAAGAGAAAGCTGAGATTGCTAATCAGGTGAACTTGTATAAAGAATTGCGACCAGTAGTCCAGTTGGGAAACCAGTATAGGTTAATCAATCCCGATGCTAAATCCAATGAAGTAGCTGTACAATTTAACTATGGAAATCAAACGATTGTAAGCTACGTCCGAGTTTTATCTGTTGTAGAGACCATGGAAACAACTTTAAAATTAAAAGATTTGGTTGAAGAGGGACTGTATGAATTACAGGAAAATGGAGTAGTTTACTCAGGTGCAGAACTCATGTATGCAGGTTTAACTGTTATCTTATCCCAGGGAGATTTTTTGAGTAAACAGTATATTTTTAGAAGACTATAATAAAGGTGTATAAATTTATAAAGGAGGCTTTCCAATGAAATGGTATAAGAAAGCAGGTTTTCTTTTAGTCGCTGGTGCTAGTTTACTAGGTCTAACAGCTTGTGGTCAGAATAATCAATCGACTGATGGAAAGGTAACGATTGAATTTTTTAACCAGAAGACCGAAATGGCGGATACTTTGCAAAAAATTGTAGATAATTTTGAAAAGGATCATCCTACTATTGATGTAAAACTGACGACTGTTCCGGCAGCTGGAATTGTTCTGAAGACTCGGATTTTATCAGGAGATGTTCCAGATATTGTTAATATCTATCCTCAAAATATGGATTTTCAGGAGTGGGCAAAAGCAGGTTACTTTGCAGATATGACAGGGAAATCTTATCTTGAGAATATTAAGAATGACTATGCAGAAAAGTATGCAATCAATAACAAGATTTATAGTGTGCCTTTAACTGCTAACCTTTATGGAATCTATTACAATAAAACAAAGTTTAAAGAATTAGGACTTGAGGAACCGAAGACTTTTAAAGAGTTTCAAGAGATTGTTAAAAAGATAAAAGATAGTGGGAATTCTCCGTTTGCAGTTGCAGGCAATGAAGGATGGACATTAAACGGTTATCACCAACTTTCTCTCATTACCATTACAGGCAGTGGAGACGCAGCTAATAACTATCTTCGCTTTTCAAAACCAAATTCTATTTCTGTAGATGATGCTATTTTAAAAGCAGATGCAGAACGACTAGATTTGTTGGCGGATAATGCTCAAGATGGATGGCGTGGTGCCTCTTATAATGATGCGGTGGTAGCATTCTCGAATGAAAAAGCCTTGATGATGCCACAAGGATCATGGGCATTAGCGGCAATTAATCAACAGGATCCAAAATTTAATGTGGGGATGTTTGCCTTCCCAGGAGAAGAAGTAGGAAAAGAAGTCACTGTTGGTGCAGGGGACATGGCATTATCAACTTCAGCTACGACCAAACATCCTAAAGAAACCGAAGAATTTATCAGCTATATGACTAGTTCAAAAGCTATGCAAGCATATTATGATGTGGATGGATCACCAGTTGCGGTGAAAGGTGTACAGGAAAAAGAAGATTCAGCACTTGCAGAGATTTCTAAACTAGCATTTACGGATAAACATTATGTTTGGTTGGGCCAACACTGGAATTCTGAAGAAGATTTTTTCAATCTAAGTGCAGGTTACTTGATGGATAAAAATCTGAAAAATATGGCAAACAATCTCAATGCTTTCTTTAATCCAATGAAGGCAGATTTGGACTAGAATAGGAGTTAAGATGATATGGCTATTCGAAAAATTTTAAATAAATACTGGGGTTGGACTTTTTTGCTCATCCCGCTTGCATTACAAGCTATCTTCTTTTACTTTCCGATGGTACAAGGTGCTTTCTATAGTTTGACTAACTGGACTGGATTGACCTATAATTATAAATTTGTTGGTCTGAATAACTATAAATTGCTGATGATTGATGGGAAATTCTTCACAGCCATTGCTTTTACTTTGATTTTAACCCTGGCATTGATTATTGGAGAGATTACAATTGGGATGGTTGTCGCTCGAGCCTTAAATTCTAAGATGAAAGGGCAGACCTTCTTTAGAGCATGGTTCTTTTTCCCGGCGGTTTTGTCTGGTTTGACAGTTTCCTTGATTTTTAAACAATTCTTCAACTATGGTCTTCCAACGATTGGAAAAATTTTAGGGATTAGTTTTTTACAAGAAAGTCTATTAGGAACACCAATCGGTGCGGTAGTGGCAACTATTTTTGTTCTTCTATGGCAAGGAGTAGCAATGCCAATTATCTTCTTTCTTGCTGGTCTTCAGAGTATTCCATCTGATATTTTGGAGGCGGCATCAATTGATGGTGCAACAAGCAAACAAACTTTTTGGAAGATTGAATTACCATATTTGCTACCAACCATTTCTATGGTTTTTATCCTAGCTCTTAAGTCCGGTTTGACAGCCTTTGACCAAATTTTTGCTTTGACGAGTGGTGGTCCTAATAATGCTACAACGTCTCTTGGTCTTTTAGTCTATAACTATGCCTTCAAGAGTAATCAATATGGATATGCGAATGCAATTGCCTTGATTTTATTCTTAATTATTGGAATTGTTTCTCTGATCCAAATCAAACTATCAAAGAAATTTGAAATCTAATAGGGGAGTCTTACACATGAAAAAAGAAGAAAAATTGAATCAGTTTTGGAAGTATGTCCTCTTGATAGTAGGTGGTATTCTCATACTTGTTCCTTTGTTGGTAACGGTTTTTAGTTCCTTCAAGACAACCAAGGATATCATGAATCATTTCTTTGGTTTGCCCAATCCTTTTACATTAAGCAATTATGAACGATTGATTTCGGATGGGATTGGAGGCTATTTCTGGAATTCAGCTGTTATTACGGTATTATCATTGATTGTAGTAGCCTTCTTTATACCAGCTGCAGCTTATTCCATTGCTCGAAATATGTCTAAGAAAAAAGCCTTTGCAATTATGTATTCGCTCTTGATCTTAGGGATATTTGTTCCATTTCAGGTGATTATGATTCCTATCACAGTTATGATGAGCAAACTCGGCCTGGCAAATATGTGGGGGTTGGTACTACTCTATCTAACTTATGCAATTCCACAGACCCTCTTCTTGTATGTCGGTTATATTAAAATCAGTGTACCAGATAGTTTAGATGAAGCTGCAGAAATTGATGGGGCTGATCGATTTACAACTTACCGTCGAATTATTTTTCCAATGCTGAAGCCCATGCATGCTACAACCTTGATTATCAATGCATTATGGTTCTGGAATGACTTTATGTTGCCATTGTTGATTTTGAATAAGGATTCCAAGCTGTGGACTTTGCCTCTCTTCCAGTACAACTACCAAGGTCAATATTTTAATGACTATGGGCCAAGTTTTGCATCCTATATTGTGGGAATTGTAACAATTACTGTCGTCTACCTCATCTTCCAAAAACATATTATTTCAGGAATGAGCAACGGAGCAGTGAAGTAAGAAGAACTCATGGAATCTATAGTCTCTGACACAGAGGATGGGTTCAGCTTATTGACAATTCAAGAGAAAAATAAAGTAGTACTTAGTTTATCACAGTCTATATTAGTACGAGTTTGATGATAAACAGAGATTTAATACTCAATGAAAATCAAAGAGCAAACTAGGAAGCTAGCCGCAGGCTGTACTTGAGTACGGTAAGGCGACGCTGACGTGGTTTGAAGAGATTTTCGAAGAGTATAACATGAATTTGATTTACGAAGCCAAGTCATATGAGGCTTGGCTTCAATTAGAAAAAGGAGAGTAATGATGCCGATTCAGAATAAAACCATGTTGATTACCTATTCAGATAGTTTGGGAAATAATCTTAAAGACTTATATGAGAATTTGGAAGAGCATTTTGGTGATGCTATTGGGGGAGTTCACCTTCTACCATTTTTCCCATCAACAGGTGATCGTGGATTTGCGCCAGTTGACTATGACGAAGTGGATTCAGCTTTTGGTGATTGGGAGGATGTTAAGCGTTTAGGTGAGAAATATTATCTTATGTTTGACTTTATGATTAATCATATTTCTCGTCAATCTAAGTATTATAAGGACTATCAAGAAAAACATGAAGCCAGTGAATTTAAAGATCTCTTTTTAAACTGGGATAAGTTTTGGCCAGAAAACCGTCCGACACAGTCTGATGTAGATTTAATTTACAAGCGTAAGGATCGTGCACCAAAGCAAGAGATTGTTTTTGAAGATGGGTCAGTGGAACATTTGTGGAATACCTTTGGTGAGGAGCAGATTGATCTTGATGTGACCAAAGAAGTAACGATGGAATTTATCCGTAAGACCATTCAGCACTTGGCAAGTAATGGGTGTGATTTGATTCGTCTAGATGCCTTTGCTTATGCAGTGAAGAAATTGGATACTAATGATTTCTTTGTAGAACCAGATATTTGGGATTTATTGGACAAAGTTCGAGATATCGCTGCTGAGTATGGGACAGAGCTTTTACCTGAGATTCATGAACACTATTCGATTCAGTTTAAAATAGCAGACCATGATTACTATGTTTATGATTTTGCTCTTCCAATGGTGACACTTTATACTCTTTACAGTTCCAGAACAGAGCGTTTGGCTAAGTGGTTAAAGATGAGCCCAATGAAGCAATTTACGACGCTAGACACCCATGATGGGATTGGAGTGGTGGATGTCAAGGATATCCTGACAGATGAGGAGATTGACTATGCTTCAAATGAACTCTATAAGGTTGGAGCTAATGTCAAACGTAAGTACTCTAGTGCAGAGTATAACAATCTAGATATCTACCAAATCAATTCAACTTACTATTCTGCGCTTGGAGATGATGATGTTAAGTATTTTCTCGCTCGTCTAATTCAAGCTTTTGCCCCAGGTATTCCTCAGCTTTACTATGTAGGTCTATTAGCAGGCAAGAATGATTTGAAATTATTAGAAGAAACTAAAGAAGGTCGAAATATTAATCGTCATTACTATAGCAATGAGGAAATAGCAGAAGAAGTCCAACGTCCCGTAGTGAAGGCCCTTCTCAATCTATTTTCTTTCCGTAATCGTTCAGAAGCATTTGATTTAGAAGGAACTATTGACGTTAAAACACCAACAGCCCACAGCATTGTAATCAAACGTCAAAATAAAGATAAGTCCGTAACAGCAGTAGCAGAAATTGATTTGCAAAATCAGACTTATCGGGTAATTGAGAACGGAATTGAAGTAACATTTTGAAGCCTTGATATGGTTGATAAAATAGGGTTTTTATTTTAGAAAACGTTTCCTTTGTTTTCCAATTGCTAAAAAAGTGGTACAATATAGGGTAGCTTACTATTATCTGAATCAATTGATTTGGAGAGAAAGGATTCATTTTGAAATCAATAGGCTTTATTGAAAAGCTGAAAGGGTTGTCTAGTAAAGAGCTGATTTTATTGGGAATTATCCTGAGTATCTTTTTACCCTTTTATCTTTTTGTAGTTGTATTCTGTTTATATATTATCAGTTTAATTTTTACAGGGGATATGAAAAGTATTCTTCAGAAAATGGGGGAGCATCCGATGCTGCTTCTTTTTCTTGGCTATAGTACTGTTATATCCGTTTTTGCACAAAATTGGATGGGAGTTGTGGCTTCGGTAGGAATTTTTCTTTTTACTATTTTCTTTTTGCACTATCAGTCGATTTTATCACATAAATTCTTTCGCTTGATTTTGCAACTCGTCTTATTTGGTAGTGTATTGTCAGCTGCTTTTGCGAGTTTAGAGCATTTCCAAATTGTGAAGAAATTCAATTATGCTTTTCTTTCACCCAATATGCAGGTATGGCATCAGAATCGTGCAGAAGTGACCTTCTTTAATCCTAATTATTATGGAATTATTTGTTGTTTCTGTATCATGATTGCCTTCTATCTGTTTACAACGACCAAGTTGAATTGGTTGAAAGTATTCTGTGTGTTTGCAGGCTTTGTGAATCTCTTTGGATTGAACTTTACGCAAAATCGAACTGCCTTTCCTGCTATTATCGCTGGAGCCATTATTTATCTCTTTACGACCATTAAAAACTGGAAGGCCTTTTGGCTTAGTATTGGAGTCTTTGCGATTGGCTTGAGTTTCCTCTTTTCCAGTGATTTGGGAGTTCGGATGGGAACTTTAGACTCTTCTATGGAAGAACGCATTTCTATCTGGGATGCTGGGATGACCTTATTTAAGCAAAATCCTTTTTGGGGTGAAGGGCCATTGACCTACATGCACTCTTATCCTCGGATACATGCTCCTTATCATGAACATGCTCATAGTCTTTATATTGATACGATTCTGAGCTACGGAATTGTGGGGACCATTTTATTAGTTTTGTCTTCTGTTGCTCCTGTTCGCTTGATGATGGATATGAGTCAGGAGTCGGGGAAACGTCCGATTATCGGTCTTTATCTATCTTTCCTTACAGTGGTTGCTGTGCACGGAATCTTTGACTTGGCTCTCTTCTGGATTCAGTCAGGTTTCATTTTCTTACTAGTTATGTGCAGTATTCCGTTGGAGCATCGAACTTTGGTATCGGACATGACGGATTAAGTTTATAAGATTAAAATCTTCTATCTTGGGTAGGAGATTTTTTTACTGGGAAAAATTATTTCCAAATCGAAATAGTTGACAGTTAGAACGATGAGTGTTACAATTGTTTTATTCTTTTCGATATCGAAATAAATTGGAGGTGTTATGAAGGATAGTCATTTGCTAGCCCATCATATTCGTTTGTTGAATGGGCGGATTTTTCAAAAGTTACTGAGCCAAGACCCTGAAGCTCTTTATCGGAGTGAGCAGGGCAAGATTTTAGCGGTTTTATGGAATAGTGAAACTGGCTGTGCAACTGCAACAGATATTGCGCTTGCGACTGGGCTTGCTAACAATACACTGACGACGATGATTAAAAAACTAGAGGAACAAAATCTTGTAGCTATTAGTCCATGTGGAGAAGATAAGCGTAAGAAGTATTTGGTTTTAACAGAGTTGGGGCAGTCTCAGAAAGAAGTGGGGTATCGTGTCAGTCAGAAATTGGATACGATCTTTTACAAAGGATTTTCAGAGGAAGAAATTCGTCAGTTTGAAGCCTTTCAAGAAAGAATTTTGGATAATCTGAAAGAGGAGGAAAATGAGGTTTAAAATGGAGCAAATTAGCTGTTTATAAGTAAAGACCACTTTTGACTTTGTTTTCCAACTCTTAGGACAAGGAAACTATGTGGTTAGCTATGGTCAGACTCAGATTGGTGGAGTTGCCTATGCCCAGTATGACATCTTCCGTCTAGAAAACGGGAAAATTGTGGAACATTGGGATAATAAGGAAGTCATGCCTAAGGTAGAAGACTTGACCAATAGAGGGAAGTTTTAAATTGAGGATACAGAATGATTGAATACAAAAATGTGGCGCTACGCTACACAGAAAAAGATGTCTTGAGAGATGTTAATTTACGGATTGAGAATGGCGAGTTTATGGTTTTAGTTGGTCCATCTGGATCAGGTAAGACGACCATGATCAAGATGGTCAACCGCCTCTTGGAACCGACTGATGGAAATATTTATATGGATGGCAAGCGTATCAAAGACTATGATGAGCGTGAACTTCGTCTTTCTACTGGTTATGTTTTACAGGCCATTGCTCTCTTTCCAAATCTAACGGTTGCTGAAAATATTGCCCTGATTCCTGAGATGAAGGGCTGGACTAAGGAAAAAATTGCTCAGAAAACAGAAGAGCTTTTGGCCAAGGTTGGCTTGCCAGTAGCTGAGTATGGGCATCGTTTACCTAGTGAACTATCTGGTGGGGAGCAACAGCGTGTTGGAATTGTACGGGCTATGATTGGTCAGCCTAAGATTCTCCTCATGGATGAACCTTTTTCGGCTCTTGATGCTATTTCGAGAAAACAGTTGCAGATTCTGACGAAAGAATTGCATAAAGAATTTGGGATGACAACGATTTTTGTAACCCATGATACGGATGAAGCTCTGAAATTGGCGGACCGTATTGCTGTCTTGCAGGATGGAGAGATTCGTCAGGTGGCGAATCCCGAGACGATTTTAAAAGCTCCTGCAACAGATTTTGTAGCAGACTTGTTTGGAGGTAGTGTACATGACTAATTTAATTGCAACTTTTCAGGATCGTTTTAGTGATTGGTTGACAGCTCTATCTCAACATTTGCAGTTGTCACTTTTGACCTTGTTGCTGGCCATCTTTATAGCGATTCCCTTGGCTGTTTATCTTCGATATCATGAGAAGTTAGCGGATTGGGTCTTACAGATTGCAGGGATTTTCCAGACCATCCCGTCTCTGGCCTTGTTAGGGCTCTTTATTCCCTTGATGGGAATTGGAACCTTGCCGGCTTTGACAGCTCTAGTGATTTATGCGATCTTTCCGATTTTACAAAATACCATCACTGGACTCAAGGGAATTGATCCAAGTCTACAAGAGGCTGGGATTGCCTTTGGGATGACTAGGTGGGAGCGTCTCAAGAAGTTTGAAATTCCACTTGCTATGCCTGTTATGATGTCTGGGATTCGGACGGCAGCGGTCTTGATTATCGGTACGGCAACCTTGGCGGCCTTGATTGGTGCAGGGGGACTGGGTTCCTTTATCCTTTTGGGAATTGACCGTAATAATGCCAGTCTGATTTTGATTGGGGCACTTTCTTCCGCAGTGCTTGCCATTGCCTTTAACTTCCTACTAAAAGTGATGGAAAAGGCAAAATTGCGGACGATTTTCTCTGGTTTTGCCTTGGTGACCATATTGCTTGGTTTGTCTTATAGTCCAGCTCTTTTGGCTCAAAAAGAGAAAGAAAACTTGGTTATTGCTGGGAAATTGGGACCGGAACCAGAAATTTTGGCCAATATGTATAAACTCCTTATTGAAGAAAATACCAGCATGACTGCGACTGTTAAACCGAATTTTGGGAAAACAAGCTTTCTTTATGAAGCTTTGAAAAAAGGCGATATTGACATCTATCCTGAATTTACTGGTACGGTGACTGAAAGTTTGCTGCAACCATCACCTAAAGTGAGTCATGAGCCAGAGCAGGTTTATCAGGTGGCGCGTGATGGTATTGCCAAACAGGATCATCTAGCCTATCTCAAACCCATGTCTTATCAAAATACCTATGCTGTAGCTGTTCCAAAAAAGATTGCTCAAGAATATGGCTTGAAGACCATTTCGGACTTGAAAAAAGTGGAAGGGCAGTTGAAGGCTGGATTTACACTCGAATTTAATGACCGTGAAGATGGAAATAAGGGCTTACAATCAATGTATGGTCTCAATCTCAATGTAGCTACGATGGAACCAGCCCTTCGCTATCAGGCTATTCAGTCAGGTGATATTCAAATCACGGACGCCTATTCGACTGATGCGGAATTGGCGCGTTATGATTTGCAGGTCTTGGAAGATGACAAGCAACTCTTCCCACCTTATCAAGGAGCTCCACTGATGAAAGAAGCTCTTCTCAAGAAACATCCAGAGTTGGAAACAGTTCTCAATAAATTGGCTGGTAAAATTACTGAAAGCCAGATGAGCCAGCTCAACTACCAAGTCGGTGTTGAAGGCAAGTCAGCAGAACAAGTAGCCAAGGAGTTTTTGGTTCAAGAAGGTCTTCTAAAATAGAAGCAGATTTCCTTATAAATTTTTAAAAATCTTCGATTTGTATTCGAGGATTTTTTGTTATGAAAATTTTACTTTCACTTGACAAGTGAGTGGGCACTCACTATAATAGTTTTATATTCTAAGAGTGAGTGAACACTTACCTAGGAGGATTCAAATGAAAACATTGCTACATTTACAAGATTTAGAAAAATCTTTTGGTCGTCAAATGGTCTTAGATCACGTTGGTTTTGATTTACAGCCTGGAGAAATCATTGGTCTAATTGGTCCATCAGGTGCTGGTAAATCAACTATGATTAAAACTATGCTAGGAATGGCAAAGGCGGATAGCGGTATCGCTTTAGTCTTGAATCATACTATGCCAAATCGTCATATTTTAGGTGATATTGGCTATATGGCTCAGTCTGATGCTCTTTATGAGGCCTTGTCAGGACAAGAAAATTTAGAATTTTTCGGTCAGCTAAAAGGTCTTTCCAAAAAAGATTTAAAGGATGAAATTGCCCATGTAGCTCAAGTGGTCGATCTAACAGATCACTTAAATAAGGCAGTATCTGGTTATTCCGGAGGGATGAAACGACGCTTGTCGCTAGCCATTGCGCTTTTAGGAAATCCGCAACTCTTGATTTTAGACGAACCAACGGTTGGAATCGACCCTTCTCTTCGAAAGAAAATCTGGGAAGAATTAATCATGCTTAGAGACAAGGGGGTAGGAATTCTAGTAACAACCCATGTCATGGATGAAGCAGAGCTGACAGATAAGGTTGGTCTCTTGTTAGGTGGAAACATCATTGCCTTTGATACACCAAAAAATCTTAAAGAAAGTTATGGTGTGTCAAGTATTGAAGAAGTCTTTTTGAAAGTAGAAGGAGAGTAAGATGAGAACTCTAGCTATTACGAAAAAAGTGATAAAAGAATTGCTTCGTGACAAACGAACCCTTGCCATGATGTTTGTAGCCCCAGTTTTTATCATGTGGTTGATGAACCTTATGTTTTCAGCTAGCACAACCGTGAATATTAAACTAGCGGCACAAAATCTTCCAACTAGTTTGGTGACGAAAATGGATGATTTGGATCATGTTAGTGTACAGACTTACAATGATCTCAATCAAGCGAAGAAAGACTTAGCTGATGAAAAAGTAGATGCGGTGGTTTCTTATAAAAATGGTGAATATCAGGTCGATTATGCAAATACAGATGCCTCTAAAACATCTATGACTCGACAAGTATTGCGAACCAGTATCGCTAGTGAAGGAAGTAATCAATTACTAGCTCGTATCAAGCAAGCTCTCCCAAACTTGAATTTGGAGGTAAAAGCACCGGAAATCAGGGAATCCTACCAATATGGTGATGAAAATACAAACTTCTTTACAAGTATGATTCCAGTTTTGATAGGCTTTGTAGTTTTCTTTTTTGTTTTTTTGATTTCAGGAATGGCACTTTTGAAAGAGCGTACCAGTGGTACACTAGAGCGTTTATTAGCAACTCCAGTCAAACGTTCTGAAATCGTATATGGTTACATGTTGTCTTACGGTATCATTGCGATTTTTCAGACAGCAGTGGTAGTTCTAGCAGCCATTTGGTTATTAGATATAGAAGTTGTCGGAAATCTATTTAATGTTATAATAGTTAATGTAGTACTGGCTCTTGTAGCTTTGGCCTTTGGAATTCTCTTATCTACCTTGGCGAAATCAGAATTCCAAATGATGCAATTTATTCCTCTTGTGATTATGCCGCAGCTCTTTTTCTCAGGAATTATTCCATTGTCATCAATGGGAGACTGGGCTCAGACGGTCGGTTTATTTTTGCCTTTGACCTACTCAGGTGATGCGATGAGTCAGATTATTCTTTACGGACGTGGTATTGGAGATGTTTTGCCAAATATCGGCGTTCTACTGATTTTCCTTGTCATTTTGACAATTCTCAATATTGTAGGATTACGACGTTATCGTAAAGTTTAAAGAAAAACACAAAAAAATACTAAAAGGGATGAATGTTTAATGGATAAGACAATTTTTGAATCATTTGAAGATTACTTAGAGGAAGCAAATTATCCTCAAGGGAAGAAAAAAATCATGCGGTCGGCAGTAGATCTCATTTCGACCAAAGGCTATAATGGCACCTCCACCCTTCAAATAGCTGAGCATGCTGGATTCAGTCAGGCTACGTTATTTAAGTATTTTAAAACGAAAGTCGATTTGTTAACGGCTATTTTACACCCTGTAGTTCCAGGACTATTTGGAAGTTTTTTTGAAAAACTGTTAACTTTTGAAACGACAGAAGAAAAAGTTCATTATCTTGTCCATAATCGAATGACCTATCTAAAAAATAATCGTGCTCTGATAAAAATCATTCTTCATGAAACATTCTCTAATAATAAACTAAGAAATGAACAGAAATTTATATGGAATACTATCCAGGATAAACTTCTGATGCTCCACAAGGAATTGTTGGAAGATCCACGTGTTAATCCTGAATTAACGATTTCTCAAATGGTTCGCATCTGTATGGGTCCTTTGTTAGCTTACTTCTCTCAACTATATGTCGTTGGCGACAATGGCGAATTGAGAGAAGAGGACTTAGACTTGTTAGAAAAACAAATCTTAGGTGGTTTGTGGAAGTAGCAAGTTTCTAAATATAGAATGAAAAAACAACTTTTAAAAGTTGTTTTTTGTTTAATTGGATTTTATACTCAATGAAAATCAAAAAGCAAACTAGGAAGCTAGCCGCAGGCTGTACTTGAGTACGGCAAGGTGAAGCTGACGTGGTTTGAATTTGATTTTCGAAGAGTATTAGTTTTTTTCTGCGCGAGATATTATCTGTATTAGCTTTTTGATTTATCTGATGTAGACTCATAAATGATAATACATGATTTAATAGGATAAGTAATAAGGTGAAAAGTGAGTATCCGTACAGTTCAATAGGTATGTCATTAATATAGTATAGAGAAAACAAACTTGTAAAAAAAACGTTAATAAGCCAGGTACATATTTTTAATAAGAATTGTTTGAATCAGACGCCCAAACACGTGGTAGATATAAGCGATTACGCTGGTCACGTAGATGGTATAGTTGTGAAACTGATAACTAAGAAAAAGTGATAGGAGCAGAATTAGAAACTGCTCCATGACAATGGTGTTGAAAGCAAAAGGAGTGTAATAATTTAGGATTCGATTACCTGGAAACTGTGAGGATAGTTTGTTGAAAAAGGCTGGTATTCATAGGATTTCTTCCAGTTCATGAAGCATAAATAAACTCGGAAAAAGGAAATAAAATTGTAGGGTAGACATGAAAGCCGGTCCTTTCTAGATAACATGAGGTTCATTTAGAGTTTGCGTGTAGTATCTCCAAATAAAACTGGACAACTTCCTGGTCTGTAAAGTCTTGTCCTTTTTTGAGCCACCAGGTCAATGTCTCGATAAAGTTGGACACGACTAAGTGTTGGAGGTAAGAAATAGGTAGACTCGGGTGACCTTCTTTTAAATCATCAGCTAGCACGGAATAGACATGGTGTTCTAGTTCTTTATGGAGTTGACGGAGGAAGTAGTCATTTTTGGAAAATAGCAGACTAGTGATATGGTCTTGGTTTTTCTGAAAATGCAGAAAGAGGTGGGCGAGGTAATCTTTGGTTGAAATGGCTTGCTCTCTTTCAAAGAGATGATGGAAGAGGTAGCGACAGAGCTCATCCAGAAGTAGCTCCTTGCTCTCATAGTGACAGTAAAAGGTAGAACGTCCCACATCTGCGAGATCAATGATATCCTGAACAGTAGTAGCCTCGTAGCCCTTAGCATTCAAAAGTTGTAGAAAAGCTTGATAGATAGCTTTTTTTGTTTTACTGATACGGCGGTCAATCTTAGTCATATGGACATTTGAGGCAAATTGTTCAGAACTGAATAAAGCTGACGCTTTGCTTCTATCCTTTCTTTGAGTTTTAGTGGATAATGATAATGAACAAGATGTTCATGAATCTATTATAACAAAGGAATGAGAAATATGAAGGCAAAATATGCTATTTGGTTAGCTTTTTTCTTAAATTTGACTTATGCCATTGTCGAGTTTATTGCAGGTGGAGTATTTGGTTCGAGCGCTGTTCTTGCTGACTCTGTGCATGACTTGGGAGATGCGATTGCAATTGGAATATCAGCTTTTCTAGAAACCATCTCTAATCGTGAAGAAGATAATCAGTACTCCTTGGGTTATAAGCGGTTTAGTCTGCTAGGAGCCTTGGTAACAGCGATAATACTCATGACAGGATCTGTTCTAGTCATTTTGGAAAATGTTACGAAGATTTTAAATCCGCAACCAGTCAATGACGAGGGGATTCTCTGGTTAGGGATTATTGCGATTACTATTAATGTGTTAGCGAGTCTAGTGGTTAGTAAGGGAAAGACAAAGAATGAGTCTATTCTGAGTCTGCATTTTCTGGAAGATACCTTGGGTTGGGTGGCTGTTATCTTGATGGCCATTATTCTTCGATTTACGGATTGGTATATCCTAGATCCGCTTTTGTCCCTTGTCATTTCTTTCTTTATTCTTTCAAAAGCCCTTCCACGTTTTTGGTCTACAGTCAAGATTTTTTTGGATGCTGTGCCGGAAGGTATTAATATCAAGCAAGTAAAGAGTGGCCTGGAGCGATTGGACAATGTGGCTAGCCTTAATCAGCTTAATCTCTGGACTATGGATGGTTTGGAAAAAAATGCCATTGTCCATGTTTGTATAAAAGAAATGGGGAATATGGAAGCTTGTAAAGAATCTATTCGAATTTTCCTCAAAGATTGTGGTTTCCAAAATATTACCATTGAAGTGGATGCTGACTTAGAAACCCACCGAGAACATAAGCGTCAGGTGTGTGACTTGGAGCCGAATCATGGGCATCGTCATTAGAAAAAAATGAAAAATACTTGGGTACTATCTTATTTGGAATAGAGTAATTTTTTTATTATTTAGATATATTAAAAGATTGGTAAGTTAAGAGCATTGTATAAACTCCATTACATGATTGATAATTATAAAAAATTTTTCGATTAGATACAAAATGCTTGACTTGGAGTCAACTCAAAGTTATATAATAAGATAAGTGAGTTAGAATAGCTTAAATTCAGTGAATGAGAGGAGGTTAGTGTATGAATATTAAATCTGCTAGTGACTTGTTGGGAATTTCAGCGGATACGATTCGGTACTATGAACGGGTTGGTCTTGTGCCACCGATTACTCGAACTGCAACTGGAATTCGTGATTTTCAAGATCATGATATTGAAGCTCTGGAATTTATTAAGTGTTTTCGTTCGGCAGGTGTCTCTGTAGATAGTTTAGTTGACTATATGTCTCTCTACCAAAAGGGGGATGAAACGCGAGAGAAAAGGCTTGGTATTTTAGAAGAGGAAAAGAAAAAATTAGAGGAGCGCTTGTCTCAGTTACAGGTGGCTTTAAATCGCTTAAATCTCAAAATTAAACTTTACAAGGAAGGAAAAATTTAAATGAAATCAGCAGTATATACAAAGGCAGGTCAGGTTGGTCTTGCTACAATTGAACGTCCGCAAATTATAGACGCAGATGATGCGATTATTCGTGTAGTTCGTGCGTGCGTTTGCGGATCGGATCTATGGAGGTACCGTAATCCAGAAACGAAAGCTGGACACAAAAATAGTGGACACGAAGCGATTGGGATTGTCGAAGAAACTGGGGAATCCATTACGACGGTGAAACCAGGTGACTTTGTCATTGTCCCTTTTACCCATGGATGTGGTGAATGTGATGCCTGTCTTGCTGGCTTTGACGGTTCTTGCGATAATCATATTGGTAATAACTTGGGAGGCGATTTTCAGGCGGAATATATTCGTTTTCACTATGCAAACTGGGCGCTGGTTAAAATCCCTGGACAACCTTCTGACTACACAGAAGGTATGCTAAAGTCCCTCTTGACTCTTGCAGATGTTATGCCGACAGGCTATCATGCGGCGCGTGTTGCTAATGTTCAAAAAGGGGATAAGGTTGTGGTCATTGGTGATGGTGCTGTAGGTCAATGTGCTGTCATCGCGGCGAAGATGCGTGGTGCGTCGCAAATTATCCTCATGAGTCGTCATGAAGATCGTCAAAAGATGGCTCTGGAGTCGGGTGCGACAGCTTTTGTAGCTGAGCGAGGTCAAGAAGGTATTGCCAAGGTGCGTGAAATTCTCAGTGGCGGAGCGGACGCAGCACTTGAATGTGTTGGTACGGAGGCTGCTGTAGAACAGGCGCTAGGTGTCCTTCATAATGGAGGGCGTATGGGATTTGTAGGAGTCCCACACTATAATAATCGTGCTCTTGGTTCGACATTTATGCAAAATATCTCTGTAGCAGGTGGGGCAGCTTCTGCGACAACATATGATAAGCAATTTTTACTAAAAGCCGTCCTTGATGGTGATATCAATCCAGGCCGTGTCTTTACTTCAAGCTATAAATTAGAAGATATTGATCAAGCTTATAAAGATATGGATGAACGTAAGACCATTAAGTCTATGATTGTGATGGCCTAAAAAAGAAAATCCTAATGGAGATTTGAGACTCTCTATTAGGATTTTTTGTCATTTTTAATTTGTGGAGTTATGGCAGAGTACTCTCTCTCAATGTCAGTCTGGTTCCCAGCATGGTTAGGCTAGGGATTTTCCGACCGTGGAGTACTTCCTTATTAAGAATATCCATACCTGCTCGGCCCATTTCTTCGGTATAGACGGTGATGCTAGAGAGGGGAGGATAGACTTGCTTGGTCAGGCTAGTATCGTTAAAGGAAATAAGACTGACGCGGTCTGGCAGGTTGATTCCAGCTTCTTGGAGCGCACGGAGGGAACCGATAGCTAAACTATCGCTGGCTGCGAAAAAGGCTGGCGGGAGTTGATCTCCCAAGTTCTGAATGGCTTCCTTCATCAAGTCATAGCCAGACTGGGCGGTAAAGCTTCCTTGAAAGACCAGTTCATCATGATAAATTCCCTTCGCTTGACTGTAGTTTCTGAAATTTTCCAGCCGCTTATCCTCAATGATTTCTTCTTGGTCGGTTGTTTCCTCAAGCCCTGTTAGAATCCCAATACGGTCCATCCCTTGACTGAGGAAATAATCGACAACCTGTTTCATGGCAGTGTAAAAGTCCGTGATAATGCAGGTGTGTCCCAGTGAGAGGGTATCACTGTCTAGAAAGACAAGAGGCTTTTGGTATTCTTCAAAGGCAGAGATCTGAGCTCGACTAAACTTTCCGATGCAGAGAATCCCGATGACTTCCTCGCTCAGTGTAAAAGGATGGTCATTAAAATAGCGTAAAATATCATAGTCCAGTTCTTGGGCTCTTTTTTCTATGCCTAGGCGAATCTGGTAGTAGTAGAGATCGTCTAGCTCCCCTTGTTCGCTGACCCATTGGATAATGGCAATCTTTTGCTTGGGCTTGTGGGACTCGCCTGTCTTGAGGTGCTTGGTGTAGCCCAGCTCTTCAGCAACAGTTAAAATACGGTGTCTGGTTTCTTCTGTAACAGATAGACTCTGGTCGCGATTGAGGACACGGGATACGGTCGCGATAGAGACAGAGGCTAGCTGTGCAATGTCTTTTAAGGTAGCCATAAATCCTCCTTGATTAGATTAGTATATCATATTTTTCTGCTTTTTACCGATAGTTTAGTAAAATTTTAGTAAAAAGGATTGACCTTGGAAAATCCCTTGGATACAATAGAAGAAAACGATTACACGTTAAGGTGACTTAACGGACAGTAAAAGGAGAAATCATATGACACAACATCTTACTGCTGAAACTCTTCGCAAAGACTTTCTTGCTGTTTTTGGTCAAGAAGCAGACCAAACTTTCTTTTCACCAGGTCGTATCAATTTGATTGGTGAACACACAGACTACAACGGTGGGCACGTTTTTCCTGCTGCTATTTCCTTGGGAACTTACGGTGCAGCTCGTAAGCGTGACGACCAAGTTTTACGTTTCTACTCAGCTAACTTTGAGGACAAGGGTATTATCGAAGTGCCTCTCGCCGACCTCAAGTTTGAAAAAGAGCACAACTGGACCAACTATCCAAAAGGTGTCCTTCATTTCTTGCAAGAAGCTGGACACGTGATTGACAAAGGTTTTGATTTTTATGTTTATGGGAATATCCCAAATGGTGCTGGCTTGTCTTCTTCAGCATCCCTTGAACTCTTGACAGGAGTCGTGGCAGAGCATCTCTTTGATTTAAAATTAGAGCGTCTCGATTTGGTTAAAATTGGAAAACAAACAGAAAATAACTTTATCGGAGTCAACTCTGGTATCATGGACCAATTTGCTATTGGTATGGGGGCTGATCAACGTGCTATTTACCTTGATACCAACAACTTAGAGTATGATTTGGTACCACTTGATTTGAAGGACAATGTCGTTGTTATCATGAACACTAACAAACGCCGTGAATTGGCGGATTCTAAATACAATGAACGTCGTGCTGAGTGTGAAAAAGCAGTGGAAGAATTGCAAGTTGCTTTAGATATTCAGACCTTGGGTGAATTGGATGAGTGGGCCTTTGACCAATACAGCTATCTGATTAAAGATGAAAATCGTTTGAAACGTGCTCGCCATGCTGTGCTTGAAAACCAACGTACCCTCAAAGCTCAAGTAGCCCTTCAAGCAGGAGATTTGGAAACATTTGGTCGTTTGATGAATGCGTCACACGTTTCTCTGGAGCATGACTATGAAGTAACTGGTTTGGAATTGGATACTCTTGTTCACACAGCTTGGACACAAGAAGGTGTTCTCGGTGCTCGTATGACAGGGGCAGGTTTTGGTGGATGTGCCATTGCCTTGGTTCAAAAAGATGCTGTTGATGCCTTTAAGGAAGCTGTTGGCAAACACTACGAGGAAGTAGTTGGATACGCTCCAAGCTTCTATATCGCTGAAGTTGCAGGTGGCACTCGCGTCCTTGACTAGTCAAAAGGAGGCTCTATAGTGACCTTAGTAGATAAATTTGTAACACATGTCATTTCTGAAAGTTCATTTGAGGAAATGGATCGAATCTACCTGACCAATCGTGTCTTGGCACGAGTGGGAGACGGTGTTTTGGAAGTTGAGACCAATCTGGATAAAGTGATTGACCTCAAGGACCAGCTGGTTGAGGAAGCTGTTCGATTAGAAACGATTGAGGATAGTCAGACTGAGCGTGAAATCCTCGGTGCTGAACTGATGGACTTGGTGACCCCTTGTCCAAGTCAGGTCAATCGTGACTTTTGGGCAACCTACGCCCGATCTCCTGAGCAATCGATAGAGGATTTTTACCAACTCAGTCAGAAAAATGACTACATCAAACTCAAGGCCATTGCTAAAAATATTGCTTATCGTGTTCCATCTGATTACGGTGAACTTGAAATTACTATCAATCTCTCTAAGCCTGAAAAGGATCCCAAAGAGATTGCGGCAGCCAAGTTGGTGCAAGCTAGTAATTATCCTCAGTGTCAGCTTTGTCTAGAGAATGAGGGCTATCATGGTCGGGTCAACCACCCAGCTCGTAGCAACCACCGTATTATCCGCTTTGAAATGGCGGGTCAGGAGTGGGGGTTCCAGTATTCGCCCTATGCTTACTTTAATGAGCACTGTATTTTCTTAGATGGCCAGCATCGTCCCATGGCTATCAGTCGTCAGAGTTTTGAGCGTCTGCTAGCTATCGTAGAGCAGTTTCCGGGCTATTTTGCTGGATCTAATGCCGACTTGCCGATTGTGGGGGGCTCTATTCTAACTCATGATCATTATCAGGGAGGCCGTCACGTATTTCCTATGGAATTGGCTCCCTTGCAAAAGACTTTCTCTTTTACTGGTTTTGAACAGGTCAAGGCTGGGATTGTCAAGTGGCCTATGTCTGTCCTACGTTTGACTTCGGATTCCAAAGAGGAACTAATCAACTTGGCTGACAAGATTTTGCAGGAATGGCGCCAGTATTCAGATCCTGCAGTGCAGATTTTGGCAGAAACAGACGGGATACCGCATCATACCATTACACCTATAGCGCGTAAGCGTGATGGACAGTTTGAGTTGGACTTAGTCTTGAGAGACAATCAGACTTCTGCAGAACATCCTGATGGCATCTATCATCCTCACAATGATGTTCAACATATCAAGAAGGAAAATATCGGCTTGATTGAGGTCATGGGCTTGGCAATCTTGCCACCACGTCTAAAAGAAGAAGTGGAGCAAGTCGCTAGCTATCTTGTAGGAGAAGCTGATACGGTTGCCTCTTATCATCAGGAATGGGTAGACCGACTTAGAGCCCAATATCCAGACATAACAGATAAAGAAAAAGCTCTTGAAATCGTCAAGGACTCTGTTGGTGCTATCTTTGCGCGTGTACTTGAGGATGCAGGAGTCTACAAGCAGACGGAACAAGGGCAGACAGCCTTTATGCGCTTTGTGGAACAGGTCGGAATTTTACCAGACTAGGAGCTTTCTCCTTGCATAGTCCTATAAAAAGTAGTATCATAGTGTCGTTTGAAATATCAGGAGGAAACGATGAAAGATTTTCATTTTGACGCTATATCTGCCTTTGAAAATTACGAAATTGAACAAATGAGAGATGGTCACGTTGTGGTGACGACCAAAGTAGTGGACTCGTCGCTCAACTACTATGGCAATGCCCATGGAGGCTATCTCTTTACCCTTTGTGACCAGATCAGCGGTTTGGTGGTCATCTCGCTGGGGCTAGATGGAGTGACACTCCAGTCCTCTATCAACTACCTTAAGGCAGGAAAACTCGACGATGTGCTGACCATTAAAGGAGAATGTGTCCATCAAGGTCGTACAACCTGTGTCGTGGATGTTGATATTACCAATCAAGAGGGCAGAAATGTCTGCAAGGCAACCTTCACCATGTTTGTCACAGGCCAGCGGTCAGAAGATAGACAGGTAAGGATATAGATATAGATAAACAAAAAGAGGCTCGCACCTCTTTTTCTTATTTCTTTTTATGATTTAATACTGCATTGAGGACAATGGCGAGTAGACTGGCTACGACGATTCCGTTTGAGAAGAACATTTGGAAGGCTGTCGGCATGCTGATAAAGAGATTACTGTTGTTGAGTCCGACACCTGCAGCGATGGAAACTGCTGCGATAAGAAAGTTGTGTTCATTGTTAGCAAAGTCAACACGAGCGAGGATTTGCATCCCTTGAATAGATACAAAACCAAACATCACCAGCATGGCACCACCGAGGACAGGGCTTGGAATGATTTGGGCAAGGGCGCCAAACTTAGGAAGGAGTCCAAGGAGAACCAGGAAACCAGCTGCGTAGTAGATTGGCAGGCGAGTCTTGATACCTGACAATTTAACCAAACCAACGTTTTGTGAAAATCCTGTGTAAGGGAAGGTGTTAAAGATTCCTCCGAGAAGTACGGCCAAACCTTCTGCGCGGTAACCGTTGCGAAGGCGCGTGCTGTCGATTGGGTCTTTCGTGATATCAGACAAGGCTAGGTAAACACCAGTCGACTCAACCATAGATACTGTTGCGATGATACACATCATTACAATAGATGAGATTTCAAAGGTTGGCATCCCAAAGTAGAGTGGAGTTGGGACATGGACAAGTGGTGCTGCTGCAACAGGAGAGAAGTCAACCAAGCCCATGCTGGCAGCAATGGCAGTTCCAACAACCAGACCAATCAAAATAGAGATAGACTTGATAAATCCTTTGGTAAAGATGTTAATCAAGAGGATAATTAGAACAGTGATAGCTGCAAGCAAGAGACATTGACTAGTTGGCTCTGGAACGTTATTTCCCATATTTCCAATAGCGACAGGAATCAAGGTTAAACCAATCGTGGTAATAACAGATCCTGTTACGATAGATGGGAAGAGATTGGCAACTTTTGAGAAGATGCCTGAAACAAGAACCACGTAAATCCCTGATGCGATAAGGGCACCAAACATAGCACCACTACCATGGCTTTGCCCAATCATAATCAAGGGAGCGACGGATTGGAAAGCAACTCCAAGAACGACTGGGAGTCCAATCCCAAAGTATTTGTTGAGTTGGAGTTGGAGGAAGGTTGCCACCCCACACATGAAGATATCTGTGGAAATCAGGTAGGTCAACTGCTCAGTTGAATAGCCAAGGGCTGTCGCAATCATGATAGGAACCAGGATGGATCCTGAGTACATGGCTAGTAAGTGTTGCAAGCCAAGAACGGCTGCTTGCGAATGTTTTTCTTGAGTTTGCATTAGAGATCTGCCTCCTTAAATACGACTTGACCATTTTCAAAACGATCCAAACGAGCGAGTGATAGAACAGGGTAGCCTGCTTTTTCAAGCAAATCACGGCCATCTTGGAAAGATTTTTCAATCACGATACCGATAGCTTCGACTGTGGCACCAGCTTGTTCGATGATTTGAATCAAGCCTTTGGCAGCTTGGCCATTAGCAAGGAAATCGTCGATAATCAAGACCTTGTCCTCTGGTGAGAGGAATTTTCCAGCGATAGAAACGGTGCTGCTCACTTGCTTGGTAAAGGAGTAAACTTCGGCAGTTAAGATACCTTCGTTCATAGTGATGTTCTTAGCTTTTTTAGCAAAAATCATGGGAACGTTTAAGGCCTCAGCTGTAAAAACGGCTGGGGCAATACCTGACGCTTCAATGGTTACGACCTTAGTAATGCCAGCAGAAGCAAATTTTTCCGCAAAGACCTTACCAATCTCTCGCATCAAGCTAAAGTCAACTTGGTGGGTTAAAAAGGAATCCACCTTGAGGATGTTATCACCCAAGATATGCCCATCCTTGAGGATGCGCTCTTCTAATAGTTTCATAAGACCTCCTAAAGTCTAAAAGCCACTACGTTTTCTTGTTTCAGATTTCTATATAGTAAAAACCGATAGAAAAAGGACCTACTTAATCTCTAAGCAAGTCCCTAAAATAGGCATGTCGAAAAAGACCATCCCCTCAAGCTGACTTACTTATTGTTAGGTGTTCCGGCACCTTGTAGAAACGTCGTGCCAATTCACGACATAAACAAGTAAAACGATATTTAATTTTAAATAGGCTTGTTCCAATGTTTTTATTTTACACCAAATGACTTTAGAAATCAAATGTTTTGTTAGTGTTTTGTAATAAAAAACGAACAAATTGAAGAAAAATGGACAAATTATCAATTTTAGGCTAACATTTAGAAGATTTTTCCATCATCAAAGGCACATTATCAAGATTCTTCAAGACCTGACAATATGCCTTTTTCTGATTTGAAAGATTTTTTCTATTGTCTACTCGCTAAATCTTAAAAAATAGCCATCTGGATCTAAAACTGCAAATTCATGAGGATATATAAAGCTATCTCCTACTCGAAATTCTCTTTTTGTCAGGGGACGATGGATAGGATAGTCAGCTTCCAGCAGTTTTTGGTGGAGCTGAGGAACATTTGCAATGCCAAAGGAAATATTGACACCGCGCCCGAAAGGATAGGTCAGCTGAGCTAATTCTTCTGCGCTTCCTTCTTCTAGCATAAGTTGGCAGTCTTCAAGCGAGAGGAAGAGAAATTTCTCCTCTGGACGCTCGTATTCGACAGAGAATCCTAGCAGGTCGCAGTAGAAGTGGCGTGATTTTTCGATGTCAGATACTACAAATTCAGGAATGACAGCTTGATAGTCCATTCACTTTCTCCTTAGAGTTCAATCTCCATGACAATGGGTGTGTGGTCTTGGCGAGCACCTGAGTCAATCATATCGGATTTAGTGACCTTGTCAGCCACGCGGTTGCTTGTCAGCCAGTAGTCGATTCTCCAGCCTGTATTGTTGATTTTAGAAGTCTTGCTGCGCTGTGCCCACCAAGTGTAGCGTTCGGGGACATCGCCGTGAACATGACGGAAAGTATCGGTAAATCCAGTTGCCAAGAGGTTGGTAAATCCAGCACGTTCCTCGTCTGTAAATCCTGGTGAACGGCGGTTGCTGGCAGGATTTGCAAGGTCGATTTCATTGTGGGCTACATTGTAGTCACCGGTTGCAAGGACTGGTTTTTCTTTGTCTAGTTCAGCCAAATATTCCGCATATTTGACATCCCAGACTTGACGTTCTTCCAAGCGTTTGAGTCCATCGCCAGCATTTGGTGTGTAAACTTGGGTTACGAAAAATTCATCAAATTCTAGAGTGATGATACGGCCTTCCAAGTCCATGGTAGACGGAGCACCGATTTCTGGGAAAGTGACAGTGGGTGTGAGTTCTTTCTTATAGAGGAACATGGTTCCAGCATAGCCTTTACGGGCAGGCTCTTGAGAAGAACGCCACGTGTTTTCGTAGTCTGGGAAGAGTTCTTCTAAAATTTCCAAGTGTTTCTTTGTAGGCCCTTTGGCAGAAAGCTTGGTTTCTTGGATAGCAATGATATCAGCATTTTCAGCGACCAAGGTTTGTAGGACTTCTTGGGACAATTTGGCACGAGCTGAGTCACTAGTTAGGGCAGCATTGAGGGAATCAATATTCCATGAGATAAGTTTCATAAAGTTACCTTTTTCATTCAGATTATAGATTTTATTATACCAAAAAAAGGCCTATTTCCCCAACGTATGGTTTGAAAATTACTCTTTAGACTTTATTCTGAGAAAATAAAAATTCCCTAAACTATTTAGAAAAAAATCTAAATAGATCTTGTGTTTAGAATGGAAAGGTGTATAATGTTATTTAGAAAAACATCTAAATAGAAAGTGAAGTGTACAAATATGTCAAATAAGAGAACAATCCTTCTTTTTGTGGTCTTGGCTTATGGCCTTGCTTGGATAGTATGGTTGACACTATGGCTAAGTGGTGTTGGTCTAAATTCTCCATGGAGTCAACTTGCTAGTATTGTAGCCATGTGGATGCCTGCACTTGCAGTCTTTCTCTTAGGGAAAATCACGAATCAACCTAGTGGAATCAAATCTAAATTAGTTGTGAATCTCAAGAGCAACTGGCACTTTTACTTACTAGCTATCTGGTTACCAGCAGTCATCAGTTTTTTAGGAGCGGGACTTTATTTTCTTGTATTCCCTAGCAATTTCAGCCTTGGTTTTGAATCTATTCAAGCCATCTTACAAGAAAAAGGTGTCTCTCAATCAGCCATTCCCTTATCTTTCTTAGCCTTGATTCAAATCCTAGCTAGTTTGACCTACGCTCCTTTTTTTAATAGTTTTTTTGCATTGGGAGAGGAAATTGGTTGGCGTGGCTATCTTTACCCAGCTCTAAGAGGACGCTTTTCAATAGTCCAGACTCATGTCTTGCTTGGTCTCATTTGGAGTCTTTGGCATCTACCAATCAATTTGCAAGGATATAATTATGGTCTTACTTATTTTGATTATCCTGTTTTGGGAGTTGTTGCTATGTTTCTATTTTGTTTTAGCCTAGGAATATTGTTGAGCTGGTTGTTGGAAAAGACAGGTTCTATCTGGGCTTCTGCCCTATTTCATGGGGCAATCAATGCAACTGCCGGTATTGGGTTACTATTTCAATTACCAGGAGAAAAAGTTTCAAACCTCTTGATTTTAGGCCCATCACCGACCGGAATGCTATCAGTTCTACCTTGCTTATTCCTAGCCCTACTAATATTACAAAGGGAAAGGAGTCATTATGAGTTTTGCAAATAGTTTTAAAGCTTTATCTCATCCAGTTAGGAGAGAGATTTTAAATTTACTCAAAGCAGGTAGATTATCTGCAGGAGAAATTGCCAGTCAATTCGAGTTGACAGGTGCAACTATTTCACACCATCTCACGATTTTGAAAGCAGCGGATTTGATTCATGAAATGAAAGAAAAAAACTTTATTTATTATGAGTTAAATACATCGGTTTTAGAGGATATAATGGTTTGGCTAGCAGATCTGAAAGGAGATCATTTTGATGAAGATAAAAATCAATAAGAAATTGGTATTATTTACGAGCATTCTCATCCTACTACCTTCCCTTGTAGGTTGTGTTTTCTGGAATCAATTACCAGAGGAGATACCCACTCATTTTAATCTACTGGGGCAAGCGGATGGCTACAATCATAAAATGTCTGCTATCTTTGGATTACCTACTCTCATGCTTTTGATGCATTGGTTGCTTCTATTTTTAATGATTAAGGATCCTAAATCTAGCAATATCAGTTCAAAAATACAAGTTTTGATTTACTGGATTATTCCCTTTGTATCTTGTCTATTAATGATTTCTATCTTCGGAGAATCTTTGGGTTATTCCATGATGAGTGGGCTACTAGCTCAGATTTTTATGGGAGTCGTGATGATCGTAATTGGAAATTATCTACCAAAAACACACCGAAATTATATAATCGGTATTCGACTACCGTGGACCTTGGAGAATGATGAAAACTGGAGAAAAACGCATCGTCTAGCTGGAAAAATTTGGGTATTAGGAGGATTGTTATTGTTTCTAAATTCCTTTGTTCAACTATATGTTTACTGGGTGTTTTTCTTGACACTTCTACTTGTGGTGTTGATGCCTGGTGTTTATTCATATCAATTATCAAAATCAGAATCTTGAAATAGCTACTGTAGTCATTAGTTAGAGAAGTTGGTCTGATAAGTCTATTTCCCCAACGTATGGCTTGAAAAATCACTCTCTTTCGTTTATAATTAAGAATGATTTTATGAAAGGGAGTGAAAATAAATGAAATTTTACTCATATGACTATGTGCTTAGCCAAATCAGTCAACAAAATGGAATCATGATTGGCTTTGGAATTGTTCTCCTAGCTATCACAGGATTTTTTGCCTTTAAGGCCTATCGAGATAAAAAGGGGACTAAGTTTCGGGAATTGGTCATGATTTTGGCCTTGACCTTAGTGGCCATGCTTTTAGTGACAATTTCAAAATACCAGACCAATCAAGCCTCTAACAATCAATTTCAAACCTCCCTTCATTTCATAGAGGTTGTTTCCAAAGACTTGGGGGTGGATAAATCAGAAGTTTACGTTAATACTTCAGCTGCCACTGATGGAGCGCTTGTCAAGGTAGGTCCAAATTTCTACCGCGCCATGAACGGGAGCCAACCAGACAAGTATCTTTTAGAGAAATTAGAATTGAATCAAACAGACGCTATTGAATTGGTGGAGGTAAACAAATGACACTCAACTATATGGAAATTTTAATCAAACTGGCCTTGGGTCTTTTCTCTCTTGTTTTTGTTATTAATGTGACAGGAAAGGGGAATCTAGCACCTAACTCTGCTACAGACCAAATTCAGAACTATGTTCTTGGTGGTATCATCGGTGGGGTAATTTACAATAGTTCAATCAGTATCCTGCAATACACAGTGATTTTGATGATGTGGACGATTTTGGTTTTGACCCTAAAGTGGCTCAATAACAATGTTCGCTTTGTCAAACGCTTGATTGATGGGAAACCAACTCTCCTCATCAAAAATGGGCAGATTGACCCAGAAGCCTGTCGTTCAGTTGGCTTGTCTGCATCGGATGTAGCCCTCAAACTTCGTAGCCAAGGGATTTTCCAGATGAAGCAAGTTAAACGAGCTGTGCAAGAACAAAATGGCCAACTCATCGTGGTTCAAATGGGAGATGAAAATCCTAAGTATCCAGTTGTGACTGACGGTGTGATCCAAGTCGATGTCTTGGAATCGATTGGTCGTAGCGAAGAGTGGTTGCTTGATAACCTCAGCAAACAAGGACATGACAATGTGGCCAATATCTTTATCGCTGAGTATGACAAGGGTGCCGTCACAGTTGTAACCTATGAATAAGAAAAACCTGGGGTCTTGGCCTCAGGTTTCCATTTGCAATCAGAAAGGGATTTTATGTCCATTATTCAAAAACTTTGGTGGTTTTTCAAGTTAGAAAAACGCCGTTATCTAGTCGGAATTGTGGCCCTGGTCTTGGTTTCCGTCCTCAATCTCATTCCACCTATGGTCATGGGGCGGGTGATTGATGCCATCACATCGGGACAATTAACCCAGCAGGACCTCCTTCTTGACCTATTTTACTTGCTACTTGCTGCCTTTGGGATGTACTATCTGCGCTATGTTTGGCGTATGTATATCCTCGGTACTTCCTACCGTTTGGGACAGATTATGCGCTCTCGCTTATTTGAGCATTTCACAAAAATGTCTCCAGCCTTTTATCAAACCTATAGGACGGGGGACCTGATGGCACACGCAACCAACGATATCAATGCCTTAACGCGTCTGGCAGGGGGAGGGGTTATGTCAGCGGTGGATGCCTCAATCACAGCTTTAGTGACCTTGTTGACCATGCTCTTTAGCATTTCATGGCAAATGACCTTGGTTGCCATTCTTCCCCTGCCTTTCATGGCCTATGCGACCAGTCGTCTAGGTAGAAAGACTCACAGAGCCTTTGGAGAGTCCCAAGCTGCCTTTTCTGAACTCAATAACAAGGTGCAGGAGTCTGTATCAGGTATCAAAGTGACCAAATCTTTCGGTTATCAGGCAGACGAGCTGGAGTCTTTTCAGGCAGTCAATGAATTGACCTTCCAAAAGAACCTGCAAACCATGAAATACGATAGTCTCTTTGACCCCATGGTTCTCTTGTTTGTTGGCTCCTCCTATGTTTTAACGCTTTTGGTCGGTTCCTTGATGGTTCAGGAAGGGAAAATCACGGTTGGAAATCTGGTTACCTTTATCAGCTACTTGGATATGCTGGTTTGGCCTCTTATGGCTATCGGTTTCCTCTTTAATATCACTCAGCGAGGGAAGGTTTCCTACCAGCGGATTGAGGAACTCTTGTCTCAGGAATCACCTGTACAAGATCCTGAGTTTCCTTTAGATGGCATTGTAAACGGGCGCTTGCAGTATGATATTGATAGCTTTGCCTTTGAAAATGAGGAAACACTGACGGATATTCACTTTAGCTTGGAAAAAGGGCAAACACTGGGCTTGGTCGGTCAGACAGGCTCTGGGAAAACATCTTTGATCAAACTCCTCTTGCGTGAATACGATGTGGACAAGGGAGCCATTTATCTAAATGGTCATGATATTAGAGATTATCGTCTGACAGACCTTCGTAGTCTCATGGGCTACGTTCCTCAGGACCAGTTCCTCTTTGCGAATTCAATCTTAGACAATATACGCTTTGGCAATCCTAACTTGCCCCTTTCAGCGGTCGAGGAAGCGACTAAGCTAGCTCAAGTTTATCAAGACATTGTAGACATGCCTCAGGGATTTGATACGTTGATTGGTGAAAAGGGAGTCAGTCTTTCTGGAGGTCAAAAGCAGCGTCTGGCCATGAGTCGGGCTATGATTTTAGATCCTGATATCTTGATTTTGGATGATTCTTTGTCGGCTGTGGATGCCAAGACGGAGTATGCGATTATCGACAAACTCAAGGAGACGCGAAAGAACAAAACAACCATTATCACGGCTCATCGCCTGAGTGCAGTTGTCCATGCAGATCTGATTTTAGTCCTGCAAAATGGTCAAATTATCGAACGAGGCAGGCACGAAGACTTGCTAGCTTTGGATGGCTGGTATGCCCAAACCTACCAGTCTCAGCAGCTGGAAATGAAAGGAGAAGAAGATGCAGAATAAGAAAGAACAATGGGCTGTATTGAAGCGCTTGATGTCTTATCTCAAGCCTTATGGACTCCTTACCTTTTTGGCACTCAGTTTTCTCCTAGCGACGACGGTCATCAAAAGTGTCATTCCCCTTGTGGCTTCCCACTTTATCGACCAGTATCTCAGCAATCTCAATCAACTCGCTGTGACCGTTTTGCTGGCCTACTATGGCCTTTATATCCTACAAACTCTGGTCCAGTATGTCGGCAATCTTCTCTTTGCGCGCGTGTCTTACAGTATTGTTAGGGATATTCGTCGCGATGCCTTTGCCAATATGGAAAAGCTGGGCATGTCTTATTTTGACAAGACGCCAGCAGGCTCTATCGTCTCTCGTTTGACAAATGACACCGAGACCATCAGTGATATGTTTTCGGGAATTTTGTCCAGCTTTATCTCAGCAGTTTTCATCTTTCTGACAACTCTTTATACCATGTTGGTGTTGGATTTTCGTTTGACTGCATTAGTCTTGCTCTTTCTCCCCTTGATTTTCCTTTTGGTCAATCTCTATCGGAAAAAATCAGTGAAAATCATTGAGAAAACCAGAAGTCTCTTGTCAGATATCAATAGCAAGCTGGCTGAAAACATCGAGGGAATCAGAATAATCCAGGCCTTTAATCAAGAGAAGCGCCTGCAGGCGGAATTCGATGAAATCAACCAAGAACACTTGGTCTATGCCAACCGTTCTGTAGCCTTGGATGCCCTCTTTTTGCGCCCTGCCATGAGTTTGCTGAAACTCCTAGGATACGCTGTTTTGATGGCCTATTTTGGCTATCGTGGTCTTTATCTGGGAATAACGGCAGGAACCATGTATGCCTTTATCCAGTATATCAATCGTCTCTTTGATCCCTTGATTGAAGTGACGCAAAACTTCTCAACCCTGCAAACGTCTATGGTTTCTGCAGGTCGTGTCTTTTCCCTGATAGACGAGAGGACCTATGAACCTCTTCAAGAAAATGGCCAGGCTAAAGTCAAAGAAGGCAATATCCGTTTTGAACATGTGTGTTTTTCTTATGATGGGAAACATCCGATTCTGGATGATATTTCCTTCTCCGTTAATAAGGGTGAGACCATTGCCTTTGTGGGGCATACAGGTTCTGGGAAATCTTCTATTATCAATGTCCTCATGCGCTTTTATGAATTCCAGTCAGGGCGAATTCTCTTGGATGATGTGGATATCAGGGATTTCAGTCAGGAAGAGCTGAGAAAAAACATTGGTCTGGTCTTGCAGGAACCCTTTCTTTATCACGGGACTATCAAGTCCAATATCGCCATGTACCAAGAGATCAGTGATGAGCAGGTCCAGGATGCGGCAGCCTTCGTGGATGCAGATTCCTTTATTCAGGAACTTCCTTTGGGTTATGATTCCCCTGTTTCTGAGCGTGGCTCCAGTTTTTCAACTGGACAGCGCCAGCTTCTTGCCTTTGCTAGAACAGTCGCCAGTCAGCCTAAAATTCTGATTTTGGATGAAGCGACAGCCAATATTGACTCTGAAACAGAAAGTTTGGTTCAAGCTTCTCTGGCTAAGATGAGACAGGGACGGACAACCATTGCCATCGCTCACCGCCTTTCGACCATCCAAGACGCCAACTGTATTTATGTTTTGGATAAGGGACGCATTATCGAGAGTGGAACTCATGAGGAACTCTTGGCTTTGGGAGGAACCTACCACAAGATGTATAGCTTGCAGGCAGGGGCCATGGCCTAATACTCTTTGAAAATCTCTTCAAACTAGGTCATCTTTATCTGCAACCTAAAAGCTGTACTTTGATTTTCATTGAGTAAAAGAAGGAAATCCTTCAAATTACAGATTTCTTTCACCGCCTTTTCCATTTTGTGGTATAATGAAAAATGTTGACAAATAGTATAATAAAAACAAAGGAGAAACAGCATGCTGAAATGGGAAGACTTGCCCGTGGAAATGAAATCAAGCGAGGTTGAGTCTTACTACCAGCTTGTCTCTAAAAGGAAGGGTTCGCTGATTTTCAAGCGTTGCTTGGATTGGGTTCTAGCCTTGGTTGTACTTGTTCTGACCTCTCCCATCTTTCTCATCTTGAGCATTTGGATCAAGTTGGATAGCAAGGGGCCAGTGATTTACAAGCAAGAGCGCGTGACCCAGTACAATCGACCTTTCAAGATTTGGAAGTTCCGTACCATGGTGACGGATGCGGATAAACAAGGGAGTCTGGTGACTTCTGCTAACGATAGCCGCATTACCAAGGTTGGCAATTTTATCCGCCGTGTCCGTTTGGACGAACTGCCTCAGTTGGTCAATGTTCTTAAAGGTGAGATGTCCTTTGTAGGGACGCGTCCTGAAGTGCCTCGTTACACAGAGCAGTATAGCCCTGAGATGATGGCAACCTTGCTTTTGCCAGCAGGGATTACCTCTCCAGCCAGCATCAACTACAAGGATGAGGACACTATCATCAGTCAAATGACGGAGAAAGGTCTGTCGGTTGACCAAGCCTATGTCGAACACGTCCTTCCTGAAAAGATGCGCTATAACCTCGCCTATCTCCGAGAGTTTAGTTTCCTTGGAGACATCAAAATCATGTTTCAAACCGTGTTTGAAGTGCTAAAATAAAGTAGTCATGAGAGAATGAGTACAGATAAAAGGAGCAAATCAATGCCAAATTACAATATTCCATTTTCACCACCCGATATTACGGAAGCAGAAATTGCTGAAGTAGCGGATACCCTGCGTTCTGGTTGGATTACAACAGGTCCTAAGACAAAAGAACTGGAGCGTCGCTTGTCTCAATATACACAGACGCCTAAGACTGTCTGTCTTAACTCTGCGACTGCCGCTCTTGAGTTGATTTTACGCGTCTTGGAAGTGGGACCTGGTGATGAAGTCATCGTTCCAGCCATGACCTATACAGCTTCATGTAGTGTCATTACGCATGTGGGAGCAACCCCTGTCATGGTGGATATCCAAGCAGATACGTTTGAGATGGACTATGACTTGCTCGAGCAAGCCATTACTGAAAAGACCAAGGTGATTATCCCAGTAGAACTTGCAGGTATTGTTTGCGACTATGATCGTTTGTTCCAAGTTGTGGAGAAAAAACGTGATCTCTTTACTGCGTCAAGCAAGTGGCAAAAAGCCTTTAACCGTATCGTGATTGTTTCTGATAGTGCCCATGCTTTGGGATCTACTTATAAAGGACAACCAGCTGGTTCTATCGCTGACTTTACTTCCTTCTCATTCCATGCTGTTAAGAACTTTACAACGGCTGAGGGAGGAAGTGCGACTTGGAAGGCCAATCCAGCGATTGACGATGAAGAGATGTACAAGGAATTTCAAATCCTTTCCCTTCATGGTCAAACTAAGGATGCTCTTGCTAAGATGCAACTGGGTTCATGGGAATACGATATCGTCACACCAGCCTACAAGTGCAATATGACCGATATCATGGCGTCACTTGGTTTGGTACAATTGGACCGTTACCCAGCTTTGCTACAACGTCGTAAGGACATCGTGGACCGTTATGATCGTGGTTTTGCTGGTTCTCGCATCCATCCATTGGCACATGAGACTGACACAGTCGAGTCTTGTCGTCACCTTTACATCACCCATGTAGAAGGAGCAAGTTTAGAAGAACGCAATCTTATTATCCAAGAATTGGCCAAAGCAGGAATTGCAAGTAACGTACACTACAAACCGCTTCCTCTCTTGACAGCCTATAAGAATCTTGGCTTTGATATGGCGAATTATCCTAAGGCCTATGCCTTCTTTGAAAATGAAATTACCCTCCCTCTTCATACAAAATTAAGAGATGAAGAAGTGGACTATATTATTGAGACTTTCAAAACAGTTTCTGAAAAAGTGCTAACTTCATCAAAAAAATGACAAACTACAGTCAAGTAATAGTGATTCTGTTTCTAAAAAGTCTAATTGAGTGTAAAACTGTTGTTTTCAATTGAAAGTCCTATAGTAAAATGAAATAAAAACAGGACAAATTAATCAGGATAGTCAAATTAATTTCTAGCAATATTTTAGAAGCAAAAGTGTACTCTTATAGTTTCAATATACTGTATGGTTTGAAATGAGATGTGAGCAATTTGGTGTAGCATTTAGAATTTTTATTAGGCATCATTTAGAAAATGTAGTGTCTTGTTCTAGTTTTCAATTCACCCTATTTTTTGAAAGACGCGAGTTTCCACGAATGAGGTTGTGGAAACTCGCGTCTTTCTTTTTTGTTTTCAGAATATTGTTCAAAGTTTTGAGACTATTTTTCATGTTCTAGTCATTCTTTTGAAATAATCTATAAAACACGTGTCTACAATGATCTATATGTCCTATTCCAGTATTTTAGAAGAACTGCGTCTATTTTTATAGAGCTTGAATCTAGCTTTTATAGAAAATCTATTTAAGAAATATATTGTATTGTTTTGATTTCAATCCGCTATATGAACGATATTCATGTAAATATACCTGGTGAATGCTTGCATGACAAGATATTTGTTCTTGTATTTATAAATTAGTATTTTACGAGATATCAACATGCTTTAAATACAGTGAATAGGATATTTTTATGTTCAAGCTAAGAAAGATAGTAATCACTTTTGAATGGAAGGTTAAAGAATTATTAGAAGTATGGTTAGATATATAAATGGTCACGCTTTCACAATTTTGATATTTTATTGTGTTATTCCTTGACAATTTTGATTTAAAAATATATTATAAAGAAAATGACAGCGGTGTCATTTTCTGGTATGGAATTTATATGAATATTAAATTAGGACATAATATTTTTAATTGGAGGCTAATATGAAATCTTTTCAACAAAATGAGGTTTTCTCTATTCGTAAGTCTAAGGTGGGAGTTTGCTCAGTTCTCTTAGCGGTTTTATTTATTGGAACACAAAGTGTTTTAGCTAATGAAGTAGTTGGTGAAACTTCTTCGTCTAAAGATAATATGCAAATGAACTCTTTGTTGAGTAGCACATCTACATCATTATCTGCGGAACCCCATTCTGATACTCTCAGTCTTGATAACAATTCAAGTTTAAGTACTGATAATAATGGAGGAGTGAGTATTAATCAAAATAAACCTGATATAACAAATGATACTATGATGGGTAACATCTCTGGGATGGAAGTGAATACTATTTTAAGTACTAATCTGAACGAAGACGTAGCTTTGAATGTAAAAGATTATGGAGCAATAGGTGACGGGGTTAATGATGATCGTCAAGCAATTCAAGATACAATAGATGCTGCAGCTAAAGGACTAGGCGGAGGAAATGTATATTTTCCTGAAGGAACTTATTTAGTAAAAGAAATTGTTTTTTTAAAAAGTCATACACACTTAGAATTGAATGAGAAAGCTACAATTCTAAATGGTATAAATATTAAGAATCACCCTTCTATTGTTTTTATGACAGGTTTATTTACGGATGATGGTGCGCAAGTAGAATGGGGCCCAACAGAAGATATTAGTTATTCTGGTGGTACTATTGATATGAACGGTGCTTTGAATGAAGAAGGAACTAAAGCAAAAAATCTACCACTTATAAATTCTTCAGGTGCATTTGCTATTGGGAATTCAAATAACGTAACTATAAAAAACGTAACATTCAAGGATAGTTATCAAGGGCATGCTATTCAAATTGCAGGTTCGAAAAATGTATTAGTCGATAATTCTCGTTTTCTTGGTCAAGCTTTACCTAAAACTATGAAAGATGGGCAAATTATAAGTAAGGAGAGTATTCAGATTGAACCATTGACTAGAAAAGGTTTTCCTTATGCTTTGAATGATGATGGGAAAAAATCTGAAAATGTTACTATTCAAAATTCATATTTTGGTAAAAGTGATAAATCTGGAGAATTAGTAACAGCAATTGGTACACACTATCAAACATTGTCGACACAGAACCCCTCTAATATTAAAATTTTAAATAATCATTTTGATAACATGATGTATTCTGGTGTACGTTTTACAGGATTCACTGATATTTTAATTAAAGGAAATAGATTTGATAAGAAAGTAAAAGGAGAAAGTGTACATTATAGAGAAAATGGTGCAGCCTTAATAAATGCTTTTAGTTATAAAAATGTAAAAGATGAACTTGATTTAAATAAGAAAGTCGTTATTACTGAAAATACATTTTATATTTCTGATCCTAAAACAAAGGCTATTAGAGTAGCAAAAGATAGTGCAGAATATTTAGGAAAAGTATCAGATATTACTGTAACAAAAAATGTAATTAATAATAATTCTAAGGAAACAGAACAACCAAATATTGAATTATTACGAGTTAGTGATAATTTAGTAGTCTCAGAGAATAGTATATTCGGTGGTAAAGAAGGAATTGTTATTGAGGATTCAAAGGGTAAAATAACCGTTTTAAATAACCAATTTTATAATTTATCCGGTAAGTATATATCATTCATCAAATCTAATGCAAATGGGAAAGAACCAGTTATACGTGATAGCGATGGTAATTTCAATATTGTAACGGAGAATGGGCTTTACAAAATTGTAACAAATAACTTAAGTGATAAAAACGAAAAAGAAAAAAACAAAGAGGAAAAATTTAAAACAAGTTCATATGTGCATGAAAAACAATCTAATTCAAATAATGTAATTGATAGTAACCAGAAGAAAGGAGAGTTTAACTCAAGTAAAGATAATAGACAAATTAATGACAAGATTGACAATAAACAAGATAATAAGATAGAAGAAGTGAACCATAAAATAGTTGGAGATGGCAGAGAAACTGAAAATCATATTAATAAATCTAAAGAAATAGTAGAGGTAAAACAAAAATTACCAAAGACTGGTTCGAACAAGATTATGGAACTATTCTTAACAGTGACAGGAATTGGTTTACTTTTGACACTAAAAGGGTTGAAGTATTATGGTAAAGATAAATAAAATTTGTTCGATACAAGGAAGTTCCGTAGAAAATGAGGATGCTGTAGGTTCACAAAATCAGTATTTTTGGATTATTGATGGAGCTACAGATTTATATAATTCTAAAGAGGAGATAGGTTATTCAGTCTCAGAAGTTGTACATATTTTATCAGAAAGTTTGTCGGTTAATTGTAAAGAATCAAAAACTCTTAAACAAATATTTGAAACTGCTTTACTCGAGGTTAAAGATGAAATCGGTTTAAACTCATATGAATTAACAGAGTATTATCGCTTACCAACATTTGCTTTTATATTTGCTAAACTTTCAGAAAAAAAGTTGGAGTATATGATGCTAGGTGACTGCGTCATGTTAGTAAACGAAATGGAAATAACTGATCATAGAGTAGATAACTTATTTGAAAAAGGGAAAAATGAGATAAAAGACTCAATTGGTACAAATAGTGTTTTAAATAAAAAAATTATTTTACAAAAAATCAGAAAATTATCTAATCAACCGAGTGGGTACTGGATAGGTTCGTTGGATGAGAGATTTTTAGACCATGCTATTATTAATCAAATAGATGTTACTAGTGAACAAATTGTTTTAATGAGCGATGGCTTTTATGAATTCTATCAAAATAATCAAAATAAAACTTTTGAAGAGTTAATTAAGATGAGATTTAATTCTTCTGCTATTGATCCAATCTATGGAAAGAAAGATGATGCAAGTATTCTAGTTATTGATGTTTGATATATTGTTTAAAATATTAATTGTTACTATTGAACTTTGTTAAGAAGAGGTACCTAAATGTTAAGGTTATATTTAGAAAATGAAATTATAGAATTATCAAATAATTTAGAGACCATTTGGGTATCTGTGCTTGATAAATATGAGAAGTTATTTGAATATTTATCAAATGAAGAACGAATAGAATTGATTAAAGAAGATTTAATCATAAATGAGTCAGTTCTAAATGTTGATAAAAAAGGATATGAGTTAATTTGTTTACAACATCCCGTTTCATATGACTTAAGAAGAATTATTAGTGTAATAAAAATATCAACTGACATTGAACGTATTGGGGATAGAATTGTTGAAATTTTAAAAAATCTACAGATTATTCAAAACAATGAAATTTTGAAGAAAATTATTTCAGAAATAAAAATACTTCATGAAGTTATCGGACTGCATATGAATAGGGCTATATCTTGTTATAGAGAGGAACAATCTGGATGTTTAGATATGGTTGTTATACAAAAACAGAATGAGATAGAAGAGCTTAGTATAAATATTGAAAAGAAAATCATGAATTACATATTTGAAGATGATGGGAATGTTTCTGAAGTAATTGGTGCTTTAGCTATTATTCATCACCTTGATAAAATTGCTCATACTACGCAATCAATTTATAAATGGATAATGTATAGAAAATATGGGAACATAAATTAGAAAGAAAAATATATGAAAACAATTATTGATAATTTTGTTGATAGAGTAATTGAATACGGAATGTATAATGAAATTGACAAAATATATGTGAAAAATAGAGTACTAGCGTTAATAGGTGAGGAGGGAACTGATCGCATTTCCGATGAAAATGACCTGAAACAAATAAAAGATTACTTAGTGGAAATCGCCTTAAAAAACGGTAAAATTAAAGATTTAATCGAGGAAAAGGAATGTTTAGGAGCAGAGTTAATGAATTTCATAGTTCCTTTACCGAGTCGATTAAATGATATTTTTTGGAGTTCATATGATATATCACCTCAAGAAGCAGTTGAAGAGTTTTATAAGTTAAGTAAAGATAGTGATTATATTAAAACTTCTGCTATTGCTAAGAATATTGAGTTTCGAGCATCAACTAAATACGGAGAGCTAGAGATTACGATAAATTTGTCAAAACCCGAAAAAGATCCAAAAACAATTGCTGCTGAAAAATTAGTAAAAGCAACTAATTATCCCAAATGTTTACTATGTATGGAAAATGAAGGATATCAGGGGCGAATAAATTATCCAGCACGTTCGAATCATAGAATTATTCGGTTGAAACTTGGTGACGAAGTATGGGGATTCCAGTATTCTCCCTACTCATATTTTAATGAGCATGCGATATTTTTAAATAGTCAACATGTACCAATGGCTATTACCTCTAAAACATTTGAACAATTATTGGAGATTGTTGATATTTTGCCAGGATATTTTGCTGGTTCAAATTCTGATCTTCCTATCTCAGGAGGCTCCATTCTTAGTCATAACCACTACCAGGGAGGGAAACATATTTTCCCAATGGAAAAAGCAAAATTTGAGAGTGAATTTCGTTTTAAAGACTTTGAGGATGTTAATGCTGGTATTGTAAAATGGCCAATGTCAGTAATTAGGTTACAAAGTGAAAATAAAAATCGATTGTTAGATTTAGCTAATAAAATTCTAAATAAGTGGAGGGAATATTCAGATTTAGAAGTAGACATCATTGCTATGACTGAAGATGTCCCACACCATACGGTGACTCCTATTGCTCGTAAAGTGGACGGGAGATATGAATTAGATATTGTTCTAAGAGATAATCATACTACTGAACAATACCCAGATGGTGTTTTCCATCCTCATCAAGATGTACAACATATTAAAAAGGAAAATATCGGGTTAATCGAAGTGATGGGACTTGCGATATTACCACCTCGTTTGAAACCAGAGTTAGAAGAAGTTGGAAAATATCTTTTAGGAGAGGATAACGCAATTGCGGATTATCATTTAGAATGGGCCGACCAATTGAAAGAAAAATATCCTCGCATTAATAAAGAAGAGGTTAATAGCGTAGTTCAACACGAAGTAGGACAAGTGTTTGCGAGAGTTCTGGAAGATGCAGGAGTTTATAAGAATACACCGTCTGGGCATGAAGCGTTTATGAGATTTGTTAAGTCGGTTGGAATTAATTAGGAGGAAACCCAAATGGCAATATTGGTAACAGGCGGAGCTGGTTATATTGGTAGCCATACCGTAGTAGAATTACTAAATTTAGGAAAGGAAGTCATCATTGTCGACAACCTTTCGAACTCTAGCATCTTGGTGCTAGACCGTATTGAAGCAATTACAGGAATACGTCCCGTGTTTTACGAATTAGATGTTTGTGATAAACAAGCATTGAGAAAGGTATTTGAAAAAGAATCGATTGATGCTGCAATTCATTTTGCAGGTTATAAAGCTGTCGGAGAATCCGTGCAAAAGCCTGTGATGTACTACAAAAATAATATTATGAGTACATTAGCACTTGTTGAAGTGATGTCAGAATTTAATGTTAAAAAGATTGTCTTTTCTTCAAGTGCGACTGTATATGGAATTAACAATCAGTCACCCCTAATTGAGACGATGGAAACAAGTGCGACAAATCCTTATGGGTATACGAAAGTGATGCTTGAACAAATTTTAAAAGATGTTCATGTGGCAGATTCAGAATGGAGTATTGCGTTGCTTCGTTATTTCAATCCAATTGGTGCTCATGAGTCGGGGTTGATTGGAGAAGATCCATCAGGTATTCCTAACAACTTAATGCCTTTTATTGCACAAGTAGCGGTAGGTAAGCGACCAGAGCTAAGTGTTTTTGGAGATGATTATGATACGGTAGATGGTACTGGTGTTCGCGATTATATCCATGTAGTGGATTTAGCGATAGGGCATATAAAAGCTTTAGAAAAAGTATCTGAAAAAACAGATGTTTATATTTATAACCTTGGTTCAGGAGAAGGCACAAGTGTATTACAACTTGTAAATACATTTGAAAGTGTTAATAAGGTTCCAATTCCGTATAAAATTGTACCAAGACGATCAGGAGACGTTGCGACTTGTTATGCAAATGCAGACAAAGCATATAAGGAATTAAATTGGAGGACAACAAAATCGATTGAAGACATGTGTAGAGATACATGGAATTGGCAATCAAAAAATCCCAATGGCTATAATTGATGATACTGTCTATATGAGTGCTGTATTTTGGAAAAATTACTTAACCTTTTAATGAAATGCATATTTAATGAAAGATAAATTTTTTTAAAAAAATGTTTGAAAGCGCTTGACAAAGGAAACGGTTTCATTGTATAATGTAAACAAGATGACACCGATGTCAAATATAAAAAAGAAGGTCTTTATATGAAAAACTTAACAAAAATTAAGTTCAAAGAGAATGGGGAATTTAATCATTTCCCTGGGAATACAGTTGTAGCAAATCTTTATACTAAACAAGATTTGATGGAAGTTGTTGATATTATTCAATCACGTTATAGAGAATTACCATTTATCGATAAGTTTACTTTAACTCCAAGGAATTCTATTCACATGACTGTAATTGAATTGTTGTGCCATGAAAATCGTGAAACGGAGTTTTGGAGCAGTAATCTTCCTCTAGATACACCTTTACAGGAAATACATGATTACTTTGCTAAACAACTTGAAATTTTTCCATTGTTGGATGAAGAAATTCATATGCGTGTAACTGAAATGGGAAAACAAAACATACTAGTTGAACCTGCAGATGAAGCTTCTGCAAAGAGATTAGAAGAAATTCGTACTTATGTCTCAGAAAAAGCAGGTGTTCGTTTCCCTAATCATGATAGATATCAATTCCATATTTCAATTGGGTATCTTCGGATTCCTCTAACCGAAGAGGAGGAAGAAGAGTTTACTAAAGTCAGAGCAGAATTAACTGAAATTTTATTAGAGAAGATTCCAACTATTACTGTAAACCGTATTGACTATACTGTATTTGAAGATATGAGACAATTTGTTCCATATCACGAAAAATTTAAATAAAATAATAAAAAAGGAGAACTTATCATGAAAAAAATGAAAGTTTGGTCTACTGTACTTGCAACGGGAGTTGCTCTTACTACACTTGCTGCTTGCTCTGGCGGTTCAAATTCTACGACTGCTTCTTCATCTGAAGAAAAAGCTGATAAAAGTCAAGAATTAGTAATCTATTCGAACTCAGTCTCAAATGGTCGTGGTGATTGGTTAACTGCTAAAGCAAAAGAAGCTGGTTTTAATATAAAAATGGTTGATATCCCTGGCGCTCAATTAGCAGACCGTGTTATTGCCGAGAAGAATAATGCAGTTGCAGATATGGTATTTGGAATTGGTGCTGTTGATTCAAATAAAATTAGAGATCAAAAATTACTAGTACAGTACAAGCCTAAATGGTTAGATAAAATTGATCAATCTTTATCAGATAAAGATAATTATTATAATCCTGTGATTGTTCAACCATTAGTTTTAATTGGAGCGCCTGATGTAAAAGAAATGCCTAAAGATTGGACTGAATTAGGTAGTAAATATAAAGGTAAATATTCAATTTCTGGGCTCTCAGGTGGAACAGGACGGGCAATTCTAGCAAGTATCTTAGTTCGATACCTTGATGATAAAGGTGAATTAGGTGTTTCTGAAAAAGGTTGGGAAGCAGCAAAAGAATATCTGAAAAATGCATACACTCTTCAAAAGGGAGAAAGTTCAATTGTTAAGATGTTAGACAAAGAAGATCCAATACAATATGGAATGATGTGGGGTTCTGGTGCATTAGTTGGACAAAAAGAACAAAATGTTGTTTTCAAAGTTATGACTCCTGAGATTGGTGTACCATTTGTAACTGAACAAACTATGGTTTTAAGCACTAGTAAAAAACAAGCGTTAGCTAAAGAATTTATTGATTGGTTTGGTCAAACAGAAATTCAAGTAGAATATAGTAAGAACTTTGGATCTATTCCTGCAAATAAAGATGCCCTAACAGAGTTACCTGAAGATACGAAAAAATTTGTGGATCAAGTGAAACCACAAAATATTGACTGGGAAGCTGTTGGAAAACATTTGGATGAATGGGTAGAAAAAGCTGAATTAGAATACGTACAATAAGAAATAAGAGTTAATTTTTATGTCCAAGTCTCTCTATTATTTCTAAATTTATAGAAGAAATAAAGAGAGGCTTTTGGTTTAGTAATAGAGGGAGTTAGTGAGATGATTAAATTTGATAATATTCAAATTAAATATGGTGATTTTGTTGCAATTGATAATCTAAATTTAGATATACATGAAGGGGAATTCTTTACATTTCTTGGGCCTTCAGGATGTGGTAAATCAACTACTTTGAGAGCATTGGTAGGTTTTCTAGATCCATCATCAGGAAGTATTGAAGTTAATGGAACAGATGTCACTCATTTGGAACCTGAAAAGCGTGGAATTGGTATTGTATTTCAATCTTATGCGCTATTTCCAACTATGACTGTTTTTGATAATATTGCATTTGGTTTAAAAGTTAAGAAGGTAGCTCCAGATGTTATTAAAGCTAAAGTATCAGCAGTAGCAGCAAAAATTAAGATCTCTGATCAACAGTTACAGCGTAATGTATCAGAATTATCTGGGGGTCAACAACAAAGGGTAGCATTGGCTCGTGCTCTGGTTCTTGAACCTAAAATTCTTTGTCTAGATGAACCATTGTCAAACCTTGACGCAAAATTACGTGTAGATTTGAGAAAAGAGTTGAAAAGACTTCAAAAAGAGTTAGGTATTACTACTTTATATGTTACTCATGACCAAGAGGAAGCCTTAACTTTATCTGATAGAATTGCAGTCTTTAACAATGGATACATCGAACAGGTCGGTACACCTGTAGAGATTTATCATAATTCTCAAACTGAATTTGTATGTGATTTTATTGGCGATATTAATGTTTTGACCGATGAAACAGTCCACGAAGTATTACTTAAAAATGCAAGCGTTTTCTTAGAAGATAAAAAAGGATACATTCGATTAGAGAAAGTTCGATTCAATCGTGAAACTGAACAAGATTTCATTCTAAAAGGAACAATTATTGATGTTGAGTTTTCTGGAGTTACAATTCACTATACAATAAAAGTTTCTGAAAGTCAGATTCTTAATGTAACAAGTATTGATAGTCAGGCTGCTATTAGATCTGTCGGAGAAAGTGTGGACTTATTTATCACACCATCAGACGTTCTGCAATTTTAAGGAGGTGCAGTATGCGTCATAAATTAAATTTAAAAGATTGGCTTATTCGTTTAGGGTTAATCTGGTTCTTAGTAACATTTATTATTTATCCAAACTTTGATCTAGTAGTGAATGTATTTGTAAAAGGAGGAGAATTTTCCCTTGATGCTGTACATCGTGTTCTAAAATCTCAGAGGGCACTTCAGAGTATTATGAACAGTTTTAAGTTAGCATTTTCACTCATTATTACAGTTAATGTCGTAGGTATTCTTTGTGTTCTATTTACAGAGTACTTTGATATTAAAGGTGCTAAAATTTTAAAATTAGGTTATATGACCTCTTTAATTTATGGAGGAGTGGTTTTAGCGACTGGATATAAATTTGTCTATGGTCCATATGGATTGATTACAAAATTTTTACAAAATGTTATCCCTTCTTTAGACCCTAACTGGTTTATTGGGTATGGTGCAGTCTTATTCATTATGACATTTTCAGGAACTGCTAATCATACATTGTTTTTAACAAATACAATTCGAAGCGTTGACTATCACACTATTGAGGCTGCTCGAAATATGGGAGCAAAACCATTTACTGTTTTCCGAAAAGTAGTGTTACCAACCTTAATTCCAACTCTATTTGCACTTACTATTATGGTTTTTCTTAGTGGTTTATCTGCAGTAGCAGCACCCATGATTGTTGGTGGTAAAGAATTTCAAACTATAAATCCAATGATTATTACATTTGCAGGGATGGGGAATTCTCGTGATTTAGCTGCCTTACTTGCAATTATTTTAGGTATTGCAACTACAATTTTGCTTACTATCATGAATAAGATAGAAAAAGGTGGAAATTATATTTCTATCTCTAAGACTAAAGCGCCTCTTAAAAAACAAAAAATTGCGTCTAAGCCTTGGAATATCATTGCTCACATTGTAGCATATGGATTGTTCACAGTTTTCATGCTTCCACTAATTTTTATAGTATTATACTCATTTACAGATCCAGTTGCAATTCAAACAGGTAACTTAACATTATCAAACTTTACTTTAGAAAATTATCGCTTATTCTTTAGTAATAGTGCGGCATTCTCTCCATTCTTGGTCAGCTTTATTTATTCTATTATTGCTGCGACAACAGCAACAATTCTCGCAGTTGTATTTGCTCGTGTTGTCAGAAAACATAAATCTCGTTTTGATTTCTTATTTGAATATGGTGCTCTACTTCCTTGGTTACTACCAAGTACACTTTTAGCAGTAAGTTTATTATTTACTTTTAATCAGCCACAATTTCTTGTCTTGAATCAGATTTTGGTAGGTAGTTTGGTAATTCTACTTATTGCATATATAGTTGTAAAAATCCCATTTTCTTATAGAATGGTACGTGCTATTTTATTTAGTGTTGATGATGAGATGGAAGATGCAGCAAGAAGTATGGGTGCTTCACCTTTTTATACTATGATGAAGGTTATCATTCCATTTATTTTACCGGTTGTTCTCTCTGTTATTGCTTTAAACTTTAACTCTTTATTAACTGACTTCGACTTATCTGTATTCCTTTACCATCCCCTAGCTCAACCATTAGGTATTACGATTCGATCTGCAGGTGATGAAACAGCAACATCTAATGCACAAGCTCTGGTATTTGTTTATACAATTGTATTAATGATAATTTCTGGTTCTGTTTTATACTTTACTCAGAGACCAGTTAGTAGAAAAAGGAAATAATAATGCAAGCAACAAGCTTAGGACTATCATATATCGAAATTGTATTAAGAATTGTACTTTCATTAGTTATTGGTGGTGTAATTGGTTTAGAGAGAGGAAGTAAATCTCAACCAGCAGGTATTCGTACACATAGTATTGTTTGTCTGGCTGCATGTTTAATTATGATGACTAATGAGTATGTATCTTATAAATTTGGTACAGGAGATCCTACACGCTTAGGTGCGCAGGTTATATCAGGTGTTGGTTTTCTTGGGGCTGGAACAATACTTATTACAGATAAAAAGAAAATAACTGGTTTAACAACTGCAGCCGGAATATGGGCTTCAGCTGGAATCGGTCTAGCTATTGGTGTTGGTTTTTATGAAGGAGCCATACTAGGAGCAATGTCTGTTTGGAGTGTTATAACTATGTTCCAACCTTTAAAAAAATATCTTCAAAGTCGTTCAAAGATAATCGAATTGTATATCGTTGTTAGATCTACAGAGGCATATAATCGGGTACTAGTATACTGTGCTGAGAATGGCATTAGAATGACTGATTCTAGAACTGCATTTGGAGATGTTAATTCAGAAAGAATTGAATATTTTGATGTTCCAGACAAAAAAATCGCGTCATTTATTACTCTGGAATTATCAGGTAGATTTGAGCACCTTAAACTAATGGAAGAAATTGCTAATATTGTTGGTGTGATTTATGTTGAGGAAATCAGCTAATCTAGGGATAAACAAAGGGACGGATTATTCTAGTCCTTTTGTTTTCTTTAAATAATAAGAAATATAAGGGCACATCTAAAAACTCAATTTCAATACTTTTAAACATTGATGTATCAACGTTTTCTGAGCAATAAAAATAGAAAATCGGTAGTTTTTAGAGGTGTCCATAATAATTTTTGAAGAAAAGGATCTAACTAATTTGAGAGTATATAAAGTGGATTTTGATGCAGGAAAAATAACTTATTTTGATGACTATAATCTCATACAGGTATACCACTTCCATTCATTTTATGATGTTTGTGAGATGGTGTTCGCTTGTCATTTACCATTTGAAGAAATGCTTAGAAATGTTATTGTTAAGGAGAAAGCTGTTCCCATATTAGAGTGTTATATTGAACAGATAATGAATACATTTCTAAATACAGAAAGATTTACTGAAAATGATTCCTTGGAATTTTCAGGTAGTGTATTTTCTTATCCGGTGATTTGTAATGCAGTTTACAAAATAGTACAAAACAGTGAATTGAATTGTAAAATTTATGTTACTAGTACTGAAAGTTAATGTAGATTTAGTGAAGTATTTCCTCCAGATGTAAACTAGATTAAAAGATTAGAATGTAATTTTCTTGTTAAAATAATTTAAATATTGTATAGTTATAGTGAAGGTTTATGACAGGAGTATTTTAATGGAAAAAGGGAAAAAGGTAACGATATATGATATTGCACGTTTGTCTGGTTTTTCTCCAAAGACAGTTTCACGTGTAATAAATGGAGGGAATAGAGTAAAACCTGAGACTTATAATGCCATAAAAAAAGTCATCGATGAGTTATCCTATATTCCAAATGCCTATGCTCAGAATTTAACGAAGAAAGAAACCACGAATATTTTAATATCTGTGAAGAAGATTGATTCTTTTCCTTTAATCTGGTTTCAAACACTTTTAGATAAAGTTTTACAAACTTGTAGACAATTTGGAGTAAATGCTATTGTTGAATATTTTGGAGAGGAAGATTCGATTAGTAATTCAATTATTTCAAGTATTGGTAGCCTTGTAGATGGAGTGATTGTCTTTTATGAGGGGGAGAATGATATTCGAATCCAATATTTAAAGAAAAATAATATGCCTTTCATTGTCTTTGGAGAGTCTCAAACACCTGGAGTAGTTTACGTATCTAACAATAACTTTCAAGCTACTTATGATATGATGAAAGTAGTTTTGGAAAAGAATTTTAAAGATATGTGGTTACTTATGGGAGGTGAGTCTTATGTAAATAAGGATCGAGAGAGAGGAGTGAGAACTTTTTTAAAGGATAATAATTATTCTATGGATTTGAAGGTAGTTTATGGTTTAACTACAATAGAGTCAGTTTATTCCTTTGCTGTGAATGATTTGTCTTTTGGAAATTATCCAGATATTATATTTGTTTCAGGCGATGAAAAAGTTCAGGGACTAATTCGTGCGTGTTACGAAAAAGGAATAGCGATTCCGGATAATATATCCGTTGTTGGATTTGATAATATTCCAATTTCACAGTATTACACTCCTGCTTTATCTACAATTTCTCCTAATTATGTTAAATTAGCTCAAGAAATGATTGAAGGGGTATTAGCAATTATAAAGGGGGAAAGTGTCACATCTGTTGAAGTTTCTACTAAACTTGTTAGGAGACAGAGTTTCTAGTATTGTTTAATTCTTGAAAATCCTAATGGAAAAGATGGAGTGTTCTAAAGTAAGTTCTGTTTAGCATCTATTCAGTTTCTATTGAGTTGGATCCAATTTCCAACAAGTGGGACATTTTCACGTTCGATTTACTAAAGACATTATCACATTCGAATCACACATCTTTCAAAAAAATCGTAAAAAAGTCTTGACAAAGAAAAAACAAAGTATTAAAATAAGTTCAACAAATCAGAAAAGTAACTATTTTTGATCTTCAGGGAGCCTGTGGTGATTGTGAACAGGTGGTTGAAAGTAGTGAAAGTGGGCTGATTTTAAAAATGAATTTGAAACAATGAAAATTCGGTGCGCACACCTTACAGTGCAACTTGTTGTTAGACAAGGCAGAGATGTAAAGGGATAGTCCCTTTATAATTGAGGTGGCACCGCGTTACCAACGCCCTCACACGGAATTTAATTCTGTGTGTGGGCTTTTTTCTATCCGTCGTTTTGTTTATCTTTTATTAGGGTGTTAAGTCGCTTTGATGAACTTGAGTTCTATCTGCAGCTCCTTCCTACTACTAAAAGCAAACAAAAAGGCCGGATTCATACAGAAAGAGGAAAAATTTTATGACAACTAAAGGTTATTTTGGACAATTTGGTGGTAGTTTTGTACCGGAGCCGATTCAGGCTTTGTTAGATGAGTTGGAAGTGACATTTGACAAGTATAAGGATGATCCAGAATTTTTGGCAGAATTTCGCCATTACTTAAAGGACTATTCAGGTCGCGAAACACCGCTCTATTTTGCGGAAAGTTTGACAGACCACTTAGGTGGCGCTAAGATTTATCTCAAGCGCGAAGACCTGAACCACCTTGGTTCTCACAAGCTCAACAACGTTTTAGGACAAATCCTTCTTGCCAAACGTATGGGCAAAAAACGAGTGATTGCGGAAACAGGAGCTGGTCAGCACGGTGTTGCGACAGCAGCGGCTGCAGCCAAGTTTGGGATGGCCTGTGATGTCTACATGGGAGCAGAGGATGTGGAACGTCAACGTCTCAATGTTTTCCGTATGGAGATGATGGGAGCAACTGTTCATGCAGTTGAAACGGGAACACGAACTCTTAAGGATGCGGTTGATGCAGCCTTTGGAGCATGGATGAATGACCTTGAAGCCTTCTATGTTCTGGGATCTGCTGTAGGTCCTCACCCTTATCCTACAATTGTTCATGAATTCCAAAAGGTCATCAGTGAAGAATCTCGTCGTCAAATCTTAGAAAAAGAAGGCCGTTTACCAGACTACGTTATTGCCTGTGTAGGTGGTGGTTCCAATGCCATTGGTGCTTTTTCACAGTATGTGGCTGATGAAGAAGTTAAATTGGTTGGGGTCGAAGCTGCTGGTCATGGACTTGACACAGACAAGCACGCAGCTACTATGACAAAAGGTAGTATCGGAATTGTCGACGGCATGAAGACCTATGCAGTCTTTAAGGAAGATGGAGAGCTAGCTCCAGTTTACTCTATCTCAGCTGGTTTGGACTATCCAGGGGTTGGTCCAGAACACGCCTACTTCAAAGATTCAGGTCGCGTGGAATATGTCGCTGCGACGGATGAAGAAGCTGTTCAGGCTCTCCTCCTTCTCAGCAAGACTGAAGGAATTATCCCAGCGATTGAAAGTTCGCATGCCATCGCAGAAGCAGTTAAACGTGCACCGAAACTAAGTAAAGATGAGATTATCATCATCAATGTCTCTGGTCGTGGAGACAAGGATGTAGCTGCTATTGCAGACTACCTTGAAGCTAAAAAATAAGAGATGGAAAAATTACAGTCTTTTCTCTCACAGAGAGCTTGTGGTTACTGGAAACAAGCAGAGAAAGCTGTAAGGTTGGGTCCATCTGAAACGAGAGAAGAAAACATAATTCTCAAGGGAGTGCCCTTTATCGCACAGCCTGTTACAGGAGGTTTCTGAGACAGGAATGAGAGATAGGAGAAATCCTATAATTGAGGTGGCACCGCGAATTTCGTCCTCACGCAAGTTATTTTGCGTGGGGATTTTTCATACAGTCGTCACGAACTAGAATTAGAACTGAAAGGGAAAATACAATGGAACGAATCATTCATGGAGATGTCTTATCACCAATCTTGGCTTATATGCGCCTAAAGGGGCAACACAAGGTTATTTTAGAAAGTATTCCGAGAGACAAGGAAACAGCTCGTTTTTCTATCCTAGCCTATAATCCTGTTTTTGAGATTAAGTTTGAAAATGGGGTCCTTTATCAAAATGGGCAAGTGATTGATCGTGATCCCTTGGATTGTCTTTATGAAGTGACTCATAAGAGCCAACACCATTCAGACCTCCCTTTTGGTGGGGGAGCCATTGGATTTGTTGGCTACGATATGATTTCGCTTTATGAAGAAATTGGTCAAATCCCTCAAGATACAATTGGGACTCCAGACATGCATTTCTTTGTCTATGAGAGTTACATGGTCTTTGACCACAAGAAGGAAAAAATTCATGTCATCGAGGATGCTCTCTATAGTGAGCGTAGTCAAGAAGACTTGGAAAAAGCCTTAAACCAAGTGCTTGAGGAATTACGCATCCCTGCTCCAAATGAATTTGAAGACTTGGATCTATCTCCGTTAGACTTCAAACCGCATATCGCTCCTCAAAAATTTGAGGAAATGGTGGAAACAGCTCGTGACTTGATTCGTAATGGCGACATGTTCCAGTGCGTACTCAGTCAGCGCTTCTCAGCAGAAGTTACTGGAAATCCATTTGACTTCTACAGAAATCTCCGCGTGACTAATCCTTCTAATTACCTTTATTTCTATGATTTTGGAGATTATCAAATCATCGGTGCCAGTCCAGAAAGTTTGGTTTCTGTCAAAAACGGCATCGTAACAACCAATCCGATTGCAGGTACGCGACCAAGAGGAGCTACGGATGAAGAAGACAAGGCTTTGGCGACAGACCTGCTTTCGGATGAGAAGGAAACAGCAGAGCATCGGATGTTAGTAGACTTGGGACGAAATGATATTGGTCGCATCTCTGAAACGTCCAGTGTCCAAGTCACCAAGTATATGGAAGTGGAGCTCTTTCGCTATGTTATGCATTTGACCAGCGTGGTCAAGGGGCGTTTGCTTCCAGAACTCACTGCCATGGATGCCTTGAAAGCAACACTTCCTGCTGGAACCGTTTCTGGAGCACCAAAGATTCGAGCGATGAGACGCATCTATGAACTGGAAACAGAAAAACGTGGCGTATACGCAGGAGCAATCGGCTACTTATCTGCGACGGGTGATATGGATTTCGCCATTGCCATCCGAACGATGATTCTCAAAAATCAAACAGCCTATGTGCAGGCTGGGGCAGGGATTGTCTACGACTCCATCGCCCAAAATGAATACCAAGAAACCATTAACAAGGCTAAATCTATGACTAGAATTGGAGAACTAAGACCATGATTTTATTGATTGACAACTATGATTCTTTTACCTATAATTTGGCCCAATACATTGGGAATTTTGCAGAGGTACAGGTCTTGAGAAATGATGATCCCAAGCTGTATGAAGAAGCTGAAAAAGCAGATGGTCTGGTCTTTTCGCCCGGCCCAGGTTGGCCAGTTGATGCTGGAAAGATGGAAGACATGATTCGTGATTTTGCTGGCAAGAAGCCGATTCTTGGGATTTGTTTGGGCCACCAAGCCATTGCAGAAGTCTTTGGCGGTAAGTTGGGCTTGGCTCCCAAAGTCATGCATGGGAAACAGAGCAATATCAGCTTTGAAGCGCCATCTGTTTTGTATCAAAGTATCGAGGATGGCCGTGCAGTCATGCGTTATCACAGTATTTTGATTGAAGAAATGCCAGAAGACTTTGAAGTGACAGCTCGTTCGACTGATGACCAAGCCATCATGGGAATTCAACATAAAAACCTACCGATTTATGGCTTCCAGTACCATCCAGAGAGCATTGGAACGCCAGATGGCTTGTCTTCTATTCGGAATTTTATCGAGAAGGTTGTAAAGTGAGGAAACTAGGATGAAAGAGATTATTGAAAAACTAGCAAAATTTGAAAATTTATCAGGTGTGGAAATGACGGATGTCATTGAGCGTATCGTAACTGGGCGTGTAACGGAGGCGCAGATTGCTTCTCTCCTCTTAGCTCTTAAGATGAAGGGGGAAACACCTGAAGAACGCACAGCCATTGCCCAAGTCATGAGAGGGCATGCCCAACATATTCCAACTGTAATTCATGATGCTATGGACAACTGTGGTACAGGTGGGGACAAGTCTTTTAGTTTTAATATTTCCACAACTGCAGCCTTTGTCTTGGCTGGTGGCGGTGTTCATATGGCAAAGCACGGTAACCGCTCGATTTCTTCTAAATCTGGTTCTGCAGATGTCCTTCAAGCCTTGGGCATCAACCTAGACCTCAAACCAGCTGAACTAGGTAAGGTCTTTGATAAAACTGGCATCGTCTTTCTCTTTGCTAAAAATATGCACCCAGCAATGAAATACATCATGCCAGCTCGTTTGGAATTGGGAATTCCAACGATCATGAACTTGACTGGTCCACTGATTCACCCAATGGCTTTGGAAACACAGCTTCTTGGAATTAGTCGTCCAGAACTTCTAGAAAGTACAGCTCAGGTTTTGAAAAACATGGGTCGTAAACGTGCCATCGTGGTTGCTGGGCCAGAAGGATTGGATGAAGCTGGTTTGAATGGAACAACCAAGATTGCACTTCTTGAGAATGGCGAAATCACCTTGTCAAGCTTTACTCCAGAGGATTTGGGGATGGAGCGCTACGCTATCGAAGATATCCGTGGTGGCAATGCTCAGGAAAATGCAGAAATTTTGCTCAGCGTTCTTAAAAATGAACCAAGTCCATTCTTGGAAACGACAGTTTTAAATGCTGGTCTTGGTTTCTATGCTAATGGTAAGGTAGATAATATCAAGGATGGAGTTGCCTTAGCTCGTCAAGTCATTGCTAGTGGCAAGGCTCTTGAAAAACTCAGACTGTTACAGGAGTACCAAAAATGAGTCAGGAATTTTTAGCACGAATCTTGGAGCAAAAAGCGCGTGAGGTTGAGCAGATGGAGCTGGAGCAAATCCAGCCCCTGCGCCAGACCTATCGTTTGGCAGAATTTTTGAAGAATCACCAGGATCGTTTACAGGTAATCGCTGAAGTTAAGAAGGCTAGCCCTAGTCTGGGAGATATCAATCTCGATGTGGATATTGTGCAACAGGCCCAGACTTATGAAGCGAACGGAGCAGTGATGATTTCTGTTCTGACAGATGAAGTTTTCTTTAAAGGGCATTTGGATTATCTGCGGGAGATTTCCAGTCAGGTACAGATTCCAACGCTCAACAAGGACTTTATCATCGATGAAAAGCAAATCATCCGTGCTCGCAATGCAGGTGCAACAGTCATCTTACTCATTGTGGCTGCCTTGTCAGAAGAACGCCTTAAGGAACTCTACGACTACGCGACAGAGCTTGGTCTGGAAGTCTTGGTGGAAACCCACAATCTAGCTGAACTAGAGGTAGCTCACAGACTCGGTGCTCAGATTATCGGAGTTAATAACCGAAACTTGACCACCTTTGAGGTCGATTTGGAGACCAGTGTAGACTTGGCTAAACACTTCAAAGATGATTGCTTGTATATTTCTGAATCGGCTATTTTCACAGGGCAGGATGCAGAGCGAGTAGCACCATACTTTAACGGCATTTTAGTAGGGAGAGCTCTCATGCAGGCAGAAGATGTAGCCCAGAGAATCAAGGAGTTGCAGATTGACAAAGGTTAAAATTTGCGGATTATCGACCGAGGAAGCGGTGGAAACAGCCGTTTCAGCAGGAGCCGACTACATCGGTTTTGTCTTCGCACCTAGCAAAAGACAGGTGACCTTGGATCAGGCTGCTGAGCTGGCAAAGATTATTCCGTCAGACGTAAAAAAGGTTGGGGTATTTGTTTCACCAAGTCGGGTAGAACTGCTAGAAGCTATTGACAAAGTTGGTTTAGACTTGGTTCAAGTTCACGGTCAGATAGCGGATGATGTGTTTGAGGATTTGCCCTGTGACAGCATTCAGGCTGTGCAGGTGGATGGAGAGGGGCATGTGCCTCATTCTCAGGCAGATTATCTCCTCTTTGATGCCCCTGTGGCAGGAAGTGGCCAGACCTTTGACTGGGGGCAACTAGATACTACTGGACTAAATCAGCCCTTCTTTATCGCAGGTGGGCTTAAGGAAGACAATGTAGTACAAGCAATTCAACACTTTACTCCCTATGCAGTAGATGTATCGAGCGGAGTGGAGACAGATGGACAAAAAGATCATGAAAAGATTAGAAGATTTATAGAGAGGGTAAAGAATGGCATATCAGGAACCAAATAAAGATGGATTTTACGGAAAATTCGGAGGACGTTTCGTCCCAGAAACATTGATGACAGCAGTTTTGGAGTTGGAGAAGGCCTACCGTGAAAGTCAGGCAGATCCAAGTTTCCAAGAGGAATTAAACCAACTTTTGCGCCAGTATGTGGGGCGTGAAACTCCTCTTTACTACGCAAAAAACTTGACCCAGCATATCGGCGGAGCCAAGATTTATCTTAAACGTGAAGACCTTAACCATACAGGGGCCCACAAGATTAACAATGCCTTGGGACAAGTTCTTCTGGCTAAACGCATGGGTAAAAAGAAAATTATCGCTGAAACAGGTGCTGGTCAGCACGGTGTGGCAACTGCAACTGCTGCAGCCCTCTTTAACATGGAATGTACTATCTACATGGGTGAGGAAGATGTCAAACGCCAAGCCCTCAATGTGTTCCGTATGGAGCTTTTGGGAGCTAAGGTTGAGGCAGTGACAGATGGTTCGCGCGTGCTCAAGGATGCGGTCAATGCAGCCCTTCGTTCATGGGTAGCTAATATTGATGATACCCACTATATCCTTGGTTCTGCCTTGGGGCCTCATCCATTCCCAGAAATCGTTCGTGACTTCCAAAGTGTCATCGGTCGAGAGGCTAAACAACAGTACCGTGACTTGACAGGACAAGATCTGCCAGATGCCCTAGTAGCCTGTGTTGGTGGTGGTTCAAATGCTATCGGGCTCTTCCATCCATTTGTAGAAGATGAATCAGTAGCTATGTATGGGGCTGAAGCGGCTGGACTTGGTGTGGATACGGAGCACCATGCAGCTACCTTGACCAAGGGTCGTCCTGGTGTTCTTCACGGTTCTCTCATGGATGTGCTCCAAGATGCCCATGGTCAAATTCATGAAGCCTTCTCTATCTCAGCAGGTTTGGACTATCCTGGTATCGGTCCTGAACATTCTCACTACCACGATATCAAACGTGCCAGCTATGTTCCTGTGACTGACGAGGAAGCCTTGGAAGGATTCCAACTCTTGTCTCGTGTGGAAGGGATTATCCCAGCCTTGGAATCTAGCCATGCTATCGCCTTTGCGGTGAAATTGGCCAAAGAACTTGGACCAGACAAATCCATGATTGTCTGCCTATCGGGTCGTGGGGACAAGGATGTAGTCCAAGTCAAGGACCGCTTGGAAGCAGATGTAGCAAAGAAGGGAGAAGCTCATGCCTAAGACACTAACAGAAAAATTAAATGCTATTAAAGCAACTGGAAAAGGAATTTTCGTTCCCTATATCATGGCTGGAGACCATGAGAAAGGTTTGGATGGTCTAGCTGAAACAATCCACTTTTTAGAAGATTTGGGTGTTTCGGCTATTGAAGTGGGTATTCCCTTTTCAGATCCTGTCGCAGATGGACCTGTTATCGAAGAAGCTGGCTTGCGCAGTTTAGCCCACGGGACCTCTACCCAGGCTTTGGTTGAAACCTTGAAAACCATTCAAACAGAGGTTCCACTTGTCATCATGACCTACTTCAACCCCCTCTTTCAGTACGGTGTGGAGAATTTTGTCAAAGATTTGGCAGATACAGCGGTTAAGGGCTTGATTATTCCAGACCTGCCTCATGAGCATGCCAACTTTGTAGAACCATTTTTGGCAGATACAGACATCGCCTTGATTCCTCTAGTTAGTTTGACGACAGGAATTGAGCGCCAGAAAGAGTTGATTGATGGGGCAGAAGGATTTGTCTATGCCGTTGCTATCAATGGGGTGACAGGGAAATCAGGCAATTACCGCGCAGACTTGGACAAGCACTTGGCACAATTGCATCAAGTGGCCGACATCCCCGTCTTGACAGGTTTTGGTGTATCTAGTCAAGCCGATGTTGAACGCTTCAATGCGGTATCAGATGGCGTTATCGTCGGTTCAAAAATTGTAAAAGCTCTCCACGAGGGAGAGCCGATTCAGGACTTTATCAAACAAGCAGTAGCTTACCAAAAATAATCACACAAGCAGCGAGTAAGAGGAAAGGCACAAAAGGAAGTCTTTCCTTTTTCTTTTGCAGGAGAAAGGCTAGTTTTAGATATCATTTGCCAAATTACTCTGATATGAAACTTTAAGAAAAAGCTAATTATTGTAGTAATTTCTTTAAGAAAATGATATAATTCATTAAAAAGTATTCGGAGGAGGAAGAATTATGTTAAATCAGGATCTCTTTGATTCGCTCAAGGCACAAAAATTGTAGATACTTTGATGAAAGGTCAAAAAGATTATGTCGATGAACGTCTAGAAAAAAGAGAGACAATGATAGTGTCGAATGGTTATGCATGGACGCGACCTAATCATATTGATACTGCATTTGCGTCAGCAGATTTGTTTGAGTATAAATTACAATTAGCAGGACAGACTTGGGGATATTTAGAATTTGAAACAAATACAGAAAAATATGGGAAAGTATTGTTAATTATAAAGGGTAAGAAGCGACTTACGAACCAATTTCCTTTGGTACAAAAAAATAAGAGTGGCTACTTATTTGAATATGCTCAGATTAATACACTTTATCTTAATCAACATTCTTCCTATAAAAATGATGAAGATAGTCATTCTTTTCCAATTCAGATGGAGTTAGTTTCTGATGAAATGATTCAAGAAATTGAACAAGCTACTAAAAATTCGAATATCGAAAAATTTATGATTTTAACTTATGAGGCGGACTCAGCAAACAATATTATATCTGTAGATGTTGTTATGCCTGATGCACGAACTGGTCAGTTACACTTGATTCAAGATTTATCTGAGTATATTCAATCAAGTTCGTACCATTTCGAAGAAGCTAAATACCAAGATATTCCTAATTTTTCAGAATTATCGGAAACAGAAGATTTTGAAATTATTCCAAGAATAGAAAAACAAGAAGGTCAAAAGTAGTAAGGAGTATGTAAATGTTTAATGGTCGGGTATTGAAAGAATTACGGCTGTTAAATGGTTTAAGTAGAGCAGAATTGGCTCAGAGAATTAATTTAACGGAACAAGCCATTTGGCAGTTTGAGTCTAACGAAACTAAACCTAAATTATCAACCAAAATGCATTTGGCCAACCAATTTCATGTTGATTTAACTTATTTTGAACAAGAAGAAGAAAGTATTCGATTTGATTCTTCTGTAATTGCCTTTAGAAATGCAGACCTAGCAACACGGAAAACAATAGATATTCAAACTATGTATTTACATAAGGTAGATAGTTTGATTGATTATTTTGAAAGTTTTGTAATTATACCTAATATTACAATTCATGACCTAAGTAATGTAGTGAGTGAATCTTATCATAAGGGAGAATCCATTGAGGAATTGGCTCTTTATGCCAGGGAAAAATTAGGTATTTCAAAAGATAATCATGATTTGCTTTATAAATTAGAACGTTCAGGCATCTATATCGTGGAACGATTAATTAATGGGCAAGCTGATGCTTATAGCGCATGGTCAAAATTGGGAAGACCTTATATTGTGTTGGGGACGAATAAATCATCTGTACGTCGAAATTTTGACTTAGCTCATGAACTAGGACATATTCTTTTACACAAATATAAAGATATGAATGAAGATGGCGATCGTTTGGAGCAAGAAGCAAATTATTTTGCATCATGTTTTTTATTGCCAAAAGAAGAGTTTTTGGTCAAATTTGAAGAGAGGGTTGGCAAGCGTGTCAGCAATCCTGATAGTTATATTTTATTGAAGTCGGATTTGAATGTTTCGATACAGGCTTTAGAGTATCGAGCTTTTAAGTTAGGATTATTGACTCCAAAGCAACATTCTTACTTTTATCGTCAAATTGCGCAAAAAGGTTACAAAATGATTGAACCTCTGGATGATCAAATTTTTGTTAAAAAACCAAGCAAAGTAAAGAGTATTCTGGACGTCGTTTTGAGTAATCATCTAGTCAGTCTAGCGACTATAATGTCTAAACAAAGTATTCGTTTACAGTTTATAAGCGAAATATTTTCAGTCGAAATGAAATTTTTTGATCAGTATAAAGAAGATAAAAGAACAGATCGATTTGATAACATCATTCCTTTGTACAAAAGAAATAATTTATAATTCAACTGTGAAATAATTTCATGAAGGACATATGGCAGAAATTGGACTTTATCAAACAAGCAGTAGCTTACCAAAAATAATCACACAAGCAGCGAGTAAGAGGAAAGGCACAAAAGGAAGTCTTTCCTTTTTCTTTTGCAGGAGAAAAGCTAGGATGCCAGTTGCAGAAGCAAACTGAATCAAGATGAGCAACTCCGTTACGCTAAAGACGAGAGAGCAGGAAGCTAAAAAGAGAAAATCCCCTGCACCCATGCGGATATCGATAAAATGAGCCAACATTCCAAGGACAAGGAAGAAGATCATGACCAGATTCCAGCCAGAGGAAGCCATGAGGATTAGTTGGAAAGTCATCCAGACCAGTAAGGGGTATTCCTGATGACGAAAGTCGTAGATGCCCAAGGTCAAACCAGCGGTGATTAGGATGACTTGACTCAAGGAAAGTAATTCCCAAGAGTAAAGCAGAAAGAGGAGCCCTAAGCCTAGTTCAAAGAGGGCATACCAGACTGGATAAGGATCCTTGCAGTAGCGACAGCGAAAGCGATTGAGTACCTGAGAGAGAATCGGAATCAAATCTAAGGGACGCAAGCGAGTCTGACAGGAATCGCAGTGACTAGCTGGACTGATAATGGATTGCTCTGGAAAACGGTCAATGACCAAACCAAGAAAGGAAGCGAGAATGCTCCCGACAAGAAAAAAATAAAAATCAATCATACTTATTTATTCGTAAAAAATAGGAGAAGTAGTATAATGGAGAAACATAGATAAGGTGGTGAGGCAAAGATGACAATTCGATTTGAAGAAAAGGTGAGTATAGAAAACGCTCAACTCCTATGCCAATGGTCCAACTCCCTTGGCAAATCCTTTCAAGAACAATGGATGGGAACAATGATTCCTTTTCCCTTGACAATTCAAGTTTTGCAAGATTTGGAAGGAACCTTTTCAATCTTTGAAGGACAAGAGTTTATCGGGCTTATCCAGAAAATCAGGCAAGAAGACAGCAATCTTCATATTGGAAGATTTTTTATCAATCCCCAGAAACAGGGGCAAGGCTTAGGTAGCCAGGCTTTAAGGAAATTTCTTAGTTTGGCCTTTAAAAATGGAGATATAGATAGTATTTCTCTAAATGTCTTCGAGGCAAATCAAAGAGCTTACAATCTTTACCAAAAAGAAGGATTTAGGATCGTGGAAATCATTGAAGCACCAGAACGGAAATACATTATGAGAAAGTTTAGATAGAATGCAAAAAGTTTGGATTCCAAAGATATTCTGAATAACCATTACTTTTGATACAGTTTCATATTTAGTTAGATTTTTATAAACAAAAAAGAGAACGTCAGTACACTAACGTTCTCTTTTTTTGTTCTAAAATGATATATAAAGTCTAAACCTTATTTTTCTTCTTTATGAAGCATATTTTTGACACCTTCGATAGCGCCTTCTACAGCGTCTTTGGCATCTTCAGCAACTTCTTTTACTTTAGAAACAACTTTTTCAGTTGTTCCTTCTTTTTCCACTTTTTCATCACCGATGGCTTTTCCAACACCTTCTTTAATAGAACCTTTAGCTTGATTTAATTTTTCTTCTACTGACATGATTAATTCTCCTTTTAATTAGATTATTTTACGCGAGAGTTTTCTTGAGCTACTGTTCCAGTTGCTGCATTTTTAACGTTTTCGAAACCTTCACCAACTTTTTCTTGAACAGTAGATACACCGCTACCAAGACCAGATTTTACTTTTTCAAATTGTTCTGAAGCGAATTCTCCAGTTGATTCAGCAACATCAGATACGCGGTCTTGAAGGCTTACTGAGTCCGCTTCGTATTGTTCTTTAGTTTTGATATCGATAACGTTTACGTTTACTTCAACAACTTCCAATTCAGTCATCTTGCTAACTTCAGCAACAACAACATCTTTGATTTGTTTGTATAGATCAGGAACATTCTTTTGGTATTCAACTACAACGTTAAGATCAACAGCAACTTGTGACTTCCCAACTTCAACGTTAACTCCATTAGTTACATTATCAGAATTAACAAGTTTGTCTTTTAAGTTAGAGAAGAAGCCACCGTCGATTTCCAAAAGACCTGAAATGTTTTCTAGAGATAGACCGATGATTTTTTGAATTACTTTATCTTCATAAGTAAGTTCACCTTTAACATCTTGAGATACAACAGTAGAATTTTTCTTTTCTACATTAACATTAGTGTTTTTTTCGTTTGACATAGGAAACTCCTTTATTAAATTATTTATTATTAACTTATTTATTTTCTATATAGATAGTTATTTATCTATATAGTTTTTTCGATATATAATCCAGCTGCCACTCCCAGTGCTCCTAAAATCAATACAAATATTGTTTTGAAGAAGCCAAAGGAGACAATCAAACAAGCGAGAAATACGCCTATGAGACCAGCGATAATTGGATATCGATATTGTTTAAGCCATTCCATTTTTTACTTCCTTACTTCACACGACTAGCAGTTTTTTTCTTTTGAGCTTTAGGCTGTGGCTGATAGTCTTTTACCAAGACGTCCAATTTCACCTGACGCTCAATACCAAAGAATTGCTTTAATCCATTAGCTATTTCATATTGAATTAGTTGGCATCTGTCAGCGATGTTGTCCGAAGGAAGAATTTTACCTTCTACATGAACGAAACATTTATTTTTTCGTAAATTTACATGAACAGTTGGGTTCTTGATCAATCCATGATCACTCACCAAACTTCTAACAAAACCTTCAATTGCCGAATTCTTTAATTTTAATGTATCGTTTTTAGTTTCAAGTTGAATTTCCAAATAACGTTTAGGATAAAACAACACAACTAACATCGATAACAAAACTAAAGTTGATAGAGCCACTATTCCCCAGAATATATATCTAGAGAGATAGAATTCAACGAAATGATTCTGTCTCCAGCTAAATAGCTGAATGCCTAGATCACTAACTTGATGATAATCTATCAAAACAGGAAGGAAAATTGTCAAGATTAAAATACAGAAAATAATTAAAAATATTTTCTTTGTTTTTGACATATACAATCCTTTCGATTTAACATTAAACTATTTTTACCCGTCTAATCTATTTAAAAATAGTTTATTCTACAAGTAATTATTTTTTACCTGTAAAGAATGATACTACAGTAACAACAATTGCTGCTCCTGCAATAGATGGGATCAAAGCCATTCCAGCGATGGATGGGCCCCAACTACCTAAAAGGGATTGTCCTACAGATGACCCGACTAAACCAGCGAATACATTTGCGACGATTCCCATAGAACTACCTTTTTTAGTGATTCTACCTGCTACAAGTCCAATAAGACCTCCAGCAATAATTGACCACAACATTGCCTACCCTCCTTTATTATTTTAATTTCAAAAAATCAAATTCTTTGATTGTTGATATTATATAATTTTTAAAACTAAAAATATAATCTTTCGACTTGGATTTGATTCTGTATTCATGTCCTCAATAGACGGTAAAATGAGAAAATTGTTTATATATTGCCTCCGTACTGTTATTATACGAAATAAAGAATCTTAGTAAAAGTCGTTATAGCATGCTATACCTATTCTTTGTGGTATAATTGCAAGAGGTGAAATCCGATAATTTATAAAGAGAGAAAGACATTCATGAGAGATTTATTATCTAAAAAAGTCATAGGCAATTAGAATTATTAGAATTATTATTTGAACATAAACGATGGTTTCATCGTTCTGAACTAGCAGAGTTATTAAATTGTACAGAACGTGCAGTCAAAGATGATCTATCCCATGTTAGATCTGCTTTTCCTGACTTGATTTTTCATTCTTCGACTAATGGTATACGCATTATTAATACCGATGATAGTGATATTGAAATGGTTTACCATCATTTCTTTAAGCATTCAACTCATTTTTCGATTTTAGAATTTATCTTTTTTAATGAAGGTTGTCAAGCTGAAAGTATTTGTAAAGAATTTTATATCAGTTTATCTTCGCTCTATCGTATTATTAGCCAAATCAATAAAGTGATTAAAAAGCAATTTCAATTTGAAATCAGTCTGGCTCCTGTACAAATCATTGGAAATGAGAGAGACATTCGTTACTTTTTTGCACAATATTTTTCAGAAAAATATTATTTCCTAGGGTTCTGTTGCAAAGTTTTAAATAAAGAATAAAATCCCTTACGGTATCTATGATTTAAGCTGGGATTCCCAATAATACCTTGATTTCAGTACAGACCGAAAACCCGAAGAGAGTGCCTTCTTTTCGGGTTTTCTTATATAATCCTCGAATGGCTTCCATGCCTTTAATCGTGGTAGAGGCAGTGCGTAAACTTCGATAGAATTTATTGCGTCTCTTTACTGGACGATGGTCTTGTTCAATCAAATTATTCAGGTATTTAATGGTACGATGTTCTGTCCCTTGATAAAAGCCGTATTCTTTTAGTTTCTTAAAGGCACTTGTAATAGAGGGGGCTTTATCTGTGACTACAACCTTCGGTTCATCAAACTGCTTCACTAACCGCTTAAGAAAAGCATAGGCTGCTTGTGTGTCCCGTTTTTTACGTAACCAAATATCCAAGGTTAAACCATCTGCATCGATGGCTCGATACAAATAATGCCATTTTCCTTTAATTTTGATGTACGTTTCATCCATTTTCCATGAATAAAAGGATTTTTTATTTTTCTTTTTCCAAATTTGATAGAGTAGTTTGCCATATTCTTGCACCCAACGATAAATCGTCGTATGAGAAACGTTAATGCCACGATCATATAAGATTTCTTGAACTTCACGATAGCTAAGGTTATAACGAAGATAGTAGCCCACGGCTACAATAATCACATCCTGCTGAAATTGCTTTCCTTTAAAATGATTCATCGTCATTCCTCCTGCTATCTTTTTCTATTATTCTACCTTATTTGATAGTAGATTTAAAACTTTGCAACAGAACCATTCAAGTTTTTGGGATGATTTTGAACGCAGTTTTTATGAGGGAATCCTCGAAGAACTAGACATCGAATTTGACTTCACTGATGAAGATGCGAATTGGGATGCCACATGGGATGAGGTCACTAAAGCTATCGAAGATTTAAAGAAAGCACAAGAAAGCAAATAGAAAAAGAAAGGGAGAGCAAAAGGCTCTCATGGTAAAACAAAATGGCATCAAAACAAATTCTAGTTGAAGGTATGACAGAGCAAGAGATTCGAGATATGTTCAATAAATATCGAGTTGCAACAATCAATTTTATTAAACCATATAAAGATAAACTAATCGTGAATTTTGAATATCTTTGGGAACGCAACACAAAGAACTATCCTTATTTTAGTCGAACGCTTGATTACTTTCTTAAGGAAAGCAATAAAAAATATTTGCAACATTTGTATAATCGTCTGTGGACTGAAGCTGAACAAGAGAATTTTGGTGGCTCACGGATTCTATTTAAACTAGATGGTAAAAGTTATCAAATTGTAAGCAAAATAAATCTTCCTGATGGTGATTACATTCCGCTTTCACCAATTACAATTATTGATATTTTTGAAACAGATACATATTTAGTTGATAAGGAATATCAATTAACAGATGAAGAAGTTATGCAGGATATTTTTGGTCAGACAGAAAGTAATGTTGAACGACAGTTAAAAGAAGTACTAATTGGTATTTTTGAAACAGACTACAAGGATGAACAAACATTTGAAGAATTCGCAGATGGCTGGGATTTTTGGATTGACAAAGACGGAGAGATTTTAGTAGAGGGGCGTGGCATGAAACCGATTGATGGAGTTGAAAAAATTGGATATGCTGATAATGGAGAAGTATATGCATATTAACACATCACAAGTTGAGGCAGTCTTGATGAATAAGGCTGTCTCAGCATATCGTTTATCAAAAGAAATAGGCATACAAGAGAGTTCTATCTCTCTCTTGAGGAATGGGAAAAAAGATTTTAGTAAGTTAAGCCTTGAGTTCGCTATGAGAGTCCAATCATGGATAGACGAAGGTAATTACCATTTCAGTTACGACTATAGCGAATTGATAGAAGATTTAGAGGCAGATATAGACGAGGGACTGACAGACGAATATCTCTATATTGTGAGAGGAGACTATATTGAATTGCTAGAAAAATGTCCTATCATCGAATACTACTGTACTGCTGAGGAGATTGAGCAGGGTGATCTTGCAGAAAAAGTCTTGACTACTTCGGTTTTGGCAGAAATGAAAGCAGATAATGAATTGTAAAAAAGCCGTGAGAAATCACGGCTTTTATTTGGCTCCAAGTACCTCCCTTTATATACTGTGCCCTTTTTCCTCAAGTTCTTGCCTCTCATCGCTTCTCTCACGTTCCATAAGAGCTTTTTTATTTGCACGTTGGGCCCTTTGAAGAGAGTTTGTCAAATTTCTCATGAAATCTGTATTGATGATTGCTTTACCTTGGGATTGTTGGACGTTTTTTCTTTGCAGGTTCTTCCTTTCTTGCATTTTATGTGAAACAGCTTGAGCTAACTGACTTTTCTGATTACTTTCTTCCTCTGGCAATATTTTTTGATAGAGTGATTTGAGTTCAGAAAATCCTTTCGCATTCTCCTGTTTTAATTTTTGAATAGTCGCTTGATCAGTCGTTTGTGAAATTTCCTTGTTTCGACTGTAAATCTGATGTTTCAGCTGAAAAATTAAGATATGGGTCTGTAGCTCTTCTATATAGCTATCTTTCGTAACAGGATAGCCCTTTAGAATAGTCAGCACTCCTTCATCTTGGAGAGGTTGAACTGCTGCTAATTCTCCCTTCAGACGTTTAATAGGTGCTTGAATTGCTAACGAATCAGCTTTTTCTACTGAAAATGAAACACTATCTTCAAACTGGTTAGCAAGAGATTGTTTTAGAGATTGGTCTGCTTCACCTAGTTTATAATTTGGAGTCAGTTGCAATTCAGTCAGCTTCAGTCTTTGTTGAATTTCTTTCTTTTTCAATTCAACAAATGGCTTATCGGTTTCAAGTGGTTGAATTTGATCAAAAAGAGTTTTACGAACTAATAAGCTACTCTGTTTTTCCTCCAATAAACTCAATTTTAAAGCATAGCGAAATGTTCCTAACTCCTGGCGCTCTTTTAATGATCGATCACTTTTCTTTTTAGCTGCTTCTACAAGATCTTTCAAATCAGCTGAAGAAAATAGCGACAAGTCTCTTAAACTAAGTTGCTTCTCCAGTAAGTCTTCTTTCATTTGACTCACATCATAAACTAATTCCGTAACATATTCAGGACGTCCCAAACCTGTTCCGTGTTTATCATAAGCAGCATAGACTGGTTTTGTGATTTCAATAGGTTTTGCTCCATCTTTCAAATCATAACCCAGTTTTTTCCAGGAATCTAGTGTTTTGATGACACTTGCGTTAGGATCCTGGGCTAAAATTAATTTTTGATTCTTTACTGAGAAATTGGCCAAATTTTTTTCCAGCCGAACGTCAGCTATTTCAGGAGCATTCTCACGAAATAGGTGCAAAATTTTATTTGCTAGTCGTTCTCTCAATTCCTTCTCTCGACTCGCAATTAATTGCTGCAGATGATAGCCTGCAGCCTCCTGTTGTGTTTTCTCAAAACGACCATCAACTTTCCGAATCTTTTCGTAGGTTGATTTTTTTCAGCTGAATAAGCTCCTCTATAAGTTTCTAGGAAGTCCTTCGTTTCTTTCAGAAATTCTTGATAGAGCTCTTTCCCATCATTTTCTAAATAGGAATCCAGATAGCGGTCGATGAAGAATTTACTGACTGCAAAATCTCTTGCATTTGATCCATAACGCCATTTTTTATCCATTGGCAAATGGTTGTAAGCCTGCTCCAAAAAATTTTTTTCAGCCGAAGAACGAACCTTCTGATCTCTAAAGACAGAATTGATCAACTCACTTCTGATATTGGCCAAAATTTGTTCTCTTCTAACAATCATTCCTCTAGTCTGTTCATTTAACAGGCCATGAAAAACATCACTTTTAAAACGCTCAATGGTTTTTTGGGAAAAGTTCCCTCTGTACTCCATTCGTCCACGAGGTCGATAGAAAATTTTTTCTCTTGCAGACTCGACTTCTGATAAACCAAAATGCACATGAATATTATCCGTATTCAAGTGAATGTTAGCCCACCAAAATGATGAATCAGATAAGCCTTCTTTTTCAATCAACCTCGGCAATGCTTCACGTATGACCGACTTGATAGCTTGCTGATCGACTTTTCCAGTTTCCAGATCATATAATCCCTCTTTGGCCAAAAAATCATTATCAAAAGAGATAACACCCTGCCATAGAAGAGAGCCATTTTGATAAGCCTGTTCTAACTTACTTTTCAATTCAGTTACTTTGCTACGCTGCAAGTAATTGGCTTCTTTTGTAAAAATCGCTGTCATCTCTTCATTTTGGTTTTCAGTAGCATAAGAACGATTCATGTAATCGATGTATTCCTGGAAATTAAGTTTTGTTTCTGGAACTTCAGCTTGGATTTTTTGTAGTTCATCTTCAGTTAGAGACTCAATATTTTGTCTGTGTGTTTCTAAATTTAATTCATTATCAACCTCAACAGCTTCATCTCTATTAGTGTAGTCTACAAAGCCACTATTTGCTTCAGTGTATTGCAGCATGGAGGTAATACTTGGACTAGAAGATACGTTCATTATTTTCCTCTCTTTGAATTAAAATAATCCATTTTTCCTTAAAAGAGCGTAGTCTTTTAATAACGGTTGTAATTCTTCAGGTTCAACTTGAAAATCATTGATCCACCGTCCTGATTGAGAAATATGTAATTCTTTTTGTTCTTCAACAAATTGCATGGGTATCAATAAAACATTTGGTTTTTCTAACTCTGAACCACTTTCTCGTTCTAAAAAGGCGACAATAAAATCTTGATTTCCTTTTGTCCTCAATTGCCAGTGATGGGAGTTCCCATTTTTCCTTTTATATAATGAACTATATTTTACATCAATCATTAGACCATCTAGTCAAAAATCATATACTGGATTATTTTTCTTGAAATACTTATTCGCATCCGTTGCATCTGGAACATACTTTTGAAAAAGCTCCTCGGCCATTCCCCCGAGTTTAGCTGTCCTAGAACCATATTGAATTTTATCTTGAATTTTCAGGCAGCCGCTCTTAATCAATTTCAAATGAGCTATATGAGTAGGCAGCCCTGACTGTCTCACCGCTTCATGAAAATCTCCTGTTTCTAAATAGATCTTAACAACATCTACCATTTACTATACCTCAATGAGAATGTTTGATTGTTTGACCACGTGCAACATCTTCTTGAATAACATCGTTAATCCGTGCCATTAATTCATGCTGTGTAGGATCCAGTCGTGAATGAATAGATTCCAAATCTTGAACATCAAAATCATCTTTCGTAATAGCATGAAAGTTGGTTAGTGTTAAATAGAGAATTTGATCAAGTTGACGATGAATTGCCTTGTTGTCATTTCCAGAATCAAAGGCATCCCCCAAATTTTTTTCCAGCTGAGTCAGTCGCTCATAGAAATTTTTTCCTTCTCCTAATTCAATAAAGAGTTTATAAAAAACTTCAATCAAAGTGACAAGCGTTGCTGAATTATTTCGATATTGTTTCTGCAAAGCAGACGATTCTTTCAAGTAGGATTTTATTGCCTTAAATTTTTCATGTGTTTCTTCGCTAAAATATAAGCTAAGTCTTGGATTCATTTTTCCCTCCTCAATTTTTCTGAGATGATCCTGTCAAATAATTGATTTTGTATCCTGGTTGAATATTAAAGATATATACATCAAATGAGATCTCATCATCTTCAATACTCTGTGCTTCCATACGAACTCCTCTAGCAACTAATTCCACATTTCTAAATATAGGTGTTACTCGATAGCGGACATGGTGGTTCGTATTTTTTATGTAGTTAGCAATTTTATTTTCATAGTAGACCATTGATGATTGTTCATCTTCAAAATTTGCATTTAAAGCACGTGTACCTGTAAATAAATTTTTAGCATTCGCATTCTCTCCACTTAATTGAAAACCAATTAAGTGAGAACGATTATATAAATAATCTTCTTTTCCGTTGAAAATTATTTTTTTATTTTTCCATCCTGTTGGTGTGATAGACGAAATAGATTCTCTATCTTCAGTTGACATCAAATCTTTTCCCAACATCGCTTCAGCAATTCCTACACGATTTAAAAAATCTAGATCAGAATATTTTTCCCAGCTGCCATTTTCTAAACTCAATTCGCTCTTTGTAAATTGTGATTTTTCATTGACGACAATCACCTGATTTTTTCCATCATACTCCTTCGATTTCAAATCATCATTTTTCAGAGTAGGATTCAAATTTGAGTCGGAATTTTTTTCTTCAGCTGAATCGGCTATGTTCAATTGATTCGGGATATCATTTTGTGTTAAGCCAGATTTGATAGCATTAAAATTGTTAGGTTGTACGATAAAGATTGCAAGAAAAATGAGAATGATGAACAGAGATTTATTCTTCTTCATTTTCAAACACCACCTGACCGTCGTTCAGCTTCAAGTGCAGATACATCATCCATAAAATGTAACCAATTTGTAGTTAGATCATTTACAATATCTTGTTTAACATTTAAAGCTGAAAGAGAAATTTCATTCTTCAACATCAAATCTAAAATCTGACTTTGTTGTTTTTTGATGACAGATAATGTTTCCGCAAATTGGTTATTGTACAAATTCAATCCGTCATTCATTACGATATTTTGAACTTGCGATAACATAAACTCATTAAAGCTTGGATAGTTATATTTTTTGGAAATATCTCGAAGTTGTTCAAACATATCATCAGGTATATTTCTGATTTTGATTTCTTTAGGCATCACTTTCCACCTCTCCTTCATACTCTAACCAACGTGAAATATGATCGCCATAACGATTCATTTTTTTCAAATTCAGATAGTATCCTGGTCTGTTTTTTCATTTGTTCCAGAACATGGTCAGAAGCTAATTTCATATTTTCCAAATGAGCAACATATAAATCTTGAGCACGATTAAATTTTCCGTATTCAATTTTTTCACGACAGATTGAGAGCAGAAAATCATTAAATGACTTAGCTTTATTTTTTTCTGCGAGTGCTTTTAGATAATTAATTTCATCATCAGTAAGCCCTCTAATCTCAATTCGATTTTGTTTTATATTTGCCATTATTTCAAATTTTCCTTTCTAAAAAACAGCGCCCTTCTTTTTTCTTTTGTCGAAGCAAAAGCCAAAAGAAGCAAAAAAGAAAACTTCAACCTCGCAACATCACGAACCGACACGGTTCTATTTTTGCGGTTTTTCAACACACTAACACACACAGAGGGACTAAGGTCCTTTTTAGGTGTGTTGTGTTAGAAAAGAGCATAAGGGAAACTGTCCCCACGAAGCGTGTGGAGTTGATAGTATCAACGTTTCCGGTACCGGTAATTTTCTCGGTTTCACCTACTTACACACACACTATACTTACCTTTACATACTTTGTAGGTGTTATACTTACACCGTTTTTCTTCTTTACATACTTTTACTTACACTATTTTTGACTTCATTGAGAAGTTAAAAACTCAAAAATTACGACTGATTTTCAGCTGGAAAGTTTCCTTCTTCACGATTTTTCTTAGCTGCTAAACGTTGTTCTTTTTCATCTTCTTTGATAAGGTTTAATTCCATTTTTAACTCTTCAAAAATTGATTCATACGACTGATTTTTATTTTTCTTCAATTGAATTTGAACATAAATTTTACCAATTTGTTTTTGAAGATTCTCTTCTGCTTCTTTACGTTCCTGTTCCAAAAGGGCAACTCTTTTCTTTGCCTCTTCTAGTTGATTATCAATTTTTTTTAAATCATTTTTGGCCATGATTACTTCTCCTTTTTTCTAATTTCGTATTTCTTATTTCCTTAATTTATTTCCTGCAAAGCTGGTAATTTTTTCTTTTATAATTTGAAAGTTGCTCCACAAATCGCCATCTAATTTTTTCAAATCAATCACATAAACTTCATGATCATTTTTCTTGATGGTTAGTGTGAAAGAACGTTCATTAATTTTAATTTCCTGTAGAACGAGGTACATTGAAGAAAACATTTCTCCTTTATACCCTGGATTACTATGATAGGTTATTCCATATTCATCAATATCCAGCGCAACCCATTTTTGTTTTCTAAGCAAACCTTTTGTACTTGTGAATACAGTACGATGCTTTCTAACTGATTGATTCTCCCTTGGTGCTAATTTAAGTTGTTCTTTCATTTTTCTGCCTTTCTTTTTTTGATTTATTCTAGTATAAAAGATAACTAAAAAAATTTTTTAAAGGGACAATCATAAAAAATAAACCCCCTTAATTCAAAAATTAAGGAGATTCATTCTCTTTATTCACTATCGTTTATCTTATCCCACAAGGGTTGGAACCAAATAGAGCTTAACAATGGACGATATAATATCTTTGTCAAAATTGTAGAAATTAAAATACTAAACCATAGTACACTCATGGTATCGTAATAATAAAGAATTGTAGAAGAGTTAAGATTTACAAACCACTGATAAGTAAGAAAGGCCGACACAGTAAGTAAAATATATAGAGTGAAGCAACAATCAATCATTATAAAAAACATTACATGGTAAAGCTTTTTAAAACTTTTCTTTGATTTCATTTCATTTTACCTCACTTTAATTCATTTCTACAGTTTCAATAGGATTTGAAAATTCAAATGTTCCATCTTTAACTGCCTGTTTTTTCTTGTCCAAAGACTCCAATTTAGCCTTCAACTTTTCAATGTTTTTATAGGCTGTTTCGATGGTTCTATTCTTCGTTTCGATGTTAGTATCCAGCGTAGCAATATTCTTTTGATTGGCTTCGAGATCATCACCTGTTAGATATTTTGCTTCTGCTTGAAGACTCGCTTTTCGTGAATTATCATCTTCAATTGATTCCTTTAATTGAGCAATTGAGGTTGTCAATTTTTGAGACTGTTCATTCTGGAAATTGATCTCTTTTTCTATTTCCTGAAGAGTAAATTCTTCTCTGGAGACAACCTCAATAGCTTTAATTTCAAGCTGAGTATTTTGAGGAGTTACAAAGAATTGTACAGTGTCATCTTCTTCAGATTTCTTCTGAGAAACCTTTTTAGAATCACTGGATGGCGATGAAATATTCACATCAATTGAGCTAGAAGAGACTGTCTGATTCGTCACATCGATTGCAAATGCGCCAAAATTTTTCGGAACTCCTTTAATAATAACTGATACTTTATTATCAATGATTGGCACAACATCCATCTCTATTTTTGAGTCTTTATGCTGCGCATAGAGTTTCCATTTCAATCGTTTGGCATCGATGCCCCGATCTATCGAAGTCGTAGCATCTTTCGTCTCAAATTGTAAAACAATAATTCCAGTATCTGGTGAATATTCCTGGCTGACCAGTTTCATTTCACCACTGCCATTCGCAAAAATCTGCTTTGTTTTGAGTTGTTCTGAGGTATATGTTTGTCTTTGTGGTGAGAAAATCGCTCCCATCAAAAGACTTAACCAAGTCACAAACAACATTGAGAAAATGACGAGTTTTCTCTTAATAATATTCTCTTGAAACCAAATTTTAGTCTTAATAAATGGTTTCAAAATTGGGCTAGATTTTATCTTTTCAATCCAGCGTTTGATTGCATCTATCATAATGGATATATCCTTTCTACTTTATGTGAATTTTTGTTTTTAGAACAATACCTTATCTCCGATCCTCATGCTTCTTATATCCTTTCCAAATAAATGAAACCTTACTTTTCGGCCAAACACTTTTTAGTAACATTAAGAACGCTAATGGCAACCTTTTCGTTTTGATTTCATTTCCAAAGTTATCACATATAGTTATCCTGAAGAGCGGTACGAACCAGATCGCAATCAAGAAGGTTCCAACCACGCCATGCGCAATAGCATTTAAAATTTGATACATACTGCCTCCTTAAATACAACCTAACTTTTCAGGTGCCAAATCCAATGTTAGCCAAAGGGCCTCATCTTGCGAAATATGTGTTAGTCTTCCTCCCTCATCATTAAAACGATGTAGGGTAAACGTTCCATCTGATAATTTTCCTAAAACAACCATTCCTTCATTTGTCCTAGTACGCCATAGTTCCCAATCATTTTGAAAAGCTGTCTCAGCCCATTTACTCAGTTTTACCCTTTTAGTCATTTATGGCCTCCTGAATACCTTTCTCATCTGCTACAATCTTTTCCTCTGAATCTCTTAAAGCATATAGATATTTCTTTATTTTTCCCTTACGGATCTTGATGATAGTTGCAGCTTTTTCAACCTGGTATTTTTCTACCAACTTTTGACCTTCTTCTGTCTGAGTGTCAATGTAAAATGTAGGATAGGAACCTTTATTGGCTGCATCTACAACGACACTTTTTCCAACCTGACAGTAAGGACAATCTTTTTTATAAAATACTAGATTTACATTTTGATCAAGTACAGTATTCTGGTATTCCTTCTGAGTAAGGTGAGGATCATAATCTAAGATAAAATGATCTTTATACAACCTATATCCTCCTAAAACTGCGAGACTCACGACTAAAATGACAAGAAGAGCTCCTAGAGCTAACTTAACATGCGTAAAAAGCTCTTTCATCCTATCTCCTCCTCATCCATAAAATCAAATATGGAACCTTGAACATAATCAATCTTGGCCAATTCTTTTATTTCTGATTTCAAGTTAGTGAACGTTGTCATCACTTCTTGAAAGAGTAAAGGATCAAATTCCTCAGAATCCAATACACGAACAATTGGCAACATTGGATAATGATCTCTCAACTCCTCCTGCAGGTAATCTGAAATCATTTTATCATTCGAGATAACACTATCTACTCTAATGATCGCTGGAATGCTAGAAATACTCTCCTCGTTTTGATAAAAAGTTAAAGCCACATCCCCTGCAGAAACAGAATCAAATTTTAAGTTATCCGATGAAAGTTTAAAATAATAAGCCAATGCTTCCTGACCAACCCCTGTTAGGTAGTATCCTCTAATAATTTTGAATAACTCTGACATCGACCTTTCCCCTTCCTAACAAACTTTTAAAAGCCTAAACGGAGCTTGATACACCTCAGGATAGTGAATCAGTCTCTTTTTTCTTTGTTCAGGAAGTGGTTTACGGTAATGCTTTTGAAGATACTGAAAAGCTAATCCCAAGGTATCAAAAACTAAAACTTTATTCTCCCCATTACAAATATAGTCACCTAATTCAAAACTGAAAATTACATACTTCATTCTTCTTCTCACTTTCTATTTTCGCCAACCATTGCCAATAGATCTGTTTCTAATTCAAAATCATATCCGTTTTCAAAACGAACTTGTTGACGAATCCCTAGAAGTGAGAAAACTAATAAAGATCCTCCAACAAATATAAGACTAAATAGTCCAGCTAAAATCAAAATCATATCATTCCTCCATAGATTATTTTATATACATTTATATCTTGGTAGTAATCGTAGATATAAATGTAAGGCAGTCTGCGGGTTTTTAAAATTATCCAATATCAAGCTCAAATAGAGATAGTTGTTGTGTTTGTTTAAAGCCATCCTTAACCCTTTCTATCACTCTCTGAGTGAACTCTATACTTTCTTCAAAGAAAGCAGCAATATTGACCATATAAGCCTCCTGACGTTCTTTCTTCACCTTGATAAGGGAAAGCAAGATTGCTTTGATAGAGGCTAATCTGATGCCTCCTCCACGGCCGTGTTTGACTGTGAAGAAGATCTTTTGTTCTGTTTTGAGAGCCTTCAATAATTTATCCAATGAACGCTCAGGAATGTTCAACTTCTCTCGTATCTCTTTTTTCGTCGTCTGGATAAATGGATCCTCAGATTGATAGAAACCTTCTAAATAGGCCATTACGTCTGTTTTCCATTCATAGAGATGACTATTCTTCCTGTCAGCACGTTTCTTCTTAAACTTGTACCAACGTTGCTTCACAAAGAGATCTGAAGCCTTGAGTTCCTGATTGACCCATGCTTTACATAAAGTCATCACATAGTCACGACTAGCAGCTTCATATTTTCCTGAGTAGGCGCTTGTGATAATCTTATGATATTCAGCTGAAGAGAGTGGTTCGTCTAGATTCGCATTAAAACTAGAAAGAACCTCCTCACACTCTTCCTGATCAATTCCTGAAGAGAAGTTGGCTAAAGCTAGCGTGAAAAGAACGTTGTTTCTTCCCATCAAGGCTTTTCCACCTTTGATATTCCCCTCTCTCATCAGCAATTGATACCAGGGCTCACCAATCTGTTTCACCCCTTCAGAGCCCGAAATAACCGTCAAATTGGGCTTTTTACTTGGGAAAGGAAGTTCTGATTGCTTCATTGACCAATCTAACCACTCCTGGAATGAATAGGTATAGTCAGGTTCAAAGAATTCGACATTATCAGTTCGAGGAATACGAGCAATCCCAAAATGGTTACAAGTCAAATCTACTGGTAAAGTTTGAGCAAAGTAATTTCTTAAATTTTGAGAGATAGCTTTGGCCACCTTCACCACTCGAAATTGAGAATGAGCTGTAACATAAGCTGATTCTGAGAGGACAAAATAGGCTTGAAATCCCTTATCAGATTTTAGAATCAACGTTGGCATAAAACCTAGCTCCAGAGAAGCTGTTAAAATATCTCCTGTCGTCATTTCTTCAGCTGCAGAGGTAATATCAAAATCAATGTAGAATGTGTTAATCTGTCTTAGATTATCTTCAGAGTGGCCACGTGTAATCCGTCGACCAGCATCACTATAGCTTCCATAGCAATATACGTTAGGAGTCCAGTGTGTAAACTGATCCTGGTTCTCAAGCAATGATTCGACAGAGGTTAAAACAACACCACGTGCCTTCACCATATTTGCTTTTGAACGATAAGCAAATACAGACCCTCGTCTTCCTTCTTCAGCTGAAGAGATGAGCTGTAGATGACTATTCTTAAATTTTTGTGTTCTTAATCCGTCTTTTGTGATGATGGATAAGCATTTTAATAAATCAATCTTTTTCATGATTTTTAGTTCTCTCATATCCCTTCACTAGTTATAGTTTGAAGTCCAATACACTTATAAAATATGGTGCCAACTCTTTATATGAGAAGTAAATCATTACCCCTCCTACAATAATTAAAAAGATACTCACCATCCATCCCAAATCAGTTAGATGTACAAAGAAGTCTTTTTCACCAGTCAAATCAAATCCGATATCTGTATTTTTAGCTATAATAAATACTCCACTGAACGAAATGCACACTCCTACAACAAACAATACAATAAACCCAAAAATCATGTAATTTCCTCCTACCCTCTTCTGAGGTTTTTTATTTTAACACTTAAATTTTATTTAAGCTCTTAATGTGTGCATCATAAACACACTTTTTCAACTCGAAGAAAACGCTCATATTTTCTTCGATAAACAAGCTCTTTTTCACCTCTCCGTCTGCGTAAAACAGACCGTTTAAGAGAAAATTTATTTTCTCTTGAAAAATGTCATCTAACATCAACTTACTTTTCTCCAAGCAAGCTACCAAATGCGATGAATTGTTTGCGTAACGCATCGGCATCCCAAAAGCGCTTTCCACGCTTTTAAAATCAAAGCTAGTAAGGGGTATTTGTGTAATTTTGTTCCAATCTGTATTTTTCATAGTTCTTTCCTCCTATGTTCATTCTCATTTATTCAATAATTCTTCTGATAACAACCTGGTCTCTTTTGCGTGTTCCAAACCAGCAATATACGCCTCATAATCAACTTCAATTTCGATTTTTAGGCTTCTACTCTCTAATTTCCCCATACGTAGTCGTTGTTCTTCCAAAACTTCTGCTGGGATTTTTACCATCAAACCAAATTCTTCTGATGATTGAGCCTGGTCCTGAAAACGTTGATCTATTCCGTTTAAGAAACCTAGTAAGTACGATTTCTTATAGTCTTTCTATCTTGCTCTTGATACTGTAGGAAAAAGTCGTTTCAGCCGATATTTAAGGTATAAAAGCGCACCTTCATAAACCTTACTACAAAATTCAGCATCAGATTGATATCCGAAGAAAACTATCTGTGTGATGCCGTCTTCAGGAAGTCGCCTTCTTATCGTTTTACATCTAAAATTTTCACCTAAAATACCTGCCAACTTTTCTTGCCACCATGGAAGTCTGTATTCCCATGTTCCTATTGTTTCACCAATATCTTTTTGAGTTTTACTATTCGTTAAATCATTCATAGAAAGATTATGCTTCACCATAAGTCTTTGAGCCATCAGAAGGGCAGTCTGCCCTTCTTCATCGTTTGGTGCATCGTAAGCTAACTCTAAAAGATTTTGTATCTTCTCAATAATTTTATTATCCATATCAATCCACATGTTTATACTTTCTAGGCAAAGAACTAGCGTAATGTTTTGAATCATTGACCTTTGCATTATAAAAAATCATATTATTCCCAATAATTTCTTGCCATTTAGGAATCTCCTCACGATAAATGCGATTAAGTCCATAAAAGTTCCTTACAATAAATCTAACAGCTCCAATATGATCTCCTAAACCAACCACACACAACACATCATGTTCCATATCATATACCCAATGACTTTTTGAATTTGTCAGTATTTCCCAAGCAAATTCCCAATCTCTCTCAAGCCAATCATGCCCTGGTCTGTAATAAACTTTTGTCTGACAAGATTCATCATTAAATCCATAAAAACAGTGGCTACACAGCGTTCTGTTTTTATCTACCCACCAACAAGGACCATACTTTTCATTGATGCAAGGTGTAACCCAGTCGCAAGAACATCGTCTACAAATACCCGTTTCCATTTTCTATCCCTCATTTATTCTCATACTTTTAGGTAGCTTTTTACTCGGTAAACAGTAACCTTCGGATAAGTCCCTTTTGCTATAAAATTCAGGACTATTTGTCATGATGTGATCACTTCTTTTCCATCCTCGACGAAGTTGTTTGTAAGATAAAGAAACACGCTTCTCAATCTCTTTAAAACTAAATCCCAATTTCAAATAGGTTGTTACAATAGTTGTAGCATGTTCTTTGGACTCTTCGCTTCTTGTTCTTCGCTGAAAGTTTATCTGCTTATCTTCTTCATTTAATGCTATCTGATAGGCAATAAACAACTTCCGCATTTCCATAATTTTATGTTGCCAGGCCAAGCTGTAAGGTTGTCCTGAATATCGATTCACTAAGTCCTTTACGGGTTGTTTAAATTTCAGCTGAAGAGGATCAAACTCCCCAAGATCTGAGAATGGATCAATAAAACCTAATGGTTCGCTTTGAGTTAATTCATTGTATAGCGCTTCTCTGTCCATCCTGATTTATCTCCTTCTGTCAAATGCACGTCATTGAGTCAAACAAACTTAATTGGATGGTTTTAGGCGCTTGTTCGCTATTTCCACTCTTATCATGATCGATAACGTCAAAGATTTCTAACGTGTCTAAATTCATTACAATCTCTAATCCTATCATCATTGAACTCCTTTCAAATAGAATTTTAAGCGAACAAAAAAGAGAACAGATTTCTCTGTTCTCCTAAAAATATTGAATTATTTGATTTTCTAAAAACTCTTACCACTTACCTTTTATTATATGGTGGGAGACTTTGCAGGTAACATTGCCATTGCTAAATTAGGGGACCATTTACCAAAAACTATCGGCAATGACTTGGTGCATCTGACACTGACAGATGGCAATTATCAGAAAAAAGTTGGTTACGAGGATAATCTTGACATGGTAGCAACTGATACCGGATTGGTTACCAACCAAGCTCAGCTAGCCGTCAGCCACCGCAATCGTCCTCACAGTCAATTGGTGACACTAAATCAAGACTTCTTTATTTCACCAAATGACGATGGTAATAAAGACTTTGTAGCTTTCAAAGGATTGCCAAACAAGACCTATAATAACTTACAGGTCACGGTTTTTGCTGCAGAAAATCAACAACGTTTAACGCCTATTTGGTTCAGTCAACCAGGTGCGGACCTATCAGATATTGAAAGTACTGCTTGGCGTGGGATCACTGCTGGAGGTGAGAAAGTTCTATCTGGCAGTTACCAATACGTTATCACCTATCAAGATGCCAATAATCACGCGCAGGAGAAGGTCTTCAAAGTATCAGTGAATCATAACAAACCAATCCTGACGCAAGGGAGTTTCCGTAAGGATGATGACGTTGAGTTCTTCACTCCAGGGCAGCCACAGGCGATTAGTAGCTCAGGGATTGCTCGTGTCGAGGTGTTCTATCTCACTAAGAAAAATGGTCGACTATTTGATGTCGTCGAGTCCCAACATTCTGTTTCCGTTACTGATAACAAGGTTCTGATTCCTCAAAATGAAGACGGCTCTTACACCATTCCAACAGTAGAGGGCGTGTCTCCGGGAGATTATTATTACCTTGTGGAAGATAAGGCTGGTAATGTTGCCTTTACGACATTACCCAACCTAAGAGCGGTGGGTCAAGAAAGAGGAGTCTTAAGTTTGGCGCTAGATGTGAATGTTCTAGAAGGAAAACACCCAATTAGCTTTACCTATCTTGTCCGCGATGCAACTGGTAAACCGATTGAGACTTTGGATTATTTCAACCACTCATCTAACAGCCTGATATTACCATTTGGACAATATACAGTTGAACTGTTAACTTATGACACTAATCTTGTTGAGCTGCAATCTGACAAGGTAGTTAGCTTTACCTTAACGGAACATAACCCTTTCCAACACATTGCCTTTGCGATGGCAAAAATGGATTCTTCTCAAGTGACGGTTCATTTTGATCACTTGTTACCAGAAGGCAGTCAGGTTAGTCTTAAAACGCTTCAAGGCCACTTGATTCCTCTCAACCAATCTCTATATGTTCCAAAGGCTTATGGAAAAACAGTTAGAGATGGCAGTTATCAACTTGTGGTAACCCTGCCAAAAGGCTATCGTATTGAGGGAGAGACAAGGGTGCAGGCTAAACAAAATGAAGTTCATGAGTTAGCCTTACGCCTAGTGAAGGATGCAAGTGAGCAGTTGCTTGTCTCAGATAATCATCAACAGGGACTTACCTCAGTTGAGACGAACACAGAGAGTTCTGCGGTACCGACGGTGGTAAGCTCTTCACAAAATCAGAAAAAGTCAGAAGCGGCAGTTCAATTACCAACAACAGGTGATAAGGCACTGGTGAAATGGAGTATACTTGGCTTCTTACTGATTAGCTTAGCCGCTCTATTTAGCCGTAAAAAAATGGATTAACATTTCTGAAGGTTTAAAACTAAAAAAACTAGTACTTTTGTTTAAATTGAAGGCAAGTATCTAACAGACGAAGAAAAGTTGAAGAGGGAGTGGTAAAAGGCCATTCCCTCTTTGATTTTTAAGGTTTCTTAACATTTTTTAAGGTGAAATATGATAAAATACAATAAAGAAAAGCTTTTAGATTAAGAGTTTCATTTGGTTAGGAGATTATTATGATGAAAAAAAGGCTATCGCTGATATTATTTGGGCTAGACTTCCTCTTGCTAGCAGCATGTTACTGGATTTACTTGCCAGCTTTAAATATATGGAGTTTAGCTTTCTGGTCTTTTGTGATTTTTGGTCTGATTCTATTATTAATCACTTTGGTTATCCTATCAGCCTTTGACATGACAACGACGGTAACCCGTTCCTTTAAACAAGGGCTTGGTCGTAAAGATGTCACGGGCAGTTTTTCCAAGCATTCCTTAACGGGTTTGGTGAAGTGGCTGACCTTAGTCATTGTAACGCTTGTAGGGATTCTCTTATTGATTACAGTGGTTAACACAAAACTCTTTCGTGCCAAGTCTTATGCCCAGGTTATTGAGGTTAAAAATGCCGACTTCAACAAGGATTTTCCAGAAACGGATTTATCAGCGCTAGCTTTATTGGACCGTGATTCTGCCGAAAAAATTGGCGATACTTATTTAGGAACCATTGATAAAGTTTCTCAGTTTGTATTTCAGACGAATACCGTCAGATCACTATCGGTAAGCGCCCTTACCGCGTCTCACCTCTGGAATACAAGTCTTTTTGGAAATGGGTGACCAACCGTCAAGAGGGAATTGATTACTATGTCAAGGTTAATCAGACTACAGGTAAAGCAGAGCTAGTCAAATTAAACAAGGCCATGAAGTATTCTCATTCAGAATATCTCTTGCGTGACACCATGAGGCATTTGCGTTTCCAATACCCAATGACCATTTTTGCTGATCCATCTTTTGAGGTAGACGATAACGGCAATCCTTATTATGTCGCAACAACTTATGCACCAAAATTTGGCTTATCCTCACAAGACCCAACAGGAGTCATCTTATTGGATGCTGTTAGTGGGAAATCTAAATACTATAACTTGAAATCAGTACCTGGATGGGTAGACCGTGTTTACTCTTCTGAGAATGTGTTGGAAAGGGTTAATGACCATTACACCTATCAAAATGGCTACTGGAATACCGTCTTTAGTCAAACAGGCGTCAAACAAACGACTGATAGTTACAATTACATCACCATTGGTTCTGACATTTACCTCTACACAGGTATTACATCAGCAACGGCCGATTCGTCAAATCTTGGCTTTATCTTGGTTAATATGCGGACAAGAGAAATTACCAATTACAAGTTGGCTTCGGCCACTGAACGTTCTGCCATGAAATCTGCAGAAGGAGAAGTGCAAGAGAAAAACTATTCGGCAACTGCACCGACGCTTGTTAAACTGAATGACAAAGCCTATTATTTGATTTCATTAAAAGACGCAGCAGGTCTCGTTAAGTCCTATGCCCTTGTAGATGCTGAAGATTACCAGCAAGTTACCGTTAATAATAACATTCAGACCCTCATCGCTCAGTTTACGGATCGTGATACCAGCTCCTTGTCCTCAGCCACTGTTTCTCATAAAAAAGCTAAGATGGTTTCGGGACAGGTTGAACAATTAGCCAGCCAAATCATTTCAGGAACAACCGTTTATTACCTTGCTTCTGATGGCAATGTGTATAAAGTCAAAGCAAGTAGTGAGACGACAGATCTTTTGCCCTTCTTAAAAGTTGGCGATCACTTCGAAGCAGAATTGATAGATGATCATTTTCTTAAAGGATTTACCATAGTGGAACCAAATGACCAGCAATAATAGGAGAGACAATCAAAAAAGCAAGTGACAAACTTGCTTTTTTGATGTCAGAATAGGGAAGTAAAGCTGCTGAGGAAGTAGCTGAGAGGATTGATTTAACAGGCTTTATGTGCTATACTAAGCCTATCATTTGGAGGGTCATCACCTTTGTTAAGAACTGACTACTAGTGATGTGCTTACCGAGAAAGGTAGTAAACTCTCCTTAAAGCGAGCAAAATACTGTTCTTCAGTATTTTTTCTTTTGCAATGTGAGGTTAGAAAAGGGGATTAAAAGGGTAATTATGTCGAGAAAGAAACGAAAAAAATATCAAGTTTATGAGGGGTTGCGATGTGCCATGATGCTCTGTTTTATCAGTGGCTATGTCAATGCCTTCACCTATATGACCCAAGGCAAACGCTTTGCCGGTGTGCAAACAGGGAATCTGTTATCTTTTGCTATCCGTTTGTCAGAAAAGCAACTGGAAGAGGCACTACAATTTTTACTTCCCATGCTCGTTTTTATGCTTGGACAGTCTTTTACCTACTTCATGCACCGCTGGGCAAAGCAAAAAGGACTGCACTGGTACTTATTATCAAGCTTTATCTTAACAGGGATTGCTTTTGGAACAGCCTTATTCACGCCTTTTCTCCCTTCCAATTTTACGGTGGCAGCCTTGGCTTTTTTTGCCTCTATTCAAGTGGACACCTTTAAGACCTTACGAGGGGCTAGCTATGCTAATGTCATGATGACAGGAAACATCAAAAATGCCGCCTATTTATTAACCAAGGGACTTTATGAAAAGAATCAAGAAATTACCCATATTGGCCGCAACACCTTGATTGTGATTTTAGCCTTTGCCTGCGGAGTGGTTTGCTCCACCATCTTGTCCTTAACTTATGAAGAATATGCTCTCACACCTATCTTGATTCCGCTGCTGTATGTCAATTATTTATTGGCTCAGGAATTCTACCATATTCAAACGAAAATCAAACCCATTAAAAGAGCTTAAGCCGAAGTCACATCAATTGATTTAAAGCCTCTATCTTTGAAGAGATAACAGTTTTTCCTTAGAAAGGTAGGTTTTGCTCATCTCTAAAATATGGTATAATAAACCATTAATGGCTGTTTGTTTTCAGCTAACCTTTTCTTAACAGGAGACTGATAAAGAAGGTTTCATTTGCCTTGATAAACGGTGTTTCAACAGAAAACCACGAGGTCTGATACGATATATCTCAATCCTACTTTCATTTGAGTATGATTTTGAAAGGAAACTATGATGAAAAAACCATTTTACATTACGACACCCATCTACTACCCATCTGGTAAACTACACATCGGTTCTGCCTATACCACCATTGCCTGTGATGTTTTGGCACGCTACAAGCGCCTGATGGGACATGAAGTCTTCTATCTCACAGGACTTGATGAACATGGGCAAAAGATTCAAACCAAGGCAGCAGAAGCAGGTATTAGCCCTCAAACTTATGTTGATAACATGGCAAAGGATGTCAAAGACCTTTGGCAATTGCTAGATATTTCTTATGATAAATTTATCCGGACAACTGACGATTACCACGAAGAAGTCGTTGCTGCTGTTTTTGAAAAATTACTGGCGCAAGATGACATTTACCTTGGTGAATACTCTGGTTGGTATTCTGTCTCTGATGAAGAATTCTTCACTGAAAGCCAACTAGAAGAAGTTTTTAGAGATGAAGACGGTAAGGTTATTGGAGGGATTGCTCCTTCTGGTCACCAAGTAGAGTGGGTATCAGAAGAATCTTACTTCCTACGCCTTAGCAAGTACGCTGACCGCCTCGTAGCCTTCTTTAAAGAGCAACCTGACTTTATCCAACCAGATGGTCGTATGAATGAAATGTTGAAAAACTTTATTGAGCCAGGTCTAGAAGATTTAGCAGTCAGTCGCACTACCTTCACTTGGGGTGTACCTGTTCCATCAAATCCAAAACACGTGGTTTATGTGTGGATTGATGCCCTCTTAAACTATGCGACAGCCCTTGGTTATGGTCAAATGGACCATGCTAACTTTGACAAATTCTGGAATGGAACGGTTTTCCATATGGTTGGAAAAGATATCTTGCGTTTCCACAGTATCTACTGGCCAATCTTGCTGATGATGCTTGATCTACCAATGCCAGAACGCTTAATTGCTCATGGTTGGTTTGTTATGAAAGACGGTAAAATGTCTAAATCAAAAGGTAATGTGGTTTACCCAGAAATGTTAGTTGAGCGATTTGGACTTGATCCTCTTCGTTATTACCTCATGCGTTCCTTGCCGGTTGGTTCAGACGGTACCTTTACCCCTGAAGATTATGTGGGTCGTATTAACTATGAATTGGCCAACGATCTTGGTAATTTATTGAATCGTACCGTTGCGATGATCAACAAGTATTTTGATGGCACGGTGCCAGCTTACGTTGACAACGGGACTGCCTTTGATACTGAGTTAAGTCAGTTGATCGATGCTCAGTTGGCCGACTATCATAAGTACATGGAAGCGGTGGATTACCCACGCGCCTTAGAAGCCATTTGGACTATCATTGCTCGTACCAACAAATACATTGATGAGACAGCTCCTTGGGTGCTAGCTAAAGAAGATGGAGACAAAGCTCAATTGGCCAGTGTCATGGCACACTTGGCAGCCAGCTTGCGTGTGGTTGCTCATTTGATTCAACCATTTATGATTGAAACATCAGCTGCTATCATGGCACAACTTGGTTTGGAACCTGTTTCTGATTTGTCAGTTCTTGCTTTAGCAGATTTTCCTGACAATACAAAGGTTGTTGCCAAAGGGACACCGATTTTCCCACGTCTTGACATGGAAGCTGAAATCGACTATATCAAAGCTCAAATGGGTAGTAGCTCAGCTATTTCCCAAGAAAAAGAATGGATACCTGAAGATGTCGAGCTCAAATCTGAAAAAGACGACATCAAATTTGAAACCTTCGATGCTGTGGAAATTCGTGTGGCAGAAGTCAAGGAAGTATCAAAAGTGGAAGGTTCCAATAAATTGCTTCGTTTTAGATTAGATGCAGGGGATGGGGAAGACCGTCAAATCTTGTCAGGTATTGCCAAATTCTATCCCAACGAACAAGAATTAGTTGGCAAAAAACTACAAATTGTTGCTAATCTCAAACCTCGTAAAATGATGAAAAAATACATCAGTCAAGGGATGATTCTATCAGCAGAGCATGGGGATCAGCTAACGGTTTTAACCGTTGATCCATCTGTCGCAAATGGAAGTGTGATTGGTTAAATTCCAGAAGTTGCTAACTGAAACTATTTTAAGCATTACAAAACATGAAAAAGGTCGTGGACAATTGTCCCGGCCTTTTGTCTTGCATACATACAGACATATAAAAACCTTGGTTTTGTCACTCTAGAATTACCTTTTGTCCCTTAAAAAATGATTCTGTTCGTTTGTTTGTTATTTTTTACATAAGCTTTACAACTACAGTATGACGGTGTTGGAGAAGTTGTGCTACTATATATTGTCACAAAAATATTGCAAAGCACTATATCTTGTGGTATAATGGTTTTATAAAAAATTAAGTATGCTTAATTTTTCGAGAAAAAACGAACAGTGATGGTTGTTCAATAAGACAGTTGATAGCATTCTAAATAGGAATGTTCAAGCACCTAACATTTACCAATAGAAAAGCGCTGCTTAAATGCAAGTCTTTTTGTGCTACTTAAAACTCAGTGACGTTCTTTCTCTCATCTAGTGACATCTTAGGCTTAATGGCACTAGTTACTCTTGTGAAAATATAAGCCTTGAAGGAGACGAATGACTCAACATTACTATGAGCGATCTCAATCGCCAATTGATTACGCCTTATCTAAGACCAAAAAGCAGTTGCGTTCGGTTAACTGGAATCACCTCAATGACGACAAGGATTTGGAGGTTTGGAACCGTGTCACCCAGAATTTTTGGTTACCTGAAAAAGTCCCTGTTTCTAATGACCTAACCTCTTGGCGGTCTCTAGGTGAGGACTGGCAGCAATTAATCACCAGAACTTATACTGGCTTAACGCTGCTAGATACGGTGCAAGCAACTGTTGGAGATGTGGCACAAATTCAGCATTCACAAACAGACCATGAGCAAGTCATCTACACGAATTTTGCCTTTATGGTTGCCATTCACGCACGGTCTTACGGGACAATTTTTTCGACTCTTTGCAGCAGCGAACAAATTGAAGAAGCTCATGAATGGGTGGTTTCCACTCAAAGTCTACAAGAACGAGCGCGTGTCTTAATCCCCTACTATACTGGCAATGATCCGTTGAAGTCAAAAGTGGCAGCAGCTATGATGCCAGGTTTCTTATTGTACGGCGGCTTTTACCTTCCTTTTTACTTATCAGCTCGCGGGAAAATGTCAAACACCTCTGATATCATTCGCCTCATTTTGCGGGATAAGGTGATTCACAATTATTACAGTGGCTATAAATACCAACAAAAAGTAGCGGGTCTTAGTCCAGAAAAACAGGCTGAGATGAAGACCTTTGTGTTTGACTTGCTCTATGAGTTGATTGATCTTGAAAAAGCTTATTTAAAAGAATTGTACGATGGTTTTGACTTGGCAGAAGACGCTATTCGTTTCAGCCTCTATAACGCTGGAAAGTTTCTTCAAAATTTGGGATACGAGTCGCCATTTACAGAAGAAGAAACACGCGTTTCACCAGAAGTTTTTGCCCAGTTATCCGCGCGTGCAGATGAAAATCATGACTTTTTCTCAGGGAATGGTTCTTCTTATGTCATGGGCATAACAGAAGAAACCACCGATGACGATTGGGAGTTTTAAGGGATGGCAGAGCTGATTATTGTTTATTTTTCATCTAAGTCCAATAACACCCATCGCTTCGTGCAAAAATTAGGGTTGCCCGCCCAACGTATCTCGATAGATGATAGCCCAGTTGAGGTAGGTGTTGACTACCTACTGATTGTACCAACCTATGCTGCGGGCGGTTCAGATGCTAAAGGAGCAGTGCCTAAACAGGTCATTCATTTTCTCAATAACCCTACTAATCGTAAGCATTGTAAGGGAGTGATTTCTTCTGGAAATACCAATTTTGGAGATACCTTTGCCATTGCAGGACCTATCATTTCTCAAAAATTACAGGTGCCTCTTTTACACCAATTTGAGCTATTAGGGACCACTACAGATGTCAAAAAGGTACAGACGATCTTTGCCCGCTATCGACATCAGAAACACCCGAAACTTAAAAACAGACCGATGAATACAATACAGAAAGGACAACCTCATGTCACACCCCAATGAGTCATACCTCTCATTCAATGCCTTAACCCGCTTTAAAAAAACAGACGGAAGCTACCATTTTGATAGCGATGCCATTGCTGTTGAGCGCTACCTAGACGAACAGATTTCTCCCAATCTAATGATGTTTCCATCTTTAGAAGAGAAACTAGCTTATCTCATTAAGGAAGGTTATTATGAGCAAGCTATCTTTGATCTCTATCCTGATGACGTTATCAAGGAAGCCTTTCAATATGCCTACCAACAAGACTATCGTTTTTTAAACTTGATGGGAGCCATGAAATTTTACCAATCTTATGCCTTAAAAACTTTAGATGGCAAGTATTATCTAGAAACAGTTGAAGACCGTGTGGTCATGAATGCTCTCTTTTTAGCAAATGGGGATCAAACGTTACTATTTAACTTGATAAAGGACATGTTACACAGGCGATTTCAACCAGCAACACCAACTTTTTTAAATGCTGGTAAAAAACGACGGGGAGAATATATCTCTTGCTATCTGCTGCGTATTGAAGATAATATGGAATCCATTTCACGGGCAATAGGGACCAGTCTTCAACTGTCTAAGAGAGGAGGAGGGGTGGCCTTATGCTTGACCAACCTTCGAGAAATTGGGGCACCAATAAAAGGAATTGAAAATCAGGCAACGGGTATCGTTCCTGTCATGAAATTATTAGAAGATTCCTTTTCCTACGCCAACCAATTAGGACAGCGTCAAGGTGCAGGTGCCGTTTACCTACATGCCCATCACCCAGAAGTTCTTACCTTTTTGGATACTAAAAGAGAAAATGCCGATGAGAAAATTCGTATCAAGTCACTAGCCTTAGGGTTAGTTATTCCAGATATTACCTTTCAATTGGCAAAAGAAAACAAAGAAATGGCCCTCTTTTCGCCATACGATATTAAACGCGTTTATGGTAAGGACATGTCAGACATTTCCATCACAGAGGAATATAACAAACTGCTAGCCAATCCAGCCATTAAAAAGACCTATATCAGCGCTAGAAAACTTTTCCAATTGATTGCAGAATTGCATTTTGAGTCTGGATACCCTTACCTCTTGTTTGATGATACAGTCAATCAGCGTAATCCTCATGCTCAAAAAGGACGGATTGTCATGTCAAACTTATGTTCTGAAATTGCTCAAGTGAGTACAGAAAGTACCTACAACGATGATCTGAGCTTCAAAGACATTGGAGAAGACATTTGTTGTAATCTGGGGTCAATCAATATCGCTGAAGCCATGACTGATGCCAAACATTTTAGCCAGCTAATCACGACAAGTATCAGAGCTTTAGATCAAGTATCAAGAGCTTCTGATTTGTCTTGCGCCCCTTCTATTGAAAAAGGCAATGCAGCTAATCACGCTGTTGGTCTAGGAGCAATGAATTTACATGGCTTTTTGGCAACTAATCATCTTTACTATGATTCAGAAGAAGCTGTTGACTTTACAGATTTGTTTTTCCATACTATGGCCTATCACGCTTTTAAAGCCTCTTGTCAATTGGCTAAAGAAAAGGGGGCTTTTGCAGATTTTGAACGGTCGACCTATGCCGATGGTTCTTACTTTAAGCAGTATGTGATAGAAGATGCCAAACCTAAAACAAAACGGATTGCTGCCTTGTTAAAAAGTTATGGCTTCCAATTACCAACTGTTGCTGATTGGAAGGCATTGGTAAGGGATATTCAAACCTATGGCTTAGCCAATGCACATTTATTGGCCGTCGCTCCGACAGGGTCAATCAGTTACTTATCTTCTTGCACTCCAAGTTTACAGCCAGTTGTTGCTCCTGTTGAAGTGCGTAAAGAGGGGAATTTAGGTAGAATTTATGTCCCGGCTTATCAGATTAATCAAGAAAATTATGCTTATTATGAACGTGGGGCCTATGAAATGGGTCCAGAACCCATTATTAAGATTGTAGCAGCAGCTCAAAAACATGTGGATCAAGCTATTTCATTGACTTTATTTATGACTGATCAGGCTACCACACGTGATCTTAACCGTTCTTATATTCAAGCTTTTAAACTAAAATGTGCTTCGATTTACTATGTTCGAGTGAGACAAGAAGTTTTAGCAGGCAGTGAACAATACGACGAGGATAGCCAGTTGGATAGTGTAGATAAAAATGGACTTACAGACACAATCAATGAGTGTCAAAGTTGCATGATTTAGAGGAGTTGCATTGAAAAGTAAGTAAAGGAGTTTGAGAGCGATCTCAGCTCCTTTTAGCCTTTTTAAAATCGCATTAGAACAGAAGTTATTCTCACTGATTATCCTTAAACGAACAACTGTCGAAATAGTTAGAAAATTTTGAAAAACTATGGTATTTCTTCTAAATTTTGTTATAATAAAAACCAACTATTCAAATGAAGAGCGTTAATACCTGGTCATTAGGATTGCTACACTCATTTGAAAGGGTATAACTTATGGAAAGGATGCTAGTCAGGGGATTAGCATAAGTGGTCGGGTTCTGTTGCAAAGTTTTAAATAAAGAATAAAATCCCTTACGGTATCTATGATTTAAGCTGGGATTCCCAATAATACCTTGATTTCAGTACAGACCGAAAACCCGAAGAGAGTGCCTTCTTTTCGGGTTTTCTTATATAATCCTCGAATGGCTTCCATGCCTTTAATCGTGGTAGAGGCAGTGCGTAAACTTCGATAGAATTTATTGCGTCTCTTTACTGGACGATGGTCTTGTTCAATCAAATTATTCAGGTATTTAATGGTACGATGTTCTGTCCCTTGATAAAAGCCGTATTCTTTTAGTTTCTTAAAGGCACTTGTAATAGAGGGGGCTTTATCTGTGACTACAACCTTCGGTTCATCAAACTGCTTCACTAACCGCTTAAGAAAAGCATAGGCTGCTTGTGTGTCCCGTTTTTTACGTAACCAAATATCCAAGGTTAAACCATCTGCATCGATGGCTCGATACAAATAATGCCATTTTCCTTTAATTTTGATGTACGTTTCATCCATTTTCCATGAATAAAAGGATTTTTTATTTTTCTTTTTCCAAATTTGATAGAGTAGTTTGCCATATTCTTGCACCCAACGATAAATCGTCGTATGAGAAACGTTAATGCCACGATCATATAAGATTTCTTGAACTTCACGATAGCTAAGGTTATAACGAAGATAGTAGCCCACGGCTACAATAATCACATCCTGCTGAAATTGCTTTCCTTTAAAATGATTCATCGTCATTCCTCCTGCTATCTTTTTCTATTATTCTACCTTATTTGATAGTAGATTTAAAACTTTGCAACAGAACCTTTCCTAGAATGGCCATTTGAAAATTTTTCGTCAGAGCCCTTGTCTCAATTGCTAGAATTGGTTTATAAGGAAACAAGCTTTCCAATGAATTTGTCAACTCATAGAATGCTAAAATTGCTCCTAGTTACGAACCTATATAGAATAAAGTTTGGTCATTTCATGGAAGTAGAGAAAGACTCTTTTAACGATCAAAGTTTGGATTTTTTAATGCAGGCAGAAGGAATAGAAGGTGTTGCTAAGAATTTTGAATTAGAATACAATATCTCTTTAGATGAAGAAGTTGTTTGCCAATTATTTGTGTCTTACTTTCAAAAAATGTTTTTCATAGATGAAAGCCTCTTTATGAAATGTATAAAAAAGGATAGCTATGTTGAAAAATCTTACCATCTATTGAGTGATTTTATTGATCAGATTTCAGTCAAGTATCAGATTGAGATTGAGAATAAGGATAATCTGATTTGGCATCTGCATAATACCGCACATCTGTATCGTCAAGAGTTGTCCACTGAGTTTATTTTATTTGATCAAAAAGGGAATACAATCAGGAACTTTCAAAATATTTTTCCTAAATTTGTTTTAGATGTAAAAAAAGAGCTTTCTCATTATTTAGAGACTCTTGAAGTTTGTTCTAGTTCAATGATGGTAAATCATCTATCTTATACCTTCATCACTCATACCAAACATTTGGTGCTTAATCTACTACAAAATCAGCCAAAGCTGAAGGTTCTGGTTATGAGTAATTTTGATCAGTATCATGCAAAATCCGTTGCAGAGACACTTTCTTATTATTGCAGCAACAATTTTGAACTTGAAGTTTGGACTGAATTAGAATTATCAAAGGAATCTTTAGAAGAATCGCCTTATGATATCATCATTTCTAATTTTATTATTCCTCCGATTGAAAATAAGAGACTGATCTATTCAAATAATATAAACACGGTCTCACTCATATCTTTGTTAAATGCCATGATGTTTATTCGATTAGATTAGTAACCTAAAATAAAAAATGCTATTTCGCGTTTTGAACTGTACCTCAAAAGTTAGACAGAAAAAATCTAATTTTTGGGGTGTTTTTATTAAGAAAAGACCTTCAATCATTTAAGCAAAATGTACATCTAGAGTCATAGTCCTCTAAAACTCTTGCTTTTTTTGTAGAAGATACGAAAAAAACCTTGATTCCAAGGCTTTTCCTGTTTTATGTAGATGTTTACATATGAAAATTGAAGTATTTTCAAAAGCTAATTGGAGTGATTTTATTCATGATGGGAAAAAGGGTCTGGACAAAAATGATTGAGAAATAGTTGCTAAAAAAGCGTTTGCATGATACTATATATTGAAAGGAGGTGATAAGATGGTAGAACAAAGAAAATCAATTACCATGAAAGATGTTGCTTTAGAAGCAGGAGTTAGTGTTGGAACAGTTTCACGTGTGATTAATAAAGAAAAAGGCATTAAAGAAGTAACCTTAAGGAAAGTTCAAAGGGCTATAAAAACATTGGACTATATCCCTGATAATTATGCTCGAGGTATGAAAAAGAATAGAACAGAAACTATCGCTTTGATTATTCCGAGCATATGGCATCCGTTTTTCTCGGAGTTTGCCTATCATGTTGAGAAAGAGTTATTAAAATATAATTATAAATTATTTATTTGTAACGCTGATAGCGATTCACAAAATGAAATCGAATATATCGAAATGTTGAAACAAAATAAAGTGGATGGAATTATTGGTATTACATATTCTGATATTGACAAATATATTTTATCTGATTTACCGTTTGTAAGTATAGATAGACATTTTTCGGAAAATGTATGCTATGTTACTTCAGCAAATTACAAAGGAGGACAAACTGCAGCAGAGGAACTGGTTAGAAGGGATAATAAGCACCTTGCTTTTATTGGTTCAATTAATATGTATGAGAATGAGACTATACTCAGAAGTAAAGGATTCAGAGAAAAAGCTAAGGAATTAGGAGTAGATGTCTATAATTTTGAAATGAAAGAACCTTTAATAAATCCTGAAGATCAGATAAGAATTTTTTTGCAATCTCATAAAGAAATTGATGGTATATTTACAATAAATGATATGATGGCTCTGAGAGTTATTAGTGTTATGAAAGAACTGGGGAAAATAGCACCTGATGATTACCAGATAATTGGGTTTGATGGTTTAAAAACTTCTGTCGATCAATCTTATCTAGTGTCTACAATAGTTCAAGATATTGGTATGATGGCAAAAGAATCTGTTGCAATGATACTGAAAATGATTAAGCGGGAAGAGATTCTAGAAAAACGAATCGTAATTCCCACATATTTTTGGGGAGATAAAACAACAAAAAAAATTAAAAAAGCGCTTGACAATTAATGAAAGCGCTGTTATAATATAATCAACAAATGAAACGTTTCAAAAACAGGCTAGAGGCTTGTTTAAAAAATAAATAAAAAATGAAACGTTTCAAAAAGGAGGAAAATAATGCGTAAAGGTACAATGTTATCTGTTGTTGCGGGGCTATCGTTAGCTATACTTGCAGGTTGTAGTGGAGGAACTAACTCAAAACAAGCGAGTTCTTCAAATGATATTAAAGTCTGGGTACAATTCTCTGACGAAACCAATGAAGGAAAAGCTTGGCAAAAAGTTGTTGACAACTTTAATCAATCAGGAAAAAGTAAGTACAAAGTTGTAACTGAGTATATTCCTCGTAGTGGTAGTGGTGGAGGATATGAAGACAAGGTTAATGCTGCTATCACGACTAATAGTCTTCCAGATGTTATTACCCTTGATGGACCAAATACGGCAGCTTATGCAAAATCTAAAGTGATTACTCCGCTAGATGATTATCTAAAAGATAATAATATGGATGATGTTTTGGACAGTATTAAACAACAAGGAACTTATGATGGCAAATTCTATGCATTTGGATTTTCTGAATCGAATGTTGGTGTTTATTACAACAAAAAAATGTTCAAAGAGGCCGGAATTGCGGAATCAGAGCTTCCAACGCTAGAAAAGCCATGGACATGGGATGAATTTAATACGATTGCTAAAAAATTGAAAGATCATTATAACAAACCGGCAATTGATTTTCGTATTAATTCAAACGATGAAATGTTACCATATGCTTATATGCCGTTGATTTGGTCAAATAATGGTTCTGTCGTAAACGAAGATGGAACAAAGGCAGAAGGATACTTCAACTCAAAAGAGAGTGTAGAAGCAGTTCAATTCATTCAAAATCTTGTAAAAGAAGGTTATACAACTGTTAGTCCAGTCGAAAAAGGTTTTGAAACAGGAGAGTATCCAATGCTTTTGAGTGGTTCTTGGACGATTGCTGACATGAATACAAACTACAAAGATATTGATTTTGGTATCCTTCCTTACCCAGTATCTAGTAAGACGAAAAAATTAGTATCCCCTTCAGGTAGTTGGCAATTAGCTGTTACGACAAAATCTGATAAAAAAGAGGCAGCATCTGAATTTGTTAAATTTGCTACAAATACAGAATCAAGTGAAATTATTAGCTTGGGGAATTCGGTCCTTCCGATTCGTAAATCTACAATTGAAAATATCAAAGATAAAGTGTCCGAACCAATGCGTTTCTTGATGGAACAAAATTCAAAAACAGCTCATGCTCGCCCAGTTGTCGTAGCATATCCTCAGGTTTCTAGAGCTTTTCAACAAGCGATGCAAGATATCAGCTATTATGAAGAAAATCCAAATGTGCAAAAAGTCTTGGATACTCGTACAAAAGAAATGCAAACTGCTATTGATCAGTCACTCAAATAATCTGTAAAAAAGAAGGTGGAAGGAAAATGTTTGGAACTACCTTCCCCTTTCTTGTTAATAGCCTAGTTTGATATATAATGATTAAAGGAGATGGATATGAGTAAAGAAACTGTTGTGGATACAAAAAGACGTGAAAAAATAAAGGATAACATACTAGGTTATAGTTTTTTAGCTCCAGCTTTAATTTTATTAGGTATCTTTTTAGTAATTCCAGTTGGAATGGTCATTTATTATGCTTTTACAGATTATTATTTGTTGACACCAGATGAAAGAAAATTTGTTGGACTTGAAAATTTTATTCGATTAACAAAAGATCCGATTTTCTTAAAGAGCTTCTTGAATACTTTGAAATTTGTTGTTTGGATTATTCCAGTTCAATTGGGAGCGGCCTTAGGAATGGCTTTGATTGTTAATAAAAAGCGCAAAGGGAATTGTACTGACCCCAAAAAGTTAGACAATTAATTTATCCAAAGGATTTAGTTCTGTATTGCACAGGGCTAAGTCCTTTTAGTTTTACCTTAATTCGTTTATTGTTGTAGTAATCAATATAGTCTACAATGGCTTGTTCCAATTGCTTAAGCGACTGAAATGACTTCTCATAACCATAAAACATCTCCGATTTCAGAATGCCAAAGAAAGATTCCATCATGCCGTTGTCTGGGCTGTTACCTTTACGTGACATGGATGCTTGAATTCCCTTACCCTCTAGAAACTGATGATAAGAATCGTGTTGATATTGCCAGCCTTGGTCACTATGGAGAATCGTATTCTCGTAGCGCTTCTCTGTGAATGCTTGTTCCAACATTGTTTTTACTTGTTCTAAGTTGGGTGAAGTTGAAAGATTATAGGCGATAATTTCGCTATTAAAGCCATCTAAAACTGGTGATAAGTAAAGCTTTTGAGCGCTTGCTGGAATGGCAAATTCTGTCACGTCCGTATAACACTTTTCCATTGGTTTAGCTGCTTCAAATTGGCGTTGAATAAGGTTGTCTGCTTTCTTGCCAACATCTCCTTTATGAGAAGAATACTTGCGTTTCTTGCGGATTCTAGCTTGTAAATTGAGCACTTTCATCAAGCGTTGAACTCTTTTATGATTGACCACATAACCACGATTTCTTAATTCTAAATGGATTCGACGATATCCGTAATTTCCTTTTTGTTCGGTAAAAATAGCTTGAATTTCAGCTTTAAGCTTTTGATCCTTATCTGGTTTGTCTAGCTGTTTCAAATGATAGTAGTAGGTCGAACGAGCGAGTTTAATGGTTTTTAGAAGAATATCTAACGAAAAATCAGTGATTAATTCTTGAACAATTTCTGTCTTTCTTCTTTCTCTTTTTCCTCCTTCAAGCGGAGTTCTCTCAACTTTTTTAGGACAGCATTCTCCGCTCTCAGATACTCGTTTTCTGCTTGAAGTCGTTCTAACTCTGTCATCTCTTCGGGTTTCTTCTTTGGTTTACGTCCCATTTTAGATGGTCTCCCTTTTGTTTTCTCAACAATAGTATACCCGTTTTTCTTGTATTGTGCCATCCAATTTGGAAGCATACCACGATTTGGGAGAGCATATTCGAGAGAAACTCTATCTTTAGTCCAGCCTTCATGTAAGACTTTATGAATCATTTCTTGTTTTAAATCAGGAGAATAGTAACGATTTTTCCCTTTTTTGACGAACTCTATTCCGTAACGATCAATCAATTTAATCATGTACCTAATATTAGAATTGTTTATCCCAAATTTATTTGAAAGCTTCTCCAAGCTATAGCCTTGTTTTCTAAGTTCATAGATCTGAACTTTATCATCATAAGTTAATTTCATAATAAAAACACCCCAAAAGTTAGATTTTTTCTGTCTAACTTTTGGGGTGCAGTTCAAATATGTTTTTTAAAGTGGCTTTTTTTGCTCCAGTTGTCATGTCCTTGGTAGTTATTTCTATTCTTTGGCTTTATCTTTCAAATCCAAATAGTGGCTTATTAAATGCTATTTTAAATAAGGTAGGTATTGCTTCTCAACCTTTCTTGACTAGTCCTAAACAAGCTATGTATGCAATTGTTTTTGTTTCTGCTTGGCAGGGTGCAGGTTATCAGATGCTTTTATTTTTAGGAGGAATGCAGAATATTCCACAAGATGTCTATGAAGCTGCTGAATTAGATGGATTCTCAAAATGGGCTCAGTTTCGTTATATCACGATGCCCCTACTAAAACCAACAGCCCTGTTTGTATTGTTAACAACTTTAATTTCTGCTTTTAAGCTGATTGTACAACCAATGGTTATGACGCAAGGTGGGCCATTAAACTCAACAATTACTATGGTGTACTATATTTATCAACAAGGTTTTACTGATCGTCTTGTAGGATATTCTAGCTCAATCGCTTTAGTATTTACAACGTTAATTGGTATGATTAGCTTAGTACAACGTCGCGTTCTGAAGGAGGATGACTAAGATGAAACGATTTAAACCAACAACAATCTTAGAATATATTCTGTTAACCCTATTGGCAGGACTCTTCCTTTTTCCTATGGTTTGGATAGTAGTTTCAGCTATGAAGCCAGAAGCGGATGTTTATAAAAATTTGACTAGTTGGCAAGCCTTCTTACCAAGTTTAAATCCCGCTGATTGGTTTAAACCTTATCAGGAAGTATTTGAGCGCTTTAGTATTTTTACATATCTAGGGAACAGCATTTTTTATGCTGGAACGTTTGCTATTGGTTCTATTATTGTCAATGCACTGGCCGGTTTCGCTTTTGCAAAAGTCAATTTTTCAGGTAAGAAAATTTTATTTGGTTTCTTACTTGCTTTACTTATTATTCCAGTAGAAACTGTATTAATTCCACAATTTACCATTATCAATTCCTTAGGTTTGGTCAATAATCGTCTTGCAGTTATTATTCCAGGATTGGCGAGTGTATTTAATATTTACTTATTTAGGAATTTCTTTATTGCAATTCCAGAAGAGATTCTTGAGTCTGCAAAGATGGATGGAGCAAGTATCGTTAGAATTTTCTTTAGAATTATGCTTCCAATGTCTAAACCTGCAGTTGCTACAGTTGGTGTTTTATCATTTATTTCAAGCTGGAATGATTATATTTGGCCATTGATGGTTTTGACAGATTCTTCTAAATTTTCAATGCAGGTTGCAATTACAACTATTAATACAACTCAACCAGTTTATATCAATCAGGTAATGGCTGTATTAACTATTTCAACGATTCCGTTGATTTTGGTCTATGTAGTCGCTCAGAAATATATTGTTCAAGGTCTGGGTGGTTCCGGAACTGGAATAAAATAGGATATACTTATGATAAATAAAACATTTACAGTAGAAAAAGCCAATCATTTTATAGCAGAAAATAAACATCTGGTTAATACTCAATATAAACCTGAGGATCACTTCTCTGCTGAGATTGGCTGGATCAATGATCCGAATGGATTCGTCTATTTTCGTGGGGAATACCATCTCTTTTATCAGTTTTATCCTTATGATAGCGTTTGGGGGCCAATGCACTGGGGCCATGCTAAAAGTAAGGACTTGGTGACTTGGGAGCACTTGCCAGTGGCACTTGCTCCTGACCAAGACTACGACCGCAATGGTTGTTTCTCAGGGTCAGCTATCGTTAAAGACGATCGCCTCTGGCTCATGTATACTGGACATATCGAAGAAGAATCCGGTGTCCGTCAAGTGCAAAATATGGCATTTTCAGACGACGGTATTCACTTTGAAAAGATTTCCCAAAATCCAGTTGCGACAGGTGCAGACTTGCCAGCTGAGGTGATTGCTGCTGATTTCCGTGATCCAAAACTCTTTGAAAAAGATGGACGCTATTACTCCGTAGTAGCTGCCAAACACAAGGATAATGTGGGCTGTATCGTTCTACTAGGATCCGATAACCTAGTAGAATGGCGGTTCGAATCCATCTTTTTAAAAGGGGTAGAACACCAAGGCTTTATGTGGGAATGCCCAGATTACTTTGAGTTAGATGGGAAGGATTGCCTTATTATGTCACCCATGCGTTATCAGCGTGAGGGAGACTCATATCATAACATCAACTCATCGGTTTTGTTTACGGGTAAGGTAGATTGGGGAGAAAAACGTTTTATCCCAGAATCAGTTCAAGAAATTGATCATGGGCAAGACTTCTATGCGCCTCAAACATTCTTGGACGATCAAAATCGTCGTATCCTGATTGCTTGGATGCAGACATGGGGGCGTACCCTTCCAACCCATGACCAAGAACACAAGTGGGCATGTGCCATGACTTTACCTAGAATTCTAAGGTTGGAAGATGGCAAACTAAGACAATTCCCTGTTAAAAAAGGCCAATATCAAATCCAAATAGATAAAGATTGTCATTACCACTTAGGAAATGATACAGATTATCTTGAATTTGGTTATGACAGTAATGCGCAGCAAGTTTACATTGATCGTAGCCATCTTGCCCAAAAGATTTTAGGTGAAGAAGAACAGGACACTAGTCGACGGTATGTAGATATTGAAGCTAAAGAATTGGATGTTATTTTAGATAAAAATTCCATCGAGATTTTTGTCAATCAAGGCGAAGCAAGCTTGACTGCAACTTATTACTTAACAGTGCCAGCTAAGCTATCACGAATCGATTAAAAATTAAGTTATTTCTCCTAAAGAAAAAGTTCTCTTTCTAGCAAAATGGAAAGAGAACTTTTTGTGTTTTGGGTATATAAGCTTAGTTTATAGTATTTGTAAAATTGGTGTTGGATTATGATTTAAGCTAGTTTTCTAAAGAATTTGAAAAAAATTTTATTTAAGCAAAAAAACCTTGGTTCCAAGGCTTTTCCTGTTGTATTTAGATGCCCCCTACAGGGATCGAACCTGTGACCCACGGATTAAGAGTCCGCTGCTCTGCCAGCTGAGCTAAGGAGGCAAATAAAAAAGCTGTATTGGTGCCGAAACTTCACGGTTTGTATTGAACCCGCGCAATTAAGCAGGTGGGCAACTCGCTCTAACTGAAGCTGTTTCCGTGTGAGACGGCCTACATGCTGTTAGAAGACTTTTGTTTCCCTAATAATACAAAAAATAGTCGGTCAACACTTAAGTGTGAAGTCGTACACCACAGCGTTTCTATGTTTATATGATACCACTTTTTCAAAAAAAATCAAGAGGAAAGTGCAATTTTTTGAAAAGGATTTCAGATTTTTCGCAAATGGTCGATAGCTTCCTTTCTTTGAGCCAAAGCCCGTTCATATTTACCAGTATCTTCTGCTTGGAAATAGTGATGATTACGAATTTTTTCTGGCAGATAGTCTTGCTTGACCCAATTTCCAGGATAGTTGTGTGGATAGAGATAGTCTTGGGCATTCCCCAGTTCCTTGCTTCCACTGTAGTGCCCATCACGCAGGTGTCGTGGAATGGGCAAATGACCTGATGTTTTGAGGTCAGCAAGTGCCTTATCCATAGCTACATAGGCTGAGTTGGATTTTGGAGAAAGTGACAAATCAATGACGACATTGGCAATGAGAATGCGGGCTTCTGGGAAACCAATCTTTTGAGCGGCATCCAGAGCAGTCACGGTGTGAATCTGGGCTTCAGGATTGGCTAAGCCGATATCTTCATAGGCGATAACAGTCAAGCGACGAGCGAGACTGGGCAAATCACCAGCCTCAATCAAGCGGGCAGCATAGTGGAGACTGGCATCCACATCTGAGTCACGGATAGACTTTTGCAGGGCTGAGAGAACATCATAGTGACCATCTCCATCCTTATCCATAGTGATGTAGCTCCGCTGCAGGCTATTTTCCATGATGTCTAGGGTGATATGGCGAATGCCCTTGTCATTTTCAGGGGTAGAGAGAACTGCCAAATCTAGTGAGTTAAAGGCAGAGCGCAGGTCTCCGTTTGTAGAGGTTGCGATGAAATCCAGCGCATCCTCATCTAGTTCTACTGGAAAATCAAAACCACGCTCAGGGTTACTTAGAGCTATCTGAAGAGCCTCTTTGACGTCTTGGTTAGACAGAGGTTCCAACTCAAAAATTTGAACACGGCTACGAATGGCTGGAGTGACAGAAAAGAAAGGATTTTCAGTCGTAGCCCCAATCATGATGACCAGTCCACTTTCCAAGAGAGGCAAGAGGAAGTCTTGCTTGGTTTTATCTAGTCTATGAATCTCGTCTAGTAATAGGACGAGACCACCAGAGAATTTCGCCTCTTCCGCAATTTCTTGCAGTCGCTTTTTACTATCAACTGTCGCATTGAAAGTTCGAAAGGCATACTTGGTCGTTCCAGCGATGGCAGAGGCAATACTGGTTTTGCCGATTCCCGGAGGGCCATATAGAATCATGGAGGACAGGCGGTTGGCTTCCACCATGCGGCGGATGATTTTTCCAGGTCCGACCAGATGCTCCTGACCGATTACCTGGTCGATGGTTTTAGGGCGCATGCGAAGCGCGAGATTGTCTAGCATAGCAGTCCTTTCTAACGTGGATTTTCTGATGTATATGTGGTAAGATGGTAGTATCTATTTTAGCATATTTCCGAGCAATCGGGGCGATTTAAGAGTCGCATAGATAGAAAGAGGACAAAATGGCAACATATGGATTTTTAGATGTTTTAGAGGAAGAGTTGGAGAAGAACTTTCCCTTTGACTTTGAGATTAGTTGGGACAAACGCAACCACGCAGTTGAAGTGAGTTTTCTATTGGAAGCGCAAAATGCTGCAGGTGTGGAGATGGTAGATGAAGACGGAGAGGTTTCGTCAGATGACATTCTCTTTGAAGAAGCAGTTCTTTTCTACAATCCTGCCAAATCAACCGTCAATGAGGAAGACTATTTGACGGTCATCCCTTACTTGCCTAAAAAAGGCTTTTCTCGCGAATTTCTAGCTTATTTTGCTCTATTCCTCAAAGACACTGCAGAGGTTGGACTAGATGCCCTTATGGACTTTTTGGAAGACCCAGAGGCAGAAGAATTTGTCATGGAATGGAACCAAGAAGTCTTTGAAGAAGGAAAAGTCGGCTTGGAAGAGGGAGAGTTTTATCCTTATCCGAGATACTAGGAGTTGGATGGAGATTTTATGAAGAAAATTGGGATTTATTTGGTTTATGTGCTAGCTATTGTCTGTATTATGCTGGCTTTTGCTTGTGGAACAATCGCATTTGCAGAGTTGGGGTATTCCGCAGTTTTAGTCTTTACTTTTGGTTATGCCTTCGCTCTTCTAAGTATATATTTAATCTTTATTCTTCATGAGCTGGGACATGCTTTTTGTGGTTACTTGACAGGCTATCGGCTGGTGGCTTTTGGATTAGGACATTTTATTTTGACCAAAAAGTCAGGCAGGTTTCATCTTAGTAGAACAGCCATTCTGAAAAATGTTGGTGCTCAATACATTGGTTTAAAAGAGGATGAAAGCGATCAAAGAATCATCTTGATGCTTTCAGGAGGCTTGATGGTTCATCTCAGCTTGATATTATTGGCGATATTGTTTGTATTTTTGACAAGAAGCTGGTATTTTGCAGGGACTTGGATTTTTCTTAATTTGTCTTTCTTCCTAAATAACATTTTGCCAGTCGGCATCACCGATGGCGCAAAAATTTGGGAATTGCTACAACACCCTGAAAATACGAAATATGCCTACCTGATGTTGAGGCATTCTGCCCAGACCTTGCTAGCTCCTCAAGAATATGATTTAAAAGACTTTGTCATGTCTGTTGATGAGGAGGTGAGAGGGAGTTTTGCAGAAAGTGTTCAGACTCTTCAGGGGTTGGTATTCATATTGGATGATAATATAGAGCTTGCAAAGCAAGAGTTTCAGTCTGTGCTAGAGAAAACAGATAATCCAATGTCTAAAACTATTTCTCAATTATACCTTCTTCAAATTGTTCTGATAGAAGGAGATAATAAGAAAGCGGAAGAATATGCAAGTATTCGAGGGGTTAAATCCTTTTTATCTCTAAAAACAGCAGATATGCAGATCATTCAAGCTTGGTATCAATTTAAGGTAAGGAAAGATGTAGTTCAAACTCACAAGGCTATGAAGATTGCTAGACAGAAAATGAATAGCAGCCGGATGTTACGGGATGAGAAAAGCTATTATCAAAATTGGTTAGCCGAGCTGGAAAAGGAATTAACCGAAGGAGTCTAATATGGAAATAGAGATTTTTGATTTCACAGGCTGTAAGATTGCTTTGTTTTGTGGGGATAGGCTCTTGACTATCTTACGCGATGATAAGGCAAGCATTCCCTGGCCCAATATGTGGGAACTTCCAGGCGGTGGACGCGAAGGTGATGAAAGTCCTTTTGAGTGCGTGGCGCGTGAAGTTTATGAAGAACTTGGTGTTTATCTGACTGAGGATTGTCTGCTTTGGAGCAAGGTTTACCCAAGTATGCTCTATGATGGTCGGCACTCTGTCTTTATGGTTGGTCAGCTAAGTCAAGAACAGTTTGACAATATCACCTTTGGAGATGAAGGACAAGCCTATAAACTGATGAACATTGAGGAATTTTTGACATCCAGTCAAGTTGTCCCTCAGTTGCAGGAGAGATTGAGGGATTATTTGGAGGAAGAGTATGATTAGACTTGAACGAGCAGGGGCAGAGGATTTAGAAACCGTAATTGCAATTCAAAGAGCTAGTTTTAAGGCTGTTTATGATAAATACCAAGATGAATACGATCCTTATCTGGAGGACAGTGAACGAATTAAGTGGAAACTAGTCGAGCGTCCCAATAGCTATTACTACTTTGTGAAAGAAAAGGACGAAAAAATCGGATTTTTACGAGTTCAGACCAATGAAGAGTTGACGGAGGCTTGGTTGGGAACGGCAGCGATTTTGCCCCAGTATCAAGGAAAAGGTTATGGCTCTGAGGGATTGCGCTTGCTAGGAGAGGAATTTCCAACCGTTAGACAGTGGAATTTGTGTACGGTATTACAGGATGAAGGTATGGTTGCTTTCTATGAGAAGAACGGCTACCATCAAACTCATATCGAGCCTGAAAAAGAAGGTATGGATATGGTTTACATGAAAAAATTGATTGACAAATAGAAAGGATGGTTCGGTTACATTTCTAAACTGAACCCGCCCTAAACACTGTGCCAAAAAGATAAACTTCTCTTAGACACAAGCGTCTTCAGAGAATTTCCTATTTTGGATTTGTGTTTTACGGGCTTGGTATCTTAATGATGGAAACATGGCAAGAGTTAAAAGTTACAGTGAAGCGTGAGGGGGAGGAATTGGTTTCCAATCTCTTGATTGAACTAGGTGCCCAAGGGGTAGCAATCGAAGACAGCATGGACTATGTGGGAAATGTGGATCGTTTTGGTGAGATTTTCCCAGAGGTAGAGCAGCAAGAAGAAATCGTTGTGACAGCCTACTACCCTGACACGGTGGATGTAGCAGTGGTTGAGTCGGACTTGCAGGCTCGCCTAGCAGAATTGACAGATTTTATGGATTTGGGTGAGGTCAAGATGGGGACGACTGCATTGGCTGAGGAAGACTGGGCAGACAACTGGAAGAAGTACTATGAACCAGCTCGAATTACTCATGACTTGACTATCGTGCCGTCTTGGACAGACTATGAGGCTACTGCTGGAGAAAAGATTATCAAGCTGGATCCTGGTATGGCCTTTGGAACAGGGACCCATCCGACGACCAAGATGAGCCTTTTTGCCTTGGAACAGGTTCTTCGTGGTGGGGAAACAGTGCTGGATGTGGGGACTGGTTCAGGGGTTCTCTCTATTGCCAGCTCGCTGCTTGGTGCCAAGGAAATCTTTGCATATGACCTAGATGATGTGGCAGTTCGAGTCGCTCAGGAAAATATTGAGCTAAACCCTGGTATGGAAAACATCCATGTAGCAGCAGGAGACTTGCTTAAGGGAGTTGAGATTGAGGCAGATGTGATTGTGGCTAATATCTTGGCGGATATCCTCGTTCATCTGACGGATGATGCTTATCGTTTGGTTAAGGATGAAGGCTACCTGATCATGAGTGGGATTATCAAGGACAAGTGGGACATGGTGCGCGAGTCGGCTGAGTCAGCTGGATTTTTCCTCGAAACTCACATGGTTCAAGGGGAATGGAATGCCTGTGTCTTTAAGAAAACCAAGGATATTTCCGGTGTGATTGGAGGCTAGCATGCAACAGTATTTTGTCAAAGGCAGTGCTATCTCTCCTGTCACCATCGAGGACAAGGAAACCAGCAAGCATATGTTTCAGGTTATGCGCTTGAAAGAAGATGATGAAGTGACCTTAGTCTTTGATGATGGTATCAAGCATTTGGCGCGCGTCTTGGATGTTGAAAATCGTCAGTTTGAGTTGGTTGAAAAGTTAGCTGACAACGTGGAATTACCAATCCAGGTGACCATCGCATCTGGCTTTCCCAAGGGCGACAAGCTCGAGTTTATCACTCAAAAAGTAACTGAACTGGGCGCCAGCCAGATTTGGTCCTTCCCTGCCGATTGGTCGGTCGCCAAATGGGATGGCAAGAAATTGGGTAAAAAGATTGAAAAACTAGAAAAAATTGCCCTTGGAGCAGCAGAACAAAGCAAGCGTAATCTAGTACCAAGTGTCACACTTTTCGAGAAAAAATCAGACTTTCTAGCTCAACTGGACCAATTTGACTCTATCGTAGTGGCTTATGAAGAGTCGGCCAAAGAAGGAGAAGCCGCTGCGCTTTTACAAGCAGTTAATGGACTCGAGAAGGGAGCCAAATTGCTCTTTATCTTTGGTCCAGAAGGTGGTCTGTCACCTGCAGAAATCGAAAGTTTTGAAGCTAAGGGAGCAGTCTTGGCAGGTCTTGGTCCTCGTATTTTGCGAGCAGAAACAGCACCGCTTTACGCCTTATCAGCCCTTAGTGTTTTATTAGAATTAGAGAAATAAGAGGAAGAAAATGGAACAAAAACACCGTTCAGAATTTCCAGAGAAGGAACTCTGGGACTTAACAGCCCTATACCAAGACCGTGAGGATTTCTTGCGTGCAATCGAGAAAGCTCGTGAAGACATCAACCAATTTAGCCGTGACTACAAGGGTAATCTTCATACTTTTGAGGATTTCGAGAAGGCCTTTGCGGAATTGGAGCAAATCTACATTCAGATGAGCCATATTGGCAACTATGCTTTTATGCCTCAGACGACGGACTATAGCAATGACGAATTTGCCAATATTGCCCAAGCTGGGATGGAATTTGAAACAGATGCCAGCGTAGCCTTGACCTTCTTTGACGATGCCTTGGTGGCAGCAGATGAGGAAGTCTTGGACCGTTTGGGTAAATTGCCACATTTAACAGCTGCCATTCGTCAGGCTAAAATCAAAAAAGCCCACTACTTAGGGGCAGATGTGGAGAAGGCCTTGACCAATCTCGGTGAAGTTTTTTACAGTCCGCAGGATATTTACACTAAGATGCGAGCTGGGGATTTTGAAATGGCTGACTTTGAAGCCCATGGCAAGACCTATAAAAACAGCTTTGTGACCTATGAGAATTTCTACCAAAATCACGAGGATGCTGAGGTTCGTGAGAAATCCTTCCGTTCCTTCTCAGAGGGACTTCGTAAGCACCAAAATACGGCTGCAGCAGCCTATCTGGCTCAGGTCAAGTCTGAAAAACTCTTGGCTGATATGAAGGGATACGACTCTGTCTTTGACTATCTTCTAGCTGAACAAGAAGTGGACCGTGTCATGTTTGACCGCCAGATTGACCTCATCATGAAGGACTTTGCACCAGTCGCTCAGAGATACCTCAAGCATGTTGCCAAGGTAAATGGTCTTGAAAAGATGACCTTTGCAGACTGGAAATTGGATTTGGACAGCGCCCTCAATCCTCAAGTGACTATTGACGACGCCTATGACTTGGTCATGAAATCGGTAGAACCTTTGGGGCAAGAATATTGTCAGGAAGTTGCTCGCTATCAAGAAGAGCGCTGGGTGGACTTTGCTGCTAACAGTGGCAAGGATTCCGGCGGTTATGCGGCGGATCCATATCGCGTGCATCCTTATGTTCTCATGAGCTGGACAGGCCGTTTGAGCGATGTCTATACCTTGATTCATGAAATCGGGCATTCTGGTCAATTCATCTTTTCAGACAATCACCAAAGCTACTTTAATGCCCACATGTCGACCTACTATGTTGAAGCACCGTCAACCTTCAATGAATTACTCCTCAGTGACTACTTGGAGCACCAATCTGACGACCCACGTCAAAAACGCTTCGCTTTGGCTCACCGTTTGACAGATACATATTTCCATAATTTTATCACTCACCTATTAGAAGCAGCCTTCCAGCGCAAGGTTTATACACTGATTGAAGAAGGGGAGACCTTTGGAGCAAGCAAGCTCAACAGCATTATGAAGGAAGTTTTGACAGATTTTTGGGGCGATGCCATTGAAATCGACGACGATGCAGCTTTGACTTGGATGCGCCAAGCTCACTATTATATGGGCTTGTATAGTTACACCTACTCAGCTGGACTTGTGATTTCGACTGCAGGTTACCTTCATCTGAAACATTCAGAAACTGGAGCTGAAGATTGGCTCAATCTCCTCAAATCAGGTGGTAGCAAGACACCACTTGAGTCAGCTATGATTATCGGTGCTGATATTTCAACAGATAAACCACTCCGTGATACCATCCAATTCTTGTCTGACACAGTTGATCAGATCATCGCCTACAGTGCCCAGTTGGGAGAGTAAATTAAAAGAGTCTGGAACAAAAGTCTAACCTTAAATATAAAAAGCGAACAAAACGAGTTATCTGAAACTCAGAATTCTGTCTTGTTCGCTTTTTTTCTAATCTATCGATTTTAAAAATTTATAATAAAGAATTCCTAAAATCAAAATTTTTTGTCCTGGCCTCTTAAATTATCCCCAAAAGCTATCTTCTTCAGTTTGATCTGAAGAGAAGAGCCAAACTTCTTTGATTTTTCCGTCTTCAATGCGGAAGAGGTCAATCCCGTTCATATTGAGTTCAGTACCATCAGCACGTGTTCCAAGAAAAGTAACATTGGCTGCGATTAAATCCTCATTGTCAGAAACCCAATTTGTTACCACCTTAAAGGTTCCATTAGTTTTCTCAGCAAATGTAGCTAGGTGAGTTCCTAGCTTGTCCTTACCAACAACTGTACCAGATATACTATGAGTACCAGGTTGATGCCAGACAATATCGTCTGCCATCGTTTCAAAGACACCAGGAAAGTCACCAGCAATTAAAGCTTGGTTATAAGCGTTGAAAATTTCTAAGTTTGTTGACATATCTATTCTCCATTTCTTTTTTATGATATAATTGTAACAGTTACAAACAAAAAAACAAGTAGAGACTTTTTTGATAGCTAGTATCAAAAGTAGTACTATTATTGATACTAAAAGATAAATTTTTTTTAAAAAATAGAAAGAAGATATTTTATGACAAATAAAGTGAGTGAGTATGGTATTTGTCCATTTGCGACAACGCAGAGGGTTTTAACGGGGAAATGGGCACTGGTAATCATTTATCAGTTGAGTACGGGTACCAAACGATTTAAAGAATTGCAGAGATTATTGCCTGGGATTACTCAAACTATTTTGACTCGTCATCTCCGTCAATTAGAAAAGGATAAGATTGTTCAACGAAAGGTCTATGCCGAAGTTCCACCACGAGTTGAGTACAGCTTAACCGAAATGGGGCAGGAATTCAGAGTTGTTTTAGATGCTGTCGAGAAATGGGGTCTAGATTATATCAAGTTGCTAGAAATGTAGAGGTATTGACCATGTATCAAGAGTTACTTAGAAAAATAACAGGAGAAAAACCAAGTTATAACCAGGAAGAAATCCAATGGTTGCTTGATCATTTGGGAGATTCTTCTCCAGAAATTCGCGATGACCTTGTTTTTACAAGCTTTGCTAGAGGGATTCAGGAAGAGCTATTTACACAGGAACAATTTCATTTCATTGCTGAAGGGATTTCATCTGATGGAGGGTTAGATAAAGAGATTGATAAGGTAGGCTTGTCAACCCTTGAACGTTCTTTTAGGGCGCTTATTTATGCAAATCTCTTGTCTGCTGATGCCAACCAGCAATCGATTTTCTATCAGAGATTAAAAGTAGAAATTCGTAATGTCCTTTTAAATCAAGGCTTGCACTATCTTTCAAAAGAAAAGGATACAACGGGTTTTTCAAGTCAGTATGGTTGGGTTCATGCTTTTGCACATGGAGCCGATTTACTGACAGAGGTAGTTTGTCATCCAGACTTTCCTAAAAACAGAGTTCATGAAGTATTTGATATACTTGGCCAACTATTTAAAAGAGTTTCGATTCGCTTTACAGATGATGAGGATTGGCGTTTAGCAAGAGTGATCTATGAACCTATTTTACAAGGGAAGTTGGAGCAAGAGCAAGTAGCTTCTTGGATAAAAGCTGTTGATTTTCCGATAGAAGAAAGGGAGGATTTTTACAAATTTTCAAACTTTAAGTCCTGTCTGTTGGAAGTCTATGTTCAACTTGACCAGAGAAATAGTTTACAAGATGACTTGAAAGACGCTATCCAGTCTTTTCAATACTAGGGATAAGCTAATATTACTTTTTGAAAGAGTTTCTATTGTATCCTCCTAACTAATAATGAAAACTAATAAAAGAGGTTGAATCATTTTTCAACCTCTTTTTGTGTATCTTAATGGAATTGCATACCACCATCAACGATAATGGTTTGTCCTGTAATGTAGTTTGAATCTGGTCCTGCAAGGAAGCTGACGGCTGCAGCCACATCTTTTGGTTCAGATAGACGTTTTAGAGTAATATCTTTTGCAAATGTCTGCATACCCCACTCGTCATCTTTTCCTGCATTTTTACCAACTTCATGAGCGATGTCGTACATCATTGGTGTTTTCACAATACCTGGTGCGTAGGCGTTAACAGTGATTCCTGAGTCTGCTAAATCACGTGCTAATGTTTGCGTAATTCCACGAACAGCAAATTTGGTTCCACCATAAACAGTTAGATTTGGGTTACCGACTACACCGGCTTGAGAGGTTGCGTTGATAATTTTACCTCCGTGGCCAAGTGCTTTAAATTGCGCTTGTGCAGCTTGTGAACCCCAAATGACACCACCAACGTTGATACCGAAAGTACGTGTAAATTGTTCCTCAGTAATTGTATCAAGAGGAGTAGTTGGAGCAACACCAGCATTATTTACGACAACATTCAAATCACCAAAATGGTCAACAACTTTTTGAAATGCTTGGGCAACTTCTGCCTGTTTCGAAACATCAGCTACGACAGCAAAGGCATTTTCAGCTGATAATTCGGCAACAGCCTTTTTGGCTGTTTCGGGATTGTAGTCTAAGACTCCTACCTTAAAGCCATCTTGAACCAATCGTTTTGCGATTGCAAAACCGATTCCTTGACCTGCACCTGTGACAATGGCAATTTTAGACATATGATTCCTCCTTGGTATCCACGATACCATTCAAACGTTCATAAAAGAACAGCAAAGTTGTAAAAATTAGTTCAAATTAGGGAATAAATAACTTATTAGAACTATATTGATATTATATACCTTTAGAAAAAATGTTTCAAATAAACACTACCGTTTTTATAGAATTTTATCCTGAAAATTTCCAAACAATTTTCTTGAAACCCTTTCCCTCTTTTGATAGACTAGTACCTAGTTTTTGAAAAAAGGAGAAAGAAAATAAAAAAATTTGTTGCTGAGTTAATCGGTACTTTCATGCTTGTGTTCGTTGGGACAGGAGCTGTTGTTTTTGGAAATGGTCTTGATGGTCTTGGTCACCTTGGAATCGCCTTTGCCTTTGGTTTGGCAATTGTTGTTGCAGCTTACTCAATCGGAACTGTTTCAGGTGCTCACTTGAATCCAGCTGTTTCAATCGCTATGTTTGTAAACAAACGCTTGTCATCTTCAGAACTTGTCAATTACATCCTTGGACAAGTTGTTGGAGCTTTCTTAGCATCTGCTTCTGTCTTCTTCCTCTTGGCTAACTCAGGCATGTCAACTGCTAGTCTTGGTGAAAATGCCTTGGCAAACGGTGTCACTGTCTTTGATGGTTTCTTGTTTGAAGTCATCGCAACTTTCTTGTTTGTCTTGGTTATCATGACCGTGACTTCAGAAAGCAAGGGAAATGGCGCGATCGCTGGTTTGGTGATTGGTTTGTCATTGACAGCCTTGATCCTTGTGGGCTTGAATATTACTGGGCTTTCAGTAAATCCAGCCCGTAGCTTGGCACCAGCTGTTTTGGTAGGTGGTGCAGCCCTTCAACAAGTTTGGATTTTCATCCTTGCACCAATCGCTGGTGGAGTTCTTGCAGCCCTCGTTGCGAAAAACTTCCTTGGAACAGAAGAATAATTGAAACTCAAAAAGCCTTGCTCCTCATCTCGAGGAACAGGGCTTTTTCGTTTGAGTTTAACGGTTGTCAATCTTCTCTGGGTAGAGGTCGTGTTGGAAGAGGCGTTGTTCTGCCAAGCCCTCATACTTGGTTCCAGGTCTACCGTAGTTGTAGTAAGGGTCGATTGAAATTCCACCGCGAGGTGTAAATTTTCCCCAAACCTCTAAATAGCGAGGGTCTAGCAAGTTAACCAAGTCTTTCCCGATGGTGTTGATACAGTTTTCGTGGAAATCTCCATGATTTCGGTAACTAAAGAGGTAGAGTTTGAGGGATTTTGACTCGACACAGAACTTGTCAGGAATGTAGGAAATATAAATGGTCGCAAAGTCTGGCTGAGCGGTAATAGGGCAAAGTGAGGTAAATTCAGGACAGTTAAATTTGATGAAATAGTCATTTTCCACATGACGATTGTCAAAGGATTCCAGGACTTCTGGTTGATATTCGAAAATGTAGTTGGTTTCTTTGTTGCCTAGTAGGCTTAGGTTTTTCATTTCTTCTTGTTGTGACATGATTTTTTCTTTCTAATTTTAAACACCACGTTGGTTATCGTAGAGGAGGGTATGGAGTTGAGGAAGGACGCGGACATTGCCCCAGCTATCGTCGGCAGCGATGCGTTCCCAGAGTTCTTTGAGACGGTCCAGTTGGTCTTGGATAATATTGCCTGTGACCTTGGGCTCAGGATTTCCTGCAGATAAGAAAAGGACATCTGGTTGGTAGCGTTCTTGTATGCCTTTAGCAAAAGCTAAATCTGCATCATCAAAGACAGGGATTTTAAAGGTGACCTTGTCTGGATCCAGTTGGGAAACGATAAAGTCCAAGGTCTCGAAGTTGACTTCCATCTTGGATGAAGGAGGTTTGGGACTGAGAGTGACCTGGTCGATATCTTTCAACCAATTTTGCCAGCGAGAGCCTTGAGTTTCAACAGCCAGAGTGACACCGCGTTCCTTGAGCTTGGTGACCAGTTCAGCCATATTGGCTGCTAGGATAGCAGGATTGCCCCCAGATAGGGTTACATAGTCGTAGCTCCCCAATTTATCCAAGGCAGCAATGACCTCGTCAGCAGTCATACGAGTTGGCTTTTCAGAGCCATCCCAAGTAAAGGCAGAATCGCACCAGTCGCAGTGGTAGTCGCAACCAGCAGTGCGGACAAACATGGTTTTCTGCCCGATTGCACGGCCTTCGCCTTGAAAGGTTGGGCCGAAAATTTCCAGAACTGGTAGTTTGAGGACACGTTCCCTAGTCATCTAACCACTCCCGTCTAAACTCCGCAAAGGAAGTCGGAGTTTCATAGAGGCGAACGTATTCCAAACGAAGACCGCGTTCGTCGGGCAACTCTTGATTCATGGTTTGGAAAATCCAGTAAACCATATTTTCAGCAGTCGTGTTCATATAGGGAAGAGTTTCGTTTAGATAGCGATGATCCAAGTGGGGCTCTAAGTAGTTCTTGTATATAGCTTTGATGTCTCCAAAATCGTAGGTCATGCCACGTTCATCTAAAAATCCACTGACAGCAATCTGCAAATGATAGGTGTGGCCGTGCAGGGATTTGCATTTTCCCTCATAGTGAAAGAGGTGGTGGGCAGCGTCGAAAGTAAACTCTTTTGATACCAAGGTTCTGTGAGGATTGTAGACAAGCGACTCCCCAGTTTCCTGTTTGATTTCTTTAGGTGCAAAAAACATTAGGCCTCTCCTTTCTGTGAGAGATAAACATCTAGACCATGCTGACGTAGGTGGCAGGCTGGGCAATCTCCACAGCCACTCCCGATAATTCCGTTGTAGCAGGTTAAGGTCTTTTCACGAACATAGTCAAAGGCACCGAGTTGGTCGGCTAATTCCCAAGTTTCAGCCTTGTCTAGCCACATGAGAGGTGTTTGGATAACAAAGTCGTATTCCATAGCAAGGTTGAGGGTAACATTAAGAGATTTGACAAAGACATCCCGACAATCAGGGTAGCCTGAGAAGTCTGTTTCGCAGACACCTGTCACGATATCTTTCATGCCCCGTTGTTTGGCAAGAACTGCCGCAAAGGATAGAAAGAGGTGGTTGCGACCGTCAACAAAGGTATTGGGAACCTCTCCCTCTTTTTGCTCAATCTCCAGATCAGAAGTCAAGGCATTTTCAGTGATTTGCCCCAGCAGAGACATATCTAGGATATGATGACGAATCCCCTGTTCCTTGGCGATTTCTCTAGCGACTTGAATTTCGAGATGATGGCGTTGGCCGTAGGCAAAGGTGACGGCTTCGACCGTTTCATAGTGTTCTTTAGCCCAAAAGAGGCAGGTTGTAGAATCTTGACCGCCACTAAAGACGACCAAGGCTGATTGACGTTTCATAGTACTCCTTCCGAAATGAGAAATGTTCAGAGCACGCAAAAAGCTCCCTTGAGGGAGCTAAAAAATACCAAGTAGAGGTTTTTTTTAGCGATGGCATGTCCCAAACATCGTAATATTCTACATACAGTCTAGCATATTTTTTGAAAAATGGCAAAGGGCAAGAAAAAAGAGACCAGAGCAAGTACTTGGTCTCTAATGTGATTAGCTCAATTCAGCAACAATGGCCTTGATTTGTTCTGCTGTGTGAACACCAGCAACTTGTTTGACTACTTGGCCGTCTTTTTTGAAGAGAAGGGTTGGGATAGACATGATTCCAAAAGCACGAGCTGTGTTTGGATTTTCATCAACGTCCATTTTAACGATTTTCAAGACATCTTCTGAAAGTTCTTCAGATAATTTGTCCAAGATTGGACCTTGCATACGACATGGACCACACCAAGTTGCCCAGAAGTCTACCAAGACCAAACCGTCTTTTGTTTCTTGTTCGAATGTTGCATCTGTAATTGCTTTTGCCATTGTATTTCTCCTTTTTTAGTTATATTGGCTTAAATCTTGTTTCTTGAGATAGAAGAAGATATCTCCGTAAGTTCCATGGTAGTCCAAATCATGACCGTTGTAAGTCAATTTTTGAACAGGGTAGTAGTCTGCGACGCCGATAAGACAAGCTTGTTGTGAACGATCAAAGTCTTCATAAGATTCGAACGTTACAGTTCTTTCGTTCTTGCTGGCATCTAGATAGGTAATTTCAATCATTTTAAAAACTCCTTTGTTTAATGATGACTTTATTTTACTCCTTGTAAAATAGAATGTCAAGAAAAATGATTGCGCACGCAACTTTTTTTAAAAAAATCATCTTAAATCAAGAAATCCAAACCAGTTTCCAAGCTTTCTTCGACAGCCTTTTGTAGTGTGGCTAGTGTTTTTTGCCCATCACTTGTCAGGCAGATAAAGCTAGAGCGTCTATCTTGATCACAACACATGCGACTAAGCAGACCGCAATTTTTAGCTTCCAAGCGAGCCACCATCCGAGAAACAGCGCTCGGGCTCAGATGAAGCTTATCTGGTAGGTCAATCTGGCGTAGAGATTTTTCTTGGGCCAAGTCCAGGTAGTAGAGGAGGTAGAACTCTTTCAAGGTTAGACTTTGCTCGCTCTGCTGGGCAATAGTCTCTTCCAAGAGACTTTCAATTTCTTTTTGACGCCGATTGAAGTCAAACCATTTTTCCAAATAGGTCATAGTATCTCCTTTCTTTTTAGAGTTATAAATAGAAGAAGGTCCATTCACGGACAGTCTCTGCATCACAAGATGATTGCGCATGCAATAATTATACTACTTTTCAAAAGAGCTGGCAAGAAGGATGCTGGCATCTTTTATCCTAAATCATGCCTGTTTTCACAAGTCTTTAATTGTCTGTATTCGCTTTTCTCCCTATTTTTATTAATTTTTGCGTATTTCCTTGAAATTTTCTGAAAAAAGAGTAAACTGGTATGCAAGAAGTCTATTTCGTGGAGTTTAGGATGAAATTATATGTTCAATTAATGATTCTCTTTGTGATTTCTCTAATCGGAGAGGGGATCTCTAGTTTCTTTCATTTGCCCATCCCAGGCAGTATTATCGGGTTAATTATTCTCTTTTTAGCCCTACAATTCAAGTGGCTGAGAACTAGGCATGTTAACATGGTGGGGAATTTCTTGCTGGCCAATATGACCATTCTCTTTTTGCCGCCAGCAGTGGGAATCATGGAGAAGTTTGATGTGATTGCTCCCTATCTTTTGCCCATTGTTTTGATTGTCTTTTTTGCAGCAGTCATCAATATTATCCTCATAGCCTTGGTAGTTCAGTTTATCAAGAGACGGTTTGAGGGAGATTATGAGAAAGGAGATGCCAAATGAGTGAATTTGTTTCCAATCCCCTGTTTGGGCTTGCCCTGTCTATCCTAGCTTATCTAATGGGAATGCTGATTTACAGACGTTTTCCCCATCCATTGACAACGCCCTTGCTTTTGTCAGCCATCTTTATTATCATCTTTCTAAAAGTGACAGGTATTTCTTACCAAGATTACTACCAAGGTGGGGTTTATTTGAACAACTTGATTGTCCCATCGACTGTTGCTCTAGGGATTCCGCTTTATAAGAGTTTTCATTTGATGAAGCACCATGCACGAAGTATTCTCTTTGGTAGTCTGTTAGCAGTAGTTGTCAATACCTCTTTCACGGCCCTTGTAGCTAAGATTTTTGGCATGGACTTTTTCCTAGCCATTTCTCTCTTTCCTAAGTCAGTAACAACCGCTATGGCAGTGGGAATTACAGAAAAATTGCAAGGTTTGACGACTGTGACCTTGGTGGTAGTAGTGGCGACTGGGATTTTAACCAGTGTCATCGGACCAACCCTTTTGAAGTGGTTGAAAATTGACGATCCAGTAGCTGTTGGTCTTTCCCTTGGAGGAACAGGCCATGCAGTCGGAACAGGCACAGCCTTTCGATACGGCTCTGTAGCAGGAGCTATGGGTGGTTTGGCTATCGGTGTCACAGGTATTCTCTATGTCTTTGTCAGTCCTATTGTAGCCAGTTTGATATTGAGTTAATACTCTTCGAAAATCTCTTCAAACCGCGTCAACTTCCATCTGCAACCTCAAAACAGTATTTTGAGCTGACTTCGTCAGTTCTATCCACAACCTCAAAACAGTGTTTTGAGCAACCTGCGGCTAGTTTCCTAGTTTGTTCTTTGATTTTCATTGAGTATAAAAAGCAACAGCTGAATGTACTGACCCCAAAAAGTTAGACAATTAATTTATCCAAAGGATTTAGTTCTGTATTGCACAGGGCTAAGTCCTTTTAGTTTTACCTTAATTCGTTTATTGTTGTAGTAATCAATATAGTCTACAATGGCTTGTTCCAATTGCTTAAGCGACTGAAATGACTTCTCATAACCATAAAACATCTCCGATTTCAGAATGCCAAAGAAAGATTCCATCATGCCGTTGTCTGGGCTGTTACCTTTACGTGACATGGATGCTTGAATTCCCTTACCCTCTAGAAACTGATGATAAGAATCGTGTTGATATTGCCAGCCTTGGTCACTATGGAGAATCGTATTCTCGTAGCGCTTCTCTGTGAATGCTTGTTCCAACATTGTTTTTACTTGTTCTAAGTTGGGTGAAGTTGAAAGATTATAGGCGATAATTTCGCTATTAAAGCCATCTAAAACTGGTGATAAGTAAAGCTTTTGAGCGCTTGCTGGAATGGCAAATTCTGTCACGTCCGTATAACACTTTTCCATTGGTTTAGCTGCTTCAAATTGGCGTTGAATAAGGTTGTCTGCTTTCTTGCCAACATCTCCTTTATGAGAAGAATACTTGCGTTTCTTGCGGATTCTAGCTTGTAAATTGAGCACTTTCATCAAGCGTTGAACTCTTTTATGATTGACCACATAACCACGATTTCTTAATTCTAAATGGATTCGACGATATCCGTAATTTCCTTTTTGTTCGGTAAAAATAGCTTGAATTTCAGCTTTAAGCTTTTGATCCTTATCTGGTTTGTCTAGCTGTTTCAAATGATAGTAGTAGGTCGAACGAGCGAGTTTAATGGTTTTTAGAAGAATATCTAACGAAAAATCAGTGATTAATTCTTGAACAATTTCTGTCTTTCTTCTTTCTCTTTTTCCTCCTTCAAGCGGAGTTCTCTCAACTTTTTTAGGACAGCATTCTCCGCTCTCAGATACTCGTTTTCTGCTTGAAGTCGTTCTAACTCTGTCATCTCTTCGGGTTTCTTCTTTGGTTTACGTCCCATTTTAGATGGTCTCCCTTTTGTTTTCTCAACAATAGTATACCCGTTTTTCTTGTATTGTGCCATCCAATTTGGAAGCATACCACGATTTGGGAGAGCATATTCGAGAGAAACTCTATCTTGAGACCAGTTTTCATGTAGAACTTTATCAATCATTTCTTGTTTTAATTCAGGAGAATAGTAACGATTTTTTTCTTTTTTGACGAACTCTATTCCATAACGATCAATCAATTTAATCATGTACCTAATATTAGAATTGTTTATCCCAAATTTATTTGAAAGCTTCTCTAAGCTATATCCTTGTTTTCTAAGTTCATAGATCTGAACTTTATCATCATAAGTTAATTTCATAATAAAAATACCCCAAAAGTTAGATTTTTTCTGTCTAACTTTTGGGGTGCAGTTCAATTCGGGTTCCTTGCTTTTTAAAATCGTATGTTATAGACTATTACTTTTCTTTGCTTAAATGAATGACTTGGTCATAGTGTTTTAAGTCTTCTTCCGTGTAGTGGTGAATGACTTCAATGACTGTCTGAGGTAGGGAGAAGAGCAAGTCACTAATCTTTCTGCTATTTTCCAAGTCAAGATTGGCCTTAATCTCATCTGCTAAGATGAGTTGGCTATCGTGGTAGAGGGCGCGAGCAATTTCGAGGCGTTGTTTCTCACCACCAGACAGACTATCATTACTGAGCATTCTATTTTTCAAATGTTCTAATCCTGTTTTTTTGAGGATATGATTTAAAGTCTCTGGATTTTTATCCAGTCCTAGAAGGATATTGTCGTCCAGAGAGAGCGTATCAAAGTAATGGCTATCTTGGAGAATATAGGAACTAATACTTGTGATTTCTTTCCGTGACAGATTTTGACCAGCAAAGCTAATCTGACCACTTGTTGGTGTCTCTTCTCCATGAATGATATTGAGCAGGGTTGTCTTACCAGAGCCACTTTCCCCAATAATGGCAATTTTTTCTCCATGCTTGATGTGCATGGAAATCGGAGACAGGAGGATATTTCCCTCTTTTTCTAGGGAGATGCTGTTAAGTTGGATAGGGAAAATATTTTCTATGCTTCTAGGCGAGAAGGAGTCAGACTGGACTAGAAGTTTTTGGTATTTCTTGAGAAGAGTTCGAGTCGCTTTTCGGGTGTTGGTAAAGTAAGCCAACTCTTGGAATTGATAGCCGATATTATGGGAAACTAGATAGATGGCCACAAAACTCGCCGCATCTAAATAATTATAGTAGGTCATAAAGCCACCGATGACGATTGGTGTGACAGAACAAAAGGCATCGATGCTATTGATAAAGAGACTGTTTAAGGTTCGTTGTTTTTCATAGTTGATTTCGGCATCTAGACTGGTTTGTAATTGCTTTTGATAGCGAGCAAAAAAGTAGTCTTGCCCCTGATAATGGCGAATTTGTTGGCTACCGCCAATAAAATTTGTCAAGCTTGCTAAGTAGCTCTGGTTAACAGTTGACCGCTTTTCAGAAAGTGAGTCCAAACGTTTTGATCCGATAGCACTGCAGAGGACTGGAAAGGAGTAGAAGAGAATGAAAATCAAGCCCAGGTAAAAATTACTCCACAGGGCATAGAGGATGGACACAGTTGTAAAGCCCAGAGAAGAAATGATGATGACCGTTGGCTCAATATAGCTTTCTTCTAGTTGCTTGACGTCGTTTTCTAGGTCAGACAAAATATCCTTTTCATCAATCTCATAACTGTTTAAAAATCGCTTGAAAATAGCACTCTTGATTCCATATTTGAAATCAGTAATCAAACGGGCGTAGTAATAGCGTTTCCCAGCCAAGCCTAGTAAGAGGATAAGATTACCAAGGATTCCTAAAATCAAAACTTTCCAAAGAAGGCCTAGTTCTTGATTGGTAAAACTAGCAACAATATTCTGAACAAGGGCTGGCGTGATAATTGCTTCCAGCCAAGTAATGGCAATAGAAAAGAAGTAAAGTACGAGGTGCTTCTTGGAAAAGAAATTTTTAAGCATAGCGGATAAACCTTTTGAAATTATTAACGAGTTTAGATATTTTGGATTGATCTTGTGAAAGATAAATAATTTCTTTAATACAATATTCCATTAATTCAGGCTTATGACATTCTATAAATTGTCCATCTTCGTTAATTACTGAAGAATAACCATCAATGATATTGGCAACGCATTCAAGACACATACCTTTACACCAACAATCTTTACATTGTTGGAAGTATTCTTTATTATTAAATAGCTCTGCTTTAGAGCTATTATGAGTTCCCCAAAATCTAAAACACAATTTTTTGCTACCATCAACATCAAAAGTTATGGTATTTGAAGGATCTATATCGTCGCAGAATGTATGATTAGTACTCTTATAAATCATAGAAATTAAAACATCATATAAGATGGGACTTATAAAAGCTTTTTCATTATTTTCAACAATATTATTTATAGAATCAGTAATGAATTTTTTCCTATCTACTAAGCTTTTTTCCATTTCTTTAACCACAAGCACCTTATTTTTACTAAATACGTCATTGATGTTAAAGTGTACATCCATATTTGTAAAATATTGGAAAATATCATCTCTACTTAGAGAATGTAATTGATGTAGTCTAGTGTATGTTGAAGCAATTTCAAAATTAGTGTAGTTTATAGTTTTTAAATAGTGGATAAATTTAGTAGTTTTACGATGGCTACCTTTACCTCTTAATTTATCATGTATAAATTCTGGACCATCTAGACTAATAGTTAGATATGGTTGGAAATTATCTATTATTTTTTTAACATTATTATTTAGTACTGTTCCGTTAGTCACGGTTTCTATTTTAAGTATAGTTGTAAATTTGGAAAATTCTTTAATAATGTATTCGAATAATTGAGTATTAAGAAAAGGTTCTCCACCAAATAGGATAAGTCTATTAATTTGTGTTATACCTCTAAATTTGACTTCGTTAATAATATTATCAGCAGTATCTAGAGTCATGATTTTATTATCCATGCCGTAATTTCCACCATCCGCATAACAGTAAGAACAGGATAAATTGCAACTGTTAGATATGTTAATAACAATTTTTTGTAAAACATTTTTGGGGATGTAGGGGGGGCTTATAGGAGGTAGTTCCCTCTGCTGAAGAAGTAGATAATGTGAATTTCTCACTATCGAAATAATAATCCCCAATGTTAGTATATATTTTTTTAGCATAATATCACCATTATAAAATAAAGGAGACGAGTGAGAACTCGTCTCATAGAAAACTATCGTCCGCCACCACAAGAATGGCTTGGACCACAATGACCTGGTACGGAGTAAGTTTGATCTGTATCTAATAGATCTTCAAGGTCAATAATTTGCACTGTTCTCATATTTTCACCTCTTTAATTTGATGATTTAATGATACTCTTTTTGAAATAATAATTAAAAATTTTCCCATATAAGAAAATTATTTCAGTTCTTCTATTACCTTTGCTAAATGTTTTTCAAATTTTTTTGCTAAGCTATCGCTGTGGACTAACTTCATCGTTGCTATGCACTTTCTCATTTCTAAAACAGAACGTTTATTTTTGTCTTTTTTTTAAAGTGTATAAGTTTTCGGCATAGTGAAAAACTAATTTTTCATATATCTCAGTTTCTGTGAAATAACAATGTTTTAGTTGCTTTTTAAAATATAAAGAATCTAAAAATTCCTCTCTTTCTATACACGTGATATATCCATTTAGTAACATGGTAGCAAGCAATCTACGATAATGTGGTAAATCTCTGTAGAATTCGGAACGTTGACACATTTCTCTTGATAAGCACATCATAGTAGGGTGAGATAATACATCTAGAGTATTCATAAACAAAAGTAATTCATAGCATCCCCAGTATTCCACAGAAAAAAGATAGTCAGATAGATATTTAATATCAGATTCATGGTAATAGATTTTTTCTGACAAATCTTGTAAGCGAATTTTAACTAGAATGGTATTCAGAGTATAGAATTTCTCTCTTTTTGTAGTCTTTTCAAGTTGAGAAATAAGCAGTTTTTCCATTCCTGAAATATCTCTTTTAGAGCTTAGAAGTCGAATTTGCTCTAATAATTCATTTATTTCATCCCTATGAAAGTCATTTGCAGCATACATAAATTCTTCGACAGGCATATTAATAGCATCTAATGCTTGCATAAATTTACCAATCGTCAGATCAGAATTTTCTCTTTCAAATCTAGAAATATGTGATGTGGATAGACCATGTTTTGCAACATCTTTTAATGTTAATCCACGTGATTCTCTAAATTGTTTAAAAATTTTTCCGTAATTTTTCATTTGTGTTACCTCAATTGCTTATATGGGAATTTTTTAGTATGTTTTCAAAATATTATATCATATATAAAAAAAGAAAGTGAGGTTGTTTATATGAATAAAAAGATGATTGTAACCCTGGTTCTATGTATTCTAGAGTCAATAATTGTTATTGGCGTTGGCTAAAACCAAAATTAGTTAGCAATAATCTAAAAAACACAGAAAATCAATTTTTTATTAATTTGATTTTCTGTGTTTTTCTTAAATAGATGTTATCCTTTTTGATTATGAAACTATTGCAAATTAACCTTGTTTTTCAAGATATAGTAGATTCCGAGGTAGTAGATAGCTATGAAAATGAGTTCCTCGATAATGGATGTACTTGCTCCCATATAGAAATTATCATTAAATCCTGCAAGTGAATTGACATAGAAGTTAGTACTGGTATTGAAGAAAACTCCAATAAATCCTATGACGATTTGGATACCAATGTAGGCTGCAACAGCAAGTGCGGTACGGTATTCATTGAACAGTTGTCCAATGGAAATGGCCAAGTAAATGCAGAGGATTCCAGAAATAGTATTTAGTAGGAAGGATAACCCCACAAGAGAGAGTTTAGGAAGGTATGTTTCTACAAGTGGAAACCAGTCATAATGTGACATCCAATCTGGAACCGTTATAGTCACAATAAGAAAAGCACTTAGAGCCAGTACAGCCGAGCTAAGTATAGACCAGATGAAGGCTCCGACTAATTTAGCTGTGATGATATAGTGCTCAGAAACTGGCAAGGTCAAAGTCAGATAGCCTTGGCGATCATAGACACTACCTTTGAAGCGTTTGATAATCAAGAAAATGGTTGAAATCCAAAGTGTAATTATCAAGCCGCCAAAGACGAGAGCCAGAAAGATAAATAGGAAAGGTTGGCTATCTTTGAAAGATATATAAGAATAGTAGTGTCCTTGCATTCCTAGGGGGACTGAAAGGACTAGCACGGCTGCATAGAGGGCTAAATACCACTTGTTAACATTTTTAAATTCGTAGCGAACTAAATTCCAAAACATAATAATCTCCTTTGCTTAGGCCTTAAATTCCTGACGGAAGAGTTGGTCAATGGATTCACCTGACTCATAGCGAATGTCATCTACATTTCCTTGACGGACGACTTTTCCATCTTTGAGGAAGACAATTTCATCCAAGATTGGCTCGATATCAGAAATCAAGTGAGTAGAAATCAAAACGGTAGAAGTTGGGGAGTAGTTATTGATAATGGTATTGAGGATATAATCACGGGCTGCTGGATCCACCCCACCAATGGGTTCGTCTAGAACGTAGAGACGAGCATCACGGCTCATAACCAAAATCAGTTGTACCTTTTCCTTATTCCCTTTTGATAATTTCTTGAGACGACTATTTTCATCAATACCTAGGTCTGCAAGTAGATGATGGGCACGTTCAAGATTGAAATCTTTATAGAAGGTCTTGAAGTAGGTTAGGGCTTCTTTGACCTTCATTTGCTCATTGAGATAGGTCGTATCCGGCAAATAAGCTACGATGGCCTTGGTTGCTGGACTTGGGTCCATGTCGTTGATGAGGACACGTCCTTGATCTGGTTGTAAGAGACCATTGATTAGTTTAATCAGGGTTGTTTTTCCTGAGCCGTTTGGCCCAAGAAGACCAACAATTTTTCCAGCTGGGATGTCAAGGGAAACATTTTCAAGGGCTGGTGTTGCTCCATAAGATTTGGATACATTTTCAAATGCTAGTAATGACATAGGCTTAAACTCCTTTAATATAATCGCCGACTACGCCTGGTAGTTCTTCTTTTTCATAGCCAAAATGGGTCATGGAGGAAACGAAGTGTTCCAATTCTTCTTCTGATAATTGTTTGCGCGATTGGGCGATCAGCTCCTTATCTTCAGTCACAAATCGTCCAGTTGTGCGCTTGCTGTAGACAAATCCTTCTCGTTCAAGGTCTGACAAGGCTCTTTGGATGGTGTTTGGATTGACACCAGCCTCGCTAGCTAGCTCTCTCACGGTTGGAAGTTGTTGATTGGGTTCCAGTGTATGGGAAACAATCTGAAGCTTGATTTTCTCCATGATCTGTAAATAAATGGTTTTTTTGTTGTCAAATGTCCAGGACATCTTGGTCTCCTTTCTTTTATCCTTTTGTCTTAATTAAATAATACAACAAAACAAAAAACTTGTCAAGCAAAAAGAAGAATTGTTTTGGGAATCGTTTAAAAAATGGTATAATGAAAAGAAAACGATAAGGAGGGAAAGGATGCGTTGTCCAAAATGTGGGGCTACCAAGTCAAGTGTTATCGATAGTCGCCAAGCAGAAGAAGGGAACACCATTCGTAGAAGACGTGAGTGCGATGAATGCCAGCACCGTTTTACAACCTACGAACGAGTAGAAGAAAGAACCTTAGTGGTTGTTAAAAAAGATGGCACACGGGAACAATTCTCTAGAGATAAAATCTTTAATGGGATTATCCGCTCAGCCCAGAAACGTCCTGTGTCAAGTGATGAAATCAACATGGTAGTCAATCGTATCGAACAGAAACTCCGTGGTCGAAATGAAAATGAAATTCAAAGTGAGGACATTGGTTCACTCGTCATGGAGGAGTTGGCTGAGTTGGATGAGATTACCTATGTACGTTTTGCCAGTGTCTATCGTAGTTTTAAGGATGTGAGTGAGTTAGAGAGCTTGCTCCAACAAATCACCCAGTCCTCTAAAAAGAAAAAGGAAAGATAAATGAAGCCAATTGACCGTTTTTCTTATCTAAAGAATAATCGGGTGTCGCAAGATACCTTATCTCTGGTACAGTGCTACCTCCCGATTATCGGTCAGGAGGCACTGAGCCTTTATCTTTATACCATCAGTTTTTGGGATAATGGCAGAAAGGAACACCTCTTTTCAAACATTCTCAACCATCTTAACTTTGGAATGGATAGATTGATAAAATCTTTGAAAATCCTATCCGCTTTCAATCTCTTAACACTCTATCAAAAAGGGGATACCTATCAGCTAGCCCTCCATGCTCCTCTATCTAGTCAGGACTTCTTAGAACATCCTGTTTATCGCAGACTTTTGGAGAAAAAGATTGGCGATGCAGCGGTGGAGGATTTGAAGGTTGAAAGTGCTGACGGTGAAGTAATACCCGTCTCACTCAATCAAGTCTTTCCAGATTTGGCAGAACTAGGAAGTCAAGAAGACCTTGGTCTCAAGAAGAAAGTGGCCAACGATTTTGACTTGGACCATTTTCGTCAGCTGATGGCTCGAGATGGGCTTCGCTTTGCGGATGAGCAGTCCGATGTCTTAAACCTCTTTGCCATCGCCGAGGAGAAGAAATGGACTTGGTTTGAGACCTATCAATTGGCCAAGTCAACAGCTGTTTCCCAGGTTATTTCAACCAAACGCATGCGGGAAAAAATCGCTCAAAAACCGATTTCTTCTGACTTTAATCCTAAGGAAGCAACCATTATCAAAGAAGCCAAAAGTAAAACTGCCCTGCAGTTCTTGGCAGAAATCAAGCAAACACGCAAGGGGACCATTACCCAAACAGAAAGAGAACTCTTGCAACAGATGGCTGGTTTGGGCTTGCTGGACGAAGTCATCAATATCATTCTCTTGTTGACCTTTAATAAGGTGGATTCGGCAAATATCAATGAGAAATATGCCATGAAAGTAGCCAATGACTATGCCTATCAAAAGATTCATTCGGCAGAAGAAGCAGTCATGCGAATCCGTGAGCGTGGGCAGAAGAGTCAGGCTCAAAAAGGCAGTAAACCCGGTCCTGCTAAGTCCAATGTACCCAAGTGGAGCAATCCAGATTATAAGAATGAAACCAGCGAGGAAACTCGTCTGGAACTAGAACGTAAGAAACAAGAACTATTAGCTCGATTAGAAAAAGGAGGAGATTAGATGGAAAGTGTCGGAGACGTACTCAAGCGTCAACCTAGCCGTTTTCATTATCAAGATTTGGTCCAGAAAATCATGAAGGACCCTGATGTTGCGGCCTTTATCCAGCAAGAATCCCTCAGCCCAGAGGAATTGAATCGCAGTATCTCCAAATTTAACCAGTACATTACCGAGCGTGACAAGTTTCTACGTGGGGATACGGATTATATTGCCAAAGGCTACAAGCCGATTTTGGTTATGAATCATGGTTATGCGGACGTTTCTTATGAAGAAACTCCAGAACTAATCGCGGCTGAAAAAGAAGCGGCTATTAAGAACCGTCTCAAGTTAATCAATCTGCCAGCCAGTCTTAAGAAAGCTAGTTTAGCTCAAGTAGATTTGGATGATTTGGGGCGCTTGCCAGTTTTTGAAAAGCTATTAGCCTTCGTGGAACAATATCCAGCTATTCGAAAAGGTCTTTACTTGTATGGAGACTTTGGTGTGGGCAAAAGTTTCATGGTGGCTGCCTTGGCTCATGATTTATCAGAAAAACGTGGTGTTTCATCAACTCTCCTCCACTATCCTAGCTTTGTCATTGATGTCAAAAATGCTATCGGTGATGGTAATGTCAAGACCTTGGTAGATGAGATTAAATTGTCTGAAGTCCTGATTTTAGATGATATTGGTGCCGAGCAATCAACAGCTTGGGTGCGGGATGAAATCCTGCAGGTCATTCTCCAATATCGGATGCAGGAAAATTTACCGACCTTTTTCACCTCCAACTTCAACTTTGAAGATTTGGAGCTGCATTTCGCTAAAGGGAAGCATGGAAATGACGAGACCTGGGAAGCCAGACGGGTCATGGAACGTATCCGTTATTTGGCTGAGGAGACTCGTTTAGAAGGAGTAAACCGTCGATGACAGAAATGATTAAACTGATGAAGGCTCACACTTCAGTGCGCAGATTTAAGGAGCAAGCCTTTCCTCAGGAAGACTTGACTGAAATCCTGACAGCAGCCCAAATGGCATCGTCTTGGAAGAATTTTCAATCCTACTCTATGATTGTAGTCCGAAGTCAAGAAAAGAAAGATGCCTTGTATGAATTGGTGCCTCAAGAAGCCATTCGCCAGTCAGCTGTTTTCCTTCTCTTTGTCGGAGATTTGAACCGAGCGGAAAAGGGAGCCCAGCTTCATACTGACAACTTCCAACCCCAAGGTGTAGAAGGTCTCTTGATTAGTTCAGTCGATGCGGCTCTTGCTGGTCAAAATGCCCTGCTGGCAGCTGAAAGCTTGGGCTATGGTGGTGTGATTATCGGTTTAGTTCGATACAAGTCAGAAGAAGTGGCAGAGCTCTTTAACCTGCCTGACTACACCTATCCTGTCTTTGGGATGGCACTAGGTGTGCCAAATCAAGAACATGAAGTCAAACCTCGCTTGCCATTGCATCAGGTGGTTTTTGAGGAAGAATATCAGGAACAAACAGTTGATGTGATTGAGTCTTATGACCGTGTACAGGCGGACTATGCTGGGGCGCGTGCGACTACAAGCTGGAGTCAACGTCTAGCAGAACAGTTTGGTCAAGCTGAACCAAGCTCAACTAGAAAAAATCTTGAACAGAAGAAGTTATTGTAGAAAGTGAGAAATTATGGCCCTACCAACTATTGCCATTGTAGGACGTCCCAATGTTGGGAAATCAACCCTATTTAATCGGATCGCTGGTGAGCGAATCTCCATTGTAGAAGATGTCGAAGGAGTGACACGTGACCGTATCTATGCAACGGGTGAGTGGCTCAATCGTTCCTTTAGCATGATTGATACAGGAGGAATCGATGATGTCGATGCTCCTTTCATGGAACAAATCAAGCACCAGGCAGAAATTGCCATGGAAGAAGCTGATGTTATCGTCTTTGTCGTGTCCGGTAAGGAAGGAATTACCGATGCGGACGAATACGTAGCCCGTAAGCTTTATAAGACCCATAAACCAGTTATCCTCGCAGTCAACAAGGTGGACAACCCTGAAATGCGAAATGATATCTATGATTTCTATGCCCTCGGTTTGGGTGAACCCCTGCCTATCTCATCTGTCCATGGTATCGGTACAGGGGATGTGCTAGATGCCATCGTAGAAAATCTTCCAAATGAATATGAAGAAGAAAATCCAGATGTCATTAAGTTTAGTTTGATTGGTCGTCCAAACGTTGGAAAATCAAGCTTGATTAATGCTATCTTGGGCGAAGACCGTGTCATTGCTAGTCCCGTTGCTGGAACAACTCGTGACGCCATTGATACACACTTTACAGATACAGATGGTCAAGAGTTTACCATGATTGATACGGCTGGTATGCGTAAGTCTGGTAAGGTTTATGAAAATACAGAGAAATACTCTGTCATGCGTGCCATGCGTGCTATTGACCGTTCAGATGTGGTCTTGATGGTCATCAATGCGGAAGAAGGCATCCGTGAATACGACAAGCGTATCGCAGGATTTGCCCATGAAGCTGGTAAAGGAATGATTATCGTGGTCAACAAGTGGGATACGCTTGAAAAAGACAACCATACTATGAAAAACTGGGAAGAAGATATCCGTGAGCAGTTCCAATACCTGCCTTACGCACCGATTATCTTTGTATCTGCTTTGACCAAGCAACGTCTCCACAAACTTCCTGAGATGATCAAGCAAATCAGCGAAAGTCAAAACACACGGATTCCATCAGCTGTCTTGAACGATGCAATCATGGATGCCATTGCCATCAACCCAACACCGACAGACAAAGGAAAACGTCTTAAGATTTTCTATGCGACTCAAGTGGCAACCAAACCACCGACCTTTGTCATCTTTGTCAACGAAGAAGAACTCATGCACTTTTCTTACCTGCGTTTCTTGGAAAATCAAATCCGCAAGGCCTTTGTTTTTGAGGGAACACCAATCCATCTCATCGCAAGAAAACGTAAATAAAAAAGTAGAATCTGGAATGACATTTCCAGATTTTTTTGATAGAATGAAGTTGAAGAAAACGCTATCAAACGGAGGGGGCTGGTGATGAAACATTTGTTTAAATTGATAATCTTATTTCCCTGGTTTTACTTTTTCAGCTGGATTGACAAGGCTAATAGAGATAGTAAATTTTTCCCAATTTTTTACTATTTTTACTGGTTTTACATCCCCCTCTATGCTCTTTTTAGCCTTGCTTGGACAGTTATTTCAGTTCTGTTTTTCAATATCGTCTTGAGAAATGTGACAGATATCAAGTTATGGGGCATTTGGTTTCTTTTTATTCTGCTAGCTATTGGTCTGAATAGGTTAACTTATTTCTGTTTCAAAAAAATGCTTAGACTAAGAAAGGAGTTAGGAAAGTCTAAAGGTGGGAGGCATTGATTTATATCGGTTTCTATTTATAGGAGGTGGCTTATGGCACATCTAACGTCATTTATTACACGCTATTCCAAGGTCTATATTGGTTTAGTTCTGCTAATCTGGCTTGCTTTCTTCTTTCTTCCTTGGGGCAGTCCGATTCTGGGGGGGGGGAAGATTGACCTCTTCAGCATACAGAAAGTCTTGCTAGTTTTTGGCATTCTGTCCATTTTGATGGCTTTGCTGTCCAAGAAAGTCAGTCTCTTTGTTTTTGGATTGATCTGCTGTTTTTCTCTTTGGATTAACCTATTTATTCTATTTGCGATTTTGCCGATTTTTGGCAATTAAAGCATCATAAAAGTCAGAGAGGTTAGCTTGGAAACTAGCCTCTTTTTCCTTTTCAAAATGGGGATTCTTCCTTGAAAATAATCAGTAATTGTGCTAAAATTAAAAGAACATTCTAAAATATTCGGAATTTAAAGTAAGGAAAAACATGGCTAATATTTTAAAAACAATTATCGAAAATGATAAAGGAGAAATCCGTCGTCTGGAAAAGATGGCCGACAAGGTTTTCAAATACGAAGACCAAATGGCTGCTTTGACTGACGACCAACTAAAAGCAAAAACAGTTGAATTTAAAGAACGTTATCAAAATGGAGAATCACTAGATTCATTGCTTTATGAAGCATTTGCGGTTGTCCGTGAAGGTGCCAAACGTGTCCTAGGTCTCTTCCCATATAAGGTTCAGGTCATGGGAGGAATCGTTCTTCACCATGGTGACGTGCCAGAAATGCGTACAGGGGAAGGGAAAACCTTGACTGCGACCATGCCCGTATACCTCAATGCTCTTTCAGGTAAAGGGGTGCACGTAGTTACGGTCAATGAATACCTATCAGAACGTGACGCGACTGAGATGGGTGAATTGTACTCTTGGCTTGGTTTGTCAGTAGGGATTAACTTGGCTGCCAAATCTCCAATGGAGAAAAAAGAAGCCTATGAGTGTGATATTACTTACTCAACCAACTCAGAAATCGGATTTGACTACCTTCGTGATAACATGGTCGTTCGCGCTGAAAACATGGTACAACGTCCGCTTAACTATGCCTTGGTCGATGAGGTTGACTCAATCTTGATTGACGAGGCGCGTACACCTTTGATCGTATCAGGTGCTAATGCAGTTGAAACCAGTCAGCTCTACCACATGGCAGACCACTATGTAAAATCTTTGGACAAAGACGACTACATCATCGATGTGCAGTCTAAAACAATTGGTTTGTCTGATTCAGGGATTGATAAGGCTGAAAGCTACTTCAAGCTTGAAAACCTCTATGACATCGAAAATGTAGCTCTGACTCACTTTATCGATAACGCCCTTCGTGCCAACTACATCATGCTTCTCGATATTGACTATGTGGTCAGTGAAGAGCAAGAAATCTTGATTGTCGACCAATTTACAGGTCGTACCATGGAAGGTCGTCGTTATTCTGATGGATTGCACCAAGCGATTGAAGCCAAAGAAGGTGTGCCAATTCAGGATGAAACCAAGACATCTGCCTCAATCACTTACCAAAACCTCTTCCGTATGTACAAGAAATTGTCAGGTATGACGGGTACAGGTAAGACTGAGGAAGAAGAATTCCGTGAAATTTACAACATTCGTGTTATTCCAATCCCAACAAACCGTCCTGTTCAACGTATTGACCATCCAGACTTGCTTTTTGCTAGCATTGAAGCTAAGTTTAAAGCAGTTGTCGAAGACGTTAAGGCTCGCTACCAAAAGGGTCAACCTGTCTTGGTTGGTACAGTAGCGGTTGAAACTAGTGATTACATTTCTAAGAAATTGGTCGCTGCTGGTGTTCCTCACGAAGTCTTGAATGCCAAAAACCACTATAAAGAAGCTCAAATCATCATGAATGCTGGTCAACGTGGTGCTGTTACCATTGCGACTAACATGGCTGGTCGTGGTACCGACATCAAGCTTGGTGAAGGTGTTCGCGAATTGGGAGGACTTTGTGTTATTGGTACAGAGCGCCATGAAAGCCGTCGTATTGATAACCAGCTTCGTGGACGTTCAGGTCGTCAAGGAGATCCAGGTGAGTCACAATTCTACCTATCTCTTGAAGATGATTTGATGAAACGCTTTGGTTCTGAACGCTTGAAGGGAATCTTTGAACGTTTGAACATGTCTGAAGAGGCGATTGAGTCTCGTATGTTGACACGTCAAGTTGAAGCAGCACAAAAACGTGTCGAAGGAAATAACTACGATACTCGTAAACAGGTCCTTCAATACGACGATGTCATGCGTGAACAACGTGAGATTATCTATGCTCAACGTTACGATGTCATCACTGCAGACCGTGACTTGGCACCTGAAATTCAGGCTATGATCAAACGTACGATTGGTCGTGTCGTTGATGGTCATGCGCGTGCGAAACAAGATGAAAAACTAGAAGCAATTTTGAACTTTGCTAAGTACAACTTGCTTCCAGAAGATTCGATTTCAATCGAAGACTTGTCAGGTTTGTCTGATAAGGCCATTAAGGAAGAACTCTTCCAACGTGCCTTGCAAGTTTACGATAGTCAGGTTTCAAAACTACGCGATGAAGAAGCAGTCAAAGAATTCCAAAAAGTTTTGATTCTACGAGTGGTAGATAACAAGTGGACAGATCATATCGATGCCCTCGATCAATTGCGTAATGCGGTTGGACTTCGTGGTTATGCTCAGAACAACCCAGTTGTTGAGTATCAAGCAGAAGGTTTCCGTATGTTTAATGATATGATTGGTTCGATTGAGTTTGATGTGACACGTTTGATGATGAAAGCACAAATTCATGAACAAGAAAGACCACAAGCAGAACACCATATCAGTACAACAGCGACTCGCAATATCGCTGCCCACCAAGCAAATATGCCAGAAGATTTGGATTTGAGCCAGATTGGACGGAATGAACTTTGCCCATGTGGTTCTGGTAAGAAGTTTAAAAACTGTCACGGTAAAAGACAATAAAATGAGATAGTTTAGAGGCGGATACCTTGTGAAAAGTAAATTTTTACTTGGTATCCGTTTGATTTATAAGGAGATGAGTTATGGTATTTACAGCAAAAAGTCCTAAAATTAATATTGAAGAAGTTCGTGCCTTATCAAAATTAGAAGGCCAAGCTTTGGAGAGAAAATCTCAGCGCGATCAAGAGCTAGAAGCCATTATACGTGGAGAAGACCAGCGAATTCTCTTGGTAATCGGGCCATGCTCATCTGACAATGAAGAAGCTGTTCTTGAATACGCTAAGCGTTTGGCAGCTTTGCAAGAAGAAGTGGCAGACCGTATCTTTATGGTTATGCGTGTTTACACTGCCAAACCTCGTACTAACGGAGATGGCTATAAGGGCTTGATTCACCAGCCTAATGCGACAGAAGCGCCTAGTCTTATCAACGGAATCAAAGCCGTTCGCCATCTCCACTATCGTGTCATCACAGAAACAGGTATGACGACAGCTGATGAAATGCTTTATCCTGAAAATCTTCCGCTAGTAGATGATTTGATTTCTTACATGGCGGTTGGTGCTCGTTCGGTTGAAGACCAGCAACACCGCTTTGTGGCAAGTGGGGCAGATTTTGCGACTGGTTTTAAAAATCCAACCTCTGGAAATCTCAATGTCATGTTTAATGGGATTTACGCTGCTCAAAACAAACAAAGTTTCCTTTTCCTAGGAAAAGAAGTGGAAACAACTGGGAACCCACTTTCGCATGCTATTCTTCGTGGAGCAATCAATGAGTATGGTAAGAATATTCCCAACTACTACTATGATAATTTGATGGATACCATTGCCCAGTATGAGAAAATGGGCTTGGAAAATCCCTTTATCATCGTGGATACCAATCATGACAACTCTGGTAAGCAATACATGGATCAGATTCGAATTGTCCGTCAGACCTTGATTAACCGTGATTGGAATGAAAAAATCAAGCAGTACGTTCGTGGCTTTATGATTGAATCTTATCTAGAAGACGGCCGTCAAAACGAACCAGAAGTATTTGGCAAGTCTATCACAGACCCTTGCCTAGGCTGGGAAAATACGGAAGCCCTTGTCAGAGAAATCTACCAAACGCTAGGAGAATAGTATGGCATTTATTGAAAAAGGTCAAGAAATCGATATTGAAGCAATCAAGGCAGAAACCCAATTGTCTACGGAAGCCTTGCGACTAAAGGAACGTCGTGATAGAGAATTGGCAGACATTATTTCAGGAGAAGATGACCGTATCCTTTTGGTGATTGGTCCTTGCTCTTCTGATAATGAAGAGGCTGTCTTGGAATATGCCCGCCGTTTATCTGCCTTGCAAAAGAAGGTGGCGGACAAGATTTTCATGGTTATGCGTGTTTATACTGCTAAACCTCGCACCAACGGAGACGGCTATAAAGGTTTGGTTCACCAACCAGATACCTCTAAGGCTCCAAGTCTGATTAACGGCTTGCAGGCGGTGCGCCAGTTGCACTACCGCGTGATCACAGAGACTGGTTTGACAACGGCAGACGAGATGCTTTATCCGTCAAATCTGGTCTTGGTAGATGATTTGGTTAGCTACCATGCTGTAGGAGCTCGTTCTGTGGAAGACCAAGAGCACCGCTTTGTGGCCTCAGGGATTGATGCACCGGTCGGGATGAAAAATCCAACTTCTGGAAATTTGGGTGTCATGTTTAATGGCATCTATGCTGCTCAGAACAAACAGACCTTCCTCTTCCATGGTCAAGAAGTTGAGACTTCAGGAAATCCCTTGGCCCACGTCATCCTTCGTGGAGCAGTCAATGAATATGGGAAAAATGAGCCTAACTTTTACTACGAAACTTTGCTAAATGCCATTGAACGCTATGAAACCATGGGACTTGAAAATCCCTTTATCCTCATTGATACCAACCATGATAACTCAGGCAAGCAATATATGGAGCAGATTCGAATTGTTCGTCAGACCTTGCAAAATCGTGACTGGAATGAGAAAATCAAAAAGACGGTTCGAGGCTTTATGATTGAATCCTACCTGGCAGATGGTCGTCAAAACCAACCAGAGGTCTTTGGTTGTTCTATTACCGACCCTTGCCTAGGTTGGGAAAATACAGAGGCCTTGGTAGAAGAAATCTATGCTACCTTGACAAAATAAGTGAAAAGGATGGAGTTGGGGAATCTCAACTCCTTTTGATGAGAATGATAGTTGGACACGGAATTGACATCGAAGAATTGGCTTCGATAGAAAGCGCAGTTACACGACATGAAGGTTTTGCTAAGCGCGTGCTGACCGCTAAGGAAATGGAGCGGTTTAACAGTCTTAAAGGGCGCAGGCAAATTGAATATTTGGCTGGTCGCTGGTCGGCTAAGGAGGCCTTTTCCAAGGCCATGGGAACGGGTATTGGGAAGCTCGGTTTTCAGGATTTGGAAGTCTTGAATAATGAACGCGGGGCGCCTTATTTTAGTCAGTCACCATTTTCAGGAAAGATTTGGCTATCTATCAGCCATACAGCTCAGTTTGTGACAGCCAGTGTCATTTTGGAGGAAAATCATGAAAGCTAGTCCGCATAGACCAACCAAGGCTCTGATTCATTTGGAAGCTATTCGACAAAATATTCAGCAAATGGAGGCTCATATCCATCAAGGAACGCTCAAATTCGCAGTAGTCAAGGCTAATGCCTATGGGCATGGGGCTGTTGCTGTTGCCACGGCGATTCAAGATGATGTTGATGGTTTTTGCGTTTCCAATATTGATGAAGCTATTGAACTCAGACAGGCTGGACTCAGCAACCGAATCCTCATTTTAGGAGTTTCTGAAATCGAAGCTGTTTCTCTTGCTAAAGAATACGACATCACCTTGACAGTGGCTGGACTGGAGTGGATCCAAGCCCTCTTAGATAGGGAAGCAGACCTATCAGGTTTGACAGTCCACCTCAAGATTGACTCAGGCATGGGACGGATTGGTTTTAGAGAGGCTAGTGAGGCTGATCAGGCTCAAGACTTGCTCCAACAACATGGTGCTCGTGTTGAAGGGATTTTTACCCACTTTGCTACTGCAGATGAGGAATCAGATGACTACTTTAATGCCCAGTTAGAACGGTTTAAAACTATTTTAGCTAGTATGAAGGAAGTTCCAAGACTGGTTCACGCAAGTAATTCGGCAACGACTCTTTGGCATGCAGAGACTATTTTCAATGCGGTTCGTATGGGAGATGCCATGTATGGTCTTAACCCTAGCGGAGAGGTCTTGGACTTGCCCTATGACTTGAAACCAGCCTTGACCTTGGAATCTGCTCTAGTTCATGTCAAGACAGTTCCAGCTGGAGCTTGCATGGGCTATGGAGCGACCTATCAGGCGGATAGCGAGCAAGTCATCGCGACCGTTCCAATCGGCTATGCGGATGGTTGGACGCGAGATATGCAAAATTTCACTGTCTTGGTTGATGGGCAAGCTTGCCCAATCGTTGGGCGAGTTTCTATGGACCAAATCACCATTCGTCTACCTAAGCCTTATCCCTTAGGAACCAAGGTGACCTTAATTGGCTCCAATGGGGGCAAGGAGATAACGGCTACTCAGGTAGCGACCTACCGTGGGACTATTAACTACGAGGTGGTTTGTCTTCTCAGTGACCGCATTCCGAGAGAATATTATTAAAGAAGAAAGGAGTGGAGCATGAATCTACATCAACCCTTGCATGTCTTACCTGGTGTGGGACCAAAGTCAGCAGAAAAATACGCCAAACTAGGAATTGAAAACTTGCAAGATCTTTTGCTCTACTTTCCTTTCCGTTATGAAGACTTCAAGACCAAACAGGTGCTGGAACTGGAAGACGGTGAGAAAGCGGTTCTTTCTGGTCAAGTTGTGACTCCTGCCAGTGTCCAGTATTATGGTTTCAAGCGCAATCGTCTGCGCTTTAGCCTCAAGCAGGGAGAAGTTGTTTTTGCGGTGAATTTCTTTAACCAGCCCTATCTAGCTGATAAGATAGAGTTGGGAGCAACTCTTGCTGTCTTTGGAAAATGGGATCGAGCTAAGGCTAGTCTGACTGGGATGAAGGTCCTGGCTCAGGTGGAAGATGACCTCCAACCTGTCTATAGATTGGCTCAGGGAGTCAGTCAGGCCAGTCTGGTCAAGGTTATTAAGACAGCCTTTGATCAGGGGTTGGACCTCTTGATAGAGGAAAATCTTCCCCAGTCTTTACTAGACAAATACAAACTTATGTCCCGTTGCCAAGCAGTTCGTGCTATGCATTTCCCTAAGGATTTGACGGAATACAAGCAGGCCCTTCGCCGTATTAAGTTTGAAGAACTCTTTTATTTCCAAATGCAGTTGCAGACGCTCAAGTCTGAAAATAGAGTTCAGGGAAGCGGCTTGGTTCTGAATTGGTCTCAGGAAAAGGTGACAGCAGTTAAAGCAAGTCTTCCTTTTGCTCTGACCCCAGCTCAAGAAAAGAGTTTGCAGGAAATTTTGGCCGACATGAAGTCCGACCACCACATGAATCGACTCTTACAAGGAGATGTGGGGAGCGGAAAAACGGTGGTTGCTGGCTTGGCCATGTTTGCGGCAGTGACAGCTGGGCACCAGGCTGCTCTCATGGTACCGACAGAAATCCTTGCAGAGCAACACTTTGAAAGTCTACAGAGTCTCTTTCCAGATTTGAAACTGGCTCTCTTGACAGGATCCTTGAAAGCTGCAGAAAAAAGAGAAGTCTTGGAGACTATTGCTAAGGGTGAGGCTGATTTGATTATCGGAACCCATGCTCTGATTCAGGATGGGGTGGAGTATGCTTGCCTTGGTTTGATTATCATCGATGAGCAGCACCGTTTTGGTGTGGGTCAAAGGCGGATTTTACGGGAAAAAGGAGACAATCCAGATGTCCTCATGATGACAGCGACTCCGATTCCACGGACGCTAGCCATCACAGCCTTTGGCGATATGGATGTTTCCATTATCGACCAGATGCCAGCAGGTCGAAAACCCATTGTGACACGCTGGATCAAGCATGAGCAACTACCTCAGGTCTTGACTTGGTTAGAGGGGGAAATCCAAAAAGGTTCTCAAGCCTATGTCATCTCTCCCTTGATTGAAGAATCAGAAGCTCTGGATTTGAAAAATGCCATTGCCTTATCAGAGGAGTTGACGGCGCATTTTGCAGGAAAGGCAGAGGTAGCTCTTCTACATGGTAAGATGAAGAGTGACGAAAAAGACCAGATCATGCAGGATTTCAAAGAGAGAAAAACGGATATTCTGGTTTCAACGACGGTTATCGAGGTTGGAGTTAACGTTCCCAATGCGACCGTCATGATTATCATGGATGCCGATCGCTTCGGTCTCAGCCAGCTTCACCAGCTCAGAGGTCGTGTCGGTCGGGGGGACAAGCAGTCCTATGCTGTTCTCGTTGCCAATCCTAAGACGGATTCTGGGAAAGACCGCATGCGCATTATGACAGAAACCACTAATGGATTTGTCCTTGCGGAGGAAGATTTGAAAATGCGTGGTTCAGGTGAGATTTTTGGAACCAGACAGTCAGGTCTCCCAGAGTTCCAAGTAGCTGATATTATCGAAGATTTTCCGATTTTAGAAGAAGCCAGAAAGGTTGCTAGCTATATTAGTTCGATAGAAGGTTGGCAAGAGGATCCGGAGTGGCGCATGATTGCCCTTCATTTGGAAAAGAAAGAACATTTAGATTAAGCTTTCTCTAAGGAAATCTTAAGCTAGCTTTCAGGTTTGGCCCTTATACTAGAGTCATCAAAAAGAAACGAGGCCTCTCACATGACAGTAACGATTAAAGTAAATTACAAAACCACTTTCCAAAAGAAAGAAGTAAAAAGCTAAGACTGGATAGGAGAAAAAAGAGCGAAATGCTCTTTTTTCGTTTCTAAAAGCACAATTTATTGAATCTAAAATAGCACACTGCGGATTCTAAAAAAATTCTAGAAATTATAGTAGATTGAATCCGAAATAGTCCACCGAGTTTTCTAAAACATTGTTAGAAATTAGTTTGAATTCCGCAATTAATTTGTTCAGTTTTTATTTCATTTAACTATAATTTGACTTTCCTAATTTCTTTGTTCTTATCTTATTTCAATACACCATATCTTACTATTTCAGAACCCACATCTAGCATAACTAAAAAACAGATTCTTCCATCTATTACGGAAAAATCTGTCATTGATTTAATGATTTACAAAAACTCCAACCACGGCTTGCGAACCCTGTCCTTACTGGTTTCTCTATATTTTTTAGTTCTTATTTATGATGCTCTTTCAATAGTTCTTCAAACTCAGAGACAGTCATACCCAACTGTTGACTGGCAACTTCAGAAGGCAAAAGACCTTGACGGACTAGATTTAGTAGCATAGACAAACTTCCTTCAACTTTTCCACGCTCCAGTCCCTGTTCAATCCCTTCTGCCCTAGCAGTTTCCAAGGCATAGTCCTGTGCTAACAATGCCTGTTCTTCGCGCATACGTAGTTGACTAAACATTTTCCTGTCCTCCTCGGACCAGCTCTTATAGTCTAGCAGTTGGTCTGCCTGGCTAATGGCTCGCTCAGGTTGCTGGGTAAAGGGTTTGTTCCCGAAAAACTCCAACCACGGTTTGCGAACCTCGTCTTTGCTGGTTTCTCTATATTTTTTTAATTCCAAGAACGCCATCTTGACTAGATGGTTTTCCTGACCATTGTTGGTAATGGTTAAAACTTCACCTGTCGTGTCCTCCCTCATACTGAAGCTATGAAAAGCTAATTCATCTTGGAAATAATTACTATCTACAATAGCTATTGCGTAAACAGGTGCGATATGCTTGTAACTCTGGTGGGTATCACCTTCACGTTGGCGAATTTTTTCGAGATTCTGATTGACCTGACTGCAAAGGTAAGCCCATAGGCGATTGATGAAAAAATTCTGATGATGAACTTGAATTTCAATAATAACCTGTGTGCCATTATCCAACTCCGCCAAAACGTCTATACTAGTATAGAAATCCTGGGCCGAGTACGGCATGGAAGGTAAGACATGAATATTGCTTCCTTCCAAAATGGTCACATTTTTGGCTGGCAAGTCCAGCATATCGCGAATAAATTGACAAGTGACTTCTGGATTGCTAAAAATTTTCTTAGCTACCAAGTCATTGGTTGGGCTGATGCCTGGATGTCTGAGAATCATCCATTCCCTCCTTCTATTATACCATAGTTTTAAATCTAATTTTGCTAGATTCGATGGTTCTATCTATTTATTCGTAAAAAAGCGTAACTTCTCAAAGTAACTTCCCTCTCTCTCCCAAAACTGGAAGTTAGTTTTAGAAGTGACCCAATGAAAATCAAAGAGCAAACTAGGAAACTAGCCGCAGGTTGCTCAAAACACTGTTTTGAGGTTGTAGATGGAACTGACGTAGTCAGCTCAAAACACTGTTTTGAGGTTGCAGATAGAACTGACGAAGTCAGTAACATATATATACGACAAGGCGAAGCTGACGTGGTTTGAAGAGATTTTCAAAGAGTATTACCCTTCTTTCTTGCATTGCTTTTCTAGATATGCTACAGTGGTGGTAGCGATTACAAAAAGGAGCATGTTATGAAAAATCCAGCTTTGTTAGAAGAAATCAAGACTTATAGAGGACGGGATGAGGTTCCAGAAGACTTTGATGCTTTCTGGGATGGGGAAGTAAAAAAAGTTTCAACGCTTCCAGCTTATCAGTTGGAGGAAAGAGATTTTCACATTCCTCAAGTCAAGTGCTATGAATTAACATTTGAAGGAACCAATGAAGCCAAGGTATATGCACGAGTTGTTCTTCCAAAGAGTGAGGAGAAGGTTCCGATAATCTTCCATTTCCATGGCTATATGGGACGTGGCTGGGACTGGGCTGACATGCTAGCTTATACTGTGGCTGGTTACGGTGTTGTTTCCATGGACGTTCGAGGCCAGTCGGGCTATTCACAAGACGGTTTGCGTTCTCCTTTAGGAAATACGGTTAAGGGGCATATTATCCGTGGTGCTGTGGAAGGTCGGGAGCATCTCTTTTATAAGGATGTTTATCTGGATATTTACCAGTTGGTCGAAATTGTTGCTAGTCTGCCTCAGGTAGATGAGAAGCTCCTTTCTAGCTATGGTGCCTCACAAGGAGGGGCTCTAGCCTTGGTTGCAGCAGCGCTCAATCCTCGAATTCAGAAAACAGTTGCTATCTATCCCTTCTTGTCAGACTTCAGACGGGTGCTTGAGATTGGTAATACTAGCGAGGCTTACGACGAATTGTTCCGTTATTTCAAGTTTCACGATCCCTTCCATGAAACAGAGGAGGAAATCATGGCGACTCTTGCCTATATCGATGTGAAAAATCTTGCCCATCGTATCAAGGGTGAGGTTAAGATGATTACGGGCTTGGATGACGATGTTTGCTATCCTATTACCCAGTTTGCGATTTACAACCGTCTGACCTGTGATAAGGCCTATCGCATCATGCCTGAGTATGCCCATGAAGCCATGAATGTATTTGTCAATGACCAGGTATACAACTGGCTATGTGGTAGCGAGATCCCTTTTAAGTACGTAAAATAATGAATGAGAGAGCATGGTAGCTCTCTTTTTTGTAGTTTAATAAAAACGATTTAAAATAGATAATTCTCTGAAACTACTTTCAGAAACAGCTGTTCTATAAAATACTTTTGAAATTGAAATCTATTCTACCACAAAGTATTGAAAGCGCTTTAAAAATAGTCTATAATGAACTCATAAGAACAAAGAAAAGGAGGAAAGAGGATGCCACAGATTACTAAAGAAGCTTTGATTGCACAAATCAAAGATGGAATCATCGTTTCTTGTCAGGCCCTTCCTCACGAACCGCTCTATACAGAAGCGGGAGGAGTCATTCCATTGCTGGTCAAAGCGGCTGAGCAAGGTGGAGCAGTCGGTATCCGAGCAAATAGTGTTCGCGATATCAAGGAAATCAAGGAGGTTACAAACCTTCCAATCATTGGGATAATAAAACGAGATTATCCACCGCAAGAACCCTTCATCACTGCTACTATGAAAGAAGTTGATGAACTGGCAGAACTGGACATCGAGGTCATTGCTCTGGATTGTACCAAGCGTGAACGCTATGATGGTTTGGAGATTCAAGAGTTCATTCGTCAGGTTAAGGAAAAATATCCTAACCAGCTCTTGATGGCTGATACAAGTACTTTCGAGGAAGGATTGGCAGCCGTTGAAGCAGGAATTGACTTTGTCGGAACAACCTTATCAGGATACACATCTTACAGTCCTAAAGTGGATGGTCCCGATTTTGAATTGATCAAAAAACTCTGTGATGCTGGTGTAGATGTCATTGCAGAAGGAAAAATTCATACACCAGAACAAGCCAAACAAATCCTAGGATATGGAGTGCGAGGTATTGTTGTTGGTGGCGCTATTACTAGACCAAAAGAGATTACAGAACGCTTTGTTGCTGGTCTTAAATAAAAAATAAAGAAAGGGGGATTGAGTATGATTATTACTAAAATCAGCCGTTTAGGAACTTATGTGGGAGTAAATCCACATTTTGCAACATTAATAGATTTTCTAGAAAAAACAGGACTAGAAAATTTGACAGAAGGTCCGATTGATATCGATGGTGATCGATTATTTGGTAATTGCTTTACTTATCTAGCAGACGGTCAAGCAGGAGCCTTCTTTGAAACTCACCAAAAATATTTGGATATTCATTTAGTTTTGGAAAACGAAGAAGCCATGGCTGTTACGTCGCCAGAAAATGTAAGCGTTATCCAAGAATATGATGAAGAAAAAGACATTGAATTATACACAGGGAAAGTGGAACAGTTAGTTCATTTGAGAGCTGGCGAATGCCTTATCACTTTTCCAGAAGATTTACATCAACCCAAGGTTCGTATAAATGATGAACCTGTGAAAAAAGTTGTCTTTAAAGTTGCGATTTCTTAATGTAGAAAGGGAAGAACAATGAAAAAAATGAGAAAGTTTTTATGTCTAGCTGGAGTTGCGCTAGCAGCCGTTGCCTTGGTAGCTTGTTCAGGAAAAAAAGAAGCTACAACTAGTACTGAACCACCGACAGAATTATCTGGTGAGATTACAATGTGGCACTCCTTTACTCAAGGACCACGTTTAGAAAGTATTCAAAAATCAGCAGATGCCTTCATGCAAAAGCATCCGAAAACGAAAATTAAGATTGAAACATTCTCTTGGAATGACTTCTATACTAAATGGACTACAGGTTTAGCAAATGGGAATGTGCCAGATATCAGTACAGCTCTTCCTAACCAAGTAATGGAAATGGTCAACTCAGATGCTTTGGTTCCGCTAAATGATTCTATCAAGCGTATTGGACAGGATAAATTTAACGAAACTGCCTTAAATGAAGCAAAAATCGGAGATGATTACTACTCTGTTCCTCTTTATTCACATGCACAAGTCATGTGGGTTAGAACAGATTTATTAAAAGAACATAATATTGAGGTTCCTAAAACTTGGGATCAACTCTATGAAGCTTCTAAAAAATTGAAAGAAGCTGGAGTTTATGGCTTGTCTGTTCCGTTTGGAACAAATGACTTAATGGCAACACGTTTCTTGAACTTCTACGTACGTAGTGGTGGTGGAAGTCTTTTGACAAAAGATCTTAAAGCAGATTTGACAAGCCAACTTGCTCAAGATGGTATTAAATACTGGGTTAAAATGTATAAAGAAATTTCACCTCAAGATTCTTTGAACTTTAATGTCCTTCAACAAGCTACCTTGTTCTATCAAGGAAAAACAGCATTTGACTTTAACTCTGGCTTCCATATTGGAGGAATTAATGCCAACAGTCCTCAATTGATTGATTCGATTGATGCCTATCCTATTCCAAAAATCAAAGAATCTGATAAAGACCAAGGAATTGAAACCTCAAACATTCCAATGGTTGTTTGGAAAAATTCAAAACATCCAGAAGTTGCTAAAGCATTCTTGGAATCACTTTACAATGAAGAAGACTATATTAAATTCCTTGATTCAACTCCAGTAGGTATGTTGCCAACTATTAAGGGAATTAGCGATTCTGCAGCCTATAAAGAAAATGAAACTCGTAAGAAATTTAAACATGCTGAAGAAGTGATTACTGAAGCTGTTAAAAAAGGTACTGCTATTGGTTATGAAAATGGACCAAGTGTACAAGCTGGTATGTTGACTAACCAACACATTATTGAACAAATGTTCCAAGATATCATTTCAAATGGAACAGATCCTATGAAAGCAGCAAAAGAAGCAGAAAAACAACTAAACGATTTATTTGAGGCTGCTCAGTAGATGTAAAAGACTAGAAAATAGGTGGGCTAGTGAGCTGAAAAGCCCTAGCCCAATCTTGTAAAAGAAGGGAGAAGGAGAATGGTTAAAGAACGTAATTTAACTCGCTGGATATTTGTTTTGCCAGCTATGATTATCGTAGGATTACTCTTTGTTTATCCGTTTTTCTCGAGTATTTTTTATAGCTTTACCAATAAGCATTTGATTATGCCTAATTATAAATTTGTTGGTTTAGCTAACTATAAAGCTGTGCTATCAGATCCCAACTTCTTTAATGCGTTCTTTAATTCAATTAAGTGGACCGTTTTCTCATTAGTTGGTCAAGTTTTAGTAGGGTTTGTATTGGCTTTAGCTCTTCACAGAGTACGCCACTTCAAGAAATTATATAGGACCTTATTGATTGTTCCTTGGGCATTTCCTACCATCGTTATTGCCTTTTCTTGGCAGTGGATTCTAAACGGGGTTTATGGCTACTTACCTAATCTAATCGTAAAATTAGGTTTAATGGAACATACGCCTGCATTTTTGACAGATAGTACATGGGCATTCCTATGTTTGGTGTTTATCAACATTTGGTTTGGAGCGCCGATGATTATGGTTAATGTACTTTCAGCTTTGCAAACAGTACCCGAAGAACAATTTGAGGCTGCTAAGATAGATGGTGCTTCAAGTTGGCAAGTTTTCAAATTTATCGTCTTTCCACATATTAAAGTGGTTGTAGGGCTTCTAGTTGTTTTGAGAACTGTATGGATCTTTAATAACTTTGACATTATCTACCTAATTACAGGTGGTGGACCAGCCAATGCTACAACGACGCTTCCGATTTTTGCCTACAACCTAGGTTGGGGAACTAAATTGTTGGGTCGTGCTTCAGCAGTTACAGTATTGCTCTTTATCTTCTTGGTGGCAATTTGCTTTATCTACTTTGCTATCATCAGTAAGTGGGAAAAGGAGGGTAGAAAATAATGAAGAAGAAATCCGGTATTTATTTAGATATTCTCTCACATGTACTCTTGATTGGTGCGACCATCGTTGCAATTTTCCCATTGGTATGGATTATCATATCTTCTGTCAAAGGTAAAGGGGAATTAACTCAGTATCCAACACGATTTTGGCCTGAACAATTTACATTGGATTATTTCACTCATGTTATCAATGATTTGCATTTTATTGATAACATTCGAAACAGTTTAATCATTGCCTTAGCTACAACTGTTATTGCGATTATTATTTCTGCTATGGCAGCCTATGGTATTGTTCGATTCTTCCCTAAATTGGGAGCAATCATGTCAAGACTACTTGTCATTACCTACATTTTTCCACCAATTTTGCTAGCAATTCCCTATTCAATAGCCATTGCTAAAGTTGGATTAACAAATAGTTTATTTGGCTTGATGATGGTTTATCTATCTTTTAGTGTTCCATATGCGGTTTGGCTTTTAGTTGGATTTTTCCAAACAGTTCCAATTGGAATTGAAGAAGCAGCTAGAATTGATGGTGCAAATAAATTTGTTACTTTTTATAAAGTTGTGCTACCGATTGTAGCACCAGGTATTGTAGCAACAGCTATTTATACATTTATCAATGCTTGGAATGAATTCCTGTATGCTTTGATTTTGATTAACAATACAGGAAAGATGACAGTAGCAGTAGCCCTTCGATCACTTAACGGTTCAGAAATTTTAGACTGGGGAGATATGATGGCTGCATCTGTTATTGTAGTTCTTCCATCAATCATTTTCTTCTCAATTATCCAAAATAAGATTGCAAGTGGATTGTCAGAAGGATCTGTGAAGTAGACGAAAGAAGGAAAAAAATGAATAAGAGAGGTCTTTATTCAAAACTAGGAATTTCTGTTGTAGGCATTAGTCTTTTAATGGGAGTCCCCGCTTTGATTCATGCGAATGAATTAAACTATGGTCAACTGTCTATATCTCCTATTTTTCAAGGAGGTTCATATCAACTGAACAATAAGAGTATAGATATCAGCCCTTTGTTATTAGATAAATTATCTGGAGAGAGTCAGACAGTAGTAATGAAATTTAAAGCAGATAAACCAAACTCGCTTCAAGCTTTGTTTGGTCTATCTAATAGTAAAGCAGGCTTTAAAAATAATTACTTTTCAATTTTCATGAGAGATTCTGGTGAGATAGGTGTAGAAATAAGAGACGCCCAAAAGGGAATAAATTATTTATTTTCTAGACCAGCTTCATTATGGGGAAAGCATAAAGGACAGGCAGTTGAAAATACACTCGTATTTGTATCTGATTCTAAAGATAAGACATACACAATGTATGTTAATGGTATAGAAGTGTTCTCTGAAACAGTTGATACATTTTTGCCGATTTCAAATATAAATGGTATAGATAAGGCAACACTAGGAGCTGTTAATCGTGAAGGCAAGGATCATTATCTTGCAAGAGGAAGTATTGATGAAATCAGTCTATTTAATAAAGCAATTAGTGATCAGGAAGTTTCAACTATTCCCTTGTCAAATCCATTTCAGTTAATTTTCCAATCAGGAGATTCTACTCAAGCAAACTATTTTAGAATACCGACATTATATACATTAAGTAGTGGAAGAGTTCTATCAAGTATTGATGCACGTTATGGTGGGACTCATGATTCTAAAAGTAAGATTAATATCGCGACTTCTTATAGTGATGATAATGGGAAAACGTGGAGTGAGCCAACTTTTGCTATGAAGTTTAATGACTATGAGGAGCAGTTAGTTTACTGGCCACGAGATAATAAATTAAAGAATAGTCAAATTAGTGGAAGTGCTTCATTTATAGATTCATCCATTGTTGAAGATAAAAAATCTGGGAAAACGATCTTATTAGCTGATGTTATGCCTGCTGGTATCGGAAATAATAATGCAAATAAAGCTGATTCAGGTTTTAAAGAAATAAACGGTCATTATTATTTAAAACTAAAGAAGGATGGAGATAATGATTTCCGTTATACAGTCAGAGAAAATGGTGTCGTTTATGATGAAACAACTAATAAACCTACAAATTATACTATAAATGATAAGTATGAAGTTTTAGAGGGAGGAAAGTCTTTAACAGTTGAACAATATTCGGTTGATTTTGATAGTGGCTCTTTAAGAGAAAGGCATAATGGAAAACAGGTTCCTATGAATGTTTTCTACAAAGATTCGTTATTTAAAGTGACTCCTACTAATTATATAGCAATGACAATTAGTCAGAATAGAGGAGAGAGTTGGGAACAATTTAAGTTATTGCCTCCGTTCTTAGGAGAAAAACATAATGGAACTTACTTATGTCCCGGACAAGGTTTAGCATTAAAATCAAGTAATAGATTAATTTTTGCAACATATACTAGTGGCGAACTAACTTATCTCATTTCTGATGATAGTGGTCAAACATGGAAGAAATCCTCAGCTTCAATTCCGTTTAAGAATGCGACAGCAGAAGCGCAAATGGTTGAAATGAGAGATGGTGTGATTAGAACATTCTTTAGAACTACTACAGGTAAGATTGCCTATATGACTAGTAGAGATTCTGGAGAAACATGGTCAGAAGTTTCGTATATCGATGGAATTCAACAAACTTCATATGGTACACAAGTATCTGCAATTAGATACTCTCAATTAGTTGATGGAAAAGAAGCAGTCATTTTGAGTACACCAAATTCTAGAAATGGCCGTAAGGGAGGTCAATTAGTTGTCGGTTTAGTCAATAAAGAAGATGATAGTATCGATTGGAAATACCACTATGACATTGATTTGCCTTCGTATGGTTATGCTTATTCTGCGATTACAGAATTGCCAAATCATCACATAGGTGTATTGTTTGAAAAATATGATTCATGGTCAAGAAATGAATTGCATTTAAGCAATGTAGTTCAGTATATAGATTTGGAAATTAATGATTTAACAAAATAAAGGAGAAAAAACATGGTTAAATACGGTGTTGTTGGAACAGGATATTTTGGAGCTGAGTTGGCTCGTTATATGCAAAAGAATGATGGAGCAGAGATTACTCTTCTCTATGATCCAGATAATGCAGAGGCTATTGCAGAAGAATTGGGAGCAAAAGTAGCAAGTTCCCTAGATGAGTTGGTTTCTAGCGATGAAGTAGATTGTGTTATCGTCGCAACTCCAAATAATCTTCATAAGGAACCGGTTATTAAGGCTGCACAACATGGCAAAAATGTTTTCTGTGAAAAACCAATTGCGCTTTCTTATCAAGATTGTCGCGAGATGGTAGATGCATGTAAAGAAAATAATGTAACCTTTATGGCAGGACATATTATGAACTTCTTTAATGGTGTCCATCATGCAAAAGAACTAATTAATCAAGGAGTCATCGGAGACGTTCTATATTGTCACACAGCTCGTAATGGTTGGGAAGAACAACAACCGTCAGTATCATGGAAAAAAATTCGTGAAAAATCAGGTGGTCACTTGTATCACCATATTCATGAATTGGATTGTGTGCAATTCCTTATGGGTGGCATGCCTGAAACTGTAACCATGACGGGTGGAAATGTAGCCCATGAAGGTGAAAATTTCGGTGATGAAGATGATATGATTTTTGTCAATATGGAATTTTCTAATAAGCGATTTGCTTTGTTAGAATGGGGTTCAGCTTATCGTTGGGGCGAACATTATGTTTTGATTCAAGGAACGAAAGGTGCTATCCGCTTAGACTTATTCAACTGTAAAGGAACTCTTAAGCTAGATGGACAAGAAAGCTATTTCTTGATTCACGAATCTCAAGAAGAAGATGATGATCGTACTCGTATCTATCATAGTACAGAGATGGACGGAGCAATTGCTTATGGTAAACCAGGTAAACGTACTCCATTATGGCTATCATCTGTCATTGATAAAGAAATGCGCTATCTGCATGAGATTATGCAAGGAGCTCCAGTATCAGAAGAATTTGCAAAACTATTGACAGGTGAAGCTGCTCTAGAAGCAATTGCTACTGCAGATGCTTGTACCCAATCTATGTTTGAAGATCGCAAAGTAAAATTGTCAGAAATTGTAAAATAAACAGAATGTAAAGGGGATGAAAAATTTATTTTCTCCCCTCGTTTCGGAAATAAGTTAGGAGAAAATCTATGTCAGATTTGAAAAAATACGAAGGTGTCATTCCAGCCTTCTACGCATGTTATGATGAACAAGGAGAAGTAAGCCCAGAACGTACGCGTGCCTTGGTTCAATACTTCATTGATAAAGGTGTTCAAGGTCTCTATGTCAATGGTTCTTCTGGCGAATGTATCTACCAAAGCGTTGAAGACCGTAAGTTGATTTTGGAAGAAGTTATGGCAGTTGCCAAAGGTAAATTAACTATTATTGCCCACGTTGCTTGCAACAATACCAAAGATAGTATGGAACTTGCTCGCCACGCAGAAAGCTTAGGTGTAGATGCCATTGCAACGATTCCACCGATTTACTTCCGCTTACCAGAATACTCAGTTGCCAAATACTGGAACGATATTAGTTCTGCAGCTCCAAACACAGACTATGTCATCTACAACATTCCTCAATTGGCAGGTGTTGCTTTGACTCCAAGTCTTTATACTGAAATGTTGAAGAATCCTCGTGTTATCGGTGTGAAGAACTCTTCTATGCCAGTTCAAGATATCCAAACTTTTGTTAGCCTTGGTGGAGAAGACCATATCGTCTTTAATGGTCCAGATGAGCAGTTCCTAGGAGGACGCCTCATGGGTGCTAAGGCTGGTATCGGTGGTACTTACGGTGCTATGCCAGAACTCTTCTTGAAACTCAACCAATTGATTGCGGATAGAGATTTAGAAACAGCGCGTGAATTGCAGTATGCTATCAACGCTATCATTGGTAAACTCACTGCTGCTCATGGAAATATGTACGGTGTCATTAAAGAAGTCTTGAAGATTAATGAAGGATTGAATATTGGTTCTGTTCGTTCACCATTGACACCAGTGACTGAAGAAGATCGTCCAGTTGTAGAAGCAGCTGCAGCCTTGATTCGTGAAACCAAGGAGCGCTTCCTCTAATCCATAAGGAGGTATTTATGACACACTACGTTGCAATTGATATCGGTGGAACCAACATCAAATATGGTTTGATCGACCAAGAAGGCCAACTTGTTGAATCGCATGAAATGCCAACAGAGGCGCATAAAGGTGGACCTCATATCTTACAAAAGACCAAAGATATCGTAGCCAGCTATTTAGAACAAGGCCCAGTAGCAGGTGTTGCTATTTCTTCTGCAGGAATGGTGGATCCAGATAAGGGTGAGATTTTCTATGCTGGGCCTCAGATTCCCAACTATGCAGGAACTCAGTTCAAGAAGGAAATCGAGACTAGCTTTAATATTCCTTGTGAAATTGAAAATGATGTCAACTGTGCAGGTCTTGCTGAAGCGGTATCTGGTTCAGGCAAGGGAGCGAGTGTGACACTTTGCTTGACCATTGGAACCGGTATCGGTGGTTGCTTGATTATGGATGGGAAAGTCTTCCATGGTTTTAGCAATTCAGCCTGCGAAGTCGGTTATATGCATATGCAGGATGGAGATTTCCAAGACTTGGCCTCTACGACAGCCTTGGTGGAGTATGTAGCAGCAGGTCATGGAGATCCAGCTGATCAGTGGAATGGCCGACGTATCTTTAAGGAAGCTACCGAAGGAAACAAAATTTGCATGGAAGGCATTGACCGGATGGTAGACTATCTAGGAAAAGGTCTGGCAAATATTTGCTATGTGGCCAATCCAGAAGTAGTCATTCTTGGTGGCGGTATCATGGGACAAGAGGCAATCCTCAAACCCAAGATTCGCACAGCCTTGAAGGCGGCCTTGGTACCAAGTCTAGCTGAAAAAACACGATTAGAATTTGCCCATCACCAAAATACAGCAGGTATGTTGGGAGCTTATTATCATTTCAAAACAAAACAATCCTAGTTTGGCTCAGCCAAACTAGGATTTTCTAATCAAATTCCCTTGACTTTCTTTATAATTGTGAGATAATAAATAAAATATATAAAGGAGTTATATAAAATGGCTATAGCGGATTCAAATAAAATTGTGACCTTCCAAGCTAATAGAGAATTAGTAAATGATGCCATGGAAGTGTTAAAAGAAAAAAATCTCTCTCTTTCATCGGCACTCAGATTATTTTTAAAGAATGTTGCCGTAACAAATGAAGTAGATTTACTGAGTGAAGAGGAATTAGAGAGGGAGTATTTGTTTAGACAATTACAAGCAGAAGTTCAAGAAAGTTATGCCAAAATTGAGGCTGGAAATTACTTGACAGATGAGGATGTCGTGACACGCTATGGATTATAAAAAATATAGGATTTTGTATTCTCCTAGAGTGATTGATAGTTTGGATAAAATATATCAGTATATAGCAGAGGAAATCGGTTCTGTAGAGGCTGCGAGACGAAAAGTGGAGAGTATCAGAAAAGATATTAATCGTCTAGAAATTTTCCCCCAAGCTGGATTTGATGCCGATGAAAAATTTGGTAAGAAATTAGATCCTCGCTACCAAACGCGAGGATTGACCTTGAGTAAGAATTACATCGTATTATATACAATTGTTGAGGATACCGTCAGACTTGCTTATTTACTCCCTTCAAAAAGTGATTACATGAAATTATTCAAGACTAAATCAAGATATGAGTAATTCATAATCTTGAAGAGGTATGTTTGGTGATGAATAAAAATCCTAGTTAGGTTCAACCAAACTAGGATTTTCTGACACGTTTTTGTCTACGATAGCCGTTGAGTTTCTTATTTTCCCAGTAGCTATTAAAGATTTTTTCCTTGCTTTCACGATTGATTTCCAAAAAGTAGGCATAAATCAAATCGATAAAGAAGAGCATTGGAAGTTGAGCGGATATTCGTTGAATGTAGGATGACTGGCTGTGGCTAGCAACAAGAACAGTCTCTGTATAAGCCTGACTATCTTTATTGGGAACACTTGTAAAGAGTACAGTTTTTGCCCCCATCTCCTTAGCGTCTAATAGACTATCTAAAATAGAAGGAGTTGTGCCAGAAAGTGAGAAACCGAGTACGAGACAATTCTCATCCATAATGCTGGTCGTCCAAGCAAAACCGTCTTGATCGGTCAAGGCCTCGCAGACCACACCCAGACGCATAAAGCGTAATTTCATTTCACGAGCTACGAGGCCAGAACTCCCTGTTCCGAAGAAGTAGACGCGTTCAGCATCTTCGATTAATTGGGCAATTCGTTCTAGTTGGACTTCGTCAATCAAGTCCTGTGTTTGTTCCCGCATACTACTATAACTCCTGAGGACTCGTTTTGTCAGTGGACTATGTTTGTGAGAATGGGTGTCTTGTTTCTCTGCTTGGTGTTGGTATTGGAAAATAAATTCTCGGTAGCCAGTAAAGCCACACTTTTTAGCAAAGCGGGTCAGAGCAGCTTGAGAAATATGTAATTTTTGGGTGACTTGTTGAGAAGATAAATCATCTGTAATCGTTTCAGCTTGCAAAAAATAGCGAGCGATTTCTTGCTCTAGGTCTGTCATTTCTTCAAAATGTGAATCAATGACAGTTGCGATATCTGGTTTGTCCATAGGGAAGGCTCCTTTAAATGAGTCGTATTGGAAAAAGGCTAGATTATTGAACTTTTACATTCATTATAACATATAATATAGGGATGAATAAATAAAAACGTATCTTGCCGTAAAAACGAAAAAAGCTTCTTTCTTTTCCATAATTTTCTGCTCAAATTGTGGTACAATTAAGAGTAAGATTTTAAGTTAGAAATGAGACTGATTTGTATGAGAAAATTTAACAGCCATTCGATTCCGATTCGGCTTAATTTATTGTTTTCAATCGTCATTTTACTCTTTATGACCATTATTGGTCGTTTGTTGTATATGCAGGTTTTGAACAAGGATTTTTACGAAAAAAAGCTAGCCTCAGCTAGTCAGACCAAGGTCACAACCAGTTCTGCCCGTGGGGAAATTTATGATGCTAGTGGAAAACCTTTGGTAGAAAATACGTTAAAGCAGGTTGTTTCCTTTACGCGTAGCAATAAAATGACGGCTACAGACTTAAAAGAAATAGCTAAAAAGTTACTGACTTATGTGAGCATCAGTTCGCCAAATTTGACAGAACGCCAGCTGGCTGATTACTATTTGGCTGATCCTGAAATCTATAAAAAAACAGTGGAAGCTCTCCCAAGTGAGAAACGCTTGGATTCAGATGGCAATCGTCTATCCGAATCAGAACTGTATAACAATGCGGTCGATAGTGTCCCAACAAGTCAACTAAACTATACAGAGGATGAAAAGAAAGAAATCTATCTTTTTAGTCAGTTAAATGCTGTTGGAAACTTTGCGACAGGAACCATTGCGACAGATCCTCTAAATGATTCTCAGGTGGCTGTTATTGCCTCTATTTCAAAGGAGATGCCTGGCATTAGTATTTCTACTTCTTGGGATCGAAAGGTTTTGGAAACTTCCCTTTCTTCTATAGTAGGGAGTGTATCCAGTGAAAAAGCTGGTCTCCCAGCGGAAGAAGCAGAAGCCTATCTTAAAAAAGGCTATTCTCTAAATGACCGTGTTGGAACCTCGTATTTGGAAAAGCAATATGAAGAGACCTTACAAGGAAAACGCTCGGTAAAAGAAATCCATCTGGATAAATATGGCAATATGGAAAGCGTGGATACAATTGAGGAAGGTAGTAAGGGAAACAATATCAAGCTGACCATTGATTTGGCCTTCCAAGATAGTGTGGATGCTTTGCTGAAAAGTTATTTCAATTCCGAGCTAGGAAATGGTGGAGCCAAGTATTCTGAGGGTGTGTATGCAGTCGCCCTTAACCCCAAAACAGGTGCTGTTTTGTCTATGTCAGGACTCAAACATGACCTGAAAACGGGAGAGTTGACTCCTGATTCCTTGGGAACGGTAACCAATGTCTTTGTCCCAGGTTCGGTTGTTAAGGCCGCTACCATCAGCTCAGGTTGGGAAAATGGTGTTTTATCAGGAAACCAAACCTTAACAGATCAGCCTATTGTTTTCCAAGGTTCAGCTCCAATTTATTCTTGGTATAAATTGGCATATGGATCTTTTCCTATTACAGCTGTGGAAGCCTTGGAGTATTCATCCAATGCTTACATGGTTCAAACCGCTCTTGGAATCATGGGCCAGACCTATCAACCAAATATGTTTGTTGGAACCAGCAATTTGGAAACAGCTATGGGAAAACTTCGTGCGACCTTTGGCGAATATGGCTTGGGGGCTGCGACCGGAATTGACCTACCAGATGAATCTACTGGATTTGTTCCCAAAGAGTATAGCTTTGCTAATTACATTACTAATGCCTTTGGGCAGTTTGATAACTATACGCCCATGCAGTTGGCTCAGTATGTAGCAACTATTGCAAATGATGGTGTTCGTGTGGCTCCTCGTATTGTTGAAGGCATTTATGGAAATAATGATAAGGGAGGCTTAGGCGACTTGATTCAGCAACTGCAACCGACAGAGATGAATAAGGTCAATATTTCTGAATCGGATATGGCAATCTTGCACCAAGGATTTTACCAAGTATCGCATGGAACTAGACCCCTTACGACAGGACGGGCGTTTTCAGATGGCGCCACTGTTTCTATCAGTGGTAAGACCGGTACAGGTGAAAGCTATGTAGCTGGTGGTCAAGAAGCTGATAATACCAATGCCGTGGCCTATGCTCCAACAGAAAATCCTCAAATTGCAGTTGCAGTAGTCTTTCCTCATAATACCAATTTAACCAAAAATGTTGGGCCAGCAATTGCTCGCGACATTATCAATTTATATAACCAACACCATCCAATGAATTAGAAAGGAAGCCATGCTTTATCCAACACCTATTGCTAAGTTGATTGACAGTTATTCCAAACTTCCTGGTATTGGGATTAAGACAGCAACCCGTCTAGCCTTTTATACTATTGGAATGCCGGATGATGACGTCAACGAATTTGCTAAAAATCTCCTTGCAGCCAAGCGAGAATTGACCTATTGCTCTATTTGTGGGCGTTTGACAGATGATGATCCTTGTTCTATCTGTACCGATCCTAGCCGTGACCAGTCTACGATTCTGGTTTTGGAGGATAGCCGAGATGTCGCTGCCATGGAAAATATCCAAGAATACCACGGACTCTATCATGTCTTGCACGGATTGATCTCCCCTATGAATGGGATTAGTCCTGACGATATCAATCTCAAGAGCCTTATGACTCGTCTTATGGATAGTGAGGTTTCAGAGGTAATCGTAGCAACCAATGCCACAGCAGATGGTGAAGCGACATCCATGTATCTTTCACGTTTGCTCAAGCCAGCTGGTATCAAGGTTACGCGTCTAGCACGAGGTCTCGCTGTCGGAGCGGACATTGAGTACGCGGATGAAGTGACGCTCTTACGAGCCATTGAAAATCGAACAGAGTTGTAAGTGTAGACAAATTAACACACTCAATTCATTTATACAAAAATCATGGAGACCGACAGTTGTTTTATCGGTCTCTTTTTAGATTTATTGAAGACCAGTATCAGGTTCAAGTTTCAAAAAAGAAGCAAATATGATATACTAAAGAACGAGTATTCTATTAGAATTGGAACAAATAATATGAAACAAACGATTATTCTTTTATACGGTGGACGTAGTGCAGAGCGTGAAGTCTCTGTTCTTTCAGCTGAGAGTGTCATGCGTGCGGTCAACTACGACCGTTTCACGGTCAAGACTTTCTTCATCAGCCAGTCAGGTGACTTTATTAAAACGCAAGAATTTAGCCAGACTCCAGGTCAAGAGGATCGTCTTATGACCAATGAAACTATTGATTGGGATAAGCAAGTTGCACCAAGTGCTATATACGAAGAGGGAGCAGTGGTCTTTCCAGTCCTTCACGGTCCGATGGGAGAAGATGGCTCAGTTCAAGGCTTCCTCGAAGTTTTGAAAATGCCTTATGTTGGTTGTAACATATTGTCATCTAGTCTTGCCATGGATAAAATCACCACTAAGCGTGTTTTAGAATCTGCAGGCATTGCCCAAGTTCCTTATGTGACCATTGTCGAAGGCGATGATGTGACTGCTAAAATCGCTGAAGTTGAAGAAAAATTGACTTATCCAGTCTTCACCAAACCGTCAAACATGGGTTCAAGTGTCGGTATTTCTAAGTCTGAAAATCAAGAAGAACTCCGTCAAGCTTTGAAACTTGCCTTCCAATATGATAGTCGTGTCTTGGTTGAGCAAGGGGTGAATGCCCGTGAAATCGAGGTTGGTCTCTTGGGCAACTACGATGTCAAGAGTACGCTGCCAGGAGAAGTAGTCAAGGATGTTGCTTTCTACGACTACGATGCCAAGTATATCGATAACAAGATTACTATGGATATTCCAGCCAAAATCAGTGATGATGTGGTAGCTGTCATGCGTCAAAATGCAGAAACGGCCTTCCGTGCGATTGGTGGCCTCGGTCTCTCTCGTTGCGATTTCTTCTATACAGATAAGGGCGAGATTTTCCTAAACGAGCTTAATACCATGCCAGGTTTCACCCAGTGGTCTATGTATCCACTACTTTGGGACAATATGGGAATTAGCTACCCAGACCTAATCGAGCGTTTGGTTGACCTTGCCAAGGAAAGTTTTGACAAGCGCGAAGCGCATTTGCTATAAAAATGAAAGAGAGGGTAGAAGCCAGAACCATCACTGCCAGGTGATTAGAGTTCTCGGACTTCGACCCTTTTTAAAGGAGTAGAAATGAAACTTACAATTCACGAAGTTGCCCAAGCTGTTGGAGCTAAAAATGATGTCAGCATCTTTGAGGATGCTCAGTTAGAAAAGCCTGAGTTTGACAGTCGTTTGATTGGGACAGGAGATTTGTTTGTGCCACTTAAAGGTGCGCGTGATGGTCATGACTTTATCGAAACAGCCTTCGAAAATGGTGCAGCAGTAACCTTGTCTGAGAAAGAGGTCGCAAATCATCCTTACATTTTAGTAGATGATGTTTTGACTGCCTTTCAACAACTAGCTGCCTACTATCTTGAGAAAAAGGGAGTTGATGTCTTTGCTGTTACAGGTTCAAATGGCAAGACAACGACCAAGGATATGTTGGCGCACTTGCTTTCAATAACCTACAAAACCTACAAAACACAAGGAAACTACAATAACGAGATAGGCCTTCCTTACACAGTTCTCCACATGCCTGAAGGAACAGAAAAGTTGGTCTTGGAGATGGGGCAGGATCACTTGGGAGATATTCATCTCTTATCAGAATTGGCTCATCCAAAAACAGCTATCGTGACCTTGATTGGGGAAGCTCATTTGGCCTTTTTCAAAGACCGTTCTGAGATTGCTAAAGGGAAGATGCAAATTGCAGATGGTATGGCATCGGGTTCCTTGCTTTTGGTACCAGCAGACTACATTGTAGAGAACTACTTGCCAGCTGATAAAAAGGTGGTCCGTTTTGGTCAAGGAGCAGAGTTAGAAATCACAGACTTGGTTGAGCGCAAGGATAGTCTGACCTTTAAGGCCAATTTCTTGGAGCAAGTCCTTGATTTGCCAGTGACTGGTAAGTACAATGCTACCAATGCTATGATTGCATCCTATGTTGCCCTACAAGAAGGAGTTTCAGAGGAGCAAATTCGTCAGGCCTTCCAAAATATTGAATTGACGCGTAACCGTACCGAGTGGAAGAAATCAGCCAATGGAGCAGATATCCTATCAGATGTTTACAATGCCAATCCAACCGCTATGAAGCTGATTTTAGAGACTTTCTCTGCCATTCCAGCCAATGAAGGGGGCAAGAAAATTGCAGTGTTGGCGGATATGAAGGAACTTGGTGACCAGTCTGTTCAACTCCATAACCAGATGATTTTGAGTATCTCGCCAGATGTGCTTGATACCGTAATTTTCTATGGAGAAGACATTGCTGGATTGGCCCAATTGGCTAGTCAAATGTTCCCAATTGGCCACGTTTTCTACTTCAAGAAAACAGAAGACCAAGACCAATTTGAAGACCTAGTCAAGCAGGTCAAGGAAAGCCTTGGAACCAATGACCAAATCCTGCTCAAAGGCTCTAACTCTATGAATCTAGCCAAGTTAGTAGAAAGTTTAGAAACTGAAGACAAGTAATTTTGTCAAACATTTACGTATTTCTAAATCCATTTTTGATAAATAGCATGGTATAATAAAATGCAGGAAAATTTTGAATCATGAGGAAGACTAGATGAATTTATGGGATATTTTCTTTACGACCCAAGCAACCGAACCACCCAAATTTGACCTTTTTTGGTATGTCAGTATATTTACACTTTTAGCCTTAACTTTTTATACAGCCTATCGCTATCGTGAAAAGAAGGCTTACCAACGATTTTTCCAGAGTTTACAGGCAGTTCAGTTAATCCTCCTTTATGGTTGGTACTGGATCAATCATATGCCGTTGTCAGAAAGTTTACCTTTTTACCATTGCCGTATGGCTATGTTTGTGGTGCTTTTGCTTCCTGGTCAGTCTAAATATAGGCAGTATTTTGCATTGCTAGGAACATTTGGGACATTAGCAGCCTTTGTTTATCCAGTTCCAGATGCCTATCCTTTCCCACATATTGCGATTTTATCCTTTATCTTTGGGCACCTAGCTCTTTTGGGGAATTCTCTGGTCTATCTATTGAGACAGTATGACGAACGATTGCTGGATGTGAAGGGAATTTTTCTTATGACCTTTGCCCTAAATGCCTTGATTTTTGTGGTCAATTTAGTAACTGGTGGAGATTACGGATTCTTGACAAAACCACCATTGGTTGGAGACCATGGCTTAGTAGCTAATTATTTAATCGTTTCCCTGGCCTTATCAGCAGCGATTACGTTAACAAAGAAAATCTTAGAACTATTTTTACAACAAGAAGCAGAAAAAATGATTGCAAAGAAAGCTTGATTTTAAGCTTTCTTTTTTCATAAATCTGTTTTTTATAATTTGTTTGGAAAATATAAAAAGCTTATGAGCGAATGTGAAAAAATGGTAAGTAAATTTAGGAAAAACTAAGCACGATTGGATTTTTTGTGTTATAATATTCTGTGAATAGCTATGCCCTATTTTAGCTATATTGAATAGAAGTTTGAAACTTGGAAGAGAGAGGATGCGATGTAATGGCTAGAGATGGTTTTTTTACAGGCTTAGATATCGGAACTAATTCGATTAAAGTATTGGTTGCCGAGCTTAGAAATGGTGAACTTAATGTAATTGGTGTAAGTAATGCCAAGAGTAAAGGTGTAAAGGATGGGATTATCGTTGATATCGAAGCAGCAGCAACTGCTATCAAGTCAGCTATTTCCCAAGCAGAAGAGAAAGCTGGCATTTCAATCAAATCAGTGAATGTTGGTTTGCCTGGAAATCTTTTGCAAGTAGAACCAACTCAAGGAATGATTCCAGTTACATCTGATACAAAAGAAATTACAGATCAAGATGTTGAAAATGTTGTCAAATCAGCCTTGACAAAGAGTATGACACCAGATCGTGAAGTCATTACTTTCATTCCTGAAGAATTTATCGTAGATGGTTTCCAAGGGATTCGTGACCCACGTGGGATGATGGGTGTTCGTCTTGAAATGCGTGGTTTACTTTATACAGGTCCACGTACTATTCTTCACAATTTACGCAAGACAGTTGAGCGCTCAGGTGTACAGGTTGAAAATATTATTATTTCACCATTGGCTTTGGTTCGTTCAGTCTTGAACGAAGGGGAGCGTGAATTTGGAGCTACGGTGATTGATATGGGAGCAGGTCAAACAACTGTTGCTACAATCCGTAACCAAGAACTCCAGTTTACAAATATTCTTCAAGAAGGTGGAGATTATGTCACAAAAGATATCTCTAAAGTCTTGAAGACTTCACAGAAATTAGCTGAAGGATTGAAATTAAACTATGGTGAAGCCTACCCTTCACTTGCAAGCAATGAAACCTTCCAAGTTGAAGTAATTGGTGAAGTAGAGCCTGTAGAAGTTACAGAAAGCTACCTAGCAGAGATTATTTCAGCCCGCATTAAGCACATTTTTGAACAAATCAAACAAGAGTTGGAAAGAAGACATTTGTTGGATCTTCCAGGTGGGATTGTTCTGATTGGTGGAAATGCTATTTTACCAGGTGTTGTAGAACTTGCACAGGAAGTCTTTGGCGTTGGTGTCAAACTTTACGTTCCAAATCAAGTTGGAATCCGTAATCCTGCCTTCGCTCATGTGATTAGCTTGTCTGAATTTGCTGGTCAATTGACTGAGGTGCATTTATTAGCACAAAGAGCAGTCAAGGGTGAGGATACTTTGCGTCACCAACCAATTAATTTTGGTGGGATGATTCAACGCGTTACGCAAGTAGCACAACCTACCCCTATTCAACCAGTTCAAAATACTGAGGTAGAGCAATCAGCTTCTACGAACGTAGTTGCTCCGAAAGAAGATAAAGTATCTTCTCAAAATAAACCAAAAATCGCAGATCGTTTCCGTGGCTTAATCGGAAGCATGTTTGATGAATAAAAGAGGAAAAATAAACTATGACATTTTCATTTGATACAGCAGCAGCTCAAGGTGCAGTTATTAAAGTAATCGGTGTTGGTGGAGGTGGCGGTAACGCCATTAACCGCATGGTTGACGAAGGTGTTGCAGGCGTAGAATTTATCGCAGCAAACACAGATGTACAAGCTTTGAGTAGTACAAAAGCTGAGACTGTAATTCAGTTAGGCCCTAAATTGACTCGTGGTTTGGGTGCTGGCGGTCGACCTGAAGTTGGTCAAAAGGCAGCTGAAGAAAGCGAAGAAGCCTTGACTCAAGCTATTACTGGAGCAGATATGGTCTTCATTACTGCAGGTATGGGAGGTGGCTCTGGTACTGGTGCAGCTCCTGTTATTGCCCGCATTGCTAAAGATTTAGGTGCTCTTACAGTTGGTGTTGTGACACGTCCTTTCGGTTTCGAAGGAAGCAAACGTGGTCAGTACGCTGTAGAAGGAATCAATCAACTTCGTGAGCATGTAGATACTCTATTGATTATTTCAAACAACAACTTGCTTGAAATTGTTGATAAGAAAACTCCACTTCTTGAAGCTCTTAGCGAAGCAGATAACGTACTTCGCCAAGGTGTTCAAGGGATTACGGACTTGATTACAAATCCTGGTTTGATTAACCTTGATTTTGCCGATGTGAAAACAGTTATGGCAAATAAAGGAAACGCCCTAATGGGTATCGGTATCGGTAGTGGTGAAGAACGTGTGGTAGAAGCAGCTCGTAAGGCAATCTACTCACCACTTCTTGAAACAACTATTGACGGTGCTGAGGATGTTATCGTCAACGTTACTGGTGGTCTTGATTTAACCTTGATTGAGGCAGAAGAAGCATCAGAAATTGTTAATCAAGCAGCTGGTCAAGGAGTAAACATTTGGCTCGGAACATCTATCGATGAAAACATGAAAGATGAAATCCGTGTTACAGTCGTTGCAACTGGTGTTCGTCAAGATCGTGTTGAAAAAGTTGTGGGCCATGCACCAAGACAAGCTGTCCGTCATGAACAAGCAAGTCCTAATCATGCACACAATCATAATCGTCAGTTTGATATGGCTGAAACTGCAGAAATTCCAAGTCCAGCGCCTCGTCGCACAGAAACTTCTCAAACTTCAGCATTTGGTGATTGGGACTTGCGTCGTGAGACAATTGTTCGACCAACTGATTCAGTGGTATCACCAGTTGAACGTTTCGAAGCGCCATCTTTACACGATGAGGATGAATTAGACACTCCTCCATTTTTCAAAAATCGTTAAGTAAATGAATTTGAAAGAAAATACAGAACGTGTTTTTCAACAAATAAAAGATGCAAGTCAGCAGTCAGGAAGAGAAGCCAATTCTGTTTCGGTTGTTGCTGTTACAAAATATGTAGACGTACCGACAGCGGAGGCTTTGCTTCCGCTAGGTGTGCATCATATTGGTGAAAATCGTGTGGATAAATTTCTTGAGAAATATGAAGCTTTAAAAGATAGAAATATTACCTGGCATTTGATTGGAACCTTGCAAAGACGCAAGGTCAAAGATGTCATTCAGTATGTTGATTATTTCCATGCTTTGGATTCATTAAAGCTAGCAGAGGAAATTCAAAAAAGAAGTGACCGAGTTGTTAAGTGTTTCTTACAAGTGAATATCTCAAGGGAAGAGAGCAAACATGGTTTTTCAAGGGAAGAACTACTGGAGCTCTTGCCAGAATTGGCCACCTTAGATAAAATTGAATATGTCGGCTTGATGACCATGGCTCCTTTTGAAGCTAGTAGTGATGAGTTGAAAGAAATTTTTAAAGCTACGCAGGATTTGCAACTAGAAATTAGAGAAAAACAAATTCCCAATATGCCAATGACGGACTTGAGTATGGGTATGAGTCGTGACTACAAGGAAGCGATTGAATTTGGCTCAACATTTGTCAGAATTGGTACAGCATTTTTTAAATAGGAAAGAAATATGTCTTTAAAAGATAGATTTGATAAATTTATAGATTATTTTACAGAAGATGGAGAAGATGTTGGTACTGCATATCAGCCTAAAGCTGAAGAGCCGATTGTGACTCCAGTCCCTTCTGTTCAAGAGTTGCCTCAACAAGCTGGTAGCACGCCATCTAAAGATAAAAACATCACTCGTCTTCATGCCCGTCAACAAGAGTTGGCTATGCAAAGTCAACGTTCTACTGATAAGGTGACAATTGATGTTCGTTATCCACGTAAATACGAAGATGCCACAGATATTGTTGATTTATTAGCTGGCAACGAAAGTATTTTGATTGATTTTCAATATATGACAGAAGTTCAAGCACGTCGTTGTTTGGATTATCTGGATGGGGCGCGTCACGTTTTAGCTGGTAACATGAAAAAGGTAGCATCTACTATGTACCTGCTGACACCAGTTGATGTTGTCGTCAATATTGAAGACATCAAAATTCCAGATGAATCACAAAATGGTGAATTTGGCTTTGATATGAAACGTACGAGAGTGAGATAATGATCTTTCTCATTCGTTTTGTTCAAAATGCAGTGGATATCTATTCACTGATTTTAATCGTGTTTGCTCTGATGTCTTGGTTTCCTAATGCTTATGAATCACGTCTTGGACGCTTGATTATTAGTTTAGTGAAACCGATAATAGCTCCCTTGCAACGTTTACCCCTCCAGATTGCAGGTCTTGACTTGTCTGTCTGGATTGCGGTATTACTAGTTCACTTCCTAGGGGAACAGTTGATTCGACTTTTAGTGATTTTTCTATGAACAAGATGATTTATCAACACTTTTCTAAGAATGATTCATCTTTTATTGATAAGGGAGTAGAATGGATAAAAAAGGTAGAAGATTCTTATTCTCCTTTTTTAACACCCTTTGTAAATCCCCATCAAGAAAAGATTTTAAAGGTTCTAGCATCAACCAACGGCATCTCCTACATGAGCAGTCGGCAGTTTCTTGAAACTGAATATGTACGGGTACTCCTGTATCCTGATTATTTTGAGCCGGAATTCTCTGATTTTGAGCTATCCTTGCAAGAAATTGTCTATCCTAATAAGTTTGAACGCTTAACGCATGCAAAAATATTAGGGACTGTTTTAAATAAGCTGGGAATTGATAGGAAGCTATTTGGTGATATCTTAGTCAACGAAGAGAGGGCACAGATTATCATTAATCGACAGTTTATGCTCCTTTTTCAAGACGGCATTACGAAAATTGCTCGTTTACCGGTTCGTCTAGAAGAACGGGATTTTACTGAGAGAATTACTACAGTAGAAGATTATCAAGAATTAGATATTTGTATTGCTAGTTCTAGATTAGATGTTTTTCTAGCAGGTGTCTTTAAGCTGTCTAGAAATCAGGCAAGTCAGTTAATTGAAAAACAGGCAGTCCAAGTTAATTACCATTTAGTTGAAAAATCAGATTATGCAGTCCAAGTTGGTGATCTGATTAGTGTAAGGAAATTTGGTCGATTGAAACTCGTTAGAGATAATGGGCAAACAAAAAAAGATAAAAAGAAATTAACGGTCCAATTGTTATTAAGTAAGTGAGGAAAAATATGCCAATTACATCGTTAGAAATCAAAGATAAAACTTTTAGCACACGCTTCAGAGGGTTTGATCAAGAAGAAGTAGATGAGTTTTTAGATATTGTAGTCCGTGATTATGAAGATTTGGTTCGCTCTAATCATGATAAGGATTTACAAATTAAGAGTTTGGAAGAGCGTTTGTCTTACTTTGATGAGATGAAAGATTCATTGAGTCAATCTGTATTGATTGCACAAGATACAGCAGAGCGAGTAAAACAAGCTGCAACGGAACGTTCAAACAATATTATCCAACAAGCAGAGCAAGATGCCCAACGTTTGTTGGAAGAAGCTAAGTACAAGGCAAATGAAATTCTTCGTCAAGCAACTGACAATGCTAAGAAAGTTGCTGTTGAAACAGAAGAATTGAAGAACAAGAGTCGTGTCTTCCATCAACGTCTTAAATCTACAATTGAGAGCCAGTTAGCAATTGTTGAATCTTCAGATTGGGAAGATATTCTTCGCCCAACAGCGACTTATCTTCAGACAAGTGATGAGGCCTTCAAAGAAGTGGTCAGCGAAGTCTTAGGTGACTCTGTCTTACAACAACATCCAGAGGAAGAACCAATTGATATTACTCGCCAGTTTTCTCCCGAGGAAATGGCTGAGTTGCAAGCGCGTATCGAAGCGGCTAATAAGGAACTTGCAGAAGCCGAAGCAAGAGCTGAGCAGGAACAAGTGGTTTCACCAGCTCCGGTTGTTGAAGAAAGTCCAGCTCATCCAGTTGGTCCAATGTATGAAGAGCCAGAAGTAGCTCCAAGCCATTATTCAGGACCAACACCAGCTACTGAAGCTGTAAGCTCAGAACCAGGTTTTGCGGCACCGCAAGAATCTGTTACAATTTTATAAGAAATAATCTGAGAACAATATCTTATCCTTATATTTCCAGCGAGCAGGAGATGGTGTGAGTCCTGCATTCCCTAACGATAAGATTATCCTCTCAAAAACTCAAGTCTGAATGAAGTAAGATTTGACGTTCCCCACGTTACGGGATAAGAGGGAGAAAGACTAAATCTTTTTCCGAATAAAGGTGGTACCACGATTTTCGTCCTTTTTGGCAGTCGTGGTTTTTAATTTGTTATTATTTATAAAGGAGATACCATGAAACTCAAAGATACCCTTAACCTTGGGAAAACAGCTTTCCCAATGCGTGCAGGCCTTCCTACCAAAGAGCCAGTTTGGCAAAAGGAATGGGAAGATGCAAAACTTTACCAACGTCGTCAAGAATTGAACCAAGGAAAACCTCATTTCACCTTGCATGATGGCCCTCCATACGCGAACGGAAATATTCACGTTGGACACGCTATGAACAAGATTTCAAAAGATATCATTGTTCGTTCTAAGTCTATGTCAGGATTTTATGCTCCTTATATTCCAGGTTGGGATACACATGGTCTGCCAATCGAGCAAGTTTTGGCAAAACAAGGTATCAAACGCAAAGAAATGGACTTGGTTGAGTACTTGAAACTTTGCCGTGAATACGCTCTTTCTCAAGTAGATAAACAACGCGAAGACTTCAAACGTTTGGGTGTTTCTGGTGACTGGGAAAATCCATATGTGACTTTGACTCCTGACTATGAAGCAGCTCAAATCCGTGTATTTGGTGAGATGGCTAATAAAGGTTACATCTACCGTGGTGCTAAACCAGTTTACTGGTCTTGGTCATCTGAGTCGGCTCTTGCTGAAGCGGAGATTGAATACCATGATTTGGTTTCAACTTCCCTTTACTATGCCAACAAGGTAAAAAATGGTAAAGGTGTTCTAGATACAGATACTTATATCGTAGTCTGGACAACAACTCCATTTACCATCACAGCTTCTCGTGGTTTGACTGTTGGTGCAGATATTGATTACGTTTTGGTTCAACCTGCTGGTGAAACTCGTAAGTTTGTGGTTGCTGCAGAATTATTGACTAGCTTGTCTGAGAAATTTGGCTGGGCTGATGTTCAAGTTTTGGCAACTTACCGTGGTCAAGAATTGAATCATATCGTAACAGAACACCCATGGGATACAGCTGTAGATGAATTGGTTATCCTTGGTGACCACGTTACAACAGATTCTGGTACAGGTATTGTCCATACCGCCCCTGGTTTTGGTGAGGACGACTACAATGTTGGTATTGCTAATGGTCTTGAAGTCGCAGTGACTGTTGACGAACGTGGTATCATGATGAAGAATGCTGGTCCTGAGTTTGAAGGTCAATTCTATGAAAAGGTAGTTCCAACTGTTATCGAGAAACTTGGTAACCTCCTTCTTGCCCAAGAAGAAATCTCTCACTCATACCCATTTGACTGGCGTACTAAGAAACCAATCATCTGGCGTGCAGTACCACAATGGTTTGCTTCAGTTTCTAAATTCCGCCAAGAAATTTTGGATGAAATTGAAAAAGTGAAATTCCACTCAGAATGGGGTAAAGTTCGTCTTTACAACATGATTCGTGACCGTGGTGACTGGGTTATCTCTCGTCAACGTGCTTGGGGTGTTCCACTTCCTATCTTCTACGCTGAAGACGGTACAGCGATTATGACTGCTGAAACTATTGAACACGTGGCTCAACTCTTTGAGGAACATGGTTCAAGCATTTGGTGGGAACGTGATGCTAAGGACCTCTTGCCAGAAGGATTTACTCATCCAGGTTCACCAAATGGCGAGTTCAAAAAAGAAACTGATATCATGGACGTTTGGTTTGACTCAGGTTCATCATGGAATGGAGTTGTGGTAAACCGTCCTGAGTTAACTTACCCAGCAGACCTTTACCTAGAAGGTTCTGATCAATACCGTGGTTGGTTCAACTCATCACTCATCACATCTGTTGCCAACCATGGCGTAGCACCTTACAAACAAATTCTGTCACAAGGTTTTGCTCTTGACGGTAAAGATGAGAAGATGTCTAAATCTCTTGGAAATACCATTGCTCCAAGTGATGTTGAAAAACAATTTGGTGCAGAAATCTTGCGTCTTTGGGTAACAAGTGTAGACTCAACCAACGACGTGCGTATCTCTATGGATATCTTGAGTCAAGTCTCTGAAACTTACCGTAAGATTCGTAACACTCTTCGTTTCTTGATTGCTAACACATCTGACTTTAACCCGTCTCAAGATGCAGTAGCTTACGATGAGCTTCGCTCAGTTGATAAGTACATGACTATTCGCTTTAACCAGCTTGTTAAGACCATTCGTGATGCTTATGCAAACTTTGAATTCTTGACAATCTACAAGGCCTTGGTGAACTTTATCAACGTTGATTTGTCAGCCTTCTACCTTGATTTTGCTAAAGACGTTGTTTATATCGAAGGTGCCAAATCATTGGAACGCCGTCAAATGCAGACTGTCTTCTATGACATTCTTGTCAAAATCACCAAACTCTTGACACCAATCCTTCCTCACACTGCGGAAGAAATCTGGTCATATCTTGAGTTTGAAGAAGAGGACTTCGTTCAATTGTCAGAATTGCCAGAAGCAGAAACTTTTGCTAATCAAGAAGAAATCTTGGATACATGGGCTGCCTTCATGGACTTCCGTGGACAAGCTCAAAAAGCCTTGGAAGAAGCGCGTAATGCAAAAGTTATCGGTAAATCGCTTGAAGCACACTTGACAGTTTATCCAAATGAAGTTGTGAAAACTCTACTCGAAGCAGTAAACAGCAATGTAGCTCAACTTTTGATTGTATCTGACTTGACCATCGCAGAGGGGCCAGCTCCAGAAGCTGCCGTTAGCTTCGAAGATGTAGCCTTTACTGTTGAACGTGCTGCAGGTGAAGTATGTGACCGTTGCCGTCGTATCGACCCAACAACAGCAGAACGCAGCTACCACGCAGTCATCTGTGACCACTGTGCAAGCATCGTAGAAGAAAACTTTGCAGACGCAGTCGCAGAAGGATTTGAAGAGAAATAAGGTTTGTTGTATGATACAAATAAGGAAAAGGATTGTCAAACAGTCCTTTCCTTTTTGGTTTTGACTAGCTTTTTTGTGAAAAATTGTGTAAAATAGAATAGATAAACGAGGGAAAACCTCGGAAAATTTAAAGGAGAATCCATCTAATGGTAAAATTGGTTTTTGCTCGCCACGGTGAGTCTGAATGGAACAAAGCTAACCTTTTCACTGGTTGGGCTGATGTTGATTTGTCTGAAAAAGGTACACAACAAGCGATTGACGCTGGTAAATTGATCAAAGAAGCTGGTATCGAATTTGACCAAGCTTACACTTCAGTATTGAAACGTGCGATCAAAACAACTAACTTGGCTCTTGAAGCTTCTGATCAATTGTGGGTTCCAGTAGAAAAATCATGGCGTTTGAACGAACGTCACTACGGTGGTTTGACTGGTAAAAACAAAGCTGAAGCTGCTGAACAATTTGGTGATGAGCAAGTTCACATCTGGCGTCGTTCATACGATGTATTGCCTCCAAACATGGATCGTGATGATGAACACTCAGCTCACACTGACCGTCGTTACGCTTCACTTGACGACTCAGTTATCCCAGATGCTGAAAACTTGAAAGTGACTTTGGAACGTGCCCTTCCATTCTGGGAAGATAAAATCGCTCCAGCTCTTAAAGATGGTAAAAACGTATTCGTAGGAGCTCACGGTAACTCAATCCGTGCTCTTGTAAAACACATCAAAGGTTTGTCAGATGACGAAATCATGGACGTGGAAATCCCTAACTTCCCACCATTGGTATTCGAATTTGACGAAAAATTGAACGTCGTTTCTGAATACTACCTTGGAAAATAAAAAATTGTAAGTCTAGGATTGATTTCTAGGCTTTTTATGTTAGTATGGAAGTATGATAAGGAATAAAAAACAGGATTATGTGCTGACCTACAAGCAACCAGCGTCAACAACATATAAGGGTTGGGAAGAAGAGGCCTTACCGATAGGTAATGGTTCTATAGGAGCTAAAGTCTTTGGGCTTATAGGGGCTGAGCGGATTCAATTCAATGAAAAAAGTCTCTGGTCTGGAGGTCCACTTCCTGATAGTTCCGATTATCAGGGTGGAAATTTTCAGGATCAGTATGCTTTTTTAGCTGAGATTCGGCAGGCTTTGGAGAAGAAAGATTACAATATTGCTAAGGAACTGGCTGAACAGCACCTAGTCGGGCCCAAAACGAATCAATATGGGACCTATCTGTCCTTTGGGGATATTTATATTGAGTTTAGTAATCAAGGCAAGACTTTGTCTCAGGTGACGGATTACCAGAGACAGCTTAATATCAGCAAGGCGCTTGCGACGATTTCTTATGTCTATAAGGGAACGAAATTTGAACGTGAAGCTTTTGCGAGTTTTCCAGATAATATCTTGGTTCAGCGCTTTACTAAGGAAGGGGCGGAAACTCTAGATTTTACTATAGAACTGTCGCTAAGTCGTGATTTGGCTTCTGATGGAAAGTATGAGCAGGAAAAATCTGATTACAAGGAATGCAAGTTGGATATTACTGATTCTTATATCTTGATGAAGGGAAGAGTTAAGGACAATGACCTGCAGTTTGCTAGCTGTTTATCTTGGGAAACAGATGGGGATATTAGAGTTTGGTCAGATAAGGCTCAGATATCAGGAGCCAGTTATGCCAATCTTTTCTTGGCTGCTAAGACTGATTTTGCCCAAAATCCTGCTAGTAATTATCGCAAGAAAATAGATTTAGAGAAACAGGTTAAGGACTTGGTGGAGATAGCTAAAGAAAAGGGCTATACCCAATTGAAATCAAGGCATATTGAGGACTACCAAGCTTTATTCCAGCGTGTTCAATTGGATTTGGGAGCTGATTTTGAATCATCCCCTACGGATGATTTGCTAAAAAATTATAAGCCACAAGCGGGGCAGGTTTTGGAGGAGCTATTCTTCCAGTATGGACGGTATTTATTGATTAGTTCTTCTAGAGATTGCCCAGATGCCCTACCAGCTAACCTACAGGGAGTATGGAATGGGGTCGATAATCCTCCTTGGAATTCGGACTATCACTTAAATATCAATCTGCAGATGAATTATTGGCCAGCCTATGTGACTAACCTCTTAGAAACGACCTTTCCGATCATAAACTATATAGATGATTTGCGTGTCTATGGTCGCCTAGCAGCTGCAAGGTATGCAGGAATTGTCTCTCGGGAAGGAGAGGAGAATGGTTGGTTGGTCCATACCCAAGCGACCCCTTTTGGCTGGACGGCACCTGGTTGGGATTACTATTGGGGTTGGTCACCAGCTGCCAATGCGTGGATGATGCAAACTGTTTATGAAGCCTATTCATTTTATATGGACCAAGACTATCTTAGGGAGAAAATTTATCCCATGTTAAGGGAAACAGTTCGTTTTTGGAATGCCTTTTTACATAAGGATCAGCAGGCGCAGCGTTGGGTGTCTTCTCCGTCTTACTCACCAGAACATGGGCCGATTTCGATTGGCAATACCTATGACCAATCTCTGATTTGGCAGTTATTTCATGATTTTATTCAGGCTGCTCAAGAATTAGGGCTGGATGCGGATTTGTTGACTGAAGTCAAAGAAAAATTTGATTTACTAAATCCTCTGCAAATCACTCAATCTGGTCGAATCAGGGAGTGGTATGAGGAGGAAGAGCAGCATTTTCAAAATGAGAAAGTGGAGGCTCAGCATCGGCACACTTCCCATCTAGTGGGACTCTATCCTGGAACTCTCTTTAGCTACAAGGTACAAGAGTATCTTGAAGCGGCGCGTGCTAGCCTTAATGATCGTGGAGATGGCGGCACAGGTTGGTCTAAGGCCAATAAGATCAATCTTTGGGCGCGTCTAGGAGATGGCAATCGAGCCCATAAATTATTAGCAGAGCAGTTAAAGTCATCTACCTTGCCAAATCTTTGGTGTAGCCACCCTCCTTTTCAGATAGATGGTAATTTTGGTGCTAGCAGTGGAATGGCAGAAATGTTACTCCAGTCTCATACAGCTTATCTGGTACCTCTAGCCGCCCTACCCGATGCATGGTCAACAGGTTCCGTTTCAGGCTTAATGGCACGTGGACATTTTGAAGTTAGCATGAGGTGGGCGGATAAAAAACTCTTACAGTTGACCATTTTATCAAGAAGTGGGGGAGATTTGCGAGTCTCTTATCCAGATATTGAAAAAAGTGTGATTGAAGTGAATCAAGAAAAAATAAAAGCGAAATGCATGGGGAAAGATTGTATTTCAGTGGCGACAGCAGAAGGTGATTTTGTTCAATTTTATTTTTAAGAAGGTGATAGAAGGCAGTAATTTGATACTGCCTTTTAATAAGGATTTAAGAATGTAAGCAGTTTCCAACTAGTTGAAAAAGCGTTATAATGGTAGTAGGAAGTAATTTGTTTGAGAGAGGGTGGGTCTGATGGCTTATATTGAGATGAAACACTGTTACAAGCGTTATCAGGTTGGGGACACGGAGATTGTGGCCAATCGCGATGTGAATTTTGAGATTGAAAAGGGTGAATTGGTGATTATTCTAGGTGCATCTGGTGCAGGCAAGTCAACAGTTCTCAATCTCCTAGGGGGAATGGATACCAATGATGAGGGGGAAATCTGGATTGATGGTGCCAATATTGCAGACTATAGTTCCCACCAGCGAACCAATTACCGCCGCAATGATGTCGGTTTTGTTTTTCAGTTTTATAACCTAGTTTCCAATTTGACTGCTAAGGAAAATGTGGAACTGGCTTCTGAAATCGTGACGGATGCCTTGGATCCTGAACAGGTCTTGACAGATGTAGGTCTGGCTCATCGTCTCAATAACTTTCCAGCTCAGCTTTCTGGAGGGGAGCAACAGCGAGTCTCCATTGCACGCGCGGTAGCCAAAAATCCTAAAATTCTCCTTTGTGACGAACCGACAGGTGCCTTGGATTATCAGACGGGCAAGCAGGTTTTGAAAATCCTCCAAGATATGTCTCGTCAAAAGGGAGCGACGGTGATTATCGTGACTCACAATGGAGCTTTGGCGCCCATTGCTGATCGCGTGATTCATATGCACGATGCCAGTGTCAAGGATGTGGTGATCAACCAGCATCCTCAGGATATCGATAGTTTGGAGTACTAGCATGATCAAGCGAAAAACCTATTGGAAGGACTTAATTCAGTCCTTCACAGGCTCCAAGGGGCGTTTTTTATCCATCTTGACCTTGATGATGTTGGGTTCTTTAGCCCTAGTAGGCCTCAAAGTGACTAGCCCCAACATGGAGGCGACAGCTAATGCTTATTTAAGAGCTGCTCAAACCTTGGATTTGGCAGTTATGTCTAATTATGGTTTGGATCAAGAAGATCAAGAAGAACTAAAACAGACGCAGGGCGCAGAGGTTGAGTTTGGCTATTTGACAGATGTGACTATGGATAATGGGCAGGATGCCATTCGGCTGTACTCCAAACCAGATCGAATTTCAACCTTTCAGCTAAGAAAGGGACGACTTCCGCAGTCAGATAAGGAAATCGCCTTGGCAAGTCATTTGCAAGGTCAATATCGTGTGGGACAGGAAATTAGCTTTAAAGAAAAAGAAGAGGGTCATTCCTCTTTAAAAGACCATACTTATACCATTACTGGTTTTGTGGATTCAGCTGAAATCCTCTCCCAGCGAGATATGGGCTACGCAGGAAGTGGAAGTGGGACTCTGACAGCCTATGGGGTGATTTTACCTAGTCAGTTTGATCAGAAAGTTTACAATATAGCTCGTTTGAAATATCAAGATTTAGCAGGCTTAAATGCTTTTTCAGCAGCTTATGAAGAGAAATCCAAGCAACGTCAGGAAGATCTTGAACAAGTTTTATCAGATAATGGCAAGGCACGTCTGCAACTCTTGAAAAAAGAAGGACAAGAGTCTCTAGGCAAAGGCCAAGAAACCCTTGATAAGGCTGAGACTAATCTGCAGGAAGGCAAGCGTCGTTTAGCAACTGCTCAAGCTCGTTTACAGGCTCAGGAAAGTCAACTAGCCTTGCTGCCTCAAGCACAGAGAGACCAGGCTAGTGCTCAACTTACCCAAGCCAAGCAGGAATTGAGCAAGGAAGAGGACAAACTCAAGCAGGCTGAACAAAATCTAGCCCAAGAAAAGGAAAAACTAGAAAAACATCAGCAAGTCTTGGATGATTTAGCTGAGCCCAAGTATCAAGTCTATAATCGTCAGACCATGCCTGGCGGTCAAGGCTACCTCATGTACAGTAATGCTTCAGCCAGTATTCGGGCAGTAGGCAATATCTTTCCTGTAGTGCTTTATGCTGTAGCAGCCATGGTGACCTTTACAACTATGACTCGCTTTGTGGATGAAGAGCGAACACATGCAGGGATTTTTAAGGCCTTGGGTTATCGCAGTAAGGATATTATCGCCAAATTTCTCCTCTACGGTCTAGTAGCTGGGACTGTAGGAACAGCTCTAGGTAGTATACTTGGACATTATTTACTAGCCGGTGTAATTTCAAGTGTCATTACAAAAGGCATGGTGGTGGGAGAAATCCAGATTCAGTTCTATTGGAGCTATAGCTTACTGGCTCTTGGTTTGAGTTGGTTGGCGAGTGTGTTACCAGCCTATCTGGTGGCTCGGAGGGAACTTCATGATGAAGCAGCCCAGCTTTTACTGCCTAAACCTCCTGTTAAAGGAGCTAAAATCTTACTGGAGCGCATCGGTTTTATCTGGCGTCGTCTCAGTTTTACCCATAAGGTAACAGCCCGTAATATCTTCCGTTATAAACAGCGGATGTCGATGACGATTTTTGGTGTGGCAGGTTCAGTCGCTCTGCTCTTTGCCGGTTTGGGAATTCAATCCTCTGTAGCAGGAGTTCCGTCTAGACAGTTTCAACAAATCCAACAGTATCAAATGATTGTCTCTGAAAATCCTAGTGCGACCAATCAGGACAAGGCAGAACTGGAAGAGATGTTGAAAGGGCAGGACATCCAAGACTACCAGAAAATTTATTCTAAGACGCTAGACAAGGATTTCAAAGGTAAGGCTGGTCTTCAAACTATTACCCTTATGATGACAGAGAAGGAGGATTTGACGCCCTTTATCCATCTGCAACATCATCAGCAAGAGCTGACATTAAAAGATGGGGTCGTTATCACAGATAAACTCGCCCAGCTGGCAGGTGTTAAGGTTGGACAGACTTTAGAAATTGAAGGTAAGGAGCTAAAGGTCGCTGCTATTACTGAGAACTACGTAGGTCATTTTATCTATATGAACCAAGCTAGCTATGAGCAAATTCACGGCCAGCTACCCCAAGCCAACACTTATCTGGTTTCGCTAAGGGATACCAGTGCAACTAGTATCGAAAGGCAGGCCGGCTTACTTATGAATCAATCTGCGGTGTCCAGCGTTGTCCAAAATGCTTCAGCCATTCGACTCTTTGACTCGGTCGCAAGTTCACTCAATCAGACCATGACCATCTTGGTCATCGTATCGGTTCTGTTGGCTATTGTTATCCTTTACAATCTAACCAATATCAACGTGGCTGAGAGAATCCGTGAACTCTCCACTATCAAGGTTCTCGGTTTTCATAACAATGAAGTCACTCTCTACATTTACCGTGAGACGATTGTGCTGTCCCTTGTGGGAATTGTCCTTGGTCTAGCAGCTGGTTTCTATTTACACCAATTTTTGATTCAAATGATTTCTCCTGCGACTATTCTCTTTTATCCGCAGGTAGTCTGGGAAGTCTATGTAATCCCAGTGGTAGCAGTAAGCACCATTTTGACCTTGCTTGGATTCTTTGTCAATTATCATCTGAGAAAGGTTGATATGCTTGAAGCATTGAAATCTGTAGAGTAAGGCAGTTGGTTTTATCTGATTGACCTTATATTTACTCGTAAACAAAAATCCTCCGTTTCAAAGAGTAGGGAACTCTTTGTGACAGAGGATTTTTTCTATAGGGCTTTAGCAGCTGCAATTGCGGCTTCGAAGTTTGGTTCAGAGTTAATATTATCCACGTATTCAACGTAGCGAATCGTATTGTCAGTATCGAGGACAAAGACTGCGCGTGCCAATAGGTGCCACTCATTGATTAAGAGGGCATAATCACGTCCAAAGGAATGGTCGAAATAGTCTGAGAGCATGATGGCATTTTCAATGCCTTCAGCACCGCACCAACGTTTCTGGGCAAACGGTAGGTCCATGGAAACAGTCAAGACAACCGTATTGTCCAGTCCAGCCAGTTCTTCATTAAAGCGACGCGTTTGAGTTGAGCAGATACCTGTATCGATAGAAGGCACGACACTCAAGACTTTTTTCTTGCCATCAAAATCAGCCAGAGATTTTTTAGAAAGATCTGTTGTAGTGAGAGAAAAATCAAGCGCCTTATCGCCGACTTGTAGTTGTTTACCTGTAAAGCTCACAGGATTTCCGAGAAAAGTTACCATAGGATACTCCAATCTTTTTTCTTCCATTTTAGCTGAAACAGTCGGAATTTTCCAATGATTTGACCGGAAATATGGACATAGAAAAAAACGCCAGTTCATGTGAGAATGACGTTTTTCAGATTTTTTATCTATTTGATATTTCTCGAAGGTAGTGCGGACGGGAGCAACTTCCTTCGGAATTTCATCCCTAATTTTTGAGCCCTAGGTCTCAAAAATTCCGTCCTAGATAAGATCAAAGTTCTTATCTAGGATACCACTACAGTGAGAAATATCTGGTAAAAACTCACTTCGTTCGTACTGATTTAAGAAATCTTTATTCTTATAAACGCTGTTTTGTAGCTAGAGATAGAACTAACAAAGCTAATATTAGAAGTAATGTAAAGAGAGACAAGAACCTAGTAATAGATAAACTAATATCTAGATTATTTTGCCAATCCTTCAGCAATCTTATCAAGGTTGTATTTCATCATGTTGTAGTAGCTGTCGCCTTCTTTACCTTGTTCTGCGATAGAGTCAGTAAAGATTTGTGCGTAGATTGGGATGTTTGTGTCTTGAGAAACAGTTTTCATTGGACGGTCATCCACACTTGATTCTACAAAGAGTGATGGAACTTTTGTTTGGCGAAGTTTTTCAACCAAGGTCTTGATTTGTTCAGGTGTTCCTTCTTCTTCAGTGTTGATTTCCCAGATGTAAGCACTTGGGACACCATAGGCTTTAGAGAAGTATTTGAATGCTCCTTCGCTGGTTACAATGAGTTTCTTTTCAGCAGGGATGTTATTAAATTTATCCTTACTTTCTTTATCAAGTTTGTCTAACTTATCAGTATATTCTTTGAGATTTTTTTCATAGAATTCCTTGTTGTTAGGATCTTTGGCGCTCAATTGTTTAGCGATATTTTTAGCAAAGATAATCCCATTTTCAAGGTTGAGCCAAGCGTGTGGGTCTTCTTTACCTTTTTCATTTTTTCCTTCAAGGTAGATAACATCAACACCTTCACTGACTGCAAAGTAGTCTTTGTTTTCAGTCTTCTTGGCATTTTCTACCAATTTTGTAAACCAGGCATTGCCACCTGTTTCAAGGTTGATACCGTTATAGAAAATGAGGTCTGCCTCAGAAGTTTTCTTAACATCTTCAGGAAGTGGTTCGTATTCGTGTGGGTCTTGCCCAATCGGAACGATACTATGAAGATCAATTTTGTCACCAGCAATATTTTTAGTAATATCAGCGATGATTGAGTTTGTAGCAACAACTTTTAGTTTTTGACCAGAAGCTGTATCTTTTTTTCCGCTAGCACATGCTACAAGAGCAATGACGGAAAGAAAGAGAACGAGTAATGTACCTAATTTTTTCATTAGATCCTCCAATTTATTGGGGCTTTACCCCTTATTTTAACAAATGTTTATTTTTTAGTTTCAAATATCGTTGTTTTGGAGCGATAAAGAAGCTAATGAGAAAGAAACTAGCGGCTGTAAGCACGATACTAGAACCTGCCGCAACATTAAAACTATAGCCAATAAAGAGTCCCAAAACTGAAGCAGTAGCTCCAAAGGTTGAGGAAAGGAAAATCATACTTTTCAGGCTATTAGCATACAGATAAGCAGTTGCAGCTGGGGTAATCAGCATGGCTACAATCAGGATAGTTCCGACACTTTGCATGGCTGTCACAGACACGAGAGTCAAGAGTACCATGAGAAGGTAGTGATAGAAATTGACAGGCATTCCCATGGCTTTAGCCAAGAGTTCATCAAAGGAAGTTATCAAGAGTTGCTTGAAGAAAATCCAGATTAACAAGAGAATGACTGCACCCACACCCATAGTAATAAACATATCCGTATCTTGGACGGCCAGGATATTACCAAAAAGGATATGGAAAAGGTCAGTTGAACTTTTAGCGACACTAATCAAGATGATACCGAGGGCTAAGAAAGAAGAAAAGGTAATGCCGATGGCGGTATCGCTTTTGATAATCGAGTTTCCCTTGATGTAGGTAATGATGATGGCAGCTAGCAGTCCAAAGACAATGGCTCCGATAAAGAAGTCAAGGCCCAAGATAAAGGAGAGGGCTACACCTGGTAAGACAGCATGTGAAATGGCATCTCCCATGAGTGACATCCCGCGTAGAATGATGAAACATCCCACAGCTCCAGCTACGACCCCGACGACAATAGCTGTTATCAAGGCATTTTGTAGGAAATGGAATTTTTGCAATCCATCGATAAATTCTGCAATCATAGGTCACCTCCATTGAAAAAGAGTCGATTACCGTAAGCTTCTTTTAGATTGGTTTCGGTAAAGGTTTCTTTGGTTGGACCAAAGGCAATCACTTCTCGATTAACAAGCAAGACTTGATCGAAGTAGTGGGGAACCTTGCTGAGGTCGTGGTGGACGATGAGAACCGTCTTCCCAGCTTTTTTCAGATCTCTCAGCGTATTCATGATGATTTCCTCACTGACAGAGTCAATCCCAACAAAGGGTTCATCCAAGAGGATATAGTCGGCTTCCTGTACCAAACATCTGGCAATCAAGACCCGCTGGAATTGACCTCCAGACAGTTGACTGATTTGACGTTCAGCGTAGTCAGCTAGACCGACGATTTCAAGGGCTTCTTTCACTTTCTTCCAATGTTTAGCCTTTAAACTTCGAAAGAGAGGGATAGAGGGAAAGAGTCCTAACGAGACGCATTCCTTGACCTTGATGGGAAAGTTGTAGTCGATATTGATTTTTTGTTCGACATAGGCAATTCGATGTAAGGATTTTTTAACTTCCTTGTCATCGAGAAATGCCTGACCTTGATGTGGGATAATTCCCAGCATCCCTTTTAATAATGTTGATTTTCCAGCACCGTTTGGGCCAATGATACCTGTAATTGTCGGTCCATGGAGCACTAGTGAAATATCCTTAAGTGCCAACGTTTCTTTGTAGGAGACACTGAGGTTTTCGATACGTATCATAAACTTATATTCCTCCTGTCTCTTAATATACATTAAAAAAAAAATTAAGTCAAGTTAATTTTTGAAAAAATTAAAATAATAACTGAAAAATAATGGGAAACATCTATTCATTTTTAATTGCATTCCCAAGCAATTTTTGTTAAGCTAAAAACAAGTACAAATGAAAGCGAGAACACGATGACACGTTATCAAGATGATTTTTATGATGCAATCAATGGAGAATGGCAACAGACAGCTGAAATCCCAGCAGATAAGTCTCAAACGGGAGGTTTTGTTGATTTAGACCAGGAAATTGAAGACCTGATGTTGGCGACAACAGACAAGTGGTTGGCAGGAGAAGAGGTGCCTGAGGATGCTATTTTAGAAAATTTTGTCAAATACCACCGCCTAGTTCGTGATTTTGACAAGAGAGAGGCTGACGGTATCACACCTGTTTTACCTCTTCTTAAAGAATTCCAAGAATTGGAGACTTTTGCAGATTTTACAGCTAGACTAGCAGAGTTTGAGCTTGCAGGAAAACCAAACTTCCTTCCTTTTGGTGTATCACCAGACTTTATGGATGCCAGAATCAACGTTTTGTGGGCTAGCGCTCCAAGCACGATCCTGCCAGACACGACCTACTATGCAGAAGACCATCCTCAGCGCGAAGAGCTCTTAACTCTTTGGAAAGAAACTAGCGCAAATCTTCTCAAGGCTTATGATTTCTCTGATACAGAAATTGAAGATTTGCTAGAGAAAAGACTAGAATTGGACCGCCGAATTGCAGCAGTAGTTCTTTCTAATGAAGAAAGTTCAGAGTATGCTAAACTCTACCATCCATATTCATATGAAGATTTCAAGAACTTTGCGCCTGCCCTACCTCTGGATGATTTCTTCCAAGCCGTTCTTGGACAAGTACCAGACAAGGTTATCGTAGATGAGGAACGCTTCTGGCAAGCAGCAGACCAATTCTATAGTGAAGAAGCTTGGCCTCTCCTCAAGGCAACCTTGATTTTGAGTGTTGTCAATCTCTCAACCAGCTATTTAACAGAAGAAATCCGTGTCTTGTCAGGTGCCTATAGCCGTGCGCTTTCAGGAGTTCCAGAAGCCAAAGACAAGGTCAAGGCAGCTTATCAACTAGCACAAGGTCCTTTCAAACAAGCCTTGGGTCTCTGGTATGCCCATGAAAAATTCTCTCCAGAAGCTAAGGCAGATGTAGAGAAAAAAGTGGCAACCATGATTGATGTCTATAAGGAACGCTTGGCTAAAAATGACTGGCTGACTCCTGAAACTCGTGATAAGGCCATCGTCAAACTCAATGTCATCAAGCCTTATATCGGTTACCCTGAAGAATTGCCAGAACGCTACAAGGACAAGGTAGTGGATGAGACTGCTAGTCTTTTTGATAATGCTCTAGCCTTTGCGCGTGTGGAAATCAAGCACAGTTGGAGCAAGTGGAACCAGCCTGTAGACTACAAGGAATGGGGCATGCCTGCTCATATGGTCAATGCCTACTACAATCCACAGAAGAACCTGATTGTCTTTCCAGCGGCTATTTTACAAGCACCTTTCTATGATTTGCATCAGTCATCTTCTGCTAACTACGGTGGTATTGGTGCAGTTATTGCCCATGAAATTTCTCACGCCTTTGATACCAATGGAGCTTCCTTTGATGAAAATGGTAGCCTCAAGGATTGGTGGACAGAGAGCGACTATGCTGCCTTCAAGGAGAAAACACAAAAAGTCATTGACCAATTTGATGGACAAGATTCTTATGGAGCAACCATCAACGGTAAATTGACTGTATCAGAAAACGTGGCTGACTTGGGAGGAATCGCAGCAGCGCTTGAAGCAGCTAAGCGAGAACCAGACTTCTCAGCAGAAGAATTCTTCTACAACTTCGGTCGCATTTGGCGCATGAAAGGTCGCCCAGAATTTATGAAACTTTTGGCTAGCGTCGATGTACATGCACCAGCTAAACTCCGTGTCAATGTACAAGTACCAAACTTCGATGATTTCTTTACAACCTATGATGTCAAAGAAGGAGACGGTATGTGGCGTTCGCCAGAAGACCGCGTCATTATTTGGTAATGCAAAGAGGTCAGTAATCAGAAAAAAGGCATTCAATCAAGGTTTTCACACCTTATTGGATGCCTTTTGTAATAGAAAGATTTGCTGGATAGTTTACTTAAATTGTGCTATTGATTGTCATCATTTTACTAGAAAAAAGGATTGAAAGTTTTTTCGTGAGCGATAGTAGTAGCTGGACCATGCCCTGGATAGACATCATAGTTTGGTAGAGTGAAGAGTTGGGTCTGGATACTATGAAGGAGTTGTTCCATACTACCAGTTGGAAGGTCGGTTCGTCCAATGGTTTCACGGAATAGGGCATCTCCTGTCAAGACTAGGTGAGCATCAGGAAAGACTAGGGAAACACCACCGATAGAATGTCCTGGTGTTGGCAAGACAGTGAAACGAAATTCCTCCAGCTGATATTCCTCATGAAAGACAAAGGTGTGTTCTGCAGGTTTTGCGACCACATCTGCCATATCATCGTGACGAGGGAGACCAGAGAGATTATTGACAGGAGTATAGAGCCAGCTGGCTTCGCTCTCTGCGATATAGACAGGAGGATTGCCAAAAGTTTCGCGAACCAAGTCCAGACTCATGATATGGTCATAATGGGCGTGGGTAAGGAGAATAGCGCAGATCGGTTTGTTGATGTTCTCGATGGCCTGACGAATAGCTTCCCAATGGCTACCGGGATCGACCACGATGAGGTGTTTTTCGCCTTCTAAGTAATAGGTATTTTCATAGGCAACAGGATTCACGGTTTTATGGATTTTCATACTAGCTCCAATCTCAAAGAATGTACTAATACTCTTCGAAAATCTCTTCAAACCGCGTCAACTTTATCTGCAACCTCAAAGCAGTGCTTTGAGCAGTCTGCGGCTAGTTTCCTAGTTTGCTCTTTGATTTTCATTGAGTATAAATTAAGTATAGCACAGTTAGGGAGAATAAGCTGGAAAAGGAAATAGGTCTAGAAAGAAGATGGTTTGGATAAAAAATAAGCCTCGAGTTAGTTCGAGGCTTAAACTGTTTTAATTACCAGCATAATATTTTTGGATTCCCTTGACAATCCCTTCAACTAGTTTATCTTGGTAGTCACTGCTGCGGATTTTTTGGTTTTCTTCTGGATTATCCATATATCCCATCTCTAGCAAAACAGCTGGTTTAGCTGTTTCACGGAGAACAGCAAAGGTTGCTTGCAAGAGCCCAGCATCCCTAGCTCCAGTTTCAGCTAGCAGTGAAGTATGGATATCAGCTGCGAGACGATTACTTTCACTTATCCTTTCAGGATTGTTGTGCCAATCCTTGTTAATCTTGCTAGGGAAGCCAGGTTCATCTTTGTAAGAATAGGTCTGGATACCTAGGTTAACGGTTGTATCATTCCCTTTTGCATTGAAATGAAGGCTGATGAAAAAGTCAGCATTGGTCTTGTTGACCATACGAGAACGCTCGGTAATAAAATCAACGTCTATATCACTATCTCGAGAGGTGAGAACGGTATAGCCGAGTCCTTCTAGTCGTTTACGTAGCTTACGATAAACTTGTAGGTTCAATTCTTTTTCAGCTATGCCATAGTAATAAGCCCCGCGATCCTTACCACCGTGACCTGGATCAAGAAAGATAGTTTTAGAGTAATGTCCTTTTTGAAAACCTTGTGCTAATTCACGAACCCATTTTCCATTCCCTTGGAAGAGCTGGTTTTTACCATCCACAGCATAGGTTCCTGTAACATACACACCATCATCCTTAAGATAGTACCAAGCTTGATAGTCTGGGTCGTAAATCCATTCCTTATGGGCCATGTAGCCACCAGATTTGAGGTAGTAGGAACCAATCCATTGTTTTTGGGCATAGCGTCCGCCAGATTTTAGGTAAAACCAACTAGAGTAGCTTTGGTCGTAGACCCATTCCTTATCTGCCATGGCACCGCTGGATTTGAGGTAGTAATCGCCTTTCCAAACATTGGCCAACATTCTACCGTAGCCATCAAAAGCATACCACTTGCCATTGATTTGGCTCCATTGGTTGGATAAATATTTACCTGAACCATTGATATAGTACCAATTATTGCCCATTTGGTACCAAGTGTTTTCAAGCAAGTAGCCATGACTATCAAAGAGATAACCATCATAGAGGGTATCTGTAAATTTGACACCAGTTTGACTATAAAAAGTCCACTTGTTCCCCTCTTTTACCCAGCCAGTTTGTATAGGTTGATTAGGTTTGGTTTCCCTAGAAAGAGAAGGTTTGCTTTCTTGCTCACTTGAACTAGCTGTGCTCGACGAAGTTTCTGTACTAGCTTGAGAACTACTAGCAGAAGTATTTGTAGAACTGTTAGTAGAATGACTAGTGGAAGTATTTGTTGAGCTACTAGTTGAACTAGTCATAGGGTTAGTAGCGGAATGACTAGTATCATCAGCCAAAACGATTTGGTTTGTTAGTCCAAGAAAAGCCAAAGCTAAAAGTGTCAGTCTTTTGTGTGATTTCATGTTGTTTGCCTTTCTAGAGAGATGAAAATTCAGTAATTATCGTAAAATACTGTTCTTATTACCATTATACACTAAAAAAATCAGAAAATTACCAAAATATCAAACCTTTTCTTATTTAAGCAGAAGAAAAGATTTTCATTTCACTAACTTTTAGAGTAGCCTATATTTCAAAAAAGTTAGATGAAAATCAGATAATTTTATTTTTTAAGTTTGAATCTTATTCTATCATACGTTCCAACAAATTGAATAGCTTCAGAATCCTCTTTTTCTAGTTTTCATATTCTTAAAAAAGTGATAAAATGGTAGGAAGAATTGGAGAGTAGAGATGCCAAAAGAAGTGAATTTAACAGGCGAAGAAGTTGTCGCTTTAACCAAAGAATATTTAACAGAAGAGGATGTCCATTTTGTCCATAAGGCCTTGGTCTATGCGGTGGATTGCCACAGTGGTCAGTATCGCAAATCAGGCGAGCCTTATATCATTCACCCTATCCAAGTGGCAGGTATTTTAGCCAAACTCAAGCTAGATGCTGTAACGGTAGCTTGTGGTTTCTTGCACGATGTGGTGGAGGATACAGATGCGACCTTGGACGATTTGGAAAGAGAGTTTGGTCCTGATGTGCGGGTAATCGTAGATGGGGTTACCAAGCTTGGTAAGGTCGAGTACAAATCAATCGAGGAGCAATTAGCGGAAAATCATCGTAAGATGCTCATGGCCATGTCTGAGGACATCCGTGTTATCTTGGTTAAACTGTCTGACCGTTTGCACAATATGCGGACCCTAAAGCACCTTCGAAAAGACAAGCAGGAGCGCATTTCCAAAGAAACCATGGAAATCTATGCCCCACTTGCCCACCGTCTGGGGATTTCCAGTGTCAAATGGGAATTGGAAGACCTGTCTTTCCGTTATCTCAATCCAACGGAGTTTTACAAGATTACCCATATGATGAAGGAAAAGCGCAGGGAGCGTGAAGCCTTGGTGGATGAGGTGGTCACAAAATTAGAGGAATATACGACAGATCGTCACCTAAAAGGGAAGATTTACGGTCGTCCCAAGCATATTTACTCGATTTTCCGCAAAATGCAGGACAAGAGAAAACGGTTTGAGGAAATCTATGACCTGATTGCCATTCGTTGTATTTTAGACACCCAAAGTGATGTTTACGCCATGTTGGGTTATGTGCATGAACTTTGGAAACCGATGCCTGGTCGTTTCAAAGACTATATCGCTAACCGCAAGGCCAATGGTTACCAGTCTATCCATACGACAGTTTATGGGCCAAAAGGACCGATTGAGTTCCAAATTCGGACCAAGGCCATGCACGAGGTGGCTGAGTACGGGGTTACGGCTCACTGGGCTTATAAGAAAGGCGTTAAGGGGCAGGTTAACAGCAAGGAATCTGCTATTGGGATGAACTGGATCAAGGAGATGATGGAGCTCCAAGACCAGGCTGATGATGCCAAGGAATTTGTGGACTCTGTCAAGGAAAACTATCTGGCTGAGGAGATTTACGTCTTTACCCCAGATGGAGCTGTCCGTTCTCTTCCCAAAGATTCAGGACCGATTGACTTTGCCTATGAAATCCATACAAAAGTCGGTGAAAAAGCGACTGGTGCCAAGGTCAATGGTCGCATGGTTCCACTGACAACCAAGCTCAAGACAGGGGATCAGGTTGAAATTGTCACCAACCCGAATTCATTTGGTCCTAGCCGTGACTGGCTCAATATGGTCAAGACCAGCAAGGCGCGTAACAAGATTCGTCAGTTCTTTAAAAACCAAGATAAGGAACTGTCAGTCAACAAGGGTCGTGAGATGTTGATGGCCCAGTTCCAAGAAAACGGCTATGTGGCAAATAAATTCATGGACAAGCGCCACATGGACCAAGTTCTACAAAAGACCAGCTACAAGACAGAAGAATCCCTCTTTGCGGCTATTGGTTTTGGAGAAATTGGAGCTATTACTGTCTTTAACCGTCTGACTGAAAAGGAACGTCGTGAGGAAGAACGTGCCAAGGCCAAGGCGGAGGCAGAAGAACTTGTCAAGGGTGGCGAAGTCAAGGTTGAAAACAAAGAAACCCTCAAGGTCAAGCATGAGGGTGGTGTGGTCATTGAAGGTGCCTCAGGTCTCCTAGTGCGGATTGCCAAGTGTTGTAATCCTGTTCCTGGTGACGATATTGTCGGCTATATTACCAAGGGCCGTGGTGTGGCTATTCACCGTGTGGACTGTATGAACCTGCGTGCCCAAGAAAACTACGAGCAACGTCTCCTTGATGTGGAATGGGAAGACCAGTACTCAAACTCAAATAAGGAGTATATGGCCCATATTGATATTTACGGTCTCAACCGTACAGGACTGTTGAACGATGTACTGCAAGTTCTTTCAAACACAACCAAGAATATATCAACAGTCAACGCCCAACCAACTAAGGATATGAAGTTTGCCAATATCCATGTGTCCTTTGGCATTGCCAACCTCTCTACATTGACCACGGTTGTGGACAAGATTAAGAGTGTGCCAGAAGTCTACTCTGTCAAACGGACAAACGGCTAATTGTCCTAGCTCTTACTAGAAAGGCTATTATGAAAATCATTATCCAACGGGTAAAAAAAGCCCAAGTGAGTATCGAAGGTCAGGTTCAGGGGAAAATCAATCAGGGACTCTTATTGCTGGTTGGTGTTGGACCAGAGGACCAAGAGGAAGATTTGGACTATGCTGTGAGAAAACTGGTCAATATGCGGATTTTTTCAGACGCAGAAGGCAAGATGAACCTGTCTGTCAAAGATATTGAAGGAGAAATCCTCTCTATTTCTCAGTTTACCCTCTTTGCGGATACTAAGAAAGGAAATCGTCCAGCCTTTACAGGCGCAGCCAAGCCTGATATGGCATCAGACTTCTATGATGCTTTCAATCAAAAATTAGCGCAAGAAGTACCCGTTCAGACAGGGATCTTTGGAGCGGATATGCAGGTTGAGCTGGTCAATGACGGACCAGTCACCATTATCCTTGATACTAAAAATAGATAAGAAAGACCAAGCCCAGCTGGCTTGGTTTTTCTTATCTATCATAAAATATTCCAAAATGAAATCGGTTCTTGATAGGCCTTGGGGAAATCTTGTTTCAGGCTTTGGCAGATGCGATAGGAAGGGACGAGATGTCCTAGGATGAGGAGAGTTCCCTGAAGGAAAAGTGGGATACCCCTTACAATCAGCAAGGAGAGAATGATCAGGCTATCCCATAGGAGGATTTGTAAGGCAAAACGCCAGAATCTCGGTCTAATCTGGGAATAAAGGTGACTAAAGTGGTCACAAAGTTGGTTGGAAAGATAGGTCAATAGCACAGGATGAAAGAAAATGAGCCAACCGCTATAAATCAACATCCAATCCCAAGTAAGTCCCTCTTTAAATGTCAAAAATGCCAGCATAATTCCATCGATGATAAGGAGTTGAATGGTTTTGATGGAGATGATTTTTTTCATGATAACCCCTCCTTTTCCTTAGAGACACTCCCATAAAGAGATATGTTTGCCGTAAAAGTCTGGATAGTTTTCTCTTAGGTGGTCAGTTGTCATATAATAAAAAGTAGAATGGCAAGCAGTGATGATTGGCATAAGAGATGAAAAACGATGAGAACTAACGAAGGCTAAAAGGACAAAAAATAGAAAGTCGCTGATGAGCACCCCTAAATAGTAGAAGCGAATCTTTTTATTGATTTGAGGATAAATCTCAGCGAATTGATGTTTGAGTCGGACAACCAAGCGAAATAGCAGGAGTCCTTGAGCAAGGAGGAAAATAAAACCAGAGAGCAAGAGCCATTCTAAAGCTGTCTCGGGTCTAGTGGTAAAAAATGCAAGTAGTAGCAAATCAATGACTACAATTGCTATAAAATGGATTCTATAGAGTTTTTTCATGACAAGACCTCCCTCTTTTATCTAACTTCATTCTACTCCAAAAGAATGGGAGTTACAAGTAAAATGATAAAAATAGCAGAAGGGAGATTCTCTTAAGTCGACTTGTTTTTTTATTTAAGTTTTCTTCTATTATCTTACTTCTTCATCATTCCAGACAAATAAAGCTCCGATTGCATTGAGGATATAAAAGATGTATTTTCCGATATTGGCAAAATTTCCTTGAATACCAGCTTTTGTCAGCTGAACGAAATTGTAAATCAACCAAAAGCCCCACTGAGTTGTTAGTTTCAATGCGTTAAAAGCATTGGCAATGAGTGAGAGTGCAAAGGCAATGGTTGTTACATAGGCAAGGAGATTCATCTTTCCTCCATAGCCGATATAGTTGGTCACAAAGGCAAAGAGGAAGGCGATGATGGAAATGATGATGGCCGCCAATTTTAGCTGTTTTTGGCTCATTTGGTTGGGTCTGCCTTCTTGCGAAGCTTCCCATTTCTTAATAGCAAAGGTATAAATGAGGAAGGTGACGGGATAGGTGATAATGGCCGCCTTATTTCCAAGGATATAATCAATAGCACCGGACAAAATGGTATTAACAATACCAAAGTAATTTCCCCATTTGCTTAATTTCCCCGTGAAACGAGTGGACAACATGGAAATCCCAACGTTGGTTACGGAAATCAATCCAAAGGGTACAAGAGCTGTCCATGGTCCCCAGTCTACGAATTTATCGAGGCGGGAGTTGAGGTAACCAGATGCAATCGCAATCCCAACGACTAAAGCAACCCCAAAGAGGTCAAACCATTTAGATGTAGCAAAAATTTTTAGTGATTTTTTCATAGTTTAAACTATCTTTCTTTTTTTTACAAATATTCTACAATTAAATGAAAGCAAAATCAAATGATAGAAATAAAACCCTGAAAATAAAACTTTCAGGGTTGGTTGGGGGACTTGAGAAATTAGTTGATTTTCTCGACATAGAGTTGTTTGGCAATGTCCATATTCACTTGTAAATCCTCGTCTTTACTAAGGATAGTAAAGGTGTTACTGAAGCCATCAAACTGCTTGACTTGGAGCGGATCACCGATGCGAAGTGAGTGCTTATCCAGATAATGGAGAATGTCAAAACTATCGTGCACCCGAGTCAGGCGGTAGGCGCCAGCTTCCTTGATATCAGCTAGTGGCAGGTTATTGATTTCAACCAAGAGTTCTCCCTTGACAGGAATAGTTCCTCCATGAGGACAGGTCTTGGGAAATCCTAGCAATTTATCCAGTCTTTCCACGAACAGGTCAGAGACAGTATGTTCCAAGACCTCAGCTTCCTCGTGAATCTGGTCACTCGTATAGTTTAAATGATGAACCAGAAAAACTTCAATCAAGCGGTGTTTACGATAGAGCTCAGAGACCAATTTGAGGCCGAGGTCAGTCAGTAGATAGCCACATTCCTTGTCCTTGAGGATGAGATTTTCGCTCTTCATCCGTTTAATCATTTCAGTTACGGCAGGGGGAGAGACTTGCATGCGGGCAGCAATTTCCTTGTTGGTAATCTTATGCAAATCTATGCTAATTTCATAAATACATTTTAGATAGTCTTCTTTATTCGGGGTCATTCGCTTCCTCTTGTCTAATATCTTTATCTAGTATATCAAAAAAAGCTAGATTTCTCTAGCTGTGACTTTTTATGTTATACTTATTGCAAGAGAAAAAACGAGGAGATGGATATGACGAAAATAGCTCTTCTTTCAGATATTCATGGAAATACCACCGCCTTGGAGGCTGTTTTGGCAGATGCTCGGCAGCTAGGAGTGGATGAATACTGGCTTCTGGGAGATATTCTCATGCCAGGGACAGGGCGTAGAAGGATTTTGGACTTGTTGGATCAACTACCGATTACGGCTAGAGTTTTGGGAAACTGGGAAGACAGTCTTTGGCATGGTGTCCGCAAGGAATTGGATAGTACTCGTCCCAGTCAACGCTATCTCTTGCGACAGTGCCAGTATGTTTTAGAGGAAATTTCCCTAGAAGAAATTGAACTGCTCCACAATCAACCACTCCAGATTCATCGTCAGTTTGGGGATTTGACGGTGGGAATTAGCCACCATCTTCCTGATAAGAACTGGGGGAGAGAGTTGATTCATACTGGAGCGCAAGAGGATTTTGACCGCTTGGTGACCAACCCGTCTTGTGATATTGCTGTTTATGGTCATATTCATCAGCAGTTGCTTCGTTATGGGACTGGTGGGCAATTGATTGTCAATCCAGGTTCGATTGGTCAACCTTTCTTTCTAGATGCCCAGTTGCGGAAGGACTTGCGGGCCCAGTATATGATTTTGGAGTTTGATGACAAGGGCTTGGTAGATATGGACTTCCGACGGGTGGACTACGATGTGGCAGCTGAATTGCAGTTGGCTAAAGACCTCAAACTTCCCTATTTTGAGGTTTATTATGAAAGTCTAGTCAATGGTATCCACCATACTCATCATCAGGAATTTCTGAGAGAATTGGCCCAGAAAGAGGGCTATGATAGGGAATTAGATGCTTGGTTGAAAAGTGGTAATAATTGACATTACAACCAAAAAGGGTATAATAAAAGAAAGAGAAGAGTAGAGGTAGGCTAGCCTCGTAAAAAGGAGAAGAGTATGCAAATTCCAAGTAGATTTACCATTGCGACTCATATGCTGATAATCATTGCCCTCAAGGGGAAGGAAAGCAAGGTGACCAGTGATTTTCTGGCTGCTAGTGTCGGGGTCAATCCTGTCATTATCAGAAAGACCTTGTCCCAGTTGAAGAAGGCTGAACTGATTTCAGTAGCGCGCGGAACAGGGGGAACAGAGATTGTTAAGGATCTCAAAGACATTAGTCTTTTAGATGTTTATCAAGCGGTCGAATGTCTTGGTAAGACAGGCCAACTCTTTAGTTTTCATGACAATCCAAATCCAAATTGCCCAGTTGGAGCTCATATTCATGATGTTTTGGATCAAAAATTGGAGAGAATCCAGCTGGCTATGGAGGCTGAACTTGGTCAGACCAGTCTAGAGCAAGTCGTGGCTGATGCAGAGAGTCAGATGAAGGAGTGATTTTTTCTTTAAAACAAAAAAGCTTATGAAAAGGTTTTTATACTCAATGAAAATCAAAAAGCAAACTAGGAAGCTAGCCGCAGGTTGCTCAAAGCACAGCTTTGAGGTTGCAGATAAAGCTGACGTGGTTTGAAGAGATTTTCGAAGAGTATTACCTTTTCATAAGCTTTTTATCTATTTTTCCAGGCTTGGTAACGGGTATCAATCAATAACTGGGTGAGGCGTCCCATGGTTTCTCTTTTTTTTGGAGTGAGGGATTGAGCTTGGACGAAGAGATGACGAATGTGTTCGATAGCCTTGAAGGAAGACAGGTCATTGATGGATCTAATCCCAGCATCTAGAATGGTGCCAAAGAAGAGGTCGAAGTAGAGCTGGAGTTCTTCATCAGGGACTGTGGCCACCCACTCCTTGAAGGTTGTGTCGACTTGTTGACTATCACTATTAGTCTTATCTAGTTGAACGAAGTGTTTGTCCTCAATTTGCCAACTAAAGGTATCGTGCTGGGCAATACCACCCAAGGCAGTACTGTGAACGATGATTTGGTGGGCAGGGATTTCCAACATCATACCGATAATGGAACCTTGTGGAATAAAGACCTTGGTTCTATCCATTATCCTTTGATAGCCCTCGGTTTGTGTCAATTCTTTGTGGAGACCAGGCGCATCAAAGGTATAAACTGCTGTGATTTGATTTTGCAAGCTTTGCTCAATTTGACTAGCAGCATAGATGGCTAGATTTCCTCCCTTGGAATGCCCAGCCAGAATGACCTTTTGCTTAGGATGTTGGGCAAAAAAGTTCTTTAAATAGCGAATGGCGTGCTTTTGAGCAGGAATTTCCTTCATATAGGTCAGGTGGAAATCTTCCTTCCAACCAATAATACTATCATCTGTACCTCGAAAAACAATCAGATAGGTATCGAGAGTGAGGCGGTAGGTCATAGCCGCAAATTGCTTTTGCAGCTCAGGGTCGATGTCGTTGATAAAATGGGAGAGTTTGCAATTTTTGAAGCGTTTGTGTTGAGCTAGTTCATCTAATAGCTGGAGGCGATTTTTGCTGGTCAACATGTTAGGTTCTCTTGGAACCTGAGGTGCCAGTTCTAAAAGTCGCTGAGGAGCTGTGGAGACCAGATTATCAAAGGAGAGGTAGGTGATTTCTGTTAAGGCTAGAATGTCTAACTCATTCAAAGGAAGGTCGTAAAAGGAATCGTATGCGACATCTTTCAGATAGTCAAAAATATTGGCCATAAGAGCTCCTTTCTTTTCTTTATCTTATCAAATTTCCCTCAAATTAGCTAGTCGGCTTGCCTATATCTGCTGGTTAAAAACAAGCTCTTTCAAATTCAGTTTCAGACCTTCGAGCATGGAAAAATCTGTTATAATAATAGAAAAGGAGGAGCGCATGCACAAGATTTTATTAGTAGAAGATGATCAGGTCATTCGTCAACAGGTCGGGAAAATGCTCTCTGAATGGGGATTTGAAGTGGTCCTGGTAGAAGACTTTATGGAAGTTTTGAGTCTATTTGTTCAGTCGGAACCTCATCTGGTCCTAATGGATATTGGACTGCCTTTGTTTAATGGTTATCACTGGTGTCAGGAGATTCGCAAGATTTCCAAGGTCCCCATCATGTTTCTGTCTTCGAGAGACCAGGCTATGGATATTGTCATGGCAATCAATATGGGGGCGGATGACTTTGTGACCAAGCCTTTTGACCAGCAGGTTCTTTTAGCTAAGGTTCAGGGCTTGTTGCGTCGTTCCTATGAGTTTGGGCGTGACGAGAGTTTACTGGAATATGCTGGTGTTATCCTCAATACCAAATCCATGGATGTGCATTATCAAGGCCAAGTCTTGAATTTGACCAAGAACGAATTCCAGATTTTACGCGTTTTGTTTGAGCATGCGGGCAATATTGTAGCGCGTGATGACCTCATGCGGGAGCTTTGGAACAGTGACTTTTTCATTGATGATAATACTCTCTCTGTCAATGTGGCTCGTTTGCGTAAAAAATTGGAAGAGCAGGGCTTGGTAGGATTTATCGAGACCAAGAAAGGAATAGGGTACGGACTGAAGCATGCTTGATTGGAAACAATTTTTTCTAGCCTATCTGCGCTCCCGTAGTCGCCTGTTTGTCTATCTGCTTTCTTTGACGTTTCTGGTTTTGCTCTTTCAGTTTTTATTCGCAAGTTTAGGAACTTACTTTCTCTACTTTTTCCTCTTGTGTTGCTTTGTAACCATCTTATTTTTCACTTGGGACATATTGGCGGAGATGCAGGTCTATCGTCAGGAACTTCTCTATGGTGAGAGGGAAGCCAAGTCTCCTTTGGAAAGAGCCTTGGCTGAAAAATTAGAAGCGCGTGAGATGGAACTTTATCAGCAGAGATCAGATTCAGAAAGAAAACTGACGGATTTGCTGGATTACTATACCTTGTGGGTCCATCAGATTAAGACCCCCATTGCAGCTAGTCAACTCTTAGTTGCAGAAGTAGCCGACCGCCAACTGAAGCAGCAATTAGAACAGGAAATTTTCAAGATTGATTCCTATACCAATCTAGTTTTACAGTACCTGCGTTTAGAAAGTTTCCATGATGATTTGGTCTTAAAGCAGGTTCAAATTGAGGATCTGGTTAAGGAAATAATTCGTAAATATGCTCTTTTCTTTATTCAAAAAGGACTAAATGTCAATCTACATGACCTTGATAAAGAAATCGTAACGGATAAAAAGTGGCTACTAGTGGTCATTGAGCAAATCATTTCAAACAGTCTCAAGTACACTAAGGAAGGTGGTCTGGAGATTTATATGTACGGGCAAGAGCTTTGTATCAAGGATACAGGAATCGGGATAAAAAACAGTGATGTCCTCCGAGTCTTTGAACGTGGCTTTTCAGGGTATAATGGACGCCTAACCCAGCAGTCATCTGGACTTGGACTTTACCTATCTAAGAAAATTTCTGAAGAACTGGGGCACCAGATTCGCATCGAGTCTGAGGTCGGAAAAGGAACGACAGTGCGGATTCGGTTTGCTCAAGTGAACCTAGTCCTTGAGTGAGAAGAGACGAAAAAGCCTCCGGACTGGAGGCTTTTGTGCTAGGTTCTTATTTCTCAACGCGTGATTTGTTGGCGATATCAGCTAGGATAGCTTGAACAAAATCATCTACTGAGACAGTTTGTGTTTCTTTTTGACCGTAGCGACGAACGTTAACAGTTCCGTCTTCCATTTCCTTGTCCCCAACAATCAATTGGTAAGGAATCTTGCTTGTTTGTGAAGCACGGATCTTGAACTGCATTTTTTCATTGCGCTCATCTACGTCTGCACGAACACCACGGTCACGGAGTTTCTTCGCTACTTCCCATGCGTAGTCCACGTGTTTTTCGTTAGATACTGGGATGAGGGTTACTTGGTGTGGTGCAAGCCATGTTGGGAAAGCACCTTTGTAGTTCTCAATCAAGATAGCTGTGAAGCGTTCCATAGTTGAGATAACTCCACGGTGAATCATAACTGGACGGTGCTCTTCGCCATCAGCTCCGATGTATTTAAGGTCGAAGCGTTCTGGAAGCAAGAAGTCAAGTTGGATAGTAGAAAGGGTTTCTTCTTTTCCAAGAGCGGTCTTAACTTGAATATCCAATTTTGGTCCGTAGAAGGCTGCTTCACCTTCGGCTTCAAAGTAGTCCGCGCCCATTTCATCAAGGGCTGCACGAAGCATGGTTTGAGCATTTTCCCACATTTCATCGTTATCAAAGTACTTGTGAGTATCTTGAGGGTCACGAAGAGAGAGGCGGAAGCGGTATTCAGTCAAGTTGAAGTCTTCATAAACATCGATAATCAACTGAAGAGCACGTTGGAATTCTTCTTGGATTTGTTCTGGAGTCACAAAGAGGTGACCGTCGTTAAGAGACATTTCACGCACACGTTGAAGACCAGTGAGGGCACCAGATTTTTCATAACGGTGCATCATACCGATTTCGGCGATACGGATTGGCAATTCACGGTATGAGTGAACATGGTGTTTGAAGACTTGGATGTGGTGCGGGCAGTTCATTGGACGAAGGACAAATTCTTCCCCGTCACCCATATCCATAGTTGGGAACATGTCTTCTTGGTAATGATCCCAGTGACCAGAAGTCTTGTAAAGTTCAACAGAAGCAAGTGGTGGAGTGTAGACGTGTTGGTAGCCAGAAGCTAGCTCTTTGTCTACGATGTAGCGTTCCAACTCACGACGAATAGTCGCACCATTTGGCAACCAGAATGGCAAACCTTGACCAACCTCTTGAGAAATCATAAAGAGGTCAAGCTCTTTACCAAGTTTACGGTGGTCACGTTCCTTAGCTTCTTCACGCATTTGAAGGTAGTTTTTCAAGTCTTTCTTGTCAAACCAAGCTGTACCATAGATACGTTGCATCATAGCGTTATCGCTATTTCCACGCCAGTAAGCACCTGCTACATGGAGAAGGTGGAAGATTTGGATACGACCTGTTGATGGGACGTGTGGGCCACGGCAAAGGTCTACATATTCACCCTGACGATAGATAGTCAAACCGCCTTCGTCTTCTGAGTGTTCTTCAATCAATTCCAACTTGTAAGGGTCGTTTTTGAAGATTTCACGTGCCTCGTCTTTAGTAACTTCTTCACGGATTGATGGGAAGTTTTCTTTGACGATTTTTTGCATTTCTTCTTCGATACGAGGAAGGTCTTCGTTAGAGATTTGACCAGCTGTGTTGTCAGTATCGTAGTAGAAACCATCTTCGATGGCTGGACCAACTCCCAAGTGAATGTCTGGGAAAAGACGACGAGCTGCTTGGGCGAACAAGTGAGCGGCTGAGTGACGCAAGATTGGAAGGGCATCTTCATGATCAGGTGTCACAATTTCGATGCTTCCATCTTCAGTGATAGCACGAGTAGTGTCGATGAGCTTGCCGTTGAATTTACCAGCCAAGGCCTTTTTAGCTAGAGAATTGCTGATAGATTGGGCAATTTCAAAAGTTGTAACGCCAGATTCGAATTCACGAACAGCGCCATCTGGGAAAGTAATGTTAATCATGATGTTCTCCTTACTTATATTATTGACGAATGTGTTAACCCTATTCTGAAAACAGGGACAGAGGATTGTGAAAGATAGAAAAACAAAAAGCGACATCCTCGAAAGGACGTCGCAACGTGGTTCCACCTTCATTTATGTTCCTCAAAAAAGAGGGACACCTCTGATTGGCTCTAACGTGGCCACCGTTTTATGTTTTCATAAAAAACTCAAGAGTAGTATCAGTTTAGGCCTCCTATGCGTTTCCAGCAACCACGCACTCTCTAGTAGAAAGGGACTAAGTGACTTGTCTCTATGGATTATTATAGCATGATTGTGAGATTTTTCAAGGATTTTGTGAAAGTTTTTTGTTTTTCATTTTTTGTAGAATATGCTTGATGCCAATACCGGAAGCCATGCCCACCAGAGCAAAGATTTCATAGGCTAAAAAGTAAAACCAGATAAATTCACCGAAGGTTATGATAGTAAAGCAAAAGAGCAGTCCGTTACCAATTAACCACCAAAGTGAGAAACGGAAACGGTAGCTATAGAGTAGCGATATAATCAAGATTACCAGAGGTGTAAAGAAGAGAAGATTGTTTATACAGAGTCCCTTGAGTGTAAGGGGGTCAGAAACAACTAGCAAGACCAACTCATAAAGTGGCCAATAAAAGAAAAATATGACCAGATAGTAGGGGAGATGGGAATAGAATCTACGCATGATAATCACCTCGTTTTAAAAAACAGACAACTTGGATTTCTTGCTATGATTGTTATAGCATGTTTAAAACAAGAAAGTAAATCTGTTGACAAAGAAGTTAGTTATTGGTAGAATAGGGATTGTCGTAAAGACAAATAACTTCTTCTTGGTTACAGGCATGCCAACCTGTCACTCGGATGAAGCCAAATAAAAAGGAGAAACATCATGGCAATCTCAAAAGAGAAAAAAAATGAAATCATCGCACAATATGCACGTCACGAAGGTGATACAGGTTCAGTAGAGGTTCAAGTTGCTGTCCTTACTTGGGAAATCAACCACCTTAACGAACACATCAAACAACACAAAAAAGACCACGCTACTTACCGTGGATTGATGAAAAAAATCGGTCGCCGTCGTAACTTGCTTGCATACTTGCGTAAAAACGACGTTAACCGTTACCGTGAGTTGATCAACTCTCTAGGACTTCGTCGCTAATTCAAGATACAAAGGCCGTCAAAAGCACAAAGCAAAAATAGGAAAATTGACGAAGAAACTTCAGTTTCTAGGAAATTTTATCTTTTTTGCCAAGTGCTTAGGCCGTGTTCAATTGAGCATATCTTGATAATGAAGCTACTCTAAATTGGGTAGCTTTTTTACTTTTGTCACCTTACCTTGATATGCTCAAGTATAATCTTTGGTTACGGTTCCTAGCACTGTAAGGTAAAATAAACCAGAATGATCTCCCTTCGGGGAGATTTTTTTGTTTCACTGAAAGTTTCGTACATTCTTCTCCTCGCCGTCTAGTCTATAAACGTTTTATCCAGCAAGAATCATGATGCTAAGGGTGTAAGAAATCCGTATGAAAATAGGGAAACGACACCGTGTTCGATGAACACAAGGAGTACCATCTTTTTCACTAGGATTTTAGCCTGAACTCAAATCAGCTCTCTGACTTCAGAGGGCTTTTTTATTGAGGTTTTATCGGTCACAATTTTGGAGACTACAAAAACCTCAAATGGTATCAGCTAATTACACCATAAGGGTGCGCAGCTACTCGGCTTGAAAAGCCTAGTAGCTGTCTGCAAGCCCCTTCGGAGAGCCCACACTTTACGAAGTAAAGTATAGTATGTTATACTTTACATGGAAGTAGTCACCGAATTCCAGTTAGAAATTACTTTGTAACTACGTTTTGAGGAGGAGTAAAATGCTTTCCTATGTTCGACATTACCCACTAGCGATAGCTAAATTAATGTGTCTGTGCTCTCCTAAAATCTGCTGATTTATTACTGACTAATACAGGAGGTTTTTATGGGACAGACAATCATATCTGCTATTGGTGTTTATATTTCCACCAGTATCGATTATTTAATTATTTTATTTATTTTATTTGCACAGCTATCACAGAATAAACAAAAATGGCATATTTATGCGGGGCAATATCTAGGCACAGGCTTACTTGTAGGGGCGAGTTTAGTTGCTGCTTATGTCGTTAATTTCGTGCCTGAAGAATGGATGGTTGGATTGCTTGGTTTAATCCCTATCTATTTAGGGATTCGCTTTGCAATTGTTGGAGAAGGTGAGGAAGAAGAGGAAGAAGAGGAAGAAATTATTGAAAGATTAGAACAAAGCAAGGCAAATCAACTGTTTTGGACAGTTACATTGCTGACAATTGCGTCTGGCGGAGATAATTTAGGTATCTATATACCTTATTTTGCTTCGTTAGATTGGTCACAGACCCTCGTGGCGTTGCTTGTGTTTGTAATCGGCATAATTATCTTATGCGAGATTAGTCGGGTGTTATCCTCTATTCCGTTAATATTCGAGACAATTGAAAAATACGAGCGAATCATTGTGCCCTTAGTATTCATTCTACTTGGACTATACATCATGTATGAAAATGGCACGATAGAGACTTTTCTGACCGTGTAGATTTTTTTGTTTCACTAGGATTTTATCCCGAGCTCAAATTGGCTCTCTGATTTTCAGAGGGCTTTTTATGTTGTCACCTTACCTCGACATACTCAAGTTTAATCTTCGGTTACGGTTCCTAGCACAATAAAACCAACTATATTCATTTGTTCTCATCTTGTTACGCAGTTGAAAATATGGTATACTTTTTCATGAGAATTTTCTAAATTTTTAAGATTCTATCATAGGAGGTTTGCATGCTTTCCAAATTTTCTGGAAGCCGACAAGACCAGCAATTTGTGTTACTTTTAGTTATTTTGCTAGGTATTTTAGGGATTTCTCTCTTTCTAGCAGTTTCAATGGGATCTGTTGCGATTGATCTAGGAGATACCTATCGGATTATTTTGAGCAGGTTAGGATTTCCTCTTGATATAGGAGAGGTTTCCAAGTCCACTCTTGCCATTGTATGGAACATGAGATTCCCTCGAGTATTGTTAGGTCTGATAGTAGGAGCAGGCCTTTCTATGTGTGGTAGCGTGATGCAGTCCACGGTAAACAATCCCATCGCTGAGCCCTATGTCTTAGGAATCTCTGCGGGTGCAACTCTAGGGGCAACATTGAGCATCATTCTTGGTTTAAAAGTGATGATTAGCCTTGGAGCTTTTCTTGGAGCTATTTTGGCAACAATTGTTGTTCTCATCATTGCCTCTATGCAGGGAAGAATGACGACTTCTAGTCTGATTTTATCAGGAACGGTGGTCAACGCTCTCTTTCTGGCTTTTTCAAACTTTATTATCTCAGTCGGAGCTAATGCGGATAGTGTGATGACCATTAAGTTTTGGACAATGGGCTCGCTTGCTGGGACTACCTGGGCAGACTTGGTCCTGCCAACTATAGTAGTAGGAATGACCTTTCTATTTTTTTCTACGCAGTATCGTGTTTTTAATGCGATGATGATGGGAGATGAGGCTGCTTTAACTTTGGGAATTCCTTTACGATTTTATTGGTATCTTTATGTGACAATGGTGGCTGTGCTGACAGCAGTCTTAGTGGCAACCTGTGGGATTATTGGATTTGTCGGTCTGATTACTCCACATTTAGCTCGAGGGTTAGTAGGAACGAATTACAAGAGGCTTTTTCCTGTTGCAACCTTGCTAGGTGCCCTCTTTGTCATCTGGGCAGACGTACTCTCTCGTATCATCATTCCAAACGCAGAGCTTCCTATTGGTATTTTCACAGCCTTAGTAGGTGCTCCCTTCTTTATCTACATTGTTGGAGGTAGGCGAAGGGAGGTGAGGGTCTGATATGGACTTGATTTGTCAGGATGTCCACTTTGGACTAGGAGAGAAAAAAATCCTCAAAGGAGTTTCTCTTAGGGTTGAGGGGCATCAATTTCATACGATACTAGGACCAAATGGAAGTGGAAAAACCAGCCTGCTTAAACTCCTCTATCGTCAGGAAAAGGCAGACAAAGGCTTGATAAGCCTAGATGGAAAGTCACTGGAGCATTGGTCACTAAAAGAAACAGCCAAGCAAATGGCGGTCGTCACCCAGTTTAACCAACTGCAGTTTGATTGTACAGTTGAAGAAATCGTCTTGCTGGGAAGAACTCCCCACCTCTCTTTTTTACAGAAGGAAAGGGAAAGGGATTTTACTCTCGTTCAAGATGCCCTCGTTAAGGTGGATATGCTCGAGAAGAAAACTCGTCTCTATTCGTCTCTGTCAGGGGGAGAGAAACAGCGAGTTTTGTTAGCCCGCGCCTTGGCGCAAGAACCGACTCTCTTGCTCCTGGACGAACCAACCAATCACTTGGATATCAAGTATCAGTTAGACTTGTTGACCATTGTGAAGAATCTCAAGGTCAATGTTCTAGCTGTCCTACATGATATTCAACTTGCTTGTCGCTATTCGGATTATCTCTATCTGATGAAAGAGGGAGAAATCCTTTACCAAGGGACTCCAAAGGAGACCATCACCCCTGAGTCATTGCAAACTGTATACGGAGTTCAAAGTCAGGTGACTTGGACCGAGGATCAGCAAGCTATGATTCACTATTTATAAGAATGAAAAGGAAAACAAGATGAAAAAAACACTAAGCATTTTACTCGTAACAGTAGCTACCCTAACTATGGCAGCTTGTGGCAACACTAGTACAGAAAAAGCTACCACACAATCTAGCACAGAGACAAGTCAAAAGGCTAACGCAGAGACGACTTATCCACTAACGGTCAAAACCTATGACGCGAAAGGGAATGAAGTCGAACAAGTCTTTGACAAGGCACCTGAAAAAGTTATCACTAACAATCTTTCAACCACTGAAATCTTATTGGAGTTGGGGTTGAAGGATAAAATTGCTGGCATGCTTAATCCTGATAATGCTGTGACGGGCAAATACAAGGACGCGATTGCGACGATTCCTCAAATTGGGGATAAAAAAACAGTCTCACAAGAGACAGTCCTTTCTTATGAGCCGGACGCTGTGATGGGTCGAAACATGATGTTTTCTGAAAAATCCTTGGGGACAGTTAGCACTTGGAATGAAAATAAAATCCCAGTTTATACACAAAAAGCTTCTCTCTCAACAATTCAGCAAGATTTGGGGAATATCGTAGAAGATGTCAAAAATCTTGGAATGATTTTTAATGTTCAGGACAAGGCTAATGAATACGCAGCACAATTACAAACTAAAATTGATGCTGTTAAGAAAGCAAATCCAGCAAGCCAAGGTGAAAAGAAAAAGGCTTTGATTATGGTTGCTTATAATGATGAAACCTTCGGTGCCTACAAGTCTGCTTTGCAAGAAAGTTTGCTGAACCAACTTGGTTATACAAACGTTGCAACGGGAACATCAGGCTTGACCTTGGAAAATCTCGTGTCAATGGATCCTGAATTGATTATCTATGTAACCAGCGACCGCAATAAAAAATTGGATGAAAAAGCAGTAGAGTTGATGAAGGCAAATGCTGTTTTGGAAAGCGTTCCTGCAATTAAGAATCAAAAAATCATGAACATCTCTTACGATGAATTGATGGACTATGGTCCAGCAGTGGTTGATTCCCTTGAGAAAATCAATGACTTTATCAATAAATAATGAGTTTGATTGGGAAGGAATTCAAGTCAAAATCAGCCTTCCTTCTAACTACGACCCCAATCAAACCTATCCGGCAATTTTATTGAATGATGGAAACTTGGACTTCCTATCGTCCCTTTCCGAATCTGTGATTTTGGTGGGTTTGACCTCTAAAAATCGCTTAGACGACTATACTCCCTGGGCGACATCGGCTCTGAGAGATGGAGCTCCAGATTTTGGCGGTCAGGCAAACGTCTATCATGATCATTTATTTGGAGGCCTTTTAGACAAGTTGCAGTCACTTTATCGCCTGGACGAAACTCGCCTTGCTTATGGAGGTTACTCACTAGGTGGTTTGGCGGCAGTCTACAGTCTTTTCAGCTTTGACAAGGTTTCCTGTGTCTTTTCGATCTGCGGTTCCTTTTGGTATCCTGATTTTGTGACCTACTGCAAGGAAGAAAATGTGAAAAATTTGGACTGTTTGCTGTATTTACAGAATGGTCAAACAGAAGGAGAACGCCACACTAATCGCTTGGCTCAAGCACCAGTCTATGCTGAGCAGATCCATACCAGTCTTCAGAAACGCTATCCGAACGGCCAGTTTGTCTTTGACCCTTATGGACACCATGACCAAGTGGCCGAACGATTTTTAGCCTTTTCCAGCTGGTTGGCCCAAAAATGGAAAATCGAATAAAAAATTTATCCCTTGGCTTTTGCCAAGGGATTGTTGTATTTATTTAAGCAAGTTTTTCTCTTTTCTTATCTGGATTCCAGATAAAGCTTGCGATAAAGCTAAAGATGATGGTTAGGATAGCGAGGATAATGGCAAGGATGAGGGCAGGGATGCGGATAAGCCACCAGAGTGGGTTTGGTTTTTTATTATTGTGCCATTGTTTCGTTTCTTGGTCCAGACGTTGAAATTCTGTTTGGATACGATTGGCGACTGTTTCAATGCCTTCGTCATTCATTTTTTTGATATCTGAGATATCAATTGGATTTCCAAAGTTCATATCGACACGTTCACGACTAATCAAGCCCTTCAAAGTCATGGGACCTGTGTAGGTAACCGGCATAATACGGACCTTGGCCATTTTGGCAATCAGAGCTACGCCACCCTTGACATCGTTTGAGTGTCGGCTTCCACTTGGAAACATGATGAGAGAGCGGTCACTTTTTTTGAGAACATTGATAGGATATTTGATGGCTGAGGCGCTAGGATTTTCACGGTCGATAGGAAAGGCACCACACATACGAATCCACCAGCCAAAGATACGGTTGGTAAAGAGCTCTTTTTTGGCCATAAAGATAAATTGTTTTGGTTTGGTCGCAAAGGCCATATAAACTGGATCCCACCAGGTGCGGTGAGGTGCAACCAAAATATAATTTTCATCTTGATTAGGAATTTTATCAGTATTATGATAATGGGCATTGCCATTGATGGACCATAGGAGCAAGACAACCAATCCACGTAAATAAGTATAAAACATGCGATCTCCTTCGATTATTTTCTTGTTATTATTATACCTTATCAAAGGAGGGCTGGCAAACTTTTCCCTTGACTAGGTGCATATTTGGGGTGAGATTAGAATTTTTTTAGAAAAAATGATATGATAGAATTTATGGATAAAAATAAGATTATGGGATTAACCCAAATAGAAGTCGAGGAAAGACAGGCTAAGGGCTTGGTCAATGATTTTACTGCTTCGGCCAGTACCAGCACTTGGCAAATCGTTAAACGAAATGTCTTTACCCTTTTTAACGCTTTGAACTTTGCCATTGCTTTGGCCCTTGCCTTTGTGCAAGCTTGGAGCAATCTGGTCTTCTTTGCCGTTATCTGCTTTAACGCTTTTTCTGGAATTGTGACCGAGCTGCGGGCTAAACACATGGTGGACAAGCTCAATCTCATGACCAAGGAAAAGGTTAAAACCATTCGTGATGGCCAAGAAGTAGCTCTGAATCCTGAAGAATTGGTGTTAGGAGATGTCATTCGTTTGTCTGCAGGAGAGCAGATTCCTAGTGATGCCTTGGTTTTGGAAGGCTTTACGGAGGTTAATGAAGCCATGCTAACGGGAGAAAGTGATTTGGTGCAAAAGGAAGTGGATGCCTTGCTCTTGTCAGGAAGTTTCTTGGCTAGTGGGGCAGTTTTGGCTCAAGTTCACCATGTTGGGGCTGATAACTATGCTGCCAAACTCATGCTGGAAGCCAAGACCGTTAAACCAATCAACTCTCGTATCATGAAATCGCTGGACAAGTTAGCAGGTTTTACTGGAAAGATTATCATTCCTTTTGGTCTGGCTCTCTTGCTAGAAGCCTTGATGTTAAAAGGCTTGCCTCTTAAGTCGTCCGTTGTAAACTCGTCTACAGCCCTTTTGGGGATGTTACCTAAGGGAATTGCCCTTTTGACCATTACTTCGCTCTTGACTGCAGTTATCAAGCTAGGTTTGAAAAAGGTTTTGGTGCAGGAGATGTACTCTGTTGAAACCTTGGCGCGTGTGGATATGCTCTGTTTGGACAAGACGGGCACCATCACCCAAGGAAAGATGCAGGTAGAGGCTGTTCTTCCGTTGACGGAAACTTATGGTGACGAGGCTATTGCTAGCATCCTGACAAGCTATATGGCCCATAGTGAGGATAAGAATCCAACAGCTCAAGCCATTCGCCAGCGTTTCCAAGGTCAGGTAGCCTATCCTATGCTTTCCAATCTTCCCTTCTCTAGCGACCGCAAGTGGGGAGCCATAGAGTTAGAAGGTTTGGGGACAGTTTTTTTAGGGGCGCCTGAGATGTTGCTGGCTTCTGAGGTCCCAGAAGCCAGAGAGGCTCTAGAGAGAGGATCACGTGTCTTGGTCTTGGCACTCAGTCAGGAGAAATTAGACCATCACAAGCCACAGAAACCATCTGATATTCAGGCTCTGGCCCTGCTGGAAATCTTGGATCCGATTCGAGAGGGAGCAGCAGAGACGTTGGACTATCTCCGTTCTCAGGAAGTGGGTCTCAAGATCATCTCTGGTGACAATCCAGTTACAGTGTCCAGTATTGCCCAGAAGGCTGGTTTTGCGGACTATCATAGCTATGTAGATTGCTCGAAAATCACGGATGAGGAATTGATTACTATGGCTGAGGAGACAGCTATTTTCGGACGTGTTTCCCCTCATCAAAAGAAACTCATTATCCAAACACTGAAAAAAGCGGGGCATACAACAGCTATGACAGGAGACGGAGTCAATGATATTCTCGCCCTTCGTGAGGCGGATTGTTCTATCGTGATGGCGGAAGGGGATCCGGCGACGCGTCAGATTGCCAATCTGGTTCTCTTGAACTCTGACTTCAATGATGTTCCTGAGATTCTCTTTGAAGGTCGTCGTGTGGTGAATAACATTGCTCATATCGCTCCGATTTTCTTGATAAAGACCATCTATTCCTTCTTGCTCGCAGTCATCTGTATTGCCAGTGCTTTACTAGGTCGGTCAGAATGGATTTTGATTTTCCCTTTCATTCCAATCCAGATTACCATGATTGACCAGTTCGTGGAAGGTTTCCCACCATTCGTTCTGACTTTTGAGCGAAATATCAAACCTGTGGAGCCAAACTTCCTCAGAAAATCCATGCTTCGTGCTCTACCAAGTGCTCTCATGGTCGTCTTCAGCGTTCTCTTTGTGAAAATATTTGGAAGTAGCCAAGGCTGGTCTGAGATAGAAATCTCAACCCTCCTCTATTATCTGCTTGGGTCTATTGGTTTCTTATCCGTATTTAGAGCCTGCATGCCATTTACCCTCTGGCGTGTCCTCTTGATTGTTTGGTCAGTAGGAGGCTTCCTAGTCACAGCTCTCTTCCCAAAAATTCAAAAACTGCTTGAAATTTCAACCTTGACCGGAAAAACATTGCCTGTTTATGGGGTCATGATGGCTGTCTTTACTGTGATATTTATCTTAACCAGTCGTTACCAAGCAAAAAAATAAAGAAAGGCTGCAATCTGTGGATTGCGGTTTTTTTAGGTACAAGATTGCCAGCTGAAATATGGTATAATAAGAGGTAATAGAGTTTTGGAAAGTGAGAGAAGATGATTTCAAAGAGATTGGAATTAGTGGCGTCCTTTGTGCCACAGGGTGCCATTTTACTCGACGTGGGAAGTGACCATGCTTATCTGCCTATCGAGTTAGTCGAAAGAGGACAAATCGAAAGTGCCATTGCAGGCGAGGTGGTGGAAGGTCCCTATCAGTCTGCAGTCAAAAATGTTGAGGCGCACGGTCTAAAGGAGAAAATCCAAGTCCGTTTAGCCAATGGTCTGGCAGCTTTTGAAGAGGCAGACAAAGTGTCTGCCATTACCATTGCTGGTATGGGAGGCCGTTTGATTGCTAGGATTTTAGAAGAAGGCTTGGACAAGTTAGCCAATGTAGAGCGTTTGATCCTCCAGCCCAATAACCGTGAAGACGACTTGCGTATCTGGTTGCAAGACCATGGTTTCCAGATTGTAGCAGAAAGTATCATAGAAGAGTCTGGGAAATTCTATGAGATTTTGGTGGTGGAAGCAGGGGAAATGAAGTTAGCAGCTAGTGATGTTCGCTTTGGTCCCTTCTTGTCCAAAGAAGTCAGCCCAGTATTTGTCCAAAAATGGCAAAAAGAAGCTGAGAAGCTAGAGTTTGCCCTCGGACAAATTCCAGAAAAAAATCTGGAGGAACGTCAAGTTCTAGTAGATAAAATTCAAGCCATCAAGGAGGTGCTCCATGCTAGCAAGTGAAGTAATTAACGCGTATGAAGCCTTTTGCCCTCAGGAATTTTCCATGGAGGGAGACAGTCGTGGTCTGCAAATTGGCACTTTAGACAAGGATATCCAAAGGGTCATGGTGGCTCTGGATATTCGTGAAGAAACGGTGGCTGAAGCTATTGAAAAGGGTGTGGATTTGGTTATCGTTAAACACGCACCGATTTTCCGTCCGATTAAGGACTTGGTATCTAGTCGTCCGCAAAATCAGATTTACATCGACCTCATCAAGCATGACATTGCAGTTTATGTTAGCCATACCAATATTGACATCGTTGAAAATGGCCTCAATGATTGGTTCTGTCAGATGCTAGGTATCGAGGAAACGACTTATCTGCAGGAAACTGGCCCTGAACGTGGGATTGGACGTATTGGAAATATTCAGCCTCAGACATTTGGGGAATTGGCCCAGAATGTCAAGCAAGTCTTTGGTCTAGATAGTCTTCGAATGGTGCATTATCAAGAGAGCGATTTGCAGACGACTATTTCAAGAGTGGCCATCTGTGGTGGCAGTGGGCAGTCATTCTATAAGGATGCTTTGGCAAAGGGGGCAGATGTCTATATTACTGGCGATATCTACTACCATACTGCTCAGGATATGCTGTCTGATGGCTTGCTAGCATTGGACCCAGGCCACTATATCGAAGTGCTTTTTGTAGAAAAAATCGCAGCACTCCTTAGTCAATGGAAGGAAGAGAAGGGCTGGACTATTGAGATTGTCCCCAGCCAAGCATCGACCAATCCTTTCCATCATATCTAGTTAGAAAGTGAAAACAATGAAAAAAGTTGCCATTATCGGAGCAGGAATTGTGGGAGCAACAGCTACCTACTACCTCTCGAAAGAAAGTGAACTAGAGGTGACAGTCTTTGACCACGGACAAGGTCAAGCTACCAAGGCCGCAGCAGGAATTATCAGCCCTTGGTTTTCAAAACGACGTAATAAAGCCTGGTACAAGATGGCGCGCTTGGGGGGTGACTTTTACGTGGATTTGTTGGCTGATTTAAAGAAGTCAGGACAAGAAATCGATTTTTACCAACGTTCGGGAGTCTTTCTCCTGAAAAAGGATGAAACTAAGTTGGAAGAACTCTATCAACTAGCCTTAGAGCGCAGAGAAAAGTCTCCCTTGATAGGGCAATTAGCCATTCTGGACCAAGCATCAGCTAATGAATTATTCCCTGGCTTGCAGGGATTTGATCGCTTGCTCTATGCTTCTGGTGGAGCGAGAGTAGATGGCCAACTTTTGGTGACTCGTTTGCTGGAAGCCAGCCACGTCAAGCTGGTCAAAGAAAAAGTTACTTTGACATCCTTATCATCAGGTTACCAGATTGGCGAAGAGGTGTTTGATCAGGTTATTTTGGCGACGGGAGCTTGGTTGGGGCAGATATTAGAACCCTTGAGTTATGCTGTGGATGTCCGTCCTCAAAAAGGGCAACTCCGAGATTATCAGCTTGCCCAAGACATGGAAGATTACCCTGTTATCATGCCAGAAGGGGAGTGGGATTTGATTCCCTTTGCAGGTGGGAAATTGTCCTTAGGCGCTACCCATGAAAATGACATGGGATTTGATTTGACGGTAGATGAAACCTTGCTTCAACAAATGGAGGAGGCGGCCTTGCCTCATTACCCAGTTTTAGCTAAAGCGACTTCAAGAACTGAGCGTGTGGGAATCCGTGCTTATACCAGTGATTTCTCACCTTTCTTTGGGCAGGTGCCAGGATTGGCAGGTGTCTATGCTGCTAGTGGACTAGGTTCATCAGGCCTCACAACTGGTCCTATCATTGGTTACCATCTAGCTCAACTGATCCAAGGCAAGGAGATGACCTTGGACCCTCTAAACTATCCAATTGAAAACTATGTCAAACGAGTAAAAAGCGAATAATACTCAATGAAAATCAAAGAACAAACTAGGAAACTAGCCGCGGGCTGCTCAAATCACTGCTTTGAGGTTATGGATAGAACTGACGAAGTCAGTAACAAGGCGACGTTGACGTGGTTTGAAGAGATTTTCGAAGAGTATAAGCATTTTACTGAAATTTTAGCCTTCCCTCTAGGATGGCAAATGACATTCCCTATCAAAAATGGTAAAATAAGAAAAAATAATCCGAGAATCGAGGAAAAAAGATGCAAGAAAAGATTTTGGTAACGGGTGGAGCAGGTTTTATCGGAACCCACACAGTTATTGAGTTAATCCAAGCAGGTCATCAAGTTGTTGTGGTGGATAACCTTGTTAATAGTAATAGAAAAAGTTTAGAAGTTGTTGAGAGAATTACAGGAGTTGAAGTGCCTTTCTATGAGGCAGATATTCGTGATACAGATACCCTCAGAGATATTTTCAAGCAAGAAGAACCAACAGGGGTCATTCACTTTGCTGGTTTGAAGGCTGTTGGCGAATCAACACGTATCCCTCTTGCCTACTATGACAATAATATCGCTGGAACTGTTAGTCTTTTGAAGGTCATGGAAGAAAACAACTGTAAAAACATCATTTTCAGTTCTTCTGCGACAGTTTATGGAGATCCTCATACAGTGCCAATCTTGGAAGATTTCCCACTTTCAGTGACCAATCCATATGGCCGCACCAAGCTTATGCTAGAGGAAATTTTGACGGATATTTACAAAGCAGACTCAGAATGGAATGTGGTCTTGCTTCGTTACTTTAACCCAATCGGAGCGCATGAGAGTGGTGATTTGGGAGAAAATCCAAACGGTATTCCAAACAATCTCTTGCCATATGTGACGCAAGTAGCCGTTGGAAAATTAGAGCAAGTGCAAGTGTTTGGAGACGATTACGATACGGAAGACGGAACTGGTGTTCGCGATTATATCCACGTTGTCGACTTGGCTAAAGGTCACGTTGCAGCTCTGAAAAAAATCCAAAAAGGTTCAGGTTTAAACGTTTATAACCTTGGAACAGGTAAAGGTTATTCTGTTCTTGAAATTATCCAAAACATGGAAAAAGCAGTAGGACGTCCAATTCCTTACCGCATCGTAGAACGCCGTCCAGGAGATATCGCAGCCTGCTATTCAGATCCTGCAAAAGCCAAAGCAGAACTGGGCTGGGAAGCAGAACTCGGCATCACCCAAATGTGTGAAGACGCATGGCGTTGGCAAAGTAAGCATCCAAATGGATTTGAAGACTAAGATGGTGATGTCAATCATTGTCCCCTGTTTAAACGAAGAGGAAGTACTTCCTCTTTTTTATCAGGCTTTGGAAGCTTTACTTCCAGATTTGGAAACAGAAATCGAGTATGTCTTTGTCGACGATGGATCAAGTGATGGGACCTTGGAACTCTTAAAGACCTATCGGGAGCAAAATCCGGCAGTTCATTATATTTCTTTCTCGCGAAATTTTGGCAAAGAAGCTGCTCTATATGCAGGCTTGCAATATGCGACAGGAGACCTAGTGGTGGTGATGGATGCAGATCTCCAGGATCCTCCTAGTATGTTGCTAGAGATGAAAACCTTACTAGACCAAAATGCAGATTTAGACTGTGTGGGAACACGGAGAACTAGTCGGGAGGGAGAACCCTTCTTTCGCAGTTTTTGTGCTAATCTCTTTTATCGCCTTATGCAAAAAATTAGTCCAGTAGCCTTGCCGTCAGGTGTCCGTGATTTTCGCATGATGAGAAGATCCGTAGTGGATGCCATTTTAAGCTTGACTGAGTCCAATCGTTTTTCAAAGGGGCTCTTTGCCTGGGTCGGTTTTAAAACCCACTATCTGGACTATCCAAATGTCGAAAGGAAGGCTGGTAAGACCAGTTGGAGTTTTAGGCAACTTTTTTTCTACTCCATTGAAGGGATTGTTAATTTTTCAGATTTTCCCTTGATTATCGCCTTTGTGGCAGGTCTACTATCTTGTTTTATTTCTCTGCTTATGACCTTTTTTGTTGTGGTTCGGACCCTCATTTTGGGCAATCCGACATCAGGTTGGACCTCTTTGATGGCAGTCATTCTCTTTCTTGGGGGCATTCAACTCTTGACCATTGGGATTCTCGGCAAGTACATCAGTAAGATTTATCTAGAGACTAAAAAAAGACCACTTTATCTCGTCAAAGAAAAAAGTGACCTTCCTGATTTTACAGAAAAAAATAAAGAGAAAAGACTATAATTTTGCATGGAAATATGCTAAACTAGAGGGAGTGGATTATCGCCATTGATTTAGGCTTCCTGGTTTCCAATCAGGGCGCGAGTTGGGCAATTTTTAACAGCCTCTAAGACATCCTGACTAGGAGAAATTTCTTTTTCCAGTTGGTCAGGGTCATCGTAAAAACGCACGATTCCATTATCGTGGTAATCAAATAAATCAGAATAAGTTTGGCAAAGCCCACAGGCGATACATCGTTCAGGTATAAGTGTGATTTTCATATTTATATTGTAATAAGAAAAGTAAAAAAAAACAAGGAGTAAGGTATGGCAAAAGAACCGTGGCAAGAAGATATTTATGAAAATCAAGAGGAAACAAGAACACAACGTCGTAAGAGAGAACAAGGTGGAGGAGTCGTTGCTAACCGTATCTTAACTATCTTAGCAAGTATTTTCTTTGTGATTGTAGTCGTGATGATTATTGTTCTGATCTATCTTTCATCGGGTGGGAGTAATCGCACAGCAGCCTTGAAAGATTTTCACGATTCTGATGCAAGTGTAGTACAGATTTCATCTTCTAGTAGCTCAGAGCAGGCATCTTCTAGTTCAGAGGATAAGGAAGAATCATCTACTAGCTCAGAACATTCAACAGATCCAGAAGGGACGACAAAAGTCTTGGCTGGAGAAGGAGAAGCAGCTATTGCAGCTCGTACTGGAATCTCCATTGCACAGTTAGAAGCCTTGAATCCTGGGCACATGGCTACAGGATCTTGGTTTGCTAATCCAGGTGATGTTGTCAAAATCAAATAGGAGTTGATATGAAAACAATTCAAATTGCTATTGACGGTCCTGCTTCAAGTGGCAAGAGTACGGTCGCAAAGATTATCGCTAAGGATTTTGGTTACACCTATCTAGATACAGGTGCTATGTATCGTGCAGCGACCTATATGGCTCTGAAACACCAGTTAGGAGTGGAAGAGATTGAGGAACTTTTAGCCTTATTGGACCAGCATCCAATCAGTTTTGGGCGCTCAGAAACTGGAGAACAACTTGTCTTTGTAGGGGATGTGGATATTACCCATCCTATCCGTGAAAATCAAGTGACCAATCACGTTTCAGCTATTGCAGCAATTCCTGAAGTACGTGAGAAACTAGTTTCTCTCCAACAAGAGATTGCCCAGCAAGGTGGGATTGTCATGGATGGTCGCGATATTGGGACTGTTGTATTGCCACAAGCAGAACTCAAGATTTTCCTAGTAGCCTCTGTTGATGAGAGAGCAGAGCGTCGTTACAAGGAAAATATTGCCAAGGGAATTGAAACAGACCTTGAAACCTTGAAAGCGGAAATTGCTGCGCGTGACTACAAGGATAGTCATCGTGAGACTTCTCCACTTAAACAAGCAGAGGACGCTGTCTATCTTGATACAACTGGCTTGAACATTCAAGAAGTAGTTGAAAAAATCAAAGCAGAAGCTGAAAAAAGAATGTAAATGTAGAGAAGCCGATAGATTGATATCGGTTTTTTTCTAAATTTGTCAAAATGCTGATTTTAAGGTATAATAGTTGCTGTTCGAGAAATTTTGATTTTCAAAGAATAGTGAATGATGATAAGGAGAAAACATGAACAACCTACCAAATTGCCCAAAATGTAACTCAGAGTATGTCTACGAAGACGGTGCCCTACTGGTTTGCCCAGAGTGTGCTCATGAGTGGAATCCTGCTGAAGTTGCAGATGTAGAAGAGGGCATTGTTGCTATCGATGCCAACGGAAATAAATTGGCTGACGGTGATACAGTAACTCTCATCAAGGACTTAAAAGTAAAAGGTGCGCCAAAAGATTTGAAACAAGGGACGCGCGTGAAGAATATCCGCATCGTAGAAGGCGACCACAATATCGACTGTAAAATCGATGGCTTCGGTGCCATGAAACTCAAATCAGAGTTTGTGAAGAAAATTTAAGCATGTCAAAACACTATAAACTTGTATTTTATAGCCGTATCTTCTTGTTTCTAGCGGCTTTTACGGGAGTTTATCTTGAAATCGCCAAGCATGGTGGATTTGGGATGTTACTCTATTATACGGTTCTGTCCAACCTTTTAGTCGCGATTTTTACGCTCTATCTCCTAAAGGTTATGAGCCGTTTAGGTGAAAACTGGCAAAGACCAAGTCTCTTGCGCTTAAAAGGTGGGGTCACCATGAGTATCATGATTACCTGTGTGATTTACCATTTCCTTTTAGCGCCTATTGCGACTAATTTCTATGCTCTAGAAAATTTCCTTTGCCACTATATCGTTCCCCTCTGGTTTTTAGCAGATACCCTCTTTTTTGACAAACAGGGTCAATACAAGATTTGGGACCCAATTGTGTGGACGATTTTACCCTTGCTGTATATGATTTTTGCTCTTTTTAATGGCTTGGTATTGAAACTTGATGTTCCTAATTCTAAGGTCAGTCCCTTCCCGTACTTCTTTTTGAATGTGAACAAGGGTTGGGATGTCGTGTTCAAGTGGTGTCTGATTATCTTTGTTGCTTATATGGTGGCAGGATTTATCTTCTACTTTATTAAGCAAATCAAGAGAAAATCATCCTAAGACACAAGGGATTCATTTTCGAGTTTAAGAAGGAGTCTGTACACTAAAGAGGCTTCTTCTTTTCTTGCTTGTTTGATGACTATCAAAAAAGTAGAAGATTAAGAGAAATATAGAAAGAGATTTCATGAAACAATTTTTAGAACGGGCCAGTATTTTGGCTCTCTCCCTCGTTTTGATTACGTCCTTTTCCATCTCGAGTGCTCTGCCAGCCATGTTTGACTATTATCAAGGTTATCCTAAGGAACAAATTGAGCTCTTGGCGAGCTTGCCTTCCTTTGGAATCATGATTATGTTATTACTAAATGGTTTCTTAGAAAAAATATTTCCTGAGCGCTTACAGATCAGTTTGGGATTGCTGATTTTATCACTAAGTGGAACTGCTCCCTTTTGGTACCAAGCTTATCCTTTTGTCTTTGGAACACGGATTCTTTTTGGTTTAGGTGTTGGGATGATCAATGCCAAGGCCATTTCTATTATCAGTGAACGCTATCAAGGAAAAACGAGAATTCAGATGTTAGGGCTACGCGGTTCTGCAGAGGTCGTTGGGGCTTCTCTCATTACCTTGGCAGTCGGCCAATTGTTGGCCTTTGGTTGGACAGCTACTTTCTTAGCTTATAGTGCTGGATTTTTAGTTCTGATCCTTTATCTGCTCTTTGTACCTTATGGAAAAGAAAAGAAAGAAGTCAAGAAAAAAACGAAGGAAGCAAGTCGCTTAACTCGGGAAATGAAGGGCTTGATTTTTATCTTAGCTATTGAAGCGGCGGTTGTAGTTTGTACCAATACAGCTATTACCATCCGTATTCCAAGTCTGATGGTGGAAAGAGGACTGGGAGATGCCCAGTTATCTAGTTTTGTTCTTAGTGTCATGCAGTTGATCGGGATTGTGGCTGGTGTGAGTTTTTCTTTCCTGATTTCAATATTTAAAGAGAAACTGCTCCTCTGGTCTGGTATTACCTTCGGCTTGGGGCAAATTGTGATTGCCTTGTCTCCATCCTTGTGGGTGGTAGTGGCAGGAAGTATTCTGGCTGGCTTTGCCTACAGTGTAGCCTTGACGACAGTCTTTCAACTTGTCTCTGAAAGAATTCCAGCTAAACTCCTCAATCAAGCAACCTCATTTGCAGTTTTAGGCTGTAGTTTCGGAGCCTTTACGACTCCATTCGTTCTAGGTGCAATTGGCTTATTAACTCACAATGGGATGTTGGTCTTTGCTATCTTAGGATCTTGGTTAATTGTAACCTCTATCTTTGTCATGTACCTACTTCAAAAGAGAGCTTAGGATTGGTTTCCTAAGTTTTTCTTTTTTGGATTTTTGTACCCAGACACTATTTGATTTAGGGCCTTGTTTACAGACTAATTTCTTGATAAAATAGAAGTTATGACAAGATATAAAGCAACTATTTCCTATGATGGTTACGCCTTTGCTGGTTTTCAGCGCCAGCCTCATGCGCGTAGTGTTCAGGAAGAAATTGAAAAAACCTTGACCAAGTTAAATAAAGGGCAAGCCATTACTGTTCACGGTGCTGGTAGGACAGATAGTGGGGTTCATGCCCTGGGACAGGTTATTCATTTTAACCTGCCTTATCAAATGGATGAGGAGAAGCTCCGTTTTGCTCTAGACACTCAGTCCCCTGAAGATATTGATGTGATTTCGATTGAGCTTGTGGCGGATGATTTTCATTGCCGTTATGCTAAGCACAGTAAGACCTATGAGTTTATCGTGGATAGGGGCCGTCCCAAAAATCCGATGCGCCGTCACTATGCCACCCACTTTCCTTATCCGCTTGATGTGGAACGGATGCGGGAGGCTATCAAAAAATTAGAAGGCACTCATGATTTCACCGGCTTTACAGCCTCTGGGACTAGTGTAGAGGATAAGGTTCGCACCATCACAGAAGCTAGTCTTAGGGTTGATGAGACAGGCCAGTTTTTGACCTTTACCTTTTCAGGAAATGGTTTCTTGTATAAGCAGATTCGTAATATGGTGGGGACACTGCTTAAAATCGGCAATAACCGCATGCCAGTAGAGCAGATTGACCTCATCTTGGAGAAAAAGGACAGGCAGCTTGCAGGTCCCACTGCAGCACCAAATGGTTTATATTTAAAGGAGATTCGTTATGAAGAATAATCGTATTTTAGCACTTTCTGGAAATGATATTTTTAGTGGTGGTGGTTTGTCAGCTGATTTGGCTACTTATACCTTGAACGGCTTGCATGGCTTTGTAGCAGTGACTTGTTTGACAGCCTTGACGGAAAAGGGCTTTGAAGTCTTTCCAACTGACGATACCATTTTTCAACATGAATTAGATAGCTTGCGTGATGTGGAGTTTGGGGGGATTAAGATTGGTCTTCTACCAACTGTCAGTGTGGCTGAGAAGGCCTTGGACTTTATCAAGCAATGCCCAGGAGTGCCTGTGGTTCTGGACCCTGTCTTGGTCTGCAAGGAAACACACGACGTAGCTGTAAGTGAACTCTGTCAAGAGTTGATTCGCTTTTTCCCTTATGTCAGTGTGATTACGCCTAATCTTCCTGAAGCAGAATTATTGACTGGTCAGGAAATCAAAACCTTGGAAGACATGAAAGCTGCAGCGCAGAAATTGCATGAATTAGGAGCGCCAGCAGTCATTATCAAGGGAGGCAATCGCCTTAGTCAGGACAAGGCTGTAGATGTCTTTTATGATGGACAAAACTTTACAGTCCTAGAAAATCCTGTCATTCAAGGGCAAAATGCTGGTGCAGGTTGTACCTTTGCCTCTAGCATTGCCAGTCACTTGGTTAAAGGTGATGAACTTTTACCAGCAGTAGAAAGCTCTAAGGATTTCGTTTATCGTTCTATTGCACAAGCAGATCAGTATGGAGTAAGACAATATGAAGCAAACCAAAACAACTAAAATCGCCCTTGTATCCCTCTTAACCGCCCTCTCTGTGGTTCTAGGTTATTTCTTAAAAATTCCAACACCGACAGGCATTTTAACTCTTTTAGATGCGGGTGTCTTCTTTACGGCCTTCTACTTTGGTAGTCGTGAAGGGGCTGTAGTAGGAGGACTAGCAGGTTTCTTGATTGACCTCTTATCAGGCTATCCTCAGTGGATGTTCTTTAGCTTGGTCAACCATGGCTTGCAGGGATTTTTCGCAGGATTTAAAGGAAAAACTCAGTGGTTAGGCCTTATCTTAGCAACGATTGCCATGGTAGGGGGTTACGCCTTGGGCTCTACATTGATGAATGGCTGGGCTGCAGCTCTACCAGAAATTTTACCAAATTTCATGCAAAATATCGTGGGAATGGTTGTAGGGTTTGTGCTTAGTCAGAGTATTAAGAAAATTAAGTAAAGCGGCTGGAGAAAAGTTTTAAAAATCAGAAAAACGCATAGTATCAGGTGTTGAAAAACCTTAATACTGAACTGCACCCCAAAAGTTAGACAGAAAAAATCTAACTTTTGGGGTGTTTTTATTATGAAATTAACTTATGATGATAAAGTTCAGATCTATGAACTTAGAAAACAAGGCTATAGCTTGGAGAAGCTTTCAAATAAATTTGGGATAAACAATTCTAATATTAGGTACATGATTAAATTGATTGATCGTTACGGAATAGAGTTCGTCAAAAAAGGGAAAAATCGTTACTATTCTCCTGATTTAAAACAAGAAATGATTCATAAAGTCTTACATGAAGGCTGGACTAAAGATAGAGTTTCTCTTGAATACGGCCTCCCAAGTCGTACGATACTTCTTAATTGGCTAGCACAATACAGGAAAAACGGGTATACTATTGTTGAGAAAACAAGAGGGAGAGTACCTAAAATGGGACGTAAACGGAAGAAAACTTGGAAGGAAATGACAGAACTAGAGCGACTCCAAGAGGAGAATGAACGCTTACGTACCGAGGTTGCTTACTTAAAAAAGTTAAAAGAGCTGGAAGACAGGGACGAAGCCATACAGCAAGAAAGGCAGAGACAATTAGAGAAATGGCTTCAGGAGGATTTCGACTAGATTTACTTCTTGAAGCGGCTCGTTTACCTCGCTCAACTTACTACTATCAGTTGAAGAAACTAGATGGACTTGACAAAGATAAAGAGCTTAAAACCGAAATTCATGCCATTTATAATGACCATAAAGGAAATTATGGCTATCGGAGAGTTACTCTTGAACTAAGAAATCGTGGTTTTGTAGTGAATCATAAGAAAGTTCAACGTCTGATGAAGCTCCTTGGTTTAATAGCTCGAATTCGTCGGAGACGAAAGTATTCTTCCTACCAAGGAGAGATTGGCAAGAAAGCAGAGAATCTCATTCAACGCCAGTTTGAAGCATCGAGACCAATGGAAAAGTGCTACACAGATGTGACAGAATTTGCCATTCCAAATAGCACGCAGAAATTGTATTTATCGCCTGTTTTAGATGGCTTTAACAGCGAAATTATTGCTTTTAATCTTTCTTGTTCTCCTAATTTAGAACAAGTAAAAACGATGTTGGAACAGGCCTTCACAGAGAAACACTACGAGAATACTGTTCTTCATAGTGACCAAGGATGGCAATACCAACACGATTCGTATCATCGGTTCCTAGAGGGTAAGGGAATTAAAGCATCTATGTCGCGTAAGGGCAATAGCCCAGATAATGGTATGATGGAGTCCTTCTTTGGCATTTTAAAATCCGAAATGTTTTATGGTTATGAGAAGTCGTTTCAGTCGCTTAAGCAATTGGAACAAGCCATTGTAGACTATATTGATTACTACAACAATAAACGAATTAAGGTAAAACTAAAAGGACTTAGCCCTGTGCAATACAGAACTAAATCCTTTGGATAAATTAATTGTCTAACTTTTTGGGGTCAGTACATACTATGCGTTTTATTGTGGGAAGATTTTCAAAGAATATTAATCAAAATAAAGCAAGTCTTTGCTGGTGCTTGTAAAGAGGTCAAAGCCATCCTTGGTAACAACACCGCAGTCTTCGATACGGACACCGACTTTACCAGGGATATAGATACCTGGTTCAACAGAGAAGCACATGCCTTCTTCGATAATCATGTCGTTTCCTTCCATGATAGATGGGAATTCGTGGACATCCATACCGATACCGTGACCAAGACGGTGGTTGAAGTACTCACCGTAACCAGCTTTTTCGATGACCTCACGGGCAGCGCGGTCCACTTCATGGGCAGTCACACCCGGCTTGATAAAGTCAAGAGCAGCTTGTTGGGCTTCAAGAGTCAAGTTATAAATGTCTTTCTTGAATTGGTCTGGTTTACCAACAGCGACTGTACGAGTCATATCTGAAGCATAGCCGTTGACGAGAACACCAAGGTCAAAGAGGAGAAGGGCGTCATTTTCAACCTTGTTTGCTGCTGGAATACCGTGTGGATTTGCGGCATTATCACCAGTCAAGACCATGGTATCAAAGCTCATTTCATAACCTTCACGTTTCATGGCAAAGTCGATTTGAGCGATGATATCTGTCTCTGTCTTATCAAGAGAAATATTATCAAAACCAACATTAACAGCCTTGTCCGCATAGAGACCTGCAACCATCATTTTTTGCACTTCGTCAGCTGATTTGATGAGGCGCATGCGTTGGATACGAGGTGTGAGGTTTTCAAACTCAGCAGTTTCAAAGACTATTTTCAAGCCATGATATTTGGTCAAGATGAGATTGTCAAACTCAACAGCGACACGTTTGAAGTCAAGCTGTGGAAGAGCATGTTTCATTTTTTGCCATGGATTTTCAGAATCCACATAGCCCACAACTGGGAAGGAAACAGTGCTAGTAGCACGCTCAACTTCAAGGGCTGGGACAAAGAGGAGGGGTTCTTGATCTGCTAGGACAAAAAGGAACATTTGGCGTTCATGGGGATCACTGTAAAAGCCAGTGAGGTAATTGATTGTGACGGGGTCAGATACGACAGCGACGTCTAGTTTTTCTGATTCAAGATATGTTACGATTTGTTGTAATTTAGACATATGCTACCTTCTTTCTACCCCTCTATTTTGGCAAAAAAAGTGAGAAAATGCAAGGGAGAAGGGTAAAAGAAAAGACAAAAAGAACTCCGACAAGATAACGGAGTTCTTTGATATCATTTTCCTTTGTTTAAGAAAAGTCAGCCTTGCTTTTGACGTCGCTGTATTCTTCAGCGATTTCTTGGCTGAGGATGTCCTCATAGGCAGGGAGTTGGATGTCCTGTCCGTACTTTTTCTTGAGAGCAGTAGTGACTAGGCGATAGGCCAGATTAGCATTACGAGAGAGGATAGGTCCGTGGAAGTAGGAGCCAAAGACATTCTTATAATGAACCCCTTCGCCGACCTTTTCTTCGTTGTTTCCATTTCCATAGACGACCTGACCGAGTGGTTTTTGGTCATCTGAGAGGAAGGTACGGCCTTGGTGGTTCTCAAAGCCAAAGTAGGTTTCATCGAAATCTTCGTTATGAATTTTAATATCACCGATAAAGCGGTTGTTAGTTTGATTGAGAGTGTAGTGTCCCATGACACCTAGACCTTCGATACGTCTTCCAGAAGCTTCGATATAGTATTGACCCAATAGTTGGAAACCTCCACAGATAGCAAGGACGACACCATTATTTTGGATGAAGTTGTCAATGCTTTCTTTTTTAGCAGGCAAATCACCAGCAATGATGCTTTGTTCAAAGTCTTGACCACCGCCGAAAAAGGCGATGTCGTAGTGATTTTCATCGAAATCATCGTGGAGAGAAACGATGTCAACTGTTACGTGAGCACTCAACTTTTCAGCTACATACTTGAGCATGAGGATATTCCCATTATCTCCGTATGTGTTCATGAGGTTACCATAGAGGTGGGCGATATTTAGCTGGTAAGGATAGTTGCCGTCTTTTGAGGAAAGTGAAGTATAAACCATTAGTTCATCTCCTTTCTAACAAGTTGACGATTGGCTAGTAATTCTCGGAATTCCAGCATAGCAGTGTAAGTCGCAAGGATATAGGCATGCTTACAATCTTGGGCTTCAATCGTTTTAAGAACTTGTTCCAAACTACTTGTTTCGGTAATCTTGTCAGCTGGATAGCCTGTCACTCGTAGACGACGAGCGATTTCAGAATGGCGAACACCGCCAGCGTTGATTTCAGGAATGTCCATCTCAGTGATTTGTTCAAAATCAGCATCCCAGATCCAGCTGGTATCAATTCCATCTGCATAGTTGGCATTTAGGAGAACAGATAGACTAAATGGATAAGGTGCTAGTTTAATCATTTCGATAGCTTGGGTCGCACCGACTGGATTTTTAATCAAGACGAGGGTGCATTCCTTGTCACCGATATGGAAGGTTTCCTGACGACCAAAGACAGCACGGCTCTTATCAAATCCTTGCTTGATTAGTTGTGAATCTGCACCAAGGAAACGGGCGATGGCAACTGCAGCTAAGGCGTTGTAGATATTGTAGAGACCACCGATTTGAATGCCATATTCTTGTCCGTCAATGACAAAGCGAGAGCGATTGTTGGTCAACTCAACCAAGTCTGTCAAGCGATAGTCTAAATCAGGACGTTTACATCCACAACCTTCACAGATATAGGCACCCAAGTTTGCATAGGTATTGTGCTCGTATTTGAGGATACCTTGGCAGTCAGGACAGAGAATTCCTTCGGTATTGTAGTGAGCTTCTCGAGCGGGTCCTTTTTCTAAGTCAAACCCAAAATACTGCACATGATTTGGAATATCCGGTTTGTAGAAAAGTGGACTGTCTCCATTAAGGAGAACAGTGGCAGTAGGTACCTTACGAATAGCATCCAAAATCATCTTGTAAGTTGTGTAAATTTCACCATAGCGGTCCATCTGGTCACGGAAGATATTCGTGATGACAAAAAGGCTTGGCTGGATATAGTCACAGATACGAGATAGACTGGCTTCATCGATTTCTAGAACGGCAATATTTTTCCCAGTTTTAGAAGATTTGGCTGTTAAGAAGGTTGTCGCAATTCCTGTAATCATGTTGGCACCGCTTGGGTTGGTCAGAACTTGACCATAAACTTCTTTTAAAATGCCGACAGTGAGGGCAGTTGTCAAGGTTTTTCCATTGGTTCCAGTGACCACGACAATCTCGTAGTTCTTAGCTAGGTTTTGTAAAATATCTTTATCAAATTGAAGGGCAAGTTTTCCTGGGAGCGTACTTCCACGGCCAAGACGGCTTAAAATGAAGTGGGAAGAACGCCCAGCAAGAAGGCCCAAAGTAGTTTTTAATTTCATGTTTCTATTATATCATAAAAGAAGGAAAAGACAGATTTGAGGTTCCGCAGAAGTAAAAACAGCCCAAAGAGGGCTGTCAGTTAAGATGAGATTGCAACTTAAATCGCAAACAAGTCATTCAAGTTCTCAGCCAAGGTTGGGTGAGTGAAGATTTGTTTTGTAAAGTAAGTGTAAGGAATCTTGTTGTCCATAGCAACAGTAATGATGTTGATGATTTCTTGAGATCCTTCTGAGAAGATGCTTGCTCCAAGAATTTCTTTTGTTTCAGTATTAACCACAGCTTTGAAGGCTCCGCGAAGGTCTCCGTTCACGTGACCACGAGGCATGGCTGCAACAGGAATTTCCTTAACGGCGTATGGAAGTTTCAAATCAGCTGCTTGGCTTTCAGTCAAACCGACTTGTGAAAGGGCAGGTGTGATAAACATGGTGTTTGGTACATTGAGACGATCTTCAAGCGTGTAGCTGCCATCTCCAGCAAGGTAGCTGTAAACAACACGGAAGTCATCAAGTGAAATGTAAGTAAATTGAAGGCCACCGTTGACATCTCCAACTGCAAAGACACCAGGAACGTTTGTTTGACAATGTTTGTCTACTTTAATAGCACCACGTTCAGTTAGTTCAATATCTGTATTTTCAAGTTGAAGTGGTTCTACGTTTGGTTTACGTCCTGTTGCGTAGAGAAGGGCATCGAAACGGTAAGTTTCGTTTTCAGTCACAACGAGCACTTGGTCACCGTCGTTTTTGATTTCAGTAGTACGGATATTTTGAAGCAATTCAATACCGTCTTCTTCCATGTATTGTTTAGCAAGAGCTGCGATGGAAGGTTCTGCACGAGGAAGGAAAGTATCCAAGGCATCTAGGACTGTAACCTTGCTTCCAAGTTTGTTGTATAGGCCGGCAAATTCAAGACCGATATTTCCACCACCAAGGACTCCAAGGTTTTCAGGTAATTTGTCCAAGTTTTGGATACCTGTTGAGTCAAAGACGTTTTTGCTTGTAGCAAGTCCAGGGATTGGCAAGACGTTTGAAACAGCACCAGTGTTGATGACGATTGTTTCAGCAGTCAGTTCTTTCTTTTCATCACCAGCTTGGATTTCGATGACTTTATTTGAAAGGAAGTGAGCTTCCGCATCAAAGATATCGACGCCTGTACCAGCAACAGTCGCATAGTTTTTACCGTTGAGGCGACTAGTGATAGTGTTTTTGGTAGCAATCACTTCTTCAAAAGACAAGTCTTTCTCAGCAGCAACCAGCAAAGTTTTAGTTGGGATACAACCGATGTTGATACAAGTTCCACCGTACATAGCTTTGCTACGTTCAACGAGGGCAACTTTTTTACCAGCTGAAGCCAATTTACCTGCTAGTGTTTTACCAGCTTTACCAAATCCGATAACGATTAAATCATAAGTTAACATTTAGAGTTCCTCCTATTCGAATTTCATTCTAGCATAAGAAAAAAACTTTTGCACAATTCTGCTACGCTTTAAAAAAGTTTATGAAATAGTGGAAATTTCATCCTTATTTTCTCTGAAAAATCGTTTACATGAGTTTATCGATAGATTGGGCTATCTTTTGCTTCTCTCTTGTGTTATACTAGATAGGTTGCAAAGAAAACAGTACTTTTCTTTTGTGGAAAAGAAGCAACACGATTTTATATCCAGTATATGAAAATACGTCATAAAAAGAAAAGTATAAACTAAGCCCTATAGGGTGGCTTCGCACCACCTTTAGAAAGAAGAATATCGTGAAATTTAATGAATTAAACTTGTCTGCTGATTTGCTAGCAGAGATTGAAAAAGCTGGTTTTGTAGAAGCCAGTCCGATCCAAGAACAAACCATTCCCTTGGCCCTTGAAGGTAAGGACGTTATCGGTCAAGCTCAGACTGGTACAGGAAAAACTGCAGCCTTTGGCTTGCCTACCCTTGAAAAAATTCGTACAGAAGAAGCGACCATCCAAGCTTTGGTTATCGCTCCAACTCGTGAACTAGCTGTCCAAAGTCAAGAAGAACTCTTCCGCTTTGGTCGTAGTAAGGGAGTCAAAGTTCGCTCAGTATATGGCGGATCAAGCATTGAAAAACAAATTAAGGCTTTAAAATCTGGTGCCCATATCGTGGTGGGAACTCCAGGTCGTCTCTTGGACTTGATTAAACGCAAGGCTTTGAAATTACAAGATATTGAAACTCTTATCCTTGACGAAGCGGATGAAATGCTCAACATGGGCTTCCTTGAAGATATCGAAGCTATCATTTCTCGTGTCCCTGAAAACCGTCAAACCTTACTTTTCTCAGCAACTATGCCAGATGCCATCAAACGTATTGGTGTTCAGTTTATGAAAGAACCTGAGCATGTGAAGATTGCTGCTAAGGAATTGACAACAGAATTGGTTGACCAATACTATATCCGAGTTAAAGAGCAAGAAAAATTTGATACCATGACTCGTCTTATGGATGTGGAACAACCAGAACTTGCTATCGTATTTGGTCGTACCAAACGTCGTGTAGATGAATTGACTCGTGGTTTGAAAATCCGTGGCTTCCGTGCAGAAGGAATTCATGGAGACCTAGACCAAAACAAACGTCTTCGTGTCCTTCGTGACTTCAAAAACGGCAATCTAGATGTTTTGGTTGCAACAGACGTGGCAGCGCGTGGTTTGGATATTTCAGGTGTAACTCATGTCTATAATTACGATATTCCACAAGATCCTGAAAGTTATGTTCACCGTATCGGTCGTACAGGTCGTGCTGGTAAATCAGGTCAATCGATTACCTTTGTTGCTCCAAACGAAATGGGTTACCTTCAAATTATTGAAAACTTGACTAAGAAGCGCATGAAAGGTCTTAAACCTGCAAGTGCAGAAGAAGCCTTCCAAGCTAAGAAACAGGTTGCACTCAAGAAAATCGAACGTGATTTTGCAGATGAGACAATCCGTGGCAACTTTGAGAAATTTGGTAAGGATGCTCGCAAGTTGGCTGCTGAATTTACTCCAGAAGAATTGGCCATGTATATCTTGAGTCTGACTGTCCAAGATCCAGATAGCCTTCCTGAAGTGGAGATTGCGCGTGAAAAACCACTGCCATTTAAACCATCAGGTAATGGCTTCGGTGGTAAAGGTAAGGGAGGTCGTCGTGGAGATGACCGTCGTGATCGCGAACGCCGTGGCAATGGTCGCCGTGATGATTTCAAAAACGGCAGTCGTGGAAATGATCGTTATGATAAGGAAAAACGTTATCGTAAGGATAATAAAAAACCACGCAATACTTCAAGTGAAAAGCAAACAGGCTTTGTTATTCGTAACAAGGGCGATAAATAAGAAAAAGCGGTTCAAAATGTACTGACCCCAAAAAGTTAGACAATTAATTTATCCAAAGGATTTAGTTCTGTATTGCACAGGGCTAAGTCCTTTTAGTTTTACCTTAATTCGTTTATTGTTGTAGTAATCAATATAGTCTACAATGGCTTGTTCCAATTGCTTAAGCGACTGAAATGACTTCTCATAACCATAAAACATCTCCGATTTCAGAATGCCAAAGAAAGATTCCATCATGCCGTTGTCTGGGCTGTTACCTTTACGTGACATGGATGCTTGAATTCCCTTACCCTCTAGAAACTGATGATAAGAATCGTGTTGATATTGCCAGCCTTGGTCACTATGGAGAATCGTATTCTCGTAGCGCTTCTCTGTGAATGCTTGTTCCAACATTGTTTTTACTTGTTCTAAGTTGGGTGAAGTTGAAAGATTATAGGCGATAATTTCGCTATTAAAGCCATCTAAAACTGGTGATAAGTAAAGCTTTTGAGCGCTTGCTGGAATGGCAAATTCTGTCACGTCCGTATAACACTTTTCCATTGGTTTAGCTGCTTCAAATTGGCGTTGAATAAGGTTGTCTGCTTTCTTGCCAACATCTCCTTTATGAGAAGAATACTTGCGTTTCTTGCGGATTCTAGCTTGTAAATTGAGCACTTTCATCAAGCGTTGAACTCTTTTATGATTGACCACATAACCACGATTTCTTAATTCTAAATGGATTCGACGATATCCGTAATTTCCTTTTTGTTCGGTAAAAATAGCTTGAATTTCAGCTTTAAGCTTTTGATCCTTATCTGGTTTGTCTAGCTGTTTCAAATGATAGTAGTAGGTCGAACGAGCGAGTTTAATGGTTTTTAGAAGAATATCTAACGAAAAATCAGTGATTAATTCTTGAACAATTTCTGTCTTTCTTCTTTCTCTTTTTCCTCCTTCAAGCGGAGTTCTCTCAACTTTTTTAGGACAGCATTCTCCGCTCTCAGATACTCGTTTTCTGCTTGAAGTCGTTCTAACTCTGTCATCTCTTCGGGTTTCTTCTTTGGTTTACGTCCCATTTTAGATGGTCTCCCTTTTGTTTTCTCAACAATAGTATACCCGTTTTTCTTGTATTGTGCCATCCAATTTGGAAGCATACCACGATTTGGGAGAGCATATTCGAGAGAAACTCTATCTTGAGACCAGTTTTCATGTAGAACTTTATCAATCATTTCTTGTTTTAATTCAGGAGAATAGTAACGATTTTTTTCTTTTTTGACGAACTCTATTCCGTAACGATCAATCAATTTAATCATGTACCTAATATTAGAATTGTTTATCCCAAATTTATTTGAAAGCTTCTCCAAGCTATAGCCTTGTTTTCTAAGTTCATAGATCTGAACTTTATCATCATAAGTTAATTTCATAATAAAAACACCCCAAAAGTTAGATTTTTTCTGTCTAACTTTTGGGGTGCAGTTCAAAATGAATCGCTTTTTTTATATAAGGAGACCAAGGGTGAAAGAAGATGGTGATAGCAAAGGATAGGTGAAATGGAAAGGTATTATCAATCCACCTTCTTATAATGATATGATATCAAATATAAATTAGGTTGTCAATAAGAAAACATAATTTTCTAAAATATTTCAGCTAGTCTAAATTGCAATTAAATAAGCAATTTTCAGATAATAATTGAAAATTCAAGCTGTTTATGTTATAATGATAGCGATTATATTCGAGGTGAAAAATGGCACATTTATTAGAAAAAACTAGAAAAATTACTTCTATCCTGAAGCGCTCGGAGGAGCAGTTGCAGGAAGAACTTCCTTACAATGCGATTACCCGTCAATTGGCAGATATTATTGATTGTAACGCCTGCATCGTCAATAGCAAGGGACGTCTCCTTGGCTATTTTATGCGTTATAAAACAAATACAGATCGCGTAGAGCAGTTCTTCCAAACTAAGATTTTCCCGGATGACTACATTCAAGGTGCGAACATGATTTACGATACAGAAGCAAATCTGACAGTTGATCATGATTTGAGTATTTTCCCTGTAGAGAGTCGTTCGGATTTTCCAGATGGCTTGACGACCATTGCACCGATTCATGTATCAGGGATTCGCCTTGGTTCTTTGATTATTTGGCGTAATGATAAGAAATTCGAAGATGAGGACTTGATTCTTGTTGAGATTGCTAGTACCGTTGTTGGGATTCAACTCCTCAACTTCCAGCGTGAAGAAGATGAGAAAAATATTCGTCGCCGTACTGCTGTTACCATGGCGGTTAATACCCTTTCTTACTCCGAACTTCGTGCTGTTTCAGCAATTTTAGGAGAATTAAATGGAAATGAAGGGCAGTTAACTGCGTCTGTAATTGCAGACCGTATCGGAATTACCCGCTCTGTGATTGTCAATGCCCTTCGTAAACTTGAGTCCGCTGGGATTATTGAAAGTCGCTCGCTTGGAATGAAGGGAACCTATCTTAAGGTCTTGATTTCAGATATTTTTGAAGAAGTGAAGAAAAGAGATTACTAATGACTAAGGCTTTAATTTCGATTGATTATACAGAAGATTTTGTGGCTGATAGTGGAAAATTGACAGCAGGCGCTCCAGCTCAGGCAATTTCAGATGCCATCAGCAAGGTAACTCGATTGGCTTTTGAACGTGGAGTCTATATCTTCTTTACCATCGATGCTCACGAAGAAAATGATTGTTTCCATCCAGAAAGTAAATTATTTCCTCCTCACAATTTGATTGGGACTAGTGGACGCAATTTATATGGAGATTTGGGGACCTTTTATCAAGAGCATGGTTCAGACAGTCGAGTCTTTTGGATGGATAAACGCCATTACTCAGCATTTTCAGGGACTGATTTGGATATCCGTCTGAGAGAGCGTCGCGTTTCTACAGTTATCTTAACAGGTGTCTTAACGGATATCTGTGTCCTACATACAGCTATAGATGCTTATAATCTAGGATATGATATCGAAATTGTTCAACCAGCCGTTGCTTCCATCTGGCCTGAAAATCATCAATTTGCTCTAGGTCATTTCAAAAATACACTTGGAGCTAAGTTAGTAGATGAAAAGTTAAATGAACTTTCTGAGTAATTTGGTTGATGAAATGAAAAAATTTGAAAAAAAGTGTTGACAAGCATCCCAAAAGTTGATATACTAGTAAAGTAATCGACGCGGGGATGGCGGAATTGGCAGACGCGCAGGACTAAGGATCCTGTGACCGCTTTAGGTCGTGAGGGTTCAAGTCCCTCTCTCCGCATAGGATAAGAGTTAGCTTAGGCTAGCTCTTTTATTTTTATCAGGGTTATAATATCTATGGTGAATGCCTCTCACTTTCAGATAAATCATATAGTTTGAAATTTCTCCTAATTTTCTCTACTCTTTCTACTTTTTCCGAATAAATAGATAGAACCATAGAATCTAGTCAACCTAGATTTAAAACTGTGGTATAATAAAAGGAGGAAAAGGATGATTCTCAGACATCCGGGCATTAGCCCAACTAATGATTTGGTAGCTAAGAAAATCTTTAGCAATCCAGAAATCACTTGTCAATTTATCCGCGATATGTTGGATTTACCAGCCAAAAATGTGACCATTTTGGAGGGGAGTAACATTCATGTCTTGCCTTCCATGCCGTACTCAGCACAGGATTTCTATACCAGTATAGACGTTTTGGCGGAGTTGGACAATGGGACCCAAGTTATCATTGAGATTCAGGTGCATCATCAGAATTTTTTCATTAATCGCCTGTGGGCTTACCTGTGCAGTCAGGTCAATCAAAACCTAGAAAAAATTCGCCAACGGGAAGGTGATACACACCAGAGTTACAAACACATCGCACCCGTTTATGCTATTGCAATTGTAGACAGCAATTATTTCTCAGATGACTTGGCTTTTCATAGTTTTAGTATGCGCGAGGACATGACAGGGGAGGTTTTAACAATTACAAACAATGGACAGGAACACCATCTGGTTAAGATGGCGTTCTTGGAACTAAAAAATACAGAGAAACCAGCAAAGACGAGGTTCGCAAGCCGTGGTTGGAGTTTTTCGGCAACAAACCCTTTACCCAGCAACCAGAGCGAGCCATCAGCCAAGCAGACCAACTGCTAGACTACAAAAGCTGGTCCGAGGAGGACAGGAAAATGTTTAGTCAACTACGTATGCGTGAAGAACAAGCCTTATTAGCCCAGGACTATGCCTTGGAACAAGCTGAAGAAAAAGGTTTACAGAGGGGTCGTGCAGAGGGTCTTGAACAAGGACTTGAACAAGGACGAACTGAGGGTCTTGAACGTGGTCGAGCTGAGGGTATCGAAGAGGGATTAAAAGTAGGTTTACTAAATCTAGTCCGCAAAGGTCTTCTGACTTCCGAGGTTGCCAGCCAGCAATTGGGTATGACCGTCGCTGAGTTTGAGGAGCTTTTGTAAGTTAGGGAATATATTTAGATTTTCCCTCAAAATTCTATCAGAGTGGTCGGAAATTCACATCGTATTTCACGATTTTCAGCAGAATGGATTTGCTGATTTTATATAGAAAAAATGGCAGATTTTGTCTTTCTATAGATAGAATCTGTCTTTTTATTTATATTAAATTTAAAATATTATCCATAATAAAGCTGATATATAAGGGTGTGCATGTATATATATATATAATTACAGAAAAATGCTGTCATATCGGTATTTTTGCTGCATTTGTAATCTTATCTTCATCTAGGTTTATACTTGATTTCTTTCTGGAAAAGTATTACTATAGGGTTGATATATTATGTATTTCAGGTTTTTGTGTACTCTTTTGAGGAAAATTGGTCTGTGATACAATGAAAGGATGACATGCTTATGTTTGGAAAAAACATAGGGATAATGGTGAAAAAATTTACCGTTATTCAATAAGGAAATACCATTTTGGTGCTGCCAGTGTTGCGGTGGCGACTCTGATGTTCTTTGCGAATGGAGTAGCTGCTCAAGCTCAGACTCCTGCCGTATCTCCAGTAACAGCTAGCGATGTAGTTGCTGGACCTTCTGGAAATTCGGATAGGGATCCGCAGGGCTCAGATGAGGAAAGCCCTGAGAAAACGGCAGTAGTTGAACAGCCAGTTGGGCTCAAATCAGCAGGAGAATCTAGTGCTCCAAAAGCTAAAGCTGAAGAAGGAAGTCGAGAAGAGTCAGAAGCTGAAGTTAAAAGTTCTCAGCCTGAGACTAAGATAGACGATAAAGGATTAGCTCCGGTAGCCGACACAAGTGCAGCCCAATCGATCCAAGGAACCCTAGAAGCTTTGTTGGCAAATCTAACCCTAGACTCCATGAAGGCTCTCCACACTGAAGTCGAAGAAGCTCTCGCAAAGGCTAAGGCAGTTTTAGAGAATCCAAAAGCGACGCAAGAGCAGGTTGATGAGCAAGTCAAACTCATGGAAGACCTGATTCGTCGGGTCAAGGAAGCTTTGTCACCTCAAGTTTCAACTCCTTCAGTTTTAGAAAAAGCAGGTTTGACAAATCATGGACTTGCTGCTCCAGAGGGGGCTGTGACCAATCAAGGAAGTAGAGGAAAGCGTCGTAAAAAAGGCGATCTGAGTCAAGCTACACCAGCTGTAGACCAGACTAGCCCAGAAACTGGAGGCAACTCAGAAAAAACTGAATCTAGTGAAAATCCTAGTCGACAAGAACTTCCAACCTATACTAATCAGGGTGATGGAGCCTATAAACTAAAAGATGAGTTGGAATTTATCTATAAACGACTTCAAAAAGAGGGAGTTGAAGAAAGTAAAATACAGACTGTTAAAGCTGCGGCAGATAAGTTTAATGAAGCTTTCTCTAGGGGAGAGACTATCAGCCAAGATGCTTTTGATGCTGCCCTGGTAGATCTTAAAAAATCTCGAGACCTCATCGAAGGAGTGTTAACTGGAAGAGAAAATGAGATAAATAGTAATGGGATTAGATTACGCAGAGTTTCCCGTAGCGCTATCTCACGTGAAGCCGGAAAACGATTTGTTGATTCTAAAGAATATTATTATGAAGATGGAAAACAAGGTGTTAGTCCATATCCTAGATATACCTATATATTCCATAGTGACAATCCAACACAGACTGCTGGCTATTCGCATGTAAATGTTAGTGAAGCAGAAAAATATATTCGTGCTCGTGTGACGGCTACTAGGGATGGTTTCTTATGGGAGATTACTGTTAATGCAGGTAAATTCCAAGGATTAACAAATGATAGTTATTGGTTTACAATACCCAAAGGTCAAACTTATAAACCTCATTCAGCGACTGTAGATGTATTTAAACCTGAAGGAACTACATCGTATTCATCCGGAAATGATACAATTGAGTCAACACTAGCTAGAGCAGGACTTGGAAGGGTTCATAAGGGAGATAACTTTAAGGGAGTATTTCGGCCGGGGAGACTAGTAGCTAATGCTTATAATACGAATGATTTAGAAGGTTTAGCTAGAGAAAGCGTTGATGCCTTAACAGATAAAGGGTTTTATAAACGAGAACTTGAAAATGGTAGTGAGCAAATATTATCAAATCAAAAGTTTGATTTAATAAAGAAGAAAGGGGGGACTCTTTATTATTTTGAACAACCAGATAATAACTTTAAATATACACTCACTTTTCAAACTACAGGAGATAACAATTTAGCTGATTTGGTATACGCCGCTGGATTTAAAGGAGTGAGAGCTCCGGTCGACTCGTATACAAAACGCCATCGTGTTCTAGTAAATCAATGGTATGCTCGTACGCAAAGTGAAACAGACGGTACCTATGAATTTCCAATGAAGTTGAAAGAGAATGGAACTTTCTTCATTAACCAAGATAAATATTATAATAAAGCTTTTCCATACTCTGATCATGTAGAGGGAGGAATTTACGGTGGACAGAATCGGAATCTTGATGATGTTCGTCATTTAGATGGTCTGGTTTCTTATTCAGAAGATGCAGGCAATCCTAGACCTACAATACATGCCATAGATTTTACTTCCTATGTAGAATATAAAGGTTATAATATTGAAGAGGGTAAGCGAAAAGCAAATTCTAAAGGGCAAACATTTACATTTTTTAAAGATGGTAATCGTATAAGTAAAGAGCAATTAGGTTTAGATGCGGGAAGTAAACCAGGTCTGCATACTTATACCTATACACGTAGATTTAGTGATGGTTCTGAAGATAGTGGAACATTTAATTTTGTTACCAAAGCTGAAAAACCGACGTTCAACCAGACATTGAAATTTATTGGAGAAAGACAGAATATATCTGCTAGGACGAATAAAGAAGGTATTCCTTTGACGCTCTATAGAGACTATGGTGGAGCAGAACCAGAGGTGGTTGCAGAGGTTGTATCGGGTAAAAATGGAGTAGCCTCATTTGAAAACATTGAAATAAAACAAGGTAAATACTATGTTCGAACGGTTATCAAAACGGATGCTTATGTAGATTATGATGGTAACACTCATAGAACAGTAGAATCTGACCCTGTAAATGAGAATGAAAAACTTGTTGCTGTCGAAGCACCAACCGTAAAACTCAATGGTAAAAAATTAACAACCAATGCTGATGATAATCGATTCATTATTTATCGTGGAGCAGTCTTTAATCCAACTTTCCGTGTTGAAAATGATGGCAAACAAGTTAATTCATTGAAAGCTTCAGGCATTCCTAAAGGAGTGTGGTTTAATAAAGTAAATGGTGGAGATCAGCCAAGAACGAATATGGCTCATGGTTCAGAGTATACCATTTCAGCAAATAATGTTGTAGATTCTGATACTCGTTTGGGTGAAGGTACTGCAACAGTAACTGTAGTTAACCATCAAGGCAAAAGTATAGATTATAAATTCAAATATATTGTTGCGGATGTGCAAGGTAAAAATACTACTGAAAATAAATTGGTTGGGGATACTATAGGAAATGCTCATAGATTTGCGAAGGCTACTATTGGTAATGCAGAAGGAGATGATTACTTCCCTAAAGGTATGGCATTTAAGTGGGTAACGAATACTTTAACTTTACCAGAAAATACCGAAAAACTAGGCGAAGCAGGAAGAATAACAAATTATAATGCGCAAGTAATCTTTCCGAATGGTGGACCTTTTAAAAAGACAATCGGCAATGATGAATATACGATTTACGGACCAATAGCTAAAACAATCCCTGTAACCTTTAATGTAACAGATAATGTCGCGCCTACAGTCAAACTAGGGACTGGAAATGGAGGGACTATCTTAACTGAGAGTGAGTCCAACGCTCCGGAGATAACTATCTATAGAGGGGCAAGCTTTACTGATACTATCAAAGTTTTTGATAATGAATCAAGGGGTATCGTGAATCTCAAAGTGGAGAGTGGATTGCCTGATGGACTTAGTCTTGAAGGTAAGTCTGCTATCAAGAAAACTAGTGCGACGGAAGGGCATGAAGCAACGGTAAATATTAGTGGTAAGGTTGCAACAACTGCACGACTTGGTGTCTACAATGTTAACTTGAAGGTATCTGATGATGCTTCTGGTAACGTAGATAGAGGTAATACAAAAACTGTTAAGTTCAAAGTTAAAGTTCTTGACCTGGCGTTTGAAACTCGAGGAAAAGCTATCAATGAAAATACTCATTCAGACACTTTGGATTTAAATCAAACAAGTGTTGATGCGAATCACTATTTAACTGTTACGGATGGAATAAACAAAGCAGATATGTTCCCTCAAGGAATGATTTTTAGATATATTCTAGCGGATGGAACTATAAGAAATACATTGAGTTTTGATAAACCTGGTAAATATACAGTGACTGCTGCAGCTTATTATCCTATAGGAGAGAAATCTGTAGCAGGTGCGCCAGTAGCTTCAACGAATTTGAAAGGTGAAGATATATCTGGAATTGCAGGTCGTCCTTATTTGACAAAACAAATTATCTTTGAGGTCAAACCAACAGCTCCAACGGTAGCTGCAAAAGATAATGGTGATGTAGAAATTACACCAACAAATCAAACAAATGTAGATAAAGTTAGTGTAACCTTCACAAAACAAGCCGACTCTACAGTAGTAACATATACAGCTAAGAAGAACGACAGAGGAGTATGGGAATTTGGTGCAGATGCACCGTTAACAGTCGATCCAACAACAGGTGTGTTTAGATTAAAAGACCGTGTTGTAAAAGATGGTACAACAGTTACAGCTAAGGCTCTTACAACAGATGGAACAGGTAATGTTCAAAGTAATCCAGTAACAGGTAAAGCAGGTAATGGAGATGCAGTTTTACCGGAAATTGAATTTAAAAATACTGTGATAGATTCTACAGGGGATCGTGTAGTATATATTACGCCAACAGAAACAACAAATGTAGAAGTTGCGACTGTTAATGATAATTCTAAGAAGTTATTAGAAGCAGTATTCTTTGATCAAGGAGCACAAGTAACAGATCTTGGGAATTATGGTATCACTTATAATAAAGTTATACGAAATGGCGATACAATAACTAATGCACCATATACATTAACAGTTACTGGTACATTAAATAGAGAAAAATCTGCAAATACACTGTGGAATGATGGAGATGTAATTGCAACTCGTTACGTTTCAGCCATGGACGCTGCAGAAAATAATATTAGGGAAAAATCAGGAAGTAGAGATAATGTTGCTTCAAACCCTTATCGTGTCGTTTTCAAGGTTAGAACACAAGCAGCGAAGTATACACCACAAGTAACAAACTTAACACGTCACGATCAACAGCCAAAACACACAAACGAAGATGTGAAAGGTGCGGTAACAGGAGAAAACATTAAATCGAAAGAAGTGTTAGATCCAATTCCAGATGAATCAGGAAATGTTAGAGTGAAAGTAACATATACTGATGACAGTAGCGAAACAGTTACAGTACCAATTAAAGTGACTCCAAGTAAAGCAACCCAAGGAGATCCAACGGTTTCAGAATTAACACGTCACGATCAACAGCCAAAACACACAAACGAAGATGTGAAAGGTGCGGTAACAGGAGAAAACATTAAATCGAAAGAAGTGTTAGATCCAATTCCAGATGAATCAGGAAATGTTAGAGTGAAAGTAACATATACTGATGACAGTAGCGAAGAAGCAACTGTTAAAATTACAGTTGTAGGATTACCAGAAACGAAAGTACCTGTAGAATCATTTGGTAACTTAACTAAAGAGGAACAAGATAAAGTTAAAGAATCAGTGGAAAAAGCTAACCCTGGTAAAACAGTAGTTGTTGAACCAACAGGCAAAGTAACAATCACAGATCCTAAGACAAATACTAGTCATGAAATTTCTGAAGAATTAGTGACAACCATTGCTCCTCCAGTTGTAGATATCCCTGAATTTAACGGTGGAGTAAATGGAGAGCCAGAAAGACAAGAAGAATTGCCAGAGTTCAATGGTGGAACAAACGGTGAACCAGAAATTCAACCAGAATTACCAGACTTCACAGGTGGAGTAAATGGTGAACTTCCAGATCCAGCAGAATTACCAAAAGTTAAGTTATTCATCACTAAATGGATTGATGAAAATGGCAATGAGTTGAAACCTGCGGATGCTAAGGCTCCAACGGTATTAGGTGAAGCGAATGAAGCATTTGAACATGGTGAAATTGAAGGTTATGTATTTGTAAGAACAGAAACTAAAGGTGATGTTGTAACTCATATCTTCAGAAAAGTGAGTCCAGTTAGACCAACAGGTGACGATCAACAAAGACCAACTACGCCATCTGCCGATACAAATCGTAGACCAGATACTGCTACCCCTGCTGAGGTGCCAGCTACTCATCAGGCTGAGCAACCAAGTCAAACAGTTGAAGTACCTGCTCAATTGCCGAATGAAGTGTCAGAAACTGATCCATCAGTTTCTCAACCGCAAGCAGTATTGCCAAATACTGGTACACAAGAAGACCGTGCTACAGGTGCATTCGGAGTTCTATCTCTTCTTGGCGCATTTGGTTTGCTATTTGCCAAAAAGAAAAAAGACGATGAAGAGGAAGCTTAAATAGATGATCTCATCTGATCCTTAGTAGCTTTCCCTGCATAAAGTCTTTGTAAATCAAAAAGAACTAGAAAATCACTCATTTGTGAGAATTCTAGTTCTTTTTTTCGTATTTCATAAACATTTCATATTTGGATTTTATAATAGTCTTACAAATATGGAGGTGACAAATGAATCCAATCCAAAGAGCTTGGGCTTATGTCAGCAGAAAACGACTGAGAAGTTTTATTTTATTTCTGATTTTATTTGTCCTATTGGGCGGAATTTCAGCCTGTTTGACGCTGATGAAGTCTAACAAAACAGTGGAAACCAATCTTTACAAATCACTCAACACATCTTTTTCTATTAAGAAGATAGAAAATGGTCAGACTTTCAAGTTGTCAGACCTAGCATCCGTTAGTAAGATTAAGGGACTGGAAAATATTTCTCCTGAACTCGAGACGGTCGCAAAATTAAAAGACAAGGAAGCGGTCAGTGGCGAGCAGAGCGTGGAGCGTGATGATTTGTCAGCTGCGGACAAGAACTTAGTTAGTTTAACGGCTCTTGAAGATTCATCTAAGAATGTGACCTTCACCAGCTCGGCCTTCAATCTAAAAGAAGGTCGACACCTTCAAAAAGGGGATTCCAAGAAAATCCTGATCCACGAAGAGCTGGCTAAGAAGAATAGTCTTTCGATTCATGACAAGATTGGTTTGGATGCTGGACAGTCCGAAGCTGGAAAAGGGCAAACAGTAGAGTTTGAGATTGTCGGAATCTTTTCTGGTAAAAAACAAGAGAAATTCACAGGCTTGTCTTCTGACTTCAGTGAAAACCAGGTCTTTACAGACTATGAAAGTAGTCAAAGCCTTTTGGGGAATGGTGAACCTCTAGTCAGTGCAGCTCGCTTCTATGTAGAAAATCCTAAGGAAATGGACGGACTTATGAAGCAGGTGGAAAACTTGTCCTTGGAAAATCAAGGCTACCAAGTCGAGAAGGAAAACAAGGCCTTTGAACAAATCAAAGACTCAGTAGCAACCTTCCAAACCTTTCTGACCATTTTCCTTTATGGGATGTTGATAGCAGGAGCAGGAGCCTTAATTCTGGTCTTGTCTCTCTGGTTGAGAGAACGGGTCTACGAGGTGGGAATTTTACTTGCACTTGGAAAAGGAAAGAGCTCAATCTTCCTACAGTTCTGTTTAGAGGTAGTTTTGGTATCTCTCGGTGCCTTGCTTCCAGCATTTGTTGCAGGAAACGCTATCACAACTTACCTACTCCAAACACTACTAGAAAGTGGAGATCAGACAGCCTTACAAGACACACTAGCCAAAGCAAGCGGTTTATCAACCAGCATCCTATCTTTTGCAGAATCCTATGTCTTTCTGTTCTTGATTAGTTGCTTGTCAGTAGCCTTTTGTTTCCTATTCTTATTTAGAAAATCGCCGAAAGAAATTTTATCATCTATTAGTTAAGAAGGAGAAATCATGACTTTATTACAATTACAAGATGTTACCTACCGTTATAAGAACACTGCTGAAGCAGTCCTATATCAGATCAATTATAATTTTGAACCTGGGAAATTTTACAGTATTATTGGGGAGTCAGGAGCAGGAAAATCCACTCTCTTATCCCTACTAGCTGGTTTAGATAGTCCTGTTGAAGGTTCGATCCTTTTCCAAGGAGAGGACATTCGAAAGAAAGGCTATTCTTATCATCGCATGCATCATATTTCCCTGGTCTTTCAAAATTATAATTTGATAGATTATCTTTCTCCACTGGAAAATATCCGCTTGGTCAACAAAAAGGCAAGCAAGGATACACTTCTTGAGCTTGGTTTGGATGAAAGTCAGATCAAGCGGAATGTTCTCCAGTTATCAGGCGGTCAACAACAACGTGTTGCCATTGCTCGTAGTTTAGTATCAGAAGCGCCAGTAATTCTAGCTGATGAGCCAACAGGAAATCTGGATCCTAAAACTGCTGGAGATATTGTCGAACTGCTCAAATCACTTGCCCAGAAAACAGGTAAATGTGTCATTGTCGTAACCCACAGTAAAGAAGTGGCACAAGCGTCAGATATTACACTTGAGTTGAAAGATAAGAAACTTACTGAAACTCGCAATACTACGAAATAATACGAGCTTTTTCTGTTAGAACTATAAAATAGAACAACATCTAGAAAGGGAACCTATGTTACACAACGCATTTGCCTATGTTACAAGGAAGTTTTTCAAATCGATTGTTATCTTCCTGATTATTCTCCTCATGGCGAGCTTGAGTTTGGTCGGCTTGTCGATCAAGGGAGCTACTGCCAAGGCTTCTCAGGAGACCTTTAAAAATATCACCAACAGTTTCTCCATGCAAATCAATCGTCGCGTCAATCAAGGAACACCACGTGGTGCTGGGAATATTAAGGGTGAGGACATCAAAAAAATCACCGAAAATAAGGCCATCGAGTCTTATGTTAAACGTATCAATGCTATCGGAGATTTGACTGGATATGAACTCATCGAAACGCCAGAAACCAAGAAGAATCTAACACCTGATCGTGCTAAACATTTTGGAAGTAGCTTGATGATTACAGGTGTCAATGATTCCTCTAAAGAAGATAAGTTTGTCTCTGGTTCTTATAAGCTGGTCGAAGGTGAGCACCTAACCAACGATGACAAAGACAAGATCCTCATGCACAAGGACTTGGCAGCTAAACACGGCTGGAAAGTCGGAGATAAGGTCAAACTAGACTCTAATATCTATGATGCAGACAATGAAAAAGGTGCCAAGGAAACAGTTGAAGTGACAATCAAGGGACTCTTTGATGGTCACAATAAGTCGGCAGTGACTTACTCACAAGAACTCTATGAAAATACAGCTATTACAGACATTCACACTGCTGCAAAACTTTATGGATACACAGAAGACACAGCTATTTATGGGGACGCAACCTTCTTTGTAACAGCGGACAAGAACTTGGATGATGTTATGAAAGAGTTGAATGGTATCAGCGGTATCAACTGGAAGAGCTATACACTGGTGAAGAGCTCCTCAAACTACCCAGCTCTTGAGCAATCCATCTCTGGTATGTACAAGATGGCCAACCTCCTCTTCTGGGGTAGCTTGAGCTTTTCAGTCCTTCTCCTTGCCCTCTTGCTCAGCCTTTGGATCAATGCCCGTCGCAAGGAAGTGGGAATTCTCCTCTCTATCGGTCTCAAGCAGGCAAGTATCTTGGGGCAATTCATCACTGAATCCATCTTGATTGCCATTCCTGCTCTTGTTTCTGCTTACTTCTTAGCTAATTACACTGCCCGTGCAATTGGAAACACTGTCCTTGCCAATGTGACTTCAGGTGTTGCCAAACAGGCTAGCAAGGCGGCTCAAGCCTCTAACCTTGGTGGTGGTGCAGAAGTAGATGGCTTTAACAAGACCTTGTCAAGCCTAGATATTTCCATTCAGACATCAGACTTTATCATCGTCTTTGTCCTTGCTTTAGTTCTAGTGGTTCTCGTTATGGCGCTTGCTTCAAGCAATCTCCTTAGAAAACAACCAAAAGAACTCTTACTTGATGGTGAATAAGTCTGAAAAAATTATTCTGGAATAAAAACTACATCTTGTTTTTCTATTCCAGAATGGTGGATAGAGAATGGATATTTAACAATACAAAATAGAGCCGAAAGCAGTGGTGAAAATCATTGCTTTCAATCGCTTTCTTTGTACTTTAGTGTTTAAATATGATATACTAAAGCTATGGAATTTATTAGAAAGGAATTTCACAACTTATATATGGAATTGTGCATAAAAATCTATAGAAATCTTATCTTGAAAATAGATAGATAAATCTGTAGAAGCCTATCCATATCGCAAACATAGGCTAGTAGACCTAGGCAGGGTCTACTTTGGAAAATATAGAATAGTGAGGAAAAATAAACATTATGAGACAAACAAATGTTAGAGGAAGCTTGTCCCTCCGTGGTTTTAGAAAATTGAGAACTGGTGCAATTGTTGCGACAGGTGTGATTCTACTGGGTCTGGGCTTTTTAGCTCCAACTGTGTCAGCCAGTGAACAAGATGGCGTCTGGGTAGCCAGAACAGTTGAGGAAGTGAAAGCTGACCTTCAAAAAGAAGGTGATTTATTTAAGTATGTCATTAAGTGGGGAGATACATTAAGTGTTATCAGCGAAGCAAGCAATATCCCTGTAGATGTACTCCAAGAAATGAATCAAGCTTCAGGCAAGAATTTATTCTTACCGCACAATGAATTGTACTTTACTGAAGCTGAAACGGTTTCAGATACAGTCACAAAACACAAGATTGTCATCAAAGAAAGCGGTGCAAGTGGCGAAGTTCGTACTTATGAAGTCTTGCTCAAGAAAGACCAAGAAACAAAAGCTGTTACCTTTGAATTAACAGATGTCACTGAGAAAGTTGAAAAAATGACTGTGAACTATAGCCCAGTCTATCAGCCTGTATCAGCACCAGTAGCGCCGAAAGCGGAAGAGCCAGTGACACCAGCAGAAGCAGGAACTTCAGAAGCAGGAACAACAGCAGAAGCAGGAACTTCAGAAGCAGGAACAACAGCAGAAGCAGGAACAACAGCAGAAGCAGGAACTTCAGAAGCAGGAACAACAGCAGAAGCAGGAACAACAGCAGAAGCAGAAACTTCAGAAGCAGGAACAACAGCAGAAGCAGGAACTTCAGAAGCAGGAACAACAGCAGAAGCAGGAACTTCAGAAGCAGGAACAACAGCAGAAGCAGGAACTTCAGAAGTAGGAACAACAGCAGAAGCAGAAACTTCAGAAGCAGAAACTTCAGAAGCAGGAACTTCAGAAGCAGAAACTTCAGAAGCAGGAACAACAGCAGAAGCAGGAACTTCAGAAGCAGGAACAACAGCAGAAGCAGGAACTTCAGAAGCAGGAACTTCAGAAGCAGGAACTTCAGAAGTAGGAACAACAGCAGAAGCAGGAACTTCAGAAGTAGGAACAACAGCAGAAGCAGAAACTTCAGAAGCAGAAACTTCAGAAGCAGGAACTTCAGAAGCAGGAACAACAGCAGAAGCAGAAACTTCAGAAGCAGGAACAACAGCAGAAGCAGGAACAACAGCAGAAGCAGGAACAACAGCAGAAGCAGAAACTTCAGAAGCAGGAACAACAGCAGAAGCAGGAACAACAGCAGAAGCAGAAACTTCAGAAGCAGGAACAACAGCAGAAGCAGGAACAACAGCAGAAGCAGGAACAACAGCAGAAGCAGGAACAACAGCAGAAGCAGGAACTTCAGAAGCAGAAACTTCAGAAGCAGGAACAACAGCAGAAGCAGGAACAACAGCAGAAGCAGGAACTTCAGAAGCAGGAACAACAGCAGAAGCAGGAACTTCAGAAGCAGGAACAACAGCAGAAGCAGGAACTTCAGAAGCAGGAACAACAGCAGAAGCAGGAACTTCAGAAGTAGGAACAACAGCAGAAGCAGAAACTTCAGAAGCAGAAACTTCAGAAGCAGGAACTTCAGAAGCAGAAACTTCAGAAGCAGGAACAACAGCAGAAGCAGGAACTTCAGAAGCAGGAACAACAGCAGAAGCAGGAACTTCAGAAGCAGGAACTTCAGAAGCAGGAACTTCAGAAGTAGGAACAACAGCAGAAGCAGGAACTTCAGAAGTAGGAACAACAGCAGAAGCAGAAACTTCAGAAGCAGAAACTTCAGAAGCAGGAACTTCAGAAGCAGGAACAACAGCAGAAGCAGAAACTTCAGAAGCAGGAACAACAGCAGAAGCAGGAACAACAGCAGAAGCAGGAACAACAGCAGAAGCAGAAACTTCAGAAGCAGGAACAACAGCAGAAGCAGGAACAACAGCAGAAGCAGAAACTTCAGAAGCAGGAACAACAGCAGAAGCAGGAACAACAGCAGAAGCAGGAACAACAGCAGAAGCAGGAACAACAGCAGAAGCAGGAACTTCAGAAGCAGAAACTTCAGAAGCAGGAACAACAGCAGAAGCAGGAACAACAGCAGAAGCAGGAACTTCAGAAGCAGGAACAACAGCAGAAGCAGGAAATTTGGAAGCTTTAGATTCGCATAAAGAGAATAAACTTTCGGAAATTAAGGGTAGTTCCTTATCAGCTGAAGATAAGAAAGCTGCTATAGAAAAAGTAAATAAATTTACCGAAAAAGCAATAAAAGAGTTAGAGAAAGCAAGTAGTTCTGAAGAACAAGCGAAAGTTGTCGATAAATATGAAGAAGATTTAAGAACTATTGATGTACCAAATGTTGAATATCCAAAAACTGATTTTAACAGACCTGTTGAAAGTCATACTGGAGGTACAACTATAGATGCAAACAGTACAGTTCCTAATAGCGCACTAACTTCTAGCAATCCATCTTCTCAGCCATCTTCATCACAAACACAACCTGCGGCAACGTCAGACAGTTCTGCAACTAGTAACTCAGGTTTCCGAAGTGCAGGAACTTACCAACCTCGAGTAACTCGTCGTCGTAGAAGTATTGAGGAACCTCAAAACACAGTCTCTATTTATTATAATTTTGATGGTATGAAAGATATTCCAGGATTCTTCGGTGACCCTGGTGAAAAAAATGATATTGAGATTCCAAAAGATGCTTCTGGGGAAAAAGTCAAATCACTGATTAAAGAAAAAATAGATGCCAAAAAATCAGAATTAGCTAAAAGAGGATATCAATTTTCGGAAGATATATTCGTTGAGTATACTCATCAAGATGCAACTCATTATGACTACGTAGTCACTTTCACTAAGCAAGCTACAGGAACTACAGGTTTTAGAATTGCACCAAAAGTTCAAGTAAGAGCTAAAAAAGTTGTAAAAAGAGATTTGTCTAATAAAACTAAATACATAAATGTCTACTATAATTTAACATCTCTTAAAGATATAGCTGGAGCATTAGGAGAATTAGGTGGCGAAAATGTGCTTACTTTCTCTGGAGAGACATCTAAAGAGGAATTAAAACGAGTTGTTGAAGAAAAAACAAAAGCCCAAATCGAGAAACTTAAAAAACAAGGCTTTACAGTTACGTCAAAAACAGACTTAGATCAAATCATTGAAGGTGGAGATAGCTATGACTATGTTGTAGAATTCACAAAAGAAGCCAAAACGCAACCAGTAGGAACTACAGGCTTTAGAAAAGCTCCATTAGTTCAAAGAAGGGCTAAGAGATCAACAGAAGCAAAAGAAACTGTGAATGTTAACATTTACTTCAACCTAAAAACTCTCCCAGGTATAGCTGGTGCATTGGATGTAGATGGAGAGACTACTATCAAACTTCCAAAAAATGCTAGTGAAGAAGAAGTAAAAGAAGCAATCAAAGCTAAAATTGCTAAGGTGGAAAATCGTGGATATAAAGTAAATGATTTCTACTTTGGGGCGAAAACAGAAAAAGGCTATGATTATGTTGTAGAGTTTACAAAATAAGCTAAGACACAATCAGTAAGGACTACAGCCTTAAAAAAAGTCCTACTAGTTCAAAAACCAAATAACTTTCATTCCACAGGGAGTGAAATGCAAGCAGAGAGAGCGATAGGCTCTCTTTGTTTTATCTAGTGGTCAGTTGCTTACAGACAAAAGGCCAGTAAGAGGCTATAATAAAAGTAGAGTAGGTAGTTATTCTAAGAAAAATAAAAAATAGAGAGCAGTTAAAGTATGAAAATTTTAATTGTAGAAGATGAAGAGATGATCCGTGAGGGGGTCAGTGATTATTTGACGGATTGTGGTTATGAAACCATTGAGGCAGCGGACGGTCAGGAAGCTCTCGAGCAATTTTCTAGCTATGAGGTAGCCTTGGTTTTACTGGATATCCAGATGCCCAAGCTCAACGGCCTAGAAGTCCTAGCTGAGATTCGTAAAACCAGCCAAGTCCCTGTCTTGATGTTAACAGCCTTTCAGGATGAGGAATACAAGATGAGTGCCTTTGCTTCGCTAGCAGATGGCTATCTGGAAAAGCCCTTCTCCCTCTCCCTCTTAAAAGTGAGGGTAGATGCGATTTTCAAGCGCTACTATGATACGGGGCGAATCTTCTCCTATAAGGATACCAAAGTGGATTTTGAAAGCTACAGTGCAAGCCTAGCAGGTGAGGAAGTAGCCATCAATGCTAAAGAGTTGGAAATTCTTGATTATTTGGTGAAAAATGAAGGACGGGCCTTGACTCGATCTCAGATAATCGATGCGGTCTGGAAAGCGACAGATGAGGTTCCCTTTGACCGTGTCATTGATGTCTATATCAAGGAATTGCGGAAAAAGCTAGATTTGGACTGCATCCTCACTGTGCGCAATGTTGGTTATAAATTGGAGCGAAAATGAAACGAACAGGTTTATTTACAAAGATATTTATCTACACCTTCTCGATTTTTAGTGTTCTGGTTATTTGCCTTCATTTAGCCATTTATTTTCTCTTTCCCTCGACTTATCTGAGCCATCGTCAGGAAACCATTGGCCAGAAAGCGACAGCTATTGCCCAGTCCCTAGAAGGTAAGGATAGGCAGAGCATCGAGCAAGTATTAGACTTGTATTCCCAGACTAGTGATATCAAGGGGGCCGTTAAGGGCGAGATGACCGAGGACAAGTTGGAGGTTAAGGACAGTCTTCCTTTGGATACAGACCGCCAAACCACCTCCCTCTTTATTGAGGAGCGCGAGGTGAAAACACAAGACGGTGGAAGCATGACTCTCCAGTTTCTGGCCTCCATGGATTTGCAAAAGGAAGCAGAGCAGATTAGTCTTCAATTTCTGCCCTATACCCTTTTGGCATCCTTTCTGATTTCCCTCTTGGTGGCCTATATCTATGCTCGGACTATCGTTGCTCCGATTTTGGAAATCAAGCGGGTGACTCGTAGAATGATGGAACTGGATGCTCAAGTACGATTGCGCGTGGATTCTAGGGACGAGATTGGTGATCTCAAGGAACAAATCAACAGCCTCTACCAGCATCTCTTGACTGTCATTGCGGACTTGCATGACAAGAATGAAGCTATTCTCCAGCTGGAAAAGATGAAGGTCGAATTTCTACGAGGGGCTTCTCATGAACTGAAAACACCGCTGGCTAGTTTAAAAATCCTGATCGAAAACATGAAAGAAAATGTCGGTCGTTATAAGGATAGAGACCACTATCTGGGAGTAGCCTTAGGAATTGTGGATGAGCTCAATCACCACGTTCTCCAGATACTTTCTCTCTCTTCTGTGCAGGAATTACGAGATGATAGGAAAACAATAGATCTCCTCCAGATGACGCAGACTCTAGTCAAAGATTATGTCTTGCTAGCCAAGGAGAGAGAACTTCAGATTGACAATAGTTTGAACCACCAGCAGGCTTATCTAAATCCATCTGTGATGAAGTTAATCCTATCTAATCTCATCAGCAATGCTATCAAGCATTCTGTTCCAGGTGGCTTGGTTCGCATTGGCGAAAGAGAAGGGGAACTTTTTATCGAGAATAGCTGTAGTCCTGAAGAACAAGAAAGACTGGCTCAGTCTTTTTCTGACAATGCTAGTCGCAAGGCTAAGGGGTCGGGGATGGGGCTCTTTGTTGTTAAAAGTTTATTAGAACATGAAAAATTACCTTACCGGTTCGAAATGCAAGAGAACCGCTTAACCTTCTTCATAGCTTTTCCAAAAGTTGCCCAAGACTAGGCAGAGAAAGGGTTTACATAGATGAAGCTAGAAGAAATTCAATCGAAACTGCGGGAAAAACTAGATTTTTTTGTCAAAAAGTGATAAAATGAACAATGTAAATGGGATGACCCATAAAAATATACAGGAGGCCTGATAAAATGGCAATCGTTTCAGCAGAAAAATTTGTCCAAGCAGCTCGTGACAACGGTTATGCAGTTGGTGGATTTAACACAAACAACCTTGAGTGGACTCAAGCTATCTTGCGCGCAGCAGAAGCTAAAAAAGCTCCAGTTTTGATCCAAACTTCAATGGGTGCTGCTAAATACATGGGTGGTTACAAAGTTGCTCGCAACTTGATCGCTAACCTTGTTGAATCAATGGGTATCACTGTACCAGTAGCTATCCACCTTGACCACGGTCACTACGAAGATGCACTTGAGTGTATCCGAGTTGGTTATACTTCAGTTATGTTTGATGGTTCACACCTTCCAGTTGAAGAAAACCTTGACAAAGCTCGTAAAGTTGTAGAATTTGCTCATGCAAATGGTGTATCAGTAGAAGCTGAAGTTGGTACTATCGGTGGTGAAGAAGACGGAATCATCGGTGATGGTGAATTGGCTCCAATCGAAGACGCTAAAGCAATGGTTGAAACAGGTATCGACTTCTTGGCAGCTGGTATCGGTAACATCCACGGTCCTTACCCAGAAAACTGGAAAGGTCTTCACCTTGATCACTTGCAAAAATTGACTGAAGCTGTTCCAGGATTCCCAATCGTATTGCATGGTGGTTCAGGTATTCCTGATGAGCAAATCCAAGAAGCTATCAAACTTGGTGTTGCGAAAGTTAACGTTAACACAGAATGCCAAATCGCATTCGCTAACGCAACTCGTAAATTTGCTCGTGACTACGAAGCAAACGAAGCAGAATACGACAAGAAAAAACTCTTCGACCCACGTAAATTCTTGGCTGACGGTGTAAAAGCTATCCAAGCATCAGTTGAAGAACGTATCGACGTATTCGGTTCAGAAGGTAAAGCTTAATCTAGCTGAACAATACAGATAAAACCTGCCCATTGGGTGGGTTTTTTGGCGTTTTAAGGAAACAATAAAACCATAATTTTTGATTAAAAGTATTATTTTAAGAGAAAAATTTTCAATTCCATAAACTTTAGGCAAACGCTTGCATTCTGGTTTTTATTGGACTATAATAGGTTGGTATAAAACCTTCTGTAGTAATAAAATGTAGAAGGTGTAGAAAGTAAGGATTTAGAATGTTTGTAGTCAAAAACACAATGTTGCTATTCCTTGCGCTAGGGAGAGATTTATGGCAATGATAGAAGTGGAACATCTTCATAAAAATTTTGTGAAGACAGTAAAAGAACCGGGGTTAAAGGGGGCTTTGCGCTCCTTTATTCATCCTGAAAAGCAGACCTTTGAAGCGGTCAAGGATTTGACCTTTGAGGTTCCAAAAGGACAAATTTTAGGCTTTATTGGGGCCAATGGTGCTGGGAAGTCGACAACCATTAAAATGCTGACAGGAATTTTGAAACCGACATCTGGTTTTTGTCGGATTAACGGCAAAATTCCGCAAGACAATCGCCAAGATTATGTCAAGGATATTGGAGTTGTCTTTGGACAACGTACCCAGCTATGGTGGGATTTGGCTCTGCAAGAGACCTACACGGTGTTAAAAGAGATTTACGATGTGCCGGATTCGCTCTTCCACAAGCGCATGGATTTTTTAAATGAAGTCTTGGATTTGAAGGACTTTATCAAGGATCCCGTGCGGACTCTTTCACTAGGGCAGCGCATGCGGGCGGACATTGCAGCTTCCTTGCTTCACAATCCCAAGGTTCTCTTTTTAGATGAGCCGACCATTGGTTTGGATGTTTCGGTCAAGGATAACATTCGTCGGGCCATTACCCAAATCAATCAGGAAGAAGAAACAACCATTCTTTTGACGACTCACGATCTGAGTGATATTGAGCAGCTCTGTAATCGGATTTTCATGATTGACAAGGGGCAGGAGATTTTTGATGGAACGGTGAGTCAGCTCAAGGAGACCTTTGGCAAGATGAAGACTCTATCCTTTGAATTGGTGCCAGGGCAAAGTCATCTCGCTTCTCACTATGAAGGCTTGCCTGATATGATTATTGATAGACAGGGGAATAGCCTCAACATTGAATTCGATAGTTCTCGCTACCAATCAGCTGATATTATTAAGCAAACCCTGTCTGATTTTGAAATCCGCGATTTGAAGATGGTGGATACGGATATCGAGGACATTATCCGTCGCTTCTACCGAAAGGAGCTCTAAGATGGTCAAATTGTGGAGACGTTATAAACCCTTTATCAATGCAGGTGTTCAGGAATTGATCACCTATCGAGTCAACTTTATTCTTTATCGGATTGGGGATGTCATGGGGGCTTTTGTGGCCTTTTATCTCTGGAAGGCAGTCTTTGATTCCTCCCAGGAGTCTTTGATTCAGGGCTTTAGTATGGCAGATATCACCCTCTACATCATCATGAGTTTTGTGACAAATCTTCTGACTAGGTCAGATTCGTCCTTTATGATCGGGGAGGAGGTCAAGGATGGTTCCATTATCATGCGATTGTTGAGACCAGTGCATTTTGCGGCCTCTTACCTTTTCACCGAGCTTGGATCCAAGTGGTTGATTTTTATCAGCGTTGGCCTTCCATTTTTAAGTGTCATTGTTTTAATGAAAATCATATCTGGTCAAGGCATTGTAGAGGTGTTGGGTTTAACTGTCCTTTATCTCTTTAGCTTAACGCTAGCTTACCTAATCAACTTTTTCTTTAATATCTGCTTTGGATTTTCTGCCTTTGTGTTTAAAAATCTATGGGGTTCCAATCTACTTAAGACTTCCATAGTGGCTTTTATGTCTGGAAGTTTGATTCCCTTGGCTTTCTTTCCAAAGGTTGTTGCAGATATTCTGTCCTTCTTGCCTTTCTCATCTTTGATCTACACTCCGGTCATGATCATTGTTGGGAAATACGATGCTAATCAGATGCTTCAGGCACTCCTTTTGCAGTTCTTCTGGCTCTTAGTGATGGTGGGCTTGTCTCAGTTGATTTGGAAACGAGTCCAGTCATTCATTACCATTCAGGGAGGTTAGTATGAAAAAATATCAACGCATGCATCTGATTTTTATCAGACAGTACATCAAACAAATTATGGAATACAAGGTGGATTTTGTAGTTGGTGTTCTGGGAGTTTTTTTAACTCAAGGTTTAAATCTCTTGTTTCTCAATGTCATCTTTCAACACATACCATCCCTAGAAGGTTGGACTTTTCAAGAGATTGCTTTTATCTATGGATTTTCCTTGATTCCCAAGGGGCTGGACCATCTCTTTTTTGATAATCTCTGGGCTCTGGGACAGCGTTTGGTGAGAAAAGGGGAGTTTGACAAGTATCTGACTCGTCCTATCAATCCTCTCTTTCACATCCTAGTTGAGACCTTTCAGATTGATGCCTTGGGCGAACTTTTGGTTGGTGGAATTTTATTGGGAACAACCATGAGCAGCATTGCTTGGACTCTTCCAAAATTCCTGCTTTTCCTAGTTTGTATTCCTTTTGCGACCTTGATTTATACTTCTCTTAAAATCGCGACAGCTAGTATCGCTTTTTGGACCAAACAGTCAGGCGCCATGATTTACATCTTCTATATGTTCAATGATTTTGCCAAGTACCCGATTTCGATTTACAATTCTCTTCTTCGGTGGTTAATCAGTTTTATTGTACCTTTTGCCTTTACGGCCTACTATCCTGCCAGCTATTTCTTGCAGGACAAGGGTGTAATCTTTAACATCGGAGGTTTGATGTTGATTTCCCTCGCTTTCTTTGCTATTTCCTTGAAACTATGGGACAGGGGCTTGGATTCTTACGAAAGTGCTGGGTCCTAAGATGAAGAAACTCAAAGCCTTGTCTCAAGACAGGCTTTTTCTAATAGAGATGAAAATTCCTTGACATCTATTCTCAGAGTGCTATACTGTAAGTGTAATAGCCGATTTAGCTCAGTTGGTAGAGCAAGGCACTCGTAAAGCCTAGGTCACAGGTTCGATCCCTGCAATCGGCAAAGTGAAGAAGTCTCATCAGGCTTCTTTTTCTTTTTAAAGAAAATCAGACCACTTAGACTGATATAGAGACCAGATAGGCAAAAGAACTTGTTCTTGAGAAACTCCTCTGCTATAATGATTGTTGTAAGGGACGTGAGTATTCATACTCTTCGAAAATCTCTTCAAACAAAGTCAGCTTCACCTTGCCGTTTATATGTGACTGACTTCGTCAGTCTTATCTGCAACCTCAAAACAGTGTTTTGAGCAGCCTACGGCTAGTTTCCTAGTTTGCTTTTTGATTTTCATTGAGTATTAGTTGCTAGAGCAAGGCACTCGTAAAGCCTAGGTCACAGGTGAACATATGACTGAAGATTTGAAAAAATAGATATGTATAAATAACCGTTAAGCCTTATTCTTAGCGGTTATTTATATTGTTTAATAGCGCTGATATTTCATCAATGATGTTTGACTTTGTGATTTTGGTAGTGGTTCAATTTGATTGCTACTATTTTTGATGGTATGAATGTGCTTATAATGTATCCCCGTTAAGTACGAAACTTTTGCATCATTTATTAACATGCGTTAAAAATAAAATTAACCAGCCTTAATTTTTCTTGACTTAAATTTTTAAAATGATATACTATTTTTATGGAGAGCTAACAATTATATATAAATGTACTACCCTATTTCCTAGATAATACTTAGTAAAACTTTTTATAACAAAGGCTAGCAAAGTTAAAGTTTTCTATCTATTGGAAGTTAAATAAATATGTAAGGAATTAAAATGAAAAAAAGTACAGTATTGTCATTAACCACAGCTGCAGTTATTTTAGCAGCCTATGCCCCTAATGAGGTAGTCTTAGCAGACACATCTAGCTCTGAAGATGCTTTAACTATCTCTGATACAGAAAAAGTAGTAGTAGATAAGGAAGCAGAAAATAAAGAAAAACATGAAAATATTCATAATGATATAGAAACTTCCAAGGATACTGAAGAGAAGAAAACAACGGTTATTGAGGAAAAAGAAGTTGTTAGTAAAGAATCTGTGATAGATAACAAAACTAGCAATGAAGAAGCAACAATCAAAGAAGATTCCAATCAATCCAAAGAAGATAAAGCGGACTCGTCTGCAAGTAAAGACCCAGAAAGTCCCAAAAAAGAGGATAAACTTGTCTATATTGCTGAATTTAAAGATAAAGAATCTGGAGAAAAAGCAATCAAGGAATTATCCAATCTTAAGGATACAAACGTTTTATATACCTATAATACGATTTTTAATGGTGTTTCAATAGAAACAACTCCAGATAATCTGGATAAAATTAAACTAATAGAAGGTATTTCATCGGTTGAACGGTCACAAAAACTCCAACCCATGATGAATCATGCCCGAAAGGAAATTGGAGTTGAGGAGGCTATCGATTACCTAAAGGCCATTAATGCTCAATTTGGGAAAAACTTTGATGGTAGAGGTATGGTCATTTCAAATATCGATACCGGGACAGATTATAGGCATAAGGCCATGAGGATTGATGATGATGCTAAAGACTCAATGAGATTTAAAAAAGAAGACTTAAAAGGTACTGATAAAAATTTCTGGTTGAGTGATAAGATTCCTCATGCTTTCAATTATTATAATGGTGGTAAAATAACTGTAGAAAAAGCTGATGATGGAAGTGATTATTTTGATCCACATGGAATGCATATTGCAGGGATTCTTGCGGGAAATGATACTGAAAAAGACATCAAGAACTTTAATGGAATAGATGGAATTGCTCCTAATGCACAGATATTCTCTTATAAAATGTACTCTGACGCAGGATCTGGCTTCGCAGGAGATGAAACAATGTTTCATGCTATTGAAGATTCGATCAAACACAATGTCGATGTTGTTTCGGTATCATCTGGCTTTACAGGAACAGGTCTTGTAGGTGAGAAATATTGGCAAGCTATTAGAGCATTAAGAAAAGCAGGCATTCCAATGGTTGTAGCTACGGGTAACTATGCGACTTCTGCTTCAAGTTCTTCTTGGGATTTAGTGGCAAATAATCATCTGAAAATGACCGACACTGGAAATGTAACGCGAACAGCAGCACATGAAGATGCGATAGCGGTTGCATCTGCTAAAAATCAAACAGTTGAGTTTGATAAAGTTAAGATTGGAGGAAAAAGTTTTAAATACAGAAATATAGGAGCCTTTTTCGATAAGAATAAAATCACAACAAATGAAGATGGTTCAAAAGCTCCTGATAAATTGAAATTTGTATATATAGGCAAAGGCCAAGACCAAGATTTGATAGGTTTGGATCTTAAGGGCAAAATTGCAGTAATGGATAGAATTTATACAAAGGATTTAAAAAATGCTTTTAAAAAAGCTACGGATAAGGGCGCACGCGCCATTATGGTTGTAAATACTGTCAATTACTACAATAGAGATAATTGGACAGAGCTTCCAGCTATGGGATATGAAGCGGATGAAGGGACTAAAAGTCAAGTATTTTCAATTTCAGGAGATGATGGTGTAAAGTTATGGAACATGATTAATCCTGATAAAAAAACTGAGGTTAAAAGAAATAGTAAGGAAGATTTCAAAGATAAATTGGAGCAATACTATCCAATTGATATGGCAAGCTATAATTCTAATAAACCGAATGTAGGTGACGAAAAAGAGATTGACTTTAAGTTTGCACCTGACACAGACAAAGAATTGTATAAAGAAGATGTCATCGTTCCAGCAGGATCCACATCTTGGGGACCAAGAATAGATTTACTTTTAAAACCCGATGTTTCAGCACCTGGTAAAAACATTAAATCTACTCTCAATGTCATTAATGGGAAATCAACTTATGGCTATATGTCAGGAACTAGTATGGCAACTCCAATCGTAGCAGCTTCTACTGTTTTGATTAGACCGAAGTTAAAGGAAATGCTTGAAAGACCTGTATTGAAAAATCTTGAGGGAGATGACAAAATAGATCTTACAAGTCTTACAAAAATTGCTCTACAAAATACTGCGCGACCGATGATGGATGCAACGTCTTGGAAAGAAAAAAGCCAATACTTTGCATCACCTAGACAACAGGGAGCAGGGCTAATTAATGTTGCCAATGCTTTGAGAAATGAAGTTGTAGCGACTTTCAAAAACAAGGATTCTAAAGGTTTGGTAAACTCTTATGGTTCTATTTCTCTTAAAGAAATAAAAGGAGAAGAAAAATATTTTACAGTTAAGCTTCACAATACATCAGACAGACCTTTAACCTTTAAAGTTTCAGCATCAGCGATAACTACAGATTCTCTAACTGACAGATTAAAACTGGATGAAACATATAAAGATGAAAAATCTCCAGATGGGAAGCAAATTGTTCCAGAAATCCATCCAGAAAAAATCAAAGGAGCAAATATCACATTTGAGCATGATACTTTCACTATAGGCGCAAATTCTAGCTTTGATTTGAATGCGGTTATAAATGTTGGAGAGGCTAAAAACAAAAATAAATTTGTAGAATCATTTATTCATTTTGAGTCAGTGGAAGAAATGGAAGCTCTAAGCTCTAACGGGAAGAAAATAAACTTCCAACCTTCTTTGTCGATGCCTCTAATGGGATTTGCTGGGAATTGGAACCACGAACCAATCCTTGATAAATGGGCTTGGGAAGAAGGATCAAAATCAAAAACAATGGGAGGTTATGATGATGATGGTAAACCGAAAATTCCAGGAACCTTAAATAAGGGAATTGGTGGAGAACATGGTATAGATAAATTTAATCCAGCAGGAGTTATACAAAATAGAAAAGATAAAAATAGAACATCCCTAGATCAAAATCCAGAATTATTTGCTTTCAATAACGAAGGGCTAAATGCATCATCAAGTGGTTCTAATATTGCTAACATTTATCCTTTAGATTCAAATGGAAATCCTCAAAAGGCTCAACTTGAAAGAGGATTAACACCTTCTCCACTTGTATTAAGAAGTGCAGAAGAAGGATTAATTTCAATAGTAAATACAAATAAAGAGGGAGAAAATCAAAGAGACTTAAAAGTCATTTCGAGAGAACACTTTATTAGAGGAATTTTAAATTCTAAAAGCAATGATGCAAAGGGAATCAAATCCTCTAAACTAAAAGTTTGGGGTGACTTGAAGTGGGATGGACTCATCTATAATCCTAGAGGTAGAGAAGAAAATGCACCAGAAAGTAAGGATAATCAAGATCCTGCTACTAAGATAAGAGGTCAATTTGAACCGATTGCGGAAGGTCAATATTTCTATAAATTTAAATATAGATTAACCAAGGATTACCCATGGCAGGTTTCTTATATTCCTGTAAAAATTGATAACACAGCCCCTAAGATTGTTTCGGTTGATTTTTCAAATCCTGAAAAAATTAAGCTGATCACAAAGGATACTTATCACAAGGTAAAAGACCAATACAAGAATGAAACCCTATTTGCGAGAGATCAAAAAGAACATCCTGAAAAATTTGACGAGATTGCAAACGAAGTTTGGTATGCTGGCGCCGCTCTTGTTAATGAAGATGGAGAGGTTGAGAAAAATCTTGAAGTAACTTATGCAGGTGAGGGTCAAGGAAGAAACAGAAAACTTGGCAAAGACGGAAATACTATTTATGAAATTAATGGTGCAGGAGATTTAAGAGGAAAAATCATTGAAGTCATTGCATTAGATGGCTCTAGTAATTTCACAAAGATTCATAGAATTAAATTTGCTGATCATGCTGATGAAAAGGGGATGATTTCTTATTACCTAGTAGATCCTGACAAAGATGCTTCTAAATATGAAAAACTTGGTGAAATTTCTGAAGATAAACTCAAAAATGCAAAGAGCTCAGAGGAAAATACCAATAATAATCAAGCTAAGGATGAAGATTCAAAACCAGATGAAGAAAGTTCAGTTGAGGGAGAAGCTAGCCTTGAAATAAATAAAACTATTTCAACAATTAGAAACTTTGAAAATAAAGACCTAAAGAAACTCATTAAAAAGAAATATAGGGAAGAAGAGGACTTTGTAAATGGTGGTACAAGAACAGTAGAACTTGATTATCGATATGACGATAAAGGAAATATAGCTGCCTATGACGATGGTAGCGCCTTAGAATATGAAACTGAAAAACTTGACGAAATCAAATCAAAAATTTATGGTGTTCTAAGCCCGTCTAAAGATGGACACTTTGAAATTCTTGGAAAGATACGTAATGTGTCTAAAAATGCCAAGGTATATTATGGAAATACCTATAAATATATAGAAATCAAAGCGACCAAGTATGATTCCAATTCAAAAACGATGACATTTGATTTATACGCTAATATTAATGATATTGTGGATGGATTAGCTTTTGCAGGAGATATGAGATTCTTTGTTACAGATGATGGTCAGAGAAAAGCTGAAACGAAGATTAGAATGCCTGAAAAAAATAGGGAAACTAAGACAGAATATCCCTATGCATCAAGTTATGGGAATATAATAGAATTAGGGGAAGGAGATCTTTCAAAGAACAAACCAAATAATTTAACTGAAATGGAATCTGGTAAAATCTATTCTGATTCAGAAAAACAACAATATCTATTAAAGGATAATATCATTCTGAGAAAAGGCTATGCACTAAAAGTGACTACCTATAATCCTGGAAAAACGGATATGTTAGAAGGAAATGGAGTCTATAGCAAGGAAGATATAGCAAAAATACAAAATTCCAATCCTAATCTAAGAGCCCTTTCAGAAAAAATAATTTATGCTGACAGTAGAAATGTTGAAGATGGAAGAAGTACTCAAGCTGTATTAATGTCGGCTTTGGACGGCTTTAACATTGTAAGGTATCAAGTGTTTACATTTAAAATGAACGATAAAGGGGAGGCAATCGATAAAGACGGAAATCTTGTAACAGATCCGTCTAAACTTGTATTATTTGGTAAGGATGGTAAAGAGTACACTGGAGAGGATAAGTCCAATGTAGAAGCTATAAAAGAAGATGGCTCTACGTTATTTATTGATGCAAAACCAGTAAATCTTTCAATGGACAAGAACTACTTTAATCCATCTAAATTTAATAAAATTTATGTACGAAATCCAGAGTTTTATTTAAGAGGTAAGATTTCTGATAAGGGTGGTTTTAACTGGGAATTGAGAGTTAATGAATCTGTTGTAGATAATTATTTAATCTACGGAGATTTACACATTGATAACACTAGAGATTTTAACGTTAAGCTTAATGTTAAAGACGGTGACATCATGGACTGGGGGATGAAAGATTATAAAGCAAACGGATTTCCAGATAAGGTAACAGATATGGATGGAAATGTTTATCTTCAAACTGGCTATAGCGATTTGAATGCGAAAGCGGTTGGAGTACACTATCAATTTTTATATGATAATGTTAAACCAGAAGTAAACATTGATCCCAAGGGAAATACAAGTATCGAATATGCTGATGGAAAATCTGTAGTCTTTAACATCAATGATAAAAGAGATAATGGATTCAATGGTGAGATTCAAGACAAACATATTTATGTAAATGGAAAAGAATATAAATCATTTGATGATATTAAACAACTAACAGATAAGACACTAAATATTAAGATTCTTGTAAAAGATTTCGCAAGAAATACAACCGTAAAAGAATTCATTTTAAACAAAGATACGGGAGAGGTAAGAGAACTAAAACCTCATAGGGTAACTGTGACCATTCAAAATGGAAAAGAAATGAGTTCAACGATAGTGTCGGAAGAAGATTTCATTTTACCTGTCTATGAGGGTGAATTAGAAAAAGGCTATCAATTTGATGGTTGGGAAATTTCTGGTTTCGAAGGGAAAAAAGACGTTGGCTATGTTCTTAATCTATCAAAAGATACCCTTATAAAACCTGTATTCAAGAAAATAGAGGAGAAAAAGGAGGAGGAAAATAAACCTACTTTTGATGTATCCAAAAAGAAAGATAACCCACAGGCAAATTCTAGTCAATTAGATGAAAGTCACAGAAAAGAAGACTTACAAAGAGAAAATCATTCACACAAATTTGATTCAACCAAAGATGTCAAAACTACAGTTCCTGTACAAGTAAATTATAGTCAATTAGATGAAAGTCAAAGATCTGATTCAACTAAGGATGTTACAGCTACAGTTCCTGATGAAAATGATAAAAACTTTGAAAATAAGAAGGAAGTTTATCTTAATGAACCAGAGAACATAGCTAATAAACATACCAATATTGATAGTAAATCAATTACTAACAATGATAGGTTGCCAAAAACCGGAACAGTTAGAGAAGGTTTTACACCATTCATTGCTGGAATAATGTTTACCGTAGGTGCATTTCTTGGATTGAAGAAAAAAGATCAAGATTAAGACTAAAGCTATAGATGAAAAAATGGTTTGTGTACTGAGATAGTATGATGATGAAACAGTTTTGTAAAAATAGCTATTTATAACTTAATTATTTAGTTTACTTTACTATTGGTACTCTTTTTGGATTTATTAATGAACTTAGTTTTGATAACTAATGAATTGATTGAAAGGGTTAGTATTGACAATATTGATTAGCAAATAGAGTCTATCAAAATTTAAAGTCTAATAGAGGTGATGAGACAATTTCAAGGAATTAAGTAGCGTTTGGTTGCTTAATTCCTTTTTATTTGGAAGGAAGTTTTTCACCTATTTCCTTATTTTATGGCTATTATTGAACCACTTAGACCGAGATTGAGACCAGATAGGCAAAAGAACTTGTTCTTGAAACTGACCTCTGCTATAATGATTGGTGTAAGGGACGTGAGGTATCAATATCAGATAACTCAAGTTCCTAAAAACGAAATTGGAGATAAAGAAATGAAAAAATTATTAGGAATTGTATTTTTAATAGCAGCAGCGACAGTAGTGTATTTTGGTTCTGTTGGCTGGCCAAGTTTGGATGTCAACCTATGGTCCCTGATTCCGGTAGGATTGTTCCTCTTTTTCACACTAGAGAATCTTTTGAAAAAAGACTACAAGGCTAGTCTGATGTGTTTGATTATTGCCTTTATCATCGCAAATGCAATTTTGGACCTTTTGCCAATTTCAAGTAGCTTGGTAATTGGAGCAGGTGTACTGGCTTGTGTAGGTATTGGTTACCTCTTTCCTGATAAAGAAGGAAAATAAGAATTATTGAAAAAGATATAAAGAAAAACACTTCAATCACTGTAGTTTAGTTTGATTGAGGTGTTTTCGATTTATTTTTTTTATTTCTGGGCCATCAATTCAACAATCATCTCGATATACATGGCAAGGGTTAATAAGAATCCTGCACGCCAGAAGAATTTGATGAATTTAGGATAGTAAAAGCTACGTTTTTTCAAAAGGAAGAAAAAAACGAGAATAATGGCTAGGAGTGAGAGGGCTAGGCCCAGTCTAGGGAGGAAATTATGGGTAAAGGTTTTAGCTGTAATCAAGTAATACTCAAATACCAAGACTGGAAAAGCCAAATCCGCAAAGTTTCGTCCTAGTTTTTTTAATCTAAAAAGTTTGGTTATGATAATGCAGACTACGAGAGTCAGTATCAATAATAAAATAGATGCTAATTTCATTAAAATCATACCCATATTGTATCATAAAAAATCGCTAAAGGAAACGAGAAACAGAGGAATTTATAGGAAAGTCAGGCTTTTGAGATTGTGGGTGTTTTTTGTTATAATGAAAGTTATGAAATCTTATAATACTTTGAATGATTATTATCGAAAACTCTTTGGAGAAAAGACCTTTAAAGTCCCTATTGACGCGGGATTTGACTGTCCCAATCGTGATGGAACTGTGGCTCATGGAGGCTGTACTTTTTGTACGGTTTCAGGTTCTGGAGATGCTATCGTAGCACCGGATGCGCCTATCCGTGAGCAATTTTATAAGGAAATTGACTTTATGCACCGTAAGTGGCCGGATGTTCAGAAGTATCTGGTTTATTTTCAAAATTTTACCAACACCCATGAAAAGGTGGAAGTCATCCGAGAGCGCTATGAGCAGGCTATTAATGAGCCAGGTGTGGTAGGAATCAACATAGGAACGCGCCCTGACTGTTTACCAGACGAAACTATTGAATATTTGGCTGAGTTATCGGAGCGCATGCATGTGACGGTAGAGTTAGGCTTGCAGACCACTTATGAAACAACTTCTGATTTGATTAACCGTGCCCACTCTTATGAGTTGTACGTGGAGACGGTCCAGCGTTTGAGAAAGTATCCCAAGATTGAGATTGTTTCCCACTTGATTAACGGACTTCCTGGTGAAACCCATGAGATGATGATTGAAAATGTCCGCCGCTGTGTCACGGACAACGATATTCAAGGAATTAAGCTGCACTTGCTTCATCTGATGACTAATACGCGTATGCAACGAGATTACCACGAGGGACGTTTACAATTGATGAGCCAGGACGAATATGTCAAGGTCATCTGTGACCAACTGGAAATCATTCCCAAGCATATTGTCATCCATCGAATCACAGGAGATGCACCTAGAGATATGCTGATTGGGCCTATGTGGAGCCTCAATAAATGGGAAGTTCTCAACAGCATTGAGATGGAGATGCGACGTCGTGGAAGCGTTCAAGGATGCAAGGCTGTAAAACAGGAGTTTTGATATGAAAAGACCACTCGAGATGGCACATGAGTTTTTGGCTGAGGTAGTGACAAAAGAGGATATCGTAGTGGATGCGACCATGGGAAATGGTCATGACACTCTTTTTCTAGCCAAGCTAGCCAAGAAAGTCTATGCCTTTGATATTCAGGAGCAAGCCTTGGAAAAGACTCAGGAGCGTTTGGACCATGCTGGAATGACAAATGCCCAGTTAATCTTGCAAGGTCATGAGACACTGGACCAGTTTGTGACAGAAGCAAAAGCAGGGATTTTTAATCTGGGCTATTTGCCATCAGCTGATAAGTCTGTCATCACCCAACCTCAGACAACGATTGAAGCATTAGAAAAGCTGTGTCATTTGCTTGTCAAAGGTGGACGGATTGCTATCATGATCTACTATGGTCATGAAGGAGGCGACCTCGAGAGGGATGCTGTCTTGGATTTTGTCAGCCAGTTGAACCAACAAGAGTACACAGCTGCTATTTACCGAACTTTAAACCAAGTTAACAACCCACCATTTTTAGTAATTATTGAAAAATTAGAGAGATATAGACATGGATAAACAATACCTACGTGAAAAGCTGGATGCCATGCGCCAGAATTTTGTTGAATCAACCCACCACGAACGAGCAGTAGGTGTGTTAGACCAAGCGCATATGAGCAAAAAAATGCTTAAAATCAAGAAAAAATTAGTTGCTCTTGAAATGGAACGGTGCCAGAGAAAAATTGAGCACAAGGATTGTTCCAAGATTGACCAAAAAATCAGAGAGCAGAAGGAGATATTTGAATTCTGTTGTAAAAAAGATTAAGGAGGTCGTGCGTGGAATTACTGATTTACCTCATCCTATTTTTACTGGTCTTGATTGTCTCGAGTACAACCAATAAGCTCCTGCCCTTTTTGCCTCTCCCTTTGGTGCAGATTCTTTTGGGAATCGTGATTGGTCTTTTTTTACCCAATACCGACTTTCACCTCAATACGGAGTTGTTTTTGGCACTGGTTATTGGGCCCTTGCTTTTTCGAGAGTCGGAAGAAGCGGACATTACAGCTATTTTAAAACACTGGCGAATCATTATTTATCTCATATTTCCAGTGATTTTTATCTCGACCCTGAGTTTGGGTGGCTTGGCCCATCTTCTTTGGCTCAGTCTTCCCTTGGCAGCTTGCTTGGCTGTTGGGGCAGCCCTTGGGCCTACGGATTTGGTAGCTTTTGCCTCTCTTTCGGAGAGGTTTAGCTTTCCAAAGCGCGTGTCCAATATTCTTAAGGGCGAAGGACTCTTGAATGATGCTTCTGGTTTGGTGGCTTTTCAGGTAGCTTTGACAGCTTGGACAACTGGAGCTTTTTCCCTTGGGCAAGCAAGTAGTTCGCTCATCTTTTCAATTCTAGGCGGTTTTTTGATTGGCTTTTTAACAGCCATGACTAATCGCTTTCTCCATACTTTCTTGCTAAGTGTGCGCGCAACGGATATTGCCAGCGAACTTTTATTAGAATTGAGTTTGCCTCTGGTGACCTTCTTTCTAGCAGAAGAGGTACACGTTTCAGGGATTATCGCCGTTGTGGTTGCTGGGATTTTAAAGGCAAGCCGTTTTAAGAAAATTACGCTCCTCGAAGCCCAAGTGGATACGGTGACCGAGACGGTCTGGCACACAGTGAACTTTATGCTCAACGGTTCTGTCTTTGTGATTTTAGGGATGGAGCTGGAAATGATAGCAGAGCCTATCTTGACCAATCCAATCTATAATCCCTTACTGTTATTGGGATCTCTTGTTGCCCTTACCTTTGTCCTCTTTGCCATTCGTTTTGTCATGATTTATGGCTATTATGCCTATAGGACCCGACGTCTCAAGAAAAAGCTAAATAAGTATATGAAGGATATGCTTCTCTTGACCTTCTCAGGTGTTAAGGGAACGGTGTCGATTGCTACGATCCTTCTGATACCAAGTAATCTAGAGCAGGAGTATCCTCTCTTACTTTTCCTTGTTGCAGGTGTGACGCTTGTAAGCTTTTTAACAGGTCTCGTGGTCTTGCCTCATTTTTCTGATGAACAGGAAGAAAGCAAGGATTATCTCATGCATATCGCCATTTTGAATGAGGTTACTTCGGAGTTAGAAAAAGAACTTGAAACTCATAAGAATAAGCTTCCTCTCTATGCGGCTATTGACAATTATCATGGACGTATTGAAAATCTTATCCTGAGTCAAGAAAATAAGGGGGCTCAAGAAGACTGGGCTGCTTTGAAACTCTTGATTCTTAGTATTGAAAGTGATGGATTGGAACAGGCCTATGAAGAGGGGAACATTAGCAATCGTGCTTACCGAGTTTACCAACGTTATCTGAAAAATATAGAACGAGGCATCAATCGTAAATTTGCATCACGATTGACCTATTATTTCCTTGTTTCTTTGCGAATTTTACGTTTTCTCCTTCATGAAGTTTTTACTCTCGGAAAGACCTTCCGTAGCTGGAAGGACAAGGAGCAAAGCCGTCTCCGTGCTCTTGATTATGACCAAATTGCAGAGCTCTATCTTGCCAATACAGAGATGATTATTGAAAGTTTGGAAAACCTGAAGGGAGTCTATAGACGCTCTTTGATTAGTTTTATGCAGGAGTCTCGTCTTCGTGAAACAGCTATTATCAGCAGTGGTGCCTTTGTCGAACGGGTTATTAATCGTGTCAAACCCAACAATATTGATGAAATGCTGAGAGGATATTATCTGGAGCGTAAGTTGATTTTCGAATACGAAGAAAAACGATTGATTACGACCAAGTATGCCAAGAAGTTACGACAAAATGTCAATAACTTAGAGAACTATTCTCTGAAGGAAGCTGCCAATACCCTGCCTTATGATATGGTGGAATTGGTAAGAAGAAATTAGTTAATACTCTTCGAAAATCTCTTCAAACCACGTCAGCGTCGCCTTGGATTATATATGTGACTGACTTCGTCAGTTTCATCTACAACCTCAAAGCAGTGCTTTGAGCAACCTACGGCTAGTTTCCTAGTTTGCTCTTTGATTTTCATTGAGTATAAGATTATAAGTGAAGGAGTGTGACATGAAAAAGTGGTGGAAAGAGCTGATAGATAAGCCTCTATTAAAAGCCTTTTTGTATTATTATCAAGCATCAGATAGTGAGTTGACCAGTGTCGCGGTAGCCTACTATTGGTTGATTTCGATTTTTCCCCTGCTTTTGGTGGTGGTCAATATCCTCCCCTATTTTCAGATTCCTGTGGGAGAATTTCTGGGCTTTATGAAAGACGTCCTGCCCCCAAGCCTCTATGAAGGTGTGGAAAAAATAGCTAGAGAAGTCTTGACGCAACCTTCAACAGGTTTGTTGAGTTTTTCTGTCTTGTCGGCGCTATGGAGTTTTTCAAAATCTATGAATTTCTTGCAAAAAGCTTTTAACAAGGCTTATGGCGTCGAAAAGAGTCGTGGACTTATTTCCCATCAGATGGTGAGTCTCCTGGTCAGTTTTGGTTTGCAGCTCCTCTTTGCGTTTGTCTTGTTTTTGAGCTTATTTGGGCAGATGATTTTGGATTTACTTGCTCATTATTGGACAAAAGATGGCATTATCTATCAGGCTTTACAAGGTTTGGCAGGTCCTCTGACTTACGCCCTCCTCTTTGCTATCTTGGTCATGCTTTATTATTTTCTTCCCAATCTATCTAACAGGAAAATTAGCTATACCCTACCAGGTAGTGCCTTTGTTCTCTTAGTGATTTTAGTTCTACTAACTCTGTTTTCTAGTTATCTCAATTACTATGTCCATCATTTAGTGGATGTCCGAATTTTAGGTTCCGTTCTTCTTGTTGTTATGATGTTTTGGTTTATCTTGATTGCTAAAATTGTTATCCTAGGCGCGGTGATCAATGCCAGTGTTCAGAGTTTGAAAGATCCGAGCTTTAATAAAGATTAACTATTTATCTATTACAAAAGCGCATACTATCAAGGTTTTAGTGCCTGATAATATGCGCTTTTTGATTGTGAAAATTAGTAGATAAACATGGCATCGCCAAAACTAAAGAAGCGGTAGTGTTCTTGGATGGCATGGTGGTAGGCATCTAAGACTAATTCGCGGCCTGCAAAGGCAGAAACCAACATGACCAGAGTTGATTTTGGCAGGTGGAAGTTGGTTGAGAAGGCATCTACAACCTTCCATTCATAGCCAGGTTTGATAAAGATATTGGTCCAGCCAGAATCTGCTTGGATTTGCCCATCAAACTTGGAACCAATAGTCTCCAAGGTGCGAATAGAAGTGGTTCCGACAGCGATGACACGACCTCCATTTTCTTTAACCGAGCGAAGGGTGGCAGCTGCTTCCTCAGAAAGTTGGTAGAATTCTGAGTGCATTTCGTGTTCGTCCAGATTGTCAACTGAAACAGGTCTAAAGGTTCCGAGTCCGACATGAAGAGTCAGATAGACTAGATGAACACCCTTAGCTTGGATTTCTGCCAGCAATTCTTTAGTGAAGTGTAGTCCAGCAGTCGGTGCAGCAGCAGAGCCACTTTCCTTGGCGTAAACAGTTTGATAGCGTTCGCGGTCATCCAATTTTTCGTGAATATAAGGTGGTAATGGCATTTCTCCCAGACTTTCCAAGACCTCCAGGAAAATTCCTTGGTATTCAAAGCGGACAATGCGGCCTCCGTGAGTCAATTCTTCCGTAACGACAGCGCTGAGGCGACCATCACCAAAGCTGACACGAGTACCGACCTTGAGGCGTTTGGCAGGTTTAGCCAGAACTTCCCACTCATCGCCAGCAGTGTTTTTGAGTAGGAGTAGTTCCACATGACCTCCAGTTTCTTCCTTTTGACCATAGAGTCGGGCAGGGAGAACGCGGGTGTCGTTCATGACAAGGGCATCACCAGGTTCCAGCATATCAATAATAGAGTGGAAGTGTTTGTCCTGCATTTCTCCCGTCTCACGGTTGACGATGAGGAGTTTAGAGGCATCTCGTTTTTCAAGGGGTGTTTGGGCAATCAATTCCTCGGGCAAGTGGAAATCAAAATCAGCTGTATTCATATATCTGTTCATTCTTTCTAAGTTCTAATCCTATCCATTATAACATGTTTCAAGTGTGGGCGCTCTTTTTTTAGAAATTAAATCGTTTTCACTTGACAAAAATTGGTCTATACCATATAATAAATATAGATAGAAATGGAGGATGAAAAGATGAAAGTCATTAAAGTTGAAAACCAAATCGAAGGTGGAAAAGTTGCTTTTGAGATTTTGAAGGAAAAATTGGACAACGGCGCTCAAACTCTAGGACTTGCGACAGGAAGCAGTCCACTTGAATTTTACAAGGATATTGTTGAGAGTGACCTTGATTTTTCAAATCTAACCAGTGTCAACCTTGATGAGTATGTAGGCCTTGATGGCGACAATCCTCAGTCTTATCGTCACTTCATGCAAGAAAACTTGTTCAACCAAAAACCATTTAAAGAAAGTTTCTTGCCTCGTGGGGTTAAGGATCATGCTGAAGCGGAAGTTAAACGCTACAACCAAATTTTGGCTGACCATCCAGTTGACCTGCAAATCTTGGGAATCGGTCGCAATGGACATATCGGATTTAATGAACCTGGTACTCCATTTGACAGTCAAACACATCTAGTAGAACTTGATCAGTCTACTATCGAAGCCAATGCGCGCTTCTTTGACAAGATTGAAGACGTTCCAACCCAAGCTATTTCAATGGGGATTAAAAACATTTTGGATGCCAAGTCTATTATTCTTTTTGCTTATGGTGAATCAAAAGCAGAAGCCATTGCTGGAACAGTGTCTGGCCCAGTTACTGAGTCTCTACCAGCAAGTAGCTTGCAAAACCACCCTGATGTGACCATCATTGCGGATGCTGAAGCGCTCAGCTTACTTGAAAAATAAAAAGCAATGTTCTATTGAACGCTTTCAACTCTTGTATAAATGTAAGAAAAAATGGTAAATTCCCAAACTAAGTTCCACCGCTAATCCAAGTGGAAGTTAGTCTGATAAAAATCCTAAAAACCAGTGGAAATCCGTGTCAGGGTAAGTTCTACTGGTTTTAATCATGCTTGATTTTATAGATTTTGTAGCCGAAAGGAATCGAAAAAAGAGCGCACAAAATCCCCTTATCTGAAAGCGTTTCAGATTAAGTTCCGCTATGGTGGAAGTTACCTCTCGTATATAATCAATCTTTTTAAGAGTTTTTAATACTCAAATGATATAAAGATTGATATAATAGGTTATAAAATTATAAAATCGTTCTAGGCTTCTTACTTTCTGAAAGATATAAGGAGGTCGCTTCTTATTTTTAAAAATCTTAGAGTACAATATGCTTTTGAGATATTTTGAATAAGATAAAAAGAAAGGTAACAATGAAACAATTTAAATTTAATGAGCGTCAACGTTTCTCCATTCGCAAATTTTCAATGGGTGCTGCATCTGTCTTATTAGGGTCAGTCTTTTTTGCGGTTAGTTCAGTTGAAGATGTACAAGCGGCTGAACAAAGTCAAAATGTAGTGGGTGTGAATGAGAATAAACAAACTCCTGATCCTGTTATATTGAGTAACTCATCTACTACAGGTGTGTCTACTGAAGAAACTAATACTTCAGTTTCTGCTACAAATGTTGAGAATAAACCAGAGGGAGATGTGGTAGGAAGCTCAAAAGAAACTCTAAATAAAACAGCCTTAACAAAATTAATTGAAGATATTGATGGGAAATTTACGAACGGGAAATATGCTTCTAAAACAGAAGATAGTGTGAATCAATTAAAAACAGCCTTAGATGAAGCTAGATCTGTATTAAACAATGCAAAAACACAAGAAGAGTTAACTAGGGCCTACAATAAGCTTGTTACAGCAACTACACAGCTAAAGATAAAACCAGAAGAGAAAAAAGAAGCAGCAGCAGTTGATACGACAAATGGAAAAGCTACTGTGGGTATTAAAGCAACAAATACTGAAAAAGCCACAGAATCAAATTCTATTCCAAACTCAGGTTCTAAAGATGAACGTAATGGAAAAGCATTAGATACCAATAATCCATTCCGTACAGATGCATCTACAACTACAACAGATACAGATTCTGCTGCGAATCAAACTTATACAGCTCCAGCTGAGAATGCGGATTTAGGAACTTTAGTGGAGAAACTAAAAGGGTTAGACTCTACAGTTGAAAATAACACAAAACTTTCACAAAATATGGATAGTTTAGGTGATAGTAAGGAAGTAGCAAAAGGTGCTGTAAAAGAAATTGATGAATTCGGAGGCTGGAAAGCAGTAGATGGTGGTAAATTTGCCATTGCTAGAAAAACTGAAGAAGATGTGTATCCTCTTGAAACAATCAATTCAACACTTAATGATACAGTTTGGTTGCAAGAACAAGCATTGGATAGAAGAACAGAGTACACTTTACTACTTTCAAAGAGTATAACTAGAAAAAATCGAAATGAAGCAGCTTGGGATAGTAGTGCATATCAACCAACTAGAGTAGCTAGTGGAGTTACCAAGAATGTTGCTGGATATAACGGGATTGAAAAAACATTTACAGCTTATTCAACTTTATATGGTTCAGATGTAGTAGTTAAGTTTAAACCTGGTTATCTTGGAGATAGTGATGGTTTTAAAGCTAACTATAAAGTTCAAGTCTATAGTATTACAGGAAATCAAGAGAAATTAGTATATGAAACAACTTTTGATCCTTCAAAAGATGCAAATGATGCCCAAAAAATTGTTACAAAAGCAACGGATGGAAAAAATAACTCTAAAATTCAAATTTCTAATACACCAAATAGCACTACAATAGATAGTGGAGTAGATCATACTCGACGTGTAGATTTTATTGGAAAAAGTGCAGCAGAAAAGTTAATGGCAAAACCTGGAAATAAACCAAATGGAGCGGCTGGGACATTTACTAGTAAGCCTATTGCATTACCTAAAGGTGCAGATCATTATAAAGTTAGAATTTCTTTAGCAAATCAAAATCGTACCGGTATGAGTTATCAAGCATGGGATGAAAAATATTCATTACCTGTTACGGGAATAGATTTTTCGATTGCTCAAGATACAAGTAATGTAGCGAAAAATCTTTTACAAAGAATTTACAATAAGTTAAAAGCAACTGAATCGGCAGATACAGATGGAAAGACAAATGAAACAAAAGCTGCGTATTTAGCAGAATTAGAAAAAGTTAAGACACTTGTAACGAGTACGGATGTTAAGAAGACAGCAGAATATAAAGAAGCTTTAGAGTCAACTTTATCGAAACAATTGGCATTAAGAGTTGATAAAACAGAGTTAAGAAATTCAAAAGAAGCGTTAAGTACCTTAGTAACAGCAACAGATCCAACACCTGGAAAAACAGCAGATAGTGCTACTGCTTATAATGCAGCAAAACAAGAAGCGATTAAAGCTATTGAAGCAGCAAAAACAGTTATTGATAATGAAAATGCAACTGTAGCAGAGGTTAGAGATACTTTAGAAACAGTTAATGCCAAACAAAAAGCTTTACAACGAGCCGAAGATGGATTAATCGAAGCAGCCACAGCAGACGAAAAAGCTAAATTAAAAGCAGATTCTGAAGCATTGAAAAAAGCAGATACAAGAGGTAAAACACCAAATAGTATTGATGAATACAATAAAGAGTTTAAAAAGTTTGAACAAGATTTTAATTCTATAAAAACAGAAGTATCTAATATTATAGCTAAAGGGAATAATGCAACTAAAGCAGAGGTTGATACGGCATTAAGCAAGGTAGCTGAAATAAAAACAAAATTAGATACAGCTGCAGGATTGTTAGTTGATAAAGGAAACAAAACAGAGTTAGAAAAAGTAGTAAGAGAAGAATCTGCTGTTAAAGGAAACTTTAAATATTATAATACAGACAAAACGAAAAGGGATGCATATGATTCAGCGATTACGAAGGGAAATATTGTAATAAAAGATCCAAATGCGACGCAAGCCCAAGTAAATGCCGCCTTAAGAGCGATCACAGAAGCTAAAGCAGCATTAAATGGAACTGAGACAAATAAAGACGAACTTCAAACACTAGTAAATGAAGCAGCCAATAAAGCTACAAACGCGAAATACTACAATGCAGAGCAAGGTAAAAAAGATGCATACGACCAAGCGATTACAAAAGCACAAGAAGTCTTGAACAAAGCGAATGTAACGCAAGCTGAAATTAACGCAGAAAAAGTCAAAGTAGAAACAGCGAAGAACGCATTAGATGGAACTGAGACAAATAAAGACGAACTTCAAACACTAGTAAATGAAGCAGCCAATAAAGCTACAAACGCGAAATACTACAATGCAGAGCAAGGTAAAAAAGATGCATACGACCAAGCGATTACAAAAGCACAAGAAGTCTTGAACAAAGCGAATGTAACGCAAGCTGAAATTAACGCAGAAAAAGTCAAAGTAGAAACAGCGAAGAACGCATTAGATGGAACTGAGACAAATAAAGACGAACTTCAAACACTAGTAAATGAAGCAGCCAATAAAGCTACAAACGCGAAATACTACAATGCAGAGCAAGGTAAAAAAGATGCATACGACCAAGCGATTACAAAAGCACAAGAAGTCTTGAACAAAGCGAATGTAACGCAAGCTGAAATTAACGCAGAAAAAGTCAAAGTAGAAACAGCGAAGAACGCATTAGATGGAACTGAGACAAATAAAGACGAACTTCAAACACTAGTAAATGAAGCAGCCAATAAAGCTACAAACGCGAAATACTACAATGCAGAGCAAGGTAAAAAAGATGCATACGACCAAGCGATTACAAAAGCACAAGAAGTCTTGAACAAAGCGAATGTAACGCAAGCTGAAATTAACGCAGAAAAAGTCAAAGTAGAAACAGCGAAGAACGCATTAGATGGAACTGAGACAAATAAAGACGAACTTCAAACACTAGTAAATGAAGCAGCCAATAAAGCTACAAACGCGAAATACTACAATGCAGAGCAAGGTAAAAAAGATGCATACGACCAAGCGATTACAAAAGCACAAGAAGTCTTGAACAAAGCGAATGTAACGCAAGCTGAAATTAACGCAGAAAAAGTCAAAGTAGAAACAGCGAAGAACGCATTAGATGGAACTGAGACAAATAAAGACGAACTTCAAACACTAGTAAATGAAGCAGCCAATAAAGCTACAAACGCGAAATACTACAATGCAGAGCAAGGTAAAAAAGATGCATACGACCAAGCGATTACAAAAGCACAAGAAGTCTTGAACAAAGCGAATGTAACGCAAGCTGAAATTAACGCAGAAAAAGTCAAAGTAGAAACAGCGAAGAACGCATTAGATGGAACTGAGACAAATAAAGACGAACTTCAAACACTAGTAAATGAAGCAGCCAATAAAGCTACAAACGCGAAATACTACAATGCAGAGCAAGGTAAAAAAGATGCATACGACCAAGCGATTACAAAAGCACAAGAAGTCTTGAACAAAGCGAATGTAACGCAAGCTGAAATTAACGCAGAAAAAGTCAAAGTAGAAACAGCGAAGAACGCATTAGATGGAACTGAGACAAATAAAGACGAACTTCAAACACTAGTAAATGAAGCAGCCAATAAAGCTACAAACGCGAAATACTACAATGCAGAGCAAGGTAAAAAAGATGCATACGACCAAGCGATTACAAAAGCACAAGAAGTCTTGAACAAAGCGAATGTAACGCAAGCTGAAATTAACGCAGAAAAAGTCAAAGTAGAAACAGCGAAGAACGCATTAGATGGAACTGAGACAAATAAAGATGAACTTCAAACACTAGTAAATGAAGCAGCCAATAAAGCTACAAACGCGAAATACTACAATGCAGAGCAAGGTAAAAAAGATGCATACGACCAAGCGATTACAAAAGCACAAGAAGTCTTGAACAAAGCGAATGTAACGCAAGCTGAAATTGACGGAGAAAAAGATAAAGTCGAAACAGCGAAGAACGCATTAGACGGAGCAGCGACAGACAAAGCACAACTAACGAATAATAATGACGTATTAAATGAGTTAATCTCAGAAGATCCAACAAACGGGAAAACTAAAGCAACAATTGACGAATATAAAAAAGTAAAAGAAGAATCAGAAAAACTTTTAAAAGAAATAAAAAAAGTTATCGATAATAAAAATGCTTCACAAATTGAAGTTAACAAAGCTTTAGAAATTGTGGTTAAGGCAAAAGATTCTTTAGAAAATGCGAAAAAATCATTGTTAGATGCTGTAGAAGCTAGAGAAGTAGTTGAAACGATAGCAAATGAAAAAATTGCTAGCATTAAAGCAGATAAAAAACTTTCTGTTCAAGAAAAAGAAAAAGCAATTGACAGAGTTGACAGATTAAAGGAAAAAGCATTAGAGGAAATCGATAAGTCTAAAAAACAAACAGAAATCGATAAAGCTTTACGTACATTCCTATACCAAATAGATCAAGATTCATTAGTTTATGAACGACCATCTTTTGACCTTGAAGCATTCATCCAATCATCTATTACTGGAGTAGTAACAGTTGAACGTGGAAAAGCGATTCGTCAAGCTGATGTCATTGCTAAACTAAACTTACCAGAGAATGTTACGGTCATTAGCATAGATTTACCGGATACAAATACATTAGGAGACAAGTTTGCTAAAGTAACTTTAAGATTAGCAGATGGAAAAGAAATAACTGTAAAAGTACCGGTTAGAGTTGTTGCTTCACAAAGTGGGGAGTCTAAACCAGAAACTTCTCTTCCAGATTATGGTAGAAATAACGGATCAACTAACACTGCTGCAAAAGTGGATAAAGCGAAGTTAGAAGGCGCTATTCGTCAATTAGATGAACTAATCATCCGAGAATCAGCTAAACTTGATGCAGAAACTGCAAAAGAAGCGAATGCATTATCAGCAGATGCTAAGAAAGTATTTGCTAATGCAGACGCAAGTCAAGCAGAAGTGGATGCAATGATTAAACGTATCGAAGACTTCATGGCGAAAGTTGCTCTATCAACTGATCATACAAGCCCAGCTAAGGATCAAGCTGCTCAAACACCAGCTGTAGCTCCAGCTACAACTCAAGCATCAGCAAATGCTAGTCAAACAGCATCAGCACAAGCAAATACACGTACAGTGGCTAAAGAATTGCCAAACACAGGTACAGTAGATTCTGTAGTATCTATGGTAGTAGCGGTCGCAAGTGCATTACTTGGTCTTGGCCTTGCAGGCCGTCGTCGTAAAGAAGACGAAGAAGCTTAATTGGTAGATTGTTTGATAAACATCAGATGATAATACTCAATGAAAATCAAATAGCAAACTAGGAAGCTAGCCACAGGCTACTCAAAACAGTGTTTTGAGGTTACAGATAGAACTGACGAAGTCAGTAACATATACCTACGGCAAGGCGAAGCTGACGTGGTTTGAAGAGATTTTCGAAGAGTATAAGTCCGATTTTCAAAGCTTAAACAAGTACCTCTCATAAGAATTCTCCTAGTAGGAAGGCGCTACAACCAAAGAAATCCTCTGATATCTTCTTTTAGACATATGATCTATCCCTTTAATGAGTGACCATATTCTCGATAAAAATAAGTACTGAATCCTGTTTCATCAATATAAACAGGTGCTAAGCGCTTTCAACTCTTGTATAAATGGCAGAAAAAATCAAAATTAAATCGCATTTTTGCTTGACAATTATTCCTTTTACGTGTAGAATAAAATAGATATTGAACTTGAAGGGAGTGAAAAAAATGTCTAAAACAGTAGTACGTAAGAATGAATCTCTTGACGACGCACTTCGTCGTTTCAAACGTGCGGTTACTAAAGCTGGTACTCTTCAAGAAACACGCAAACGTGAATTCTATGAAAAACCTTCTGTAAAACGTAAACGTAAATCAGAAGCAGCTCGTAAACGTAAAAAATTCTAATTAGAAATGAAAGGCTAGAGAAATCTAGTCCTTTTTCTTTTAAATAAATACTCCAAAGCCTGCAAAAATCTCAAATATCCTCTTACAATTTGATATAATAGTAAAAAGAACTCGATTGAAGGAGGAAATGATGTCGGTTTTAGTAAAAGAAGTGATTGAAAAGCTCAGACTAGACATTGTCTATGGCGAACCAGAATTGCTTGAAAAGGAAATCAATATAGCAGATATTACGCGACCTGGTCTTGAAATGACAGGCTACTTTGACTACTATACGCCAGAGCGGATTCAACTTTTGGGAATGAAGGAGTGGTCTTATCTGATCAGCATGCCTTCTAATAGCCGTTATGAAGTTTTGAAAAAAATGTTTCTACCTGAGACACCTGCGGTCATTGTTGCCCGTGGTTTGGTGGTTCCTGAGGAGATGTTAAAGGCTGCTAGAGAATGTAAGATTGCTATTTTAACCAGCCGTACGGCAACCAGTCGTTTATCTGGAGAGTTATCTAGTTATCTGGATTCTCGTTTGGCAGAACGGACTAGTGTGCACGGTGTCTTGATGGATATCTATGGGATGGGTGTATTGATTCAGGGAGATAGTGGAATCGGTAAGAGTGAGACAGGTCTGGAGCTTGTCAAACGTGGTCACCGTTTGGTAGCTGATGACCGGGTCGATATCTTTGCCAAGGACGAGATTACTCTCTGGGGTGAACCAGCTGAAATTTTGAAACACTTGATTGAAATTCGTGGGGTTGGGATTATTGATGTCATGAGCCTCTACGGTGCCAGTGCTGTCAAGGATTCTTCACAGGTTCAGCTTGCTGTCTATTTGGAAAATTACGATACGCATAAGACCTTTGATCGTCTGGGAAACAATGCAGAGGAACTTGAAATTTCTGGCGTAGCCATTCCTCGTATTCGTATTCCAGTTAAAACAGGTCGTAATATCTCTGTCGTGATTGAGGCTGCTGCCATGAATTATCGTGCAAAGGAAATGGGCTTTGATGCGACTCGTTTGTTCGAAGAACGCTTGACAAATCTCATCGCTCGAAATGAGGTGCAAAATGCTTGATCCAATTGCTATTCAACTAGGACCCCTAGCCATTCGTTGGTATGCCTTGTGTATTGTGACAGGCTTAATTCTTGCGGTTTATTTGACCATGAAAGAAGCGCCTAGAAAGAAGATCATACCAGACGATATTTTAGATTTTATCTTAGTAGCCTTTCCCTTGGCTATTTTAGGAGCTCGTCTCTACTATGTCATTTTCCGTTTTGATTACTATAGTCAGAATGTAGGAGAAATTTTTGCCATTTGGAATGGTGGTTTGGCCATTTACGGTGGTTTGATAACTGGGGCTCTTGTTCTGTATATTTTTGCTGATCGTAAACTCATCAATACTTGGGATTTCCTAGATATTGCAGCGCCTAGCGTTATGATTGCCCAAAGTTTGGGTCGCTGGGGCAATTTCTTTAACCAAGAAGCTTATGGTGCAGCAGTGGATAATCTGAATTATCTACCTGCCTTTATCCGTGACCAGATGTATATTGAGGGGAGCTACCGTCAACCGACTTTCCTTTATGAGTCTCTATGGAATCTGCTTGGCTTTGCCTTGATTTTGATATTCAGAAGAAAATGGAAGAGTCTCAGACGAGGTCATATCACTGCTTTCTACTTGATTTGGTATGGTTTCGGTCGTATGGTTATTGAAGGTATGCGAACAGATAGTCTCATGTTCTTTGGCCTTCGGGTATCGCAATGGCTATCAGTTGTCCTTATCGGACTGGGTATTTTTATCATTCTTTACCAAAATCGAAAGAAGGCCCCTTACTATATTACGGAGGAGGAAAACTAAATGTTAGAAGTCGCATATATTCTTGTAGCCCTTGCTTTGATTGTCTTTTTGGTCTATCTAATCATTACTGTACAAAAGCTTGGCCGTGTTATCGATGAAACAGAGAAGACGATTAAAACCTTGACTTCAGATGTGGATGTGACCTTGCATCATACCAATGAATTGCTGGCTAAGGTCAATGTCTTGGCAGATGATATCAATGTCAAGGTGGCAACGATTGATCCACTCTTTAGTGCTGTTGCAGATTTATCTCTATCTGTTTCAGATCTTAATGACCATGCGCGTGTCTTGAGCAAGAAAGCTTCCTCAGCTGGTTCAAAAACACTCAAGACTGGTGCAAGTTTGTCAGCTCTTCGTCTTGCAAGTAAATTTTTAAAAAAGTAAAAAAGGAGAATTCTTATGGGTAAACTATCCTCAATCCTTTTAGGAACCGTTTCAGGTGCAGCTCTTGCCTTGTTTTTAACAAGCGACAAGGGCAAACAAGTTTGCAGTCAGGCTCAAGATTTTCTAGATGATTTGAGAGAAGATCCGGAGTATGCCAAGGAGCAGGTCTGTGAAAAACTGACAGAAGTCAAGGAGCAGGCTACAGATTTTGTTCTTAAAACTAAAGAACAGGTTGAGTCAGGTGAAATCACTGTGGACAGTGTCCTTGCTCAAGCCAAATCATGTGCTCGTCAAGCGACAGAAGCATCAAAAGATCGCTTCAATAATCTCAAGGAGCAATGGCAAGAAAAGGCCGAAACTCTTGATGAATCAGAAGAGATTGTTATTGACATAACAGAAGAATAAACCATCACCATCTCTGGACGGACTATGTATCTGGGGATGGTGATTTTTTTCTCCTAGCCTGTCTTTGTGGTATAATAAGTACTATGCAGAAAAAACCGACGTCAGCCTATGTGCACATCCCATTTTGTACCCAGATTTGTTATTATTGTGACTTTTCAAAAGTTTTTATCAAGAATCAGCCGGTAGATAGTTATTTGGAACATCTGTTAGAAGAGTTTCAATCTTATGATATTCAAAAGTTGAGAACCCTCTATATCGGTGGTGGCACACCGACAGCTTTGTCAGCTTCTCAACTGGAGGTGTTATTGAAGGGCTTGATTAAAAACTTGGACTTGTCTGTCTTAGAGGAGTTGACCATTGAAGCTAATCCAGGCGACTTGGATGCAGACAAGATAGCTGTTTTGAAAAACTCGGCTGTCAATCGTGTTTCGCTAGGTGTGCAGACCTTTGATGATAAGATGCTGAAAAAGATTGGGCGCAGTCATTTGGAGAAGGATATTTATGAAAATATCGATCGTCTGAAACTGGCTGGTTTTGACAATATCTCCATCGATTTGATCTATGCACTGCCTGGTCAGACCATGGAGCAAGTTAAGGAAAATGTGGCTAAGGCCATTGGACTTGATATTCCCCATATGAGTTTGTATAGCTTGATTTTAGAAAACCATACGGTTTTTATGAACCGTATGCGACGAGGGAAATTGCCTCTGCCTAAGGAGGAACTGGAAGCTGAGATGTTTGAGTACATCATCGCAGAGCTAGAGCGAGCTGGTTTTGAACATTATGAGATTTCCAATTTCTCCAAACCCGGTTTTGAAAGTCGCCACAATCTCATGTACTGGGACAATGCTGAATACTATGGCATCGGTGCTGGGGCATCTGGTTATGTCAACGGAGTGCGCTATAAAAATCATGGTCCGATTCGTCATTATCTCAGTGCAGTTGAGGAAGGCAATGCTCGTATTACAGAAGAGCACCTGAGTCAAAAGGAGCAAATGGAAGAAGAAATGTTCCTAGGTCTCCGCAAGAAATCAGGGGTCTCTATGGCGCGATTTGAAGAAAAATTTGGACGGTCTTTCGATGGACTTTATGGAGAAATCGTCAGAGATTTGGTTCAACAAGGTCTCATGCAAATAGACGGTGATCGCGTGCGCATGACAAAAAGAGGTCTCTTTTTAGGAGACACCATAGCAGAACGATTTATTTTGGAGTAGAATGATGGGCTTAATTTATCAAATGAACATGAAAATTCCTTTTGATATGGCTGATATGAACGGTCATATCAAGCTTCCAGATGTGATTTTGCTATCCTTGCAAGTTTCAGGGATGCAGTCTATTGAGTTGGGAGTTAGTGATAAGACTATTTTGGAAGACTATAATCTGGTCTGGATTATCACAGAATACGAAATTGAGGTGGTTCGTTTGCCTCGTTTTGCGGAAGAAATCACCATTGAAACGGAAGCTTTGAGCTACAATCGACTTTTTTGCTACCGTCGCTTTACCATTTATGATGAAGCGGGACAGGACCTTATCCACATGATGGCGACCTTTGTTCTGATGGACCGAGATAGTCGAAAAGTTCATGCTGTCGAACCTGAGATTGTAGCTCCTTACCAGTCTGATTTTGATAAAAAGCTTATCCGCGGTCCAAAGTATGCAAATCTAGAAGAGCCAATCAGCAAGGATTACCATGTTCGTTTTTACGACTTGGATATGAATGGTCATGTCAATAACAGTAAGTATCTGGACTGGATTTTTGAGGTCATGGGAGCGGACTTTTTGACCCAATATATTCCCAAGAAAATCAACCTCAAGTATGTCAAGGAAGTTCGACCAGGTGGGGTGATTACATCGGCTGTTGAACGGACTGGACTGGAAAGCAAACATGAGATTACAAGCGACGGGGCTACCAATGCCCAAGCTATCATCACTTGGCAAGAAATGAAGAAGGATTAGAGAAAAATATGAAATATAAAGGCTATTTAATTGATTTAGACGGAACCATTTATAAGGGGAAAGATCGAATCCCAGCAGGAGAAGCTTTTGTCCATGAATTGCAAAAGCGGGATATCCCCTATCTTTTTGTGACCAACAATACAACTCGCACTCCAGAGAGTGTTCAGGAGATGTTGGCTCAGAATTTTAATATTGATACGCCTCTATCGACTGTCTACACAGCGACTTTGGCGACTATCGACTATATGAATGACTTGGATCTTGAAAAGACCGTCTATGTCATCGGAGAAGCCGGGCTCAAGGAAGCCATCAAGGCGGCTGGTTATGTGGAAGACAAGGAAAATCCTGCCTATGTGGTAGTAGGTCTGGACTGGCAAGTTGACTATGAAAAATTTGCGACAGCAACTCTAGCTATTCAAAAGGGTGCTCACTTTATCGGAACCAATCCTGACCTCAACATCCCGACAGAACGCGGTCTTTTGCCTGGTGCGGGTTCACTGATTACCCTTCTTGAAGTGGCAACACGAGTGAAGCCTGTTTATATAGGGAAACCAAATGCCATCATTATGGACAAGGCGGTTGAGCACTTAGGTTTGGAACGTGAAGAATTAATCATGGTTGGGGACAATTACTTGACTGATATTCGAGCTGGGATTGATAATGGCATTCCAACGCTCTTGGTGACGACAGGTTTTACCAAGGCAGAAGAAGTAGCAGACCTACCAATCGCACCGACTCATGTGGTTTCTAGCCTTGCGGAGTGGAACTTTGATGAAAACTAAACTGACCTTTTGGAGCTCTATGCTCTTTTTCCTCTCCCTCTCAATCCTTTTGACCATTTATTTGGCTTGGATTTTTTATCCTTTGGAGATTGAGTGGCTGAACTTGACGGATCGAGTTTATCTAAAACCAGAAACTATTCAGTACAACTTTCATATTTTGATGAATTACCTGACCAATCCTTTTAGTCAGGTCTTGCAGATGCCAGATTTTCGTTCGTCAGCAGCTGGTCTGCACCACTTTGCGGTGGTCAAGAATCTCTTTCACTTGGTGCAGCTAGTAGCTCTAGTGACACTACCAAGCTTCTATTTCTTTGCCAATAAGATTGTGAAAAAAGGCTTCTTGTCTCTCTTTTGTAAAAGTCTCCTAGCTCTAGTAGTTTTGCCTTTGCTGATTGGTCTTGGGGGAGTGTTGATTGGTTTTGACCAATTCTTTACTCTGTTCCATCAAATTCTCTTTGTGGGAGATGATACCTGGCTTTTTGATCCAGCCAAGGATCCAGTGATTCTGATTTTGCCAGAGACCTTCTTCCTTCATGCCTTCCTTCTCTTTTTTGCCCTCTATGAAAGCTTCTTTGTTTTTCTGTACCTGAAAAGTCGTAGGAAATAATACTAAAGATGTTCTTATTTTGAGTAAATAAGTTAGGTGTGTGATTCGAAACTATTGTCAAGAGTGAATTAACTAAATCTACCTTACCTCAATCGTTCGCAAACAGTCTATTTTTCTTGAAAAAATAGGCTTTTTTTCTAAAAATCTCTAGTCAAGCGCTTTATTTTTTTGTATAATAGAATTAGCAAAGTATAGATAAGAAGAGAAAAGCATGATTACACTATTTCTATCACCGAGCTGTACTTCATGTCGTAAGGCAAAGGCCTGGTTAGAAAAACATAAGGTGCCCTTTGAGGAACACAATATTATGACCAGTCCCTTAACAAGAAAAGAATTGCAACACATTCTTTCCTTGACCGAAAATGGTACTGATGACATCATTTCAACTCGTTCAAAAATTTTTCAAAAATTAGATATTGATGTAGAAAGTATTTCGGTATCGGAATTGCTTCATTTGATTGAGCAGTATCCAAGTCTTTTGCGTCGTCCAATTATTATTGATGCTAAACGCATGCAGATTGGTTTTAATGAAGATGAGATTCGTGCTTTTCTCCCTCGTAGTTATCGTAAGCAAGAACTAAAAGAAGCAAGAATGAGAGCTGGTATTAGTTAATGAACAAACAGTATAGTTACCCACTAGATTTGTCGTGGAGCACTGAAGAACTTGCTTCAGTGCTTTCTTTTTTTAATGATGTTGAAGCTGCCTATGAGGGCAAGGTAGAGGCTAAAAAGTTACTGGACTCCTATAAGGGATTCAAGGCGGTCGTGCCAAGCAAGAGCGAAGAGAAACGTTTGGGGCGAGAATTTGAAACGGTCAGTGGCTATTCGCTTTACCGAGCAGTACAGGCTGCCAAGGAAAAAGGGGAAGGAAAGATTTCTCTTGGAAAGTAAGTTTGAATTTGCCAAAGAGCTTGTCAAGAAAGCAGGCCAGTACATCCTTGACCACATGCAGGAAGACTTGTGTGTTGAGATCAAGTCCTCTCCAACAGATTTGGTGACCAGACTGGACAAGGAAGTTCAGGAGCTATTGGTTGGTGAGATTTTGTCTCGTTATCCTGAGGATAAGATTTGTGCTGAGGAGGGCTGTTTGCGTGCTTCGGTTCAAGAGGGCAAGGTTTGGGTTATTGATCCCATTGATGGGACCAATAATTTTGTCGCCCAGCAGGAAGATTTTGCTGTTATGATGGCTTATTTTGAAAATGGTCAGGGGCAGTTTGGACTGATTTATGATGTGGTCAAAGGGGATTGTTATCACGGTGGTGGTACCTTTCCAGTTTATCTAAATAATAAGCCCCTAGCTCCCTTTAAAGCAAAACCCCTTGGAGATTTTCTCATTGCAGGAAATAGTGGTATGCTAGAAACCAATGAATGGGGACTGGCTGATTTGAGTCGAGCCGTACTAGGTGTACGTGTCTATGGGAGTGCGGCCATTAGTTTTGCCAAGATTTTATCAGGGCGTTTGTTGACCTATGTCACTTATCTGCAACCATGGGATTATGCTGCGGCTAGTATTTTAGGGGAAAGTCTGGGCTATGAGGTTGTGACTCTTTCTGGTGAAGCTCCTGATTTTCAAACCAGACAACCGGTCATGATGCTACCTCTTGAGATGCAGGAGGAAATTCAGTCCTATATTTACGAAAGGAAAAGAACTTAAATGCAATTTCCAGAAGGATTTGTTGAAAAATATGAAGAGATACTAGGAGATGAGGCAAGAGATTTTCTTGCCTCTTTTGAGGAGGAAGCGGTTTCGGCCTTTCGGGTCAATCCCTTAAAAGAAGAGCAACTTTCCTTTTCTGATGCCATTCCTCAAACCCCTTGGGGACACTATGGGAAGGTTTCAGGTAAATCGCCTGAGCATGCTACAGGTTTAGTATATTCGCAAGAACCCGCTGCTCAAATGGTGGCTCAGGTAGCCCAGCCTAGTCCTGGAATGAAGGTTTTGGATTTGGCCGCTGCACCGGGTGGTAAATCAACTCAATTAGCAGCCTATCTAGCAGGGGAAGGGCTTCTTGTTTCCAATGAAATTTCAAGCAAACGGGCTAAGATTTTAGTAGAAAACATGGAGCGCTTTGGAGCGACAAATGTCGTGGTGACCAATGAATCTGCTGACCGTTTGTCCAAGGTCTTTAAAGGCTATTTTGACCTCATTGTCCTAGATGCCCCTTGCTCAGGGGAAGGGATGTTCCGTAAGCAACCAGATGCTATGGACTATTGGAGCCTTGATTATCCGAGCCAATGTGCTAGCTTGCAAAGAGAAATTCTAGAGGATGCGGTAACCATGCTAGCTGAAGGTGGTCGTCTGGTTTATTCGACCTGTACCTGGGCACCCGAGGAAAACGAAGAGATCGTCAATTGGTTGCTGGAAGAGTATGATTTTGACTTGTTACCAGTTGATCATATCAATGGAATGGTAGCTGGTATTGACCTGCCAGAAACGGCTCGTATGTACCCACATCATTTTAAGGGAGAGGGGCAGTTTGTAGCTCATCTACAGTTTAAGGGTGACAATCCAGCTCCTAAATTTAAGGCAAGTAAGAGCAATCTCAGCCGAGAACAAGTTGTCTTGTGGCAGGAATTTGCCCAAAACCACTTGATAGTTAATCTACCGGGTATCTTGCAGACTTTTGGTGACCAACTCTATCTCCTGCCAGAACTTTTGCCAGATTTAGGGAAACTCAAGATTGCTCGGAATGGCCTGCATCTGGGCACTTTTAAGAAGAAACGCTTTGAGCCTAGTTTTGCTCTTGGTCTAGCCTTGAAACCGAGTCAGGTCAAGCAGTCGGTTGAAATTGACCAAGAATCGTTTGTAAAGTATGCCGCTGGAGAAACTGTTCAGCTGGCGGAAAGTCTGCCAAATGGTTGGTACCAAGTTTTGGTTCAAGGCAATGGTTTGGGCTTTGCTAAGGTGACTGGAAATGTTTTGAAAAATTATTTTCCAAAAGGCCTCAGATTCAAGTGAAAATGCTAGTCAAAGTAGCTTGTCTATGTTATAGTGGAAGTATGAATTTTTTTCAAATTGTCTTTCATTTTAAGTCAAAATTGGTGGAGACGGCAAGTGAGCAAATTTCTAGTAAAATTAAGCTATCAACTTCAGTTTGCTCTCAATTTTAAAAAAGAAAAACATAAAAAAATAGTTGAAAAAATTCACAGCATTCACCATTATTTTCAAGGAGAAAAACAGTGAAAAAAAGGAAAAAACTCGCTTTATCCCTTGCAGCTCTTTTGCTGGCAGGTTCTTTGGCGGGATGTGCTAGCTGGATTGATCGTGGAGAATCCATGACAGCTGTTGGCTCAACGGCTCTTCAGCCCTTGGTCGAAGCAGCAGCAGATGAATTTGGCTCTATGCACGTTGGAAAAACAGTCAACATCCAAGGTGGAGGATCTGGTACAGGTCTGTCTCAGGTTCAGTCTGGAGCCGTTGATGTAGGAAATTCAGACGTATTTGCCGAGGAAAAAGACGGTATCAACGCCTCCGCTCTAGTGGACCACAAGGTTGCCGTAGCGGGCTTGGCAGTGATTGTGAACAAGGAAGTTGATGTTGAAAATCTGACAACTGAACAACTCCGTAGCATCTTCACAGGTAAAGTAACCAACTGGAAAGAAGTCGGTGGGAAAGACCTAGCCATTTCCATTATCAACCGCGCGGCAAGTTCTGGTTCTCGTGCAACCTTTGATAGTGTTATCATGGATGGTCAATCTGCCGTGCAGAGTCAAGAACAGGATTCAAATGGGATGGTCAAAAACATTGTTTCCCAGACCCCAGGAGCCATTTCTTACCTAGCCTTTGCCTATGTGGATGACTCAGTTAAACGCATGAAATTGAACGGCTATGAGCCGATTGCAGAAAATGTTACAAGCAATAACTGGCCTTTGTGGTCTTATGAACACATGTACACCCTAGGTCAACCAAATGAATTGGTGGCAGAATTTCTCAACTTTGTCCTCTCAGATGAAGCGCAAAGTGGAATCGTTAAGGGGATGGGCTATATTTCTGTCAAGGAAATGAAGGTTGAAAAAGATGCTGTAGGAACGGTGACAGCACTAGAAGGGAGTCACTAATGAATCAAGAAGAATTAGCTAAAAAATTACTTTCTCCCTCAAAGAACTCTCGTCTAGAGAAACTAGGAAAAGGCTTGACCTTTGCCTGCCTGTCTTTGATTGTCATCATTGTGGCTATGATTTTGATTTTCGTAGCCCAAAAAGGTTTGTCGACCTTCTTTGTAAATGGGGTTAATATCTTTGATTTCCTCTTTGGACAAACTTGGAATCCTTCAGGTAAACAATTTGGTGCGCTTCCAATGATTTTGGGTTCCTTTATTGTCACAATCCTATCAGCCCTTATCGCAACTCCTTTTGCCATTGGTGCGGCAGTCTTTATGACTGAAGTCTCACCAAAAGGTGCTAGAATCTTGCAACCAGCTATTGAATTGCTGGTCGGAATTCCTTCCGTCGTGTATGGATTTATCGGTTTGCAGGTCGTAGTTCCTTTTGTCCGTAGTATCTTTGGTGGAACTGGTTTTGGGATTTTGTCAGGGATTTTCGTTCTCTTTGTCATGATTTTACCGACGGTAACCTTTATGACAACGGACAGCTTGCGTGCGGTGCCTCGTCACTACCGCGAAGCTAGTTTGGCTATGGGGGCCACTCGCTGGCAAACCATCTGGCGCGTGACCTTGAAGGCAGCGCGTTCAGGGATTTTCACCGCAGTAGTCTTTGGGATGGCGCGTGCCTTTGGAGAGGCTCTGGCCATTCAGATGGTGGTCGGAAACTCAGCCGTCGTCCCAACTTCATTGACAACACCTGCTGCAACCTTGACCTCTGTTTTGACCATGGGTATCGGAAATACCGTTATGGGAACAGTTGACAATAACGTTCTCTGGTCCTTGGCCTTAGTCTTGCTCTTGATGAGTTTGGCCTTCAACAGTGTGATTAAATTGATTACGAAAGAAAGAGGAAAGAAAAACTATGCACGCTAAGAAATTAGATAAAATTGCAACAGCTGTCCTCTACTCAATTGCAGGAATTATCGTTGCCATCTTGGCATCCTTGATTCTTTATATCTTGGTTCGTGGTTTGCCCCACATATCTTGGTCTTTCTTGACTGGCAAATCATCTTCTTACCAAGCAGGCGGAGGGATTGGAATTCAGCTCTATAATTCCTTCTTCCTTCTGGTTATTACCTTGATTATCTCTGTTCCCTTGTCTATGGGGGCTGGGATTTTCCTAGCTGAATATGCCAAAAAAGGTCCGGTGACAAACTTTGTCAGAACCTGTATTGAAATCTTGTCTTCACTGCCATCTGTGGTTGTAGGTCTCTTTGGATACTTAATCTTTGTAGTTCAGTTTGAGTATGGATTTTCAATCATTTCAGGTGCCTTGGCCTTGACAGTCTTTAACTTGCCTCAGATGACTCGTAATGTCGAGGACAGTTTGAAACACGTTCACCATACGCAACGTGAAGCTGGTTTAGCCCTTGGAATTTCTCGTTGGGAGACAGTTGTCCATGTGGTCATTCCAGAAGCTCTTCCAGGTATTGTGACTGGGGTCGTCTTGGCCTCTGGTCGTATCTTTGGTGAGGCGGCTGCTCTTATCTATACAGCAGGGCAATCCGCTCCAGCCCTTGACTGGTCTAATTGGAATATTCTCAGTGTGACTAGCCCAATCTCTATCTTCCGTCAAGCAGAAACCTTGGCTGTCCACATTTGGAAAGTCAATAGTGAAGGTACTATTCCTGATGGAACTATTGTATCAGCAGGTTCTGCAGCCGTGCTCCTCATCTTTATCCTCATCTTTAACTTTGGAGCACGTAAACTCGGAAGCTACTTACACAAGAAATTAACCGCTGCCTAAAGGAGAAGCCATGTCAAATTATAATTGGGATGAAAAGCATATCATCACCTTTCCTGAAGAGAAAGTGGCCCTCTCTACTAAGGATTTACATGTTTACTACGGTAAAAATGAATCCATCAAGGGCATCGATATGCAATTTGAAAAAAATAAAATTACAGCCTTAATTGGCCCTTCTGGTTCAGGTAAATCAACCTACCTTCGCAGTCTCAATCGAATGAATGATACCATTGATATTGCCAAGGTGACAGGGCAAATACTCTACCAAGGGATTGATGTCAACCGCCCAGAAATCAATGTCTATGAGATGCGAAAGCACATTGGAATGGTCTTCCAACGCCCAAATCCCTTTGCCAAGTCTATCTACCGCAATATCACTTTTGCCCATGAACGTGCAGGGGTTAAGGACAAGCAAGTCTTGGATGAAATTGTGGAAACTTCTCTTCGTCAAGCTGCCCTTTGGGATCAGGTCAAAGACGATTTGCACAAGTCAGCCTTGACCTTATCAGGTGGTCAGCAACAGCGTCTCTGTATCGCTCGTGCTATTTCCGTGAAACCAGATATTCTCTTGATGGATGAACCAGCGTCAGCTTTGGATCCGATTGCGACAGCCCAGTTGGAAGAAACCATGTTGGAGTTGAAAAAAGACTTTACCATCATCATCGTGACCCACAGTATGCAGCAGGCTGCGCGTGCTAGTGACTACACAGGATTTTTCTACTTGGGTGATTTGATCGAGTACGATAAGACCTCTAATATTTTCCAAAATGCTAAACTACAGTCAACCAATGACTATGTAACAGGACACTTTGGATAGAAAGGAAACAGTATGACAGAAGCGATTTTACAGGTGTCAGACCTGTCCGTTTACTACAATCAAAAGAAGGCCTTGAATAGTGTTTCCCTATCTTTCCAACCTAAGGAAATTACAGCCTTGATTGGTCCATCTGGATCAGGGAAATCAACCCTCCTCAAGGCTATCAACCGCATGGGAGATCTCAATCCAGAGGTGACCACAACTGGTTCAGTGGTTTACAACGGCCACAATATCTACAGTCCACGTACAGATACAGTTGAATTGCGGAAGGAAATCGGTATGGTTTTCCAACAACCAAACCCCTTTCCTATGTCTATCTACGAAAATGTTGTTTACGGACTTCGTATCAATGGAGTGAAGGATAAGCAGGTTCTGGATGAAGCGGTAGAAAAAGCCCTACAACGAGCTTCTATCTGGGATGAGGTCAAGGATTGCCTGCATGATTCAGCTATCGGGCTTTCAGGTGGACAACAACAACGTGTCTGTGTTGCCCGTGTCTTGGCAACTAGTCCTAAAATCATTCTCTTGGATGAACCGACTTCAGCCTTGGACCCTATTTCGGCTGGTAAGATTGAGGAAACCTTGTATGGTCTAAAAGATAAATACACCATGCTCTTGGTTACGCGTTCCATGCAACAAGCCTCTCGTATCTCTGACAAGACAGGATTTTTCCTAGATGGAGATTTGATTGAGTTTAACGATACCAAGAAGATGTTCCTCAACCCACAACACAAGGAAACAGAAGATTATATTTCAGGAAAATTTGGATAAGGAGATAAATGATGTTACGTTCTCAATTTGAAGAAGATTTAGAGAAATTACACAACCAGTTCTACGCAATGGGACAAGAAGTGCTATCCCAAATCAATCGTACAGTGCGTGCCTTTGTTACTCATGACCGAGATTTGGCCAAAGAAGTCATCGAAGACGATGCAGAAGTAAACGAATACGAAGTGAAATTGGAGAAGAAATCATTTGAAATGATTGCCCTTCAACAACCCGTTTCTCAGGACTTGCGTACTGTTTTGACAGTCTTGAAGGCTGTATCTGACTTGGAACGTATGGGGGACCATGCTGTTTCTATTGCTAAAGCAGCAATTCGTATGAAGGGGGAGCAACGCATCCCAGCTGTTGAAGAAGAAATTAAGAGAATGGGTCGCGATGTCAAGAACTTCGTTGAAGCAGCCCTTGAACTCTATCTCAATGGTTCAGTGGATCAGGCCTATGAAGTAGCAGCTATGGATGAAAAAATCAACCATTACTTTGATAGCATTCGTGACTTGGCTACAGAAGAAATCAAGAAAAATCCAGATGCCATCGTTACAGGTCGTGATTACTTCCAAGTGATTGCCTTCTTGGAACGTATTGGAGACTATGCTAAAAATATCTGTGAATGGGTTGTTTACTTTGAAACAGGTAAGATTGTCGAACTATAAAACAGGTTCATTCTGTATAAAAAGGAGCTCGAAATCAACTGACAGCTCCTTTTCTTGAATGAAAAAAATATTTTTAAGATAAAAATTCAAAAAACACTTGACAAGCAACTTGGATAGCGTTATAATTATACAAAATTAACAGAGAGGTTGTTTATTTATGAAATCAAAAAAATGGATATTTGTTTTATGTAGCTTTCTTGCAAGTTTCTTCTTAGTGGCTTGCCAGTCGGATTCTAACGGTTCTCAGTCAGCTGTTGAGGCCATTAAGCAAAAGGGGAAATTAGTTGTGGCGACTAGTCCTGACTATGCACCTTTTGAATTCCAATCCTTAGTTGACGGGAAAAATCAGGTAGTCGGTGCGGATATTGATATGGCCCAAGCTATCGCTGATGAACTTGGGGTGAAGTTGGAAATTTCAAGCATGAGTTTTGACAATGTCTTGACCAGTCTTCAAACTGGTAAGGCTGACCTAGCAGTTGCGGGAATTAGCGCTACTGATGAGAGAAAAGAAGTCTTTGATTTTTCAATCCCTTACTATGAAAACAAGATTAGTTTTTTGGTTCGTAAGTCCGATGTAGAAAAATACAAGGATTTAACTAGCCTTGAAAGTGCTAATATTGCGGCCCAAAAAGGAACTGTTCCAGAATCAATGGTCAAGGAACAATTGCCAAAAGCTCAATTAACTTCCCTAACCAATATGGGTGAAGCAGTCAATGAATTACAGGCTGGAAAAGTAGATGCTGTTCACATGGATGAGCCTGTTGCGCTTAGTTATGCTGCTAAAAATGCCGATCTAGCTGTCGCAACTGTCAGCTTGAAGATGAAGGACGGCGAAGCCAATGCAGTTGCCCTTAGAAAAAATAGTGCTGATTTGAAAGAAGTGGTGGACAAGGTTATCCAAAAACTCAAGGATGACGGTACCTACCAAAAATATCTTGAAAAAGCAGCAAGCCTAACAGAAGTTGAAGAATAATACTCAATGAAAATCAAAGAGCGAACTAGGAAGCTAGCCGCAGGTTGCTCAAAGCACTGCTTTGAGGTTGTGGATAGAACTGACGAAGTCAGTAACCATATCTACGGTAAGGCGACGCTGACGTGGTTTGAAGAGATTTTCGAAGAGTATAAGAAAAAAGCAGAGTTGGAAGTCAGTCCAATTCTGCTTTTAAATAGTTTAAAACCTTTTCCAGATTGTCTAGGGACACCTTGGCAAATTGATAAGGACAGGCATCCAAGTAAGCCTTCTCAAAGAAGTCTAAACCCAGTTGACTGTGCTTGAGACTGGCGATTTTAGGATACTGGCTCAGGTCTAGTAATAAACCATCGTGTAGGGGATAATGAGGAAGGGGACAAGGTGTTTTGGTTAAACTTTTCTCGAGTTGTTTTTGGTAGTCTTCTTGATTGGACAAGCGAGCTAGACGGTTTTTCTCAAACAGTTGACTGTCAATATAGAGTGACAGGGCCTTTTGCATGATGAGGTTGCTGTCGTAGTCTAGGATATTTTTGTAGGCTACAAAGGATTCTTTGATAGTATTTGGCAGAATGAGTGCCGTAATTCGCAGGGCTGGAAAGAGGCTGGTTGAGAAGGACTTGATGTAAATGACCCGCTCCTCTGTATCTAGATAGTGGAAGGTCTGGCCCTTTTTAGAGTCCAAATCCCCCAGATAGTCGTCCTCTACGATATAGACACCATACTTGGTAGCTAAGTCAAGAATAGCTCGTTTGTCCTGCTCAGAATAGGAATGCCCCAGAGGATAGTGAAAACGAGGAATGGTGTAGAAAAACTTAATCTTTCCTGTTTTGAAGTGACCTTCCAGCTCCTCCAAGTCAATCCCATCAATGCTTCGTTCAATCGTTTGATAGTCTAAGCCCTGAGCAATCAAGAGGCGATTCATCCGATGATAGGTCGGCTGTTCTACCAAGATTTCCTTGGCTTGGCTAGGGAAGGAAATTTGAGAGAGAATAAAAAGGGCTTGTTGGGTTCCAGAAGTCAGTACCAGTTGGTCAGCCTTGCAGTAGAGGGCTTGGTCAAAGAGGAGTTTATGAATGGACTGTCTTAGGTCTTCTAATCCTTCTTGGTTGTCATAGTAGTTGAAGAGGTAGTTTTCCCGGCCAACCAAGGTTTCATTGACACAGAGTCGGAAATCGTCATAGGCGCTGGCGTGTTCGTCCGTAACCTCAATTTCTAGGTCTTGATGTTGCCCTTGTTCTAGGACATAGTAGCCACTCTGGGGCTTGGCATAGAGGTATTGCTCGTGCCGTAATTCCAGCAGGGCTCGTTGAATAGTGTCCTTGCTACAGTGAAAGTCAAGGCTCAGTTGACGGATAGAAGGCAGACGACTTCCCGTCGGAAATCGTCCAGACTCGATACCGTTTTTCAGATAGGAAACAACCTCTTGGTACTTGCTTTGTTTCTTCATTCCAAACCTCCCTTGATTTTGTTACATTGTACCCTTTTTTTCCCTTCTTGGCAATGTCTAAAGTGTTTCTCTCGTTCACATCTAGGGGCAAATGTGGTATACTCCCATTTTTAACACTTTTTTAAATCAAAGAGCAATCAAATGCGGATGTGACAGTTTTTCGGAACTTTTTTTCTCTTTAAAACAAAATGTGTATTTTTATCTGGGGTTGATTTGTTTTAAAAAGTTTTCATGCTAATTTTCCCTTATTACTTGCACATATTTTTAGCAAAATACTTGAAACCGTTTTCTTGTTGTGATATAATAGAATTGAAAAATAAAAGTATACGAATAACTTGTTAGAAAGGAGGTTTAAATCAGAAAATCAAGTTATTTTATCAGTAATATATATTTGTGACTTGAAAGGAGTGTTTTTTATGAAATTTAAAAAAATTGTAACTTCAGCTCTTGTTGTATTATCACTATTTTCTATTATGTCTCCTTCTATAGCTTCTGTTAGAGTATTTGCTGATGATGTAACTACCACGGAAGTTTCTGAAATTAGTACTCAAGAACAAAAACAAATCGATGATGTAGCCAATGTTCTTGAACAAATGTTTAGAAATGGAGTTAATGAAAAAAATTTTACTGAATATGTTTATAAAAACTTTTCTCAAAAAGATATTGCTTTTGCGGAAAATGAATTAGAAACTAATATTAATAATCCCTATGACAGAGTCCCTTGGGATGAGATGGGAGGATGTATAGCAGGAAAAATACGAGATGAATTTTTTGCTATGATCAATGTTTCGCTAATTGTTAAGTATGCGCAGAAGAAGGCTTGGTCAGAATTAGCTAAAGTGGTACTAAGATTTGTTAAAGCTAATGGACTTAAAACAAATATTTATATCATTGCTGGTCAATTGGCTATTTGGGCAGTTCAGTGCGGTATGGAATAATGCGTGATAAAAAATTTCTTATTAAAGATGCGATTATTAGCTTTTTGATTGGATTTGTATATGCGTATTTAGTGTTACAAAAATTTATCCTTTGGAAAATCCTTTTGTTTGCATTTATTTTTGCAATTATTAATACAATATTTATGTTTACTAGGAACAAAAAATAAATAATGATTTAGTTAAATAAAAAGCGACCCCTAGGGAAGTGTGTTCCTTAGGGGTTGTTGTGCTAGTTCAAGTTTTGTTTCTGTCAAAATCTCAGACTACCCGTTGGAAAACGTCCAGACTCGATACCGTTTTTCAGATAGGAAACAACCTCTTGGTACTTGCTTTGTTTCTTCATTCCAGATCTCCCTTGATTTTGTTACATTGTACCCTTTTTTTCCCTTCTTGGCAATGTCTAAAGTGTTTCTCTCGTTCACATCTAGGGGCAAATGTGGTATACTTAGGAGTAAGATTTATAGAATAATACTCTTCGAAAATCTCTTCAAACCACGTCAGCTTCGCCTTGCCGTAGATATGGTTACTGACTTCGTCAGTTCTATCCACAACCTCAAAACAGTGTTTTGAGCTGACTTCGTCAGTTCTATCCACAACCTCAAAACAGTGTTTTGAGCTGACTTCGTCAGTTCTATCCACAACCTCAAAACAGTGTTTTGAGCTGACTTCGTCAGTCTTATCTACAACCTCAAAGCAGTGCTTTGAGCAATCTGCGGCTCGCTTACTAGTTTGCTCTTCGATTTTCATTGAGTATAACAGATAAGAAAGTGAATGGATAAGAACGTGCAGGAACCAGTGAAATTATTTCAATACAATACCCTCGGAGCCTTGATGGCTGGCCTTTATGGTGGTACCATGACAGTGGGAGAATTGCTAGAGCATGGTGATCTTGGTTTGGGAACCTTGGATTCCATTGATGGAGAATTGATTGTCTTGGATGGCAAGGCCTATCAGGCTAAAGGATCAGGAGAGCAACCAGAGATTGTGGAAGTGTCACCAGATGCCCTTATTCCTTATGCAGCAGTAGTACCGCATCAGGCAGAGGTCATTTTCCGCCAGCGCTTTGAGATGACAGACAAGGAATTGGAAGAACGAATTGAGTCTTATTATGATGGGGAAAATCTTTTCCGCTCTATCAAGATTCGGGGGGAATTTTCGCATATGCATGTGCGTATGATTCCTAAGTCAACACCAGATACCAAGTTTGCTGAGGTCGCAACCCATCAACCGGAATATAGTCGTGACAATGTGGCGGGAACCATTGTTGGTTTCTGGACGCCTGAGATTTTTCATGGAGTCAGTGTGGCAGGCTATCATCTACACTTCATCTCAGATGACTTGACCTTCGGTGGGCATGTCATGGACTTTGTCATCAAGGAAGGCATTATCGAGGTGGGAGCAGTTGACCAGTTGGACCAACGTTTCCCAGTCCAAGACCGTCAATACTTGTTTGCTAAGTTCAATGTTGACGAGATGAAAAAAGATATTGAAAAGGCAGAATAGGAGAAGAAAATGACCATTCATATCATTATTACTATGTTGCTGTTGCTGGCTTTCTTGATAGGGAGCATTTGGTATGCCAGAAAGAAATACCATATCAATCTAGCTGTCTTGGGCTTGGGTGCTGTTGCTTTCTTTGTCTCTTCACAGATTTTGGAAAAACTGGTGCATATCTTGGTTTTACATCCTCAAAAAGACGGTAGTATTTCCCTCTTGCAAGACCATCCGCTTGTCTATATCATCTATGGTCTAGCCATGGCAGCCCTTTTTGAGGAAACTGCTCGTCTTGTTTTCTTCAAATGGTTGGAGAAAAAGAGAAGTTTGGACAAGGCAGACGCCTTGGCTTATGGGTTAGGTCATGGTGGTTTGGAATTGATTTTCCTGGGCCTTACTAGTTTGATTAATCTCTACATTGTTCTCTCAGCAGTTCAAACTCAGAATCCACAGGTCCTGAAATTGCTGTCTGAAAATATGTTGAAAACCATTCAGTCGCTGTCTGTCTGGCAGATTTATTTGCTTGGTTTTGAACGGATTTTGGCTTTAGGATTCCAATTGCTGTTGACGGTTTGGGTTTACCAAGCTGTTCGCCAGAAGAAATGGACATATCTCCTAGCGGCTTATGGACTCCATGCCTTCTTTGACCTGGCACCATCTCTAGCCCAAGTTGGCTGGTTGACAAGTCCAGTCTTGGTTGAAGTTGTCCTAGCACTTGAACTTGTTCTGGTTGCTTATGGAACCAAGGCAATCTTTTGTAAAAAATCATAAGAAAGAGAGGGGAACCTCTTTTTTTGTGCAAAAAGCAAACAAGGTCTTTTTATGGTCGTCAAATGGTCTTAAAAATGGTATAATGGAATGAATTTTGAAAAAGGAAGAGTGACATGTCAGTAAAAGAAAAAATGCTTGAAATCTTAGAAGGGATTGATATCCGTTTTAAGGAACCCTTGCATAGCTATAGTTATACAAAAGTAGGTGGAGAGGCTGATTATTTGGTCTTTCCACGAAATCGTTTTGAGTTGGCTCGCGTTGTTAAATTTGCTAATCAAGAAAATATCCCTTGGATGGTTCTTGGAAATGCCAGCAACATCATCGTTCGTGATGGAGGAATTCGTGGATTTGTCATCTTGTGTGACAAGCTCAATAATGTTTCCGTTGATGGTTATACTATTGAAGCAGAAGCTGGGGCAAATTTGATTGAAACAACTCGCATTGCCCTTCGTCATAGCTTGACTGGTTTTGAGTTTGCTTGTGGCATTCCAGGGAGCGTCGGTGGTGCTGTCTTTATGAATGCGGGTGCCTATGGTGGTGAGATTGCCCACATCTTGCAGTCTTGTAAGGTCTTGACCAAGGATGGAGAAATCGAGACTCTATCTGCCAAGGACTTGGCTTTTGGTTACCGCCAATCAGCCATTCAGGAGTCTGGTGCAGTTGTCTTGTCAGCTAAATTTGCCCTTGCTCCAGAAAGTCATCAGGTTATCAAGCAAGAAATGGATCGTTTGACGCATCTACGTGAACTCAAGCAACCTTTAGAATATCCATCTTGTGGTTCGGTCTTTAAGCGTCCAGTAGGGCATTTTGCAGGTCAATTAATTTCAGAAGCTGGCTTGAAAGGCTATCGTATCGGTGGCGTAGAAGTGTCAGAAAAACACGCAGGATTTATGATCAATGTTGCTGACGGAACGGCTAAAGACTACGAGGACTTGATTGAGTCTGTTATCGAAAAAGTCAAGGAACACTCTGGCGTTACTCTTGAGAGGGAAGTCCGTATTTTAGGAGAAAGCAAGTAGGAAGCTGTAGTTGAAAAGCTGCTGCTATGTCATGGAAAGGGGGTGAAAGCCTATCGTTAGTGCAGAAGAATGTAGGCAGTTCAATCTCCTACACGAGGTAGTGGCGGCCTGACAGAGCCCTGATCTGTTAATCTATGAAAAAGAAGGAATAAATGACAATTGAAAAAACCAATTATTGAATTCAAAAACGTCTCTAAAGTTTTTGAAGACAGCAACACCAAGGTTCTCAAAGACATCAACTTTGAGTTGGAGGAGGGGAAATTTTATACCCTTCTAGGCGCATCTGGTTCAGGGAAATCAACCATCCTAAACATCATTGCAGGGTTACTAGATGCGACGACAGGAGATATTTTACTGGACGGTGTCCGCATCAATGATATCCCAACCAACAAGCGAGACGTCCATACTGTCTTCCAATCCTATGCCTTGTTTCCACATATGAATGTGTTTGAAAATGTTGCCTTTCCACTTCGCTTGCGTAAGATCGACAAGAAAGAAATCGAGCAACGTGTTGCTGAAGTTCTCAAGATGGTTCAGTTGGAAGGTTACGAAAAACGTTCTATCCGTAAACTTTCTGGAGGACAACGTCAGCGTGTGGCTATTGCCCGTGCCATCATCAACCAACCCCGTGTGGTTTTGTTGGACGAGCCTTTGTCAGCGCTGGACTTGAAATTAAGAACAGACATGCAGTATGAACTGCGTGAACTACAACAACGATTGGGTATTACCTTTGTCTTTGTCACTCACGATCAGGAAGAAGCCCTGGCCGTGAGTGACTGGATTTTTGTCATGAATGATGGCGAGATTGTCCAGTCTGGAACACCAGTAGATATCTACGATGAGCCGATTAACCACTTTGTTGCCACCTTTATCGGTGAGTCAAATATCTTGCCAGGAACCATGATTGAGGACTACTTAGTTGAGTTTAACGGCAAACGCTTTGAAGCGGTCGATGGCGGGATGAAGCCAAATGAGCCTGTTGAGGTTGTTATTCGTCCAGAGGACTTGCGCATTACTCTTCCTGAAGAAGGCAAGCTCCAAGTTAAGGTCGATACCCAGCTTTTCCGTGGGGTTCACTATGAAATTATCGCCTATGACGAACTTGGAAATGAATGGATGATCCACTCGACTCGTAAGGCCATTGTTGGTGAGGAAATCGGTCTGGACTTTGAACCAGAAGACATCCACATCATGCGTCTCAATGAAACCGAAGAAGAGTTCGATGCTCGTATTGAGGAGTACGTAGAAATCGAAGAGAAAGAAGCAGGTCTGATCAATGCAATCGAGGAGGAAAGAGATGAAGAAAACAAGCTCTAAACTCTTTGTAGTGCCCTACATGCTTTGGATTGCACTCTTTGTCCTGGCACCCTTGGTCTTGATTTTCGGTCAATCCTTTTTCAATATTGAAGGACAATTCAGTTTAGAAAACTATAAATCTTACTTTGCTTCACAAAACTTGACCTACCTCAAAATGAGCTTTAACTCCGTGCTTTATGCAGGGATTGTGACACTGGTGACGCTTCTTATCAGCTATCCAACAGCCCTCTTTTTGACCCGTCTCAAGCACCGTCAACTCTGGCTCATGCTGATTATCTTGCCTACTTGGATTAATTTGCTCCTTAAGGCCTATGCCTTTATCGGAATTTTTGGTCAAAATGGCTCTATTAACCAATTTTTGGAATTCATCGGAATCGGTTCACAGCAGTTGCTCTTTACCGATTTCTCCTTTATCTTTGTTGCAAGCTACATCGAGCTTCCTTTTATGATTTTGCCGATTTTCAATGTCTTGGACGATATGGATAACAATCTCATCAATGCCAGCTATGACCTAGGTGCGACCAAGTGGGAGACTTTCCGTCATGTCATCTTCCCTCTGTCTATGAACGGCGTGCGAAGTGGAGTTCAGTCGGTCTTTATTCCAAGCTTGAGTCTCTTCATGCTGACTCGTTTGATTGGTGGGAACCGCGTTATCACCTTGGGGACAGCCATTGAGCAGAACTTCCTGACAAATGACAACTACGGTATGGGTTCAACCATCGGTGTAATTCTCATCTTGACCATGTTCATCACCATGTGGGTGACCAAGGAAAGGAGAGAACGATGAAAAAATTTGCCAACCTTTATCTGGGACTGGTCTTTCTTGTCCTCTACCTGCCGATTTTTTACTTGATTGGCTACGCCTTTAATGCAGGAAACGACATGAACAGCTTTACAGGCTTTAGCCTGAGCCATTTTAAAACCATGTTTGGCGATGGTCGTCTTATGTTGATTGTGACTCAGACCTTTTTCTTGGCCTTTCTGTCAGCCTTGATAGCGACCATTATCGGGACTTTTGGAGCTATTTATATCTACCAGTCTCGTAAGAAATACCAAGAAGCCTTTCTATCACTCAATAATATCCTCATGGTTGCTCCTGATGTTATGATTGGTGCCAGCTTCTTGATTCTCTTTACCCAACTCAAGTTTTCACTTGGCTTTTTGACCGTTCTATCTAGTCACGTAGCCTTCTCCATTCCTATCGTGGTCTTGATGGTCTTGCCTCGACTCAAGGAAATGAACGGTGACATGATTCATGCGGCCTATGACCTTGGTGCCAGTCAATTTCAGATGTTCAAGGAAATCATGCTTCCTTATCTGACTCCGTCTATCATTGCAGGTTATTTTATGGCCTTCACCTATTCGCTAGATGACTTTGCTGTGACCTTCTTCGTAACGGGAAATGGCTTTTCAACCCTATCAGTCGAGATTTACTCTCGTGCTCGCAAGGGGATTTCGCTAGAAATCAATGCCCTTTCTGCCCTTGTCTTTCTCTTTAGTATTATCCTAGTGGTTGGTTATTACTTTATCTCACGTGAGAAGGAGGAGCAAGCATGAAAAAACTCTATTCATTTTTAGCAGGAATTGTAGCCATTATCCTCGTCTTATGGGGAATTGCGACTCATCTCGATAGTAAAATCAATAGCCGAGATAGTCAAAAACTGGTCATTTACAACTGGGGGGACTATATCGATCCTGAACTCTTGGAGCAATTTACAGAAGAAACAGGAATCCAAGTCCAGTACGAGACCTTTGACTCCAACGAAGCCATGTATACCAAGATCAAGCAGGGTGGAACGACCTACGATATTGCCATCCCTAGTGAATACATGATTAACAAGATGAAGGACGAAGATCTCTTGGTACCGCTTGACTATTCAAAACTTGAAGGTCTTGAAAATATCGGACCAGAGTTCCTCAACCAGTCCTTTGACCCAGGCAATAAATTCTCCATTCCTTACTTCTGGGGAACCTTGGGAATTGTCTACAATGAAACCATGGTCGATGAGGCGCCTGAGCATTGGGATGACCTCTGGAAGCCAGAGTATAAGAACTCTATCATGCTCTTTGATGGGGCACGTGAGGTACTGGGACTAGGACTCAATTCGCTAGACTACAGCCTCAACTCCAAGGATACCCAGCAGTTAGAAGAGACAGTAGACAAACTCTACAAGCTGACTCCAAATATCAAGGCTATTGTGGCCAACGAGATGAAGGGTTACATGATTCAGAATAACGCTGCTATCGGTGTGACCTTCTCTGGTGAAGCCAGCCAAATGCTGGAGAAAAATGAAAACCTCCGCTATGTGGTTCCGACCGAGGCCAGCAATCTTTGGTTTGACAATATGGTCATTCCCAAAACAGTCAAAAACCAAGATGCAGCCTATGCCTTTATCAACTTTATGTTGAAACCCGAAAATGCTCTTAAAAATGCAGAGTATGTCGGCTATTCAACACCAAACCTACCAGCTAAGGAATTGCTCCCAGAGGAGAAAAAAGAAGACAAAGCCTTCTATCCAGATGCTGAAACCATGAAACACCTGGAAGTTTATGAGAAATTTGACCATAAATGGACAGGCAAATATAGCGACCTCTTCCTACAGTTTAAAATGTATCGGAAGTAGAGTTAGCAGTCACGAAACGAATCAGTCAAGCTGGTTCGTTTTTTAATATAAGTCAGTTTTTATAGCCATATCTTTTTCTATTTTAGTTGCTGTGTTTAGTAATATGAAAATTGAGGATAAAAATAGTGATAAGTGAAATAACGGCGCATTTGTTTCAAGATTTTTTTATTTGTTGAATTCTATCTCCTTCATTAAAATTTTTTAAATTGACTACTAGCTACATACGCTTTTACCTCCTTTTATGCTATAATATTCTCAATAGAATCTTTAATCTTCAAATAAATATTCCTTATGGAATAATTCCGTTTTATACTGTTTAGAATATTTAAGAGGATACAATGTTTAATAATGATTCTTTTGGAGATCGTCTTAAGAAACTGAGAAAGATCAAGAAGTTAACTCAGGTACAAATTTCTGAAATGATTGGTGGATAACAAGGTACTTATTCTCGTTGGGAGAATGGAACTTTAGAGCCTAATTTAGACGCCGTTGTCAAATTAGCAAAATTATTTGATACCACGACAGATTATTTACTAGGAAAAACGATTTACAGTACTCTAGATGGTATTTCTCATCCAATCACTAGAATTGATGTGAAGAAGTTAAAAGAGTTTAATAAAACTGAACTTAATGATTTGAAATTTGCGCTTGTTATGAATGGAATAAAAAAACATTTCACTGTATTTGACTATATGGATGAGCTAGTTTCTGAATATAATTTAGACAAAGAAGAACAAGGAATATTGCCGACTCTCTTTAAAGAGGTTTATGATTATTTTAATGCAGATTAATAGTTTATAAGATTAATCCTCAATAGATAGAGAATAATATATTCTTGTTGAGTGATTCTATTTTATGAAGGTTGTTTGTAGTTGAAGGGGGAAATAGATGGACTCTAAAATTGATACAGCTTGGAACTTGTTTCTAGAAGGAAAAATATCAGAAGCTAAAAAGTTAGTTGAGCAAGATTTTTCCATTGATACCTGTACGGATTTTAGTCTTTTAAATTTGATGGGATATTTATTGTTAGCAGAAAAAGACTATGTTTCATGTACCCATATCTTTGAGAAATACATTTTATTGGCGCAACAAAATGAAGATAAAGAAAATGAACACATTGGCTTACATCAATTAGCTATGATCTACAGAGATCAGGGTGATTTTCATAAGGCTTTAAAACTCATTGAAGATGAAGAGAAGATAGTTGAAGAGCATTTTCCAAATGATAATTTAAAGAAAGCTGTGAATAACTACGAACAAGGTTATGTGAGATTAAAATTAAACAACCTTGATGAGGCTCTTACATTCATGAATCTGTCATTGGTACAATCTTTAGAGACGGATGATGTGATTTCTCAAGCTTGTAGCTATAGAGGGTTAGGTGAGATCTATTTAGCCTTGGAAGATACGGAATTATCCAACACACATTTCAAACGAGCTATAGAACTTTTCGAAAATGTTGGAGAATTTGAAGGGATAAAGGAAATTGAGGAATTGATTAATGAATGATTTTTACATTTAGATTTTGTTATTAGTTTGCTTTATCTTAAAGAATGTAGATATGCAATTGACAGTCTAGATAATATTAAAGTGAGAGAGTGATATGTTATTTTGGATTTGTTTAATATCAACAATTATATTGGCTAATTTTGTTCGCCTGAAAGAGTAATCAAAGATACAGGTAATTGGTCTGATTCAATGGGAATGATTTCCAGTTGACGCAAGCTTAAAAAAACGTTATAATAAGAAAGTTGAGAATTGATTTTCAGTAGTCTTAGTCCAGAGAAATGGCGGTGCTGCGAGCCATCTAAGCTAGGAAGTCATGCTACTCAATCATACAATTGCATAAGAATAAGAGAATGACAAGTTCATTGAATGAAGGTGGTACCGCGGTTTTTCGCCCTTCGTGATATGAGCTTGTCTTTTGATTTTTTGGAGGTGTTGATGAAAACATTTCTTGTCAAACAAAAGTTTCGTCTTGGAGGCGAACGCTTCGCTATCAAGGATGACAGGGGAGAAATTGCCTATCAGGTGGAGGGATCATTTTTTAAGATTCCCAAAACTTTTACCATCTATGATGCGACTGGTGAACAGGTTAGTCAGATCAGTAAAGAAATCTTGACCTTGCTTCCTCGTTTTGAGATTCAGCTTCGGGATGGCTCGAGTTTTGTCATTCGTAAGAAGTTGACCTTCTGGCGAGATAAGTATGAGTTTGATAATCTAGGTCTTCGTATCGAGGGCAATATCTGGGATTTGGATTTCAAATTGCTGGATGATCGCGATCAGCTGATTGCGGAAATCAAGAAAGAACTCTTCCATCTGACCTCTACCTATAATGTAACGGTCCTTGAGGACGCTTATGCAGACCTAGTCATTTCCCTCTGTGTCGCGATTGACTATGTGGAAATGCTGGAAAGCCAATCACATTAAACAAGTAAATAAGGAGACAATATGAAACAACTATCTAGTGCACAAGTACGCCAAATGTGGCTTGATTTCTGGGCGACCAAAGGTCACTCGGTAGAACCATCAGTGAGTTTGGTTCCTGTAAATGACCCAACACTTTTGTGGATCAACTCTGGTGTAGCAACCCTTAAGAAATACTTTGACGGGACTATTATCCCTGAAAATCCACGTATTACCAATGCCCAAAAAGCTATCCGTACCAACGATATTGAAAACGTAGGGAAGACTGCACGTCACCATACCATGTTTGAAATGTTGGGGAACTTCTCTATCGGGGATTACTTCCGTGATGAAGCTATCACTTGGGCTTATGAGCTTTTGACAAGCCCAGAATGGTTTGACTTCCCTGCTGAAAAACTTTACATGACCTACTATCCAGACGATAAAGATTCATACAACCGCTGGATTGAAGTGGGAGTGGATCCAAGTCACTTGATTCCAATCGAGGACAACTTTTGGGAAATCGGTGCGGGACCTTCTGGACCTGATACAGAAATTTTCTTTGACCGTGGAGAAGCATTTGACCCAGAAAATATCGGTATTCGCCTGCTTGCAGAAGATATCGAAAACGACCGTTATATCGAAATCTGGAACATCGTTTTGTCACAATTTAACGCAGACCCTGCTGTTCCTCGTAGCGAATACAAGGAATTGCCACACAAGAACATTGATACGGGCGCTGGTTTGGAGCGTTTGGTAGCGGTTATCCAAGGTGCTAAGACTAACTTTGAAACAGACCTCTTCATGCCGATCATTCGTGAAGTGGAGAAATTGTCTGGTAAGGTTTATGACCAAGATGGCGACAACATGAGCTTTAAGGTCATCGCAGACCACATCCGTTCACTTTCATTTGCCATCGGTGATGGTGCCCTTCCTGGAAATGAAGGTCGTGGTTATGTCCTTCGCCGTCTTCTCCGTCGTGCTTCTATGCATGGTCAAAAATTGGGTATCAACGAGCCTTTCCTATACAAACTCGTTCCAACTGTTGGAAAAATCATGGAAAGCTACTACCCAGAAGTACTTGAAAAACGTGACTTTATCGAAAAAATCGTTAAGAGCGAAGAAGAGTCATTTGCTCGTACCCTTCACTCAGGTCAACACTTTGCCCAAGGCATTGTAGCTGATTTGAAAGAAAAAGGACAATCTGTCATTGCTGGTTCAGATGTATTTAAACTTTACGACACTTATGGATTCCCAGTTGAATTGACTGAAGAAATCGCTGAAGAGGCTGGTATGACCGTGGACTGTGAAGGATTTGAAGCAGCCATGAAAGAACAGCAAGAACGCGCGCGTGCATCAGCCGTCAAGGGTGGCTCAATGGGTATGCAAAATGAAACCCTTCAAAACATCACTGTAGAAAGTGTCTTCAACTACAATGCTAGCCAATTGTCTTCTAAATTGGTGGCTATCGTGGTGGACAATGCAGAAGTAGAAGCTGTATCAGAAGGAACTGCCTCACTTATCTTTGCAGAAACACCATTCTACGCTGAAATGGGTGGACAGGTAGCTGACCACGGACAAATCTTGGATGAGTCAGGTAAGGTCGTGGCTACTGTAACAAATGTTCAAAAAGCACCAAATGGACAAGCTCTCCACACAGTTGAAGTCCTTGCACCGCTTGCCTTGAACCAAGAATATACCTTGGCAATTGATACAAATCGTCGTCACCGTGTTATGAAAAACCACACTGCGACTCACTTGCTTCACGCTGCCCTTCACAACATCCTTGGAAACCACGCAACACAAGCAGGATCTCTTAATGAAGTTGAATTCCTTCGCTTTGACTTTACGCATTTCCAAGCAGTAACTGCAGAAGAATTGCGTGCGATTGAACAGCAAGTTAACGAGAAAATCTGGGAAGCTCTTGAAGTGAAGACAGTTGAAACGGATATTGACACTGCCAAGGAAATGGGAGCCATGGCCCTCTTTGGTGAGAAATACGGCAAGGAAGTTTGTGTCGTGACTATCGGCGACTACTCTATCGAGCTTTGTGGTGGTACCCATGTTGGCAACACTTCTGAGATTGGACTCTTCAAGATTGTCAAAGAAGAGGGGATTGGATCAGGAACTCGCCGTATCTTGGCAGTGACTGGTAAGGAAGCCTTTGAAGCCTACCGCGAACAAGAAGATGCTCTTAAAGCTGTCGCAGCAACCTTGAAAGCACCTCAAGTCAAGGAAGTACCTCACAAGGTAGAAGGACTTCAAGAACAACTTCGTCAACTTCAAAAAGAAAATGCTGAGTTGAAAGAAAAAGCCGCAGCTGCAGCCGCAGGCGATATCTTCAAGGATGTTAAGGAAGTCAATGGTCACCGTTACATTGCTAGCCAAGTATCTGTATCTGACGCTGGTGCCCTTCGTACCTTTGCAGATAACTGGAAACAAAAAGACTACTCTGATCTTCTTGTCCTAGTTGCCGCTATCGGTGACAAAGTCAATGTCCTTGTAGCAAGCAAGACAAAAGACCTTCATGCAGGAAACCTTGTCAAAGAATTGGCACCAATCGTCGATGGACGTGGTGGTGGTAAACCAGACATGGCCATGGCGGGAGGAAGCAATCAAGCTAAAATCCAAGAATTGTTGGATGCAGTAGCAGGTAAATTGTAAGAAAATAAAGATCTATCCATTTGGGTAGGTCTTTTTGTGACTACAAAAAAGCCAAATCCGATTGGACCTGGCTTGGTTATTATGAACTATTAGATTGTATTGGCTACCCAGACACTTACCGAAGCAGCTGAGACTGGGAATTGTCCATAACCTTCCTCATCAATTGTAATTTGACCTAGGTGGTTTTTAAGTAAATCTACAAAGGTTTGGTTAGCCCATTCTTGGCCGACAAACATGGATTTGCTGTTTTCTTGGTCATTTGAGATGAGGACTGCGATTGGAGATTGATTTTCAGCACCTGAACGTACCCAACCGATACAGTTAGCATCATCAAAGTAGTCATTTTGTTCTCCATAGGCCAAATCTTTTCGGATGGCTAGGAGGCGGTCAAGGACTTCTTTGAAATCTTGTTGAGCATACTGTCCTGAAATACCATAGTAGTCTCCGTAAAAGACACATGGAAGGCCATCTTGGCGTAAGAGAATGAGGGTATAGGCTGCTGGCTTGAACCATTCTTCAACAGTTGACTCAAGAGCCTGACCACGTTGAGTATCGTGGTTGTCGACAAAGGTTACAGCCTTGTCAGGTTTGAGTTCAACCAAGCTATCTGTGAAAATGCCACGAAGGTCATAGTTTGCGCCAGCTTGACTGGCTTCAAAGAGATTCTGGTGGAGACGAACATCAACAAGGTCAAAGCGTTCTTCCGTTTTTTCAAGATAGTCTAGATTGGCTTCCTTGTCAGGATTCCAAAATTCACCAAAAACATAGAAATCCTCACCGTATTTTTCCTTCATATCACGGATAAAATTGCTCATGAAGAAAGAGTCAATGTGTTTAACGGCATCCAAGCGGAAACCAGCTACACCAGTCGTTTCCATGAACCAGTCAGCCCAGTCATAGATATTTTGGATGACTTCAGGATGTTTAAAGTCTAGGTCGGCATACATGAGGTAGTCATAGTTACCGTTTTCATTATCGACCAATTCCTCATTTGCCCAACCCTTGTTGTCTCCTTGAATCAGATAAATCCCAGACTTTCGGCGTTTGGCATCATAGTCTGTACCGGTGAAGTGGTACCAGTGCCAGTGGAAGTCATTGTAGGTATCTTGGCGACCATCGAAGGTAAAGCTAGTCCAGCCATTGATGGTGAAGGGTTCCCCAAGTTCAACTGTACGGTCTACAGGATCCACTTCGATAACCTGAAAGGCTTCCATGTGATCAGCAGCAGCCTTGTGGTTGAGCACCACATCGGCCATAGGTTGAATTCCCTGTGCTTTTAGAGCTTGAATGGCTTGAAGATAGTCTTCTTTAAAACCATACTTGGTGCGGACAGTCCCTTTTTGGTTGAACTCTCCTAGGTCAAACAAGTCATAGACCCCATAGCCTACATCTTTTTCGTTGGTGGCCTTGAAGGCTGGTGGCATCCAGACATGACTGATACCGAGATCAGCTAGGTATGGAGCATCTTCAGCCAGACGCGTCCAGTGCTGACCGTCGTGGGACAGATACCATTCAAAGTATTGCATGAGTGTTTGATTTTGCATGATTTTTCCTCTTACTTGTCAATCTTGTTCTTTATTCTATCATAAAGTATCGGTTAGCTCAAACGTTTGCGTAAAACTGAATAATAAGTTTTTGACTATTTTATATAAAATGTTGATTTTTAAAATGAAAGCACTATAATTATAGTAAATTACATAGATAAAGAGAGGAGATTTCTCATGATTGAATTTCAAAATGTTAGTAAGTTGTATGGTGATAAAGAGGCCTTGAGCAATCTCAATCTGCAGATTGAAAATGGAGAGATTATGGGCTTGATTGGCCATAATGGGGCTGGAAAATCGACCACCATAAAGTCTCTAGTCAGTATCATTTCACCAAGTAGTGGTCGTATTTTGGTAGACGGTCAGGAGTTATCGGAAAATCGCTTGGCTATCAAACGAAAGATTGGCTACGTAGCAGACTCGCCTGACTTATTTTTACGCTTAACAGCCAATGAATTTTGGGAATTGATTGCTTCATCCTATGATCTGACTAGCTCTGATTTGGAGACTAGTCTAGCTAGGCTATTGAACGTTTTTGATTTTGCTGAAAATCGTTATCAGGTTATTGAAACCCTTTCTCACGGAATGCGTCAGAAAGTCTTTGTAATTGGGGCACTCTTGTCTGATCCTGATATTTGGGTCTTGGACGAACCCTTGACTGGTTTGGATCCTCAGGCTGCCTTTGATTTGAAGAAAATGATGAAGGAACATGCACAAAAAGGGAAGACGGTCTTGTTTTCAACTCATGTCCTAGAGGTAGCTGAGCAAGTCTGTGATCGGATTGCCATTTTGAAAAAGGGGCATTTGATCTATTGTGGTAGCGTAGAGGACTTGAGAAAAGACCACCCAGACCAGTCTTTAGAAAGTATCTATCTTAGCCTTGCTGGTAGAAAAGAGGAGGTTTCAGATGCGTCTCAAGGTCATTAAAAAATTAGTTGATATCAATATCCTCTATTCATCTCAAGAAGCTAATCTGGCTAACCTACGAAAGAAGCAAGCTAAGAATCCTGGAAAAAAAGTAAATGTTTCCGCTAGAGTCCTAAGTTCTTACATTTTTTCCAGTCTTTTATTACTTATCTTTTTTAGTAATATAGCCTTTCGTTTTCCTTTTGAGGAAAGTCCTGTTCATTTTAGTTTCATGGTTGCTATTTTTCTAGTGCTTGCTTTTTCAACTTCTTTCACTGCATTTTACAATGTCTTTTATGAGAGTAAGGACTTGGCATCTTATAGGCCCTATGCTTTTAAAGAATCAGAGATTATAATTGCTAAAGGACTGTCTGTCCTCTTGCCAGCTCTAGCAGGAATTGTACCAATCCTAGCTTATTTTCTAGCCCTCTACATTAGGCTAACTCCTTCTCTTTGGCTGGGTTTTCCTTTGATGCTACTGTCCTTGACCTTATTATTTGTCTCTGTCACTTTAGTGATGGTAGTGGCAGTACATTTCTTGGCTCAGACTACGGTCTTCAGAAAGTATCAGTCTATTTTTTCGAATGTGATGATTGGGATAGGAGTTCTCATACCTTTAATATTTGTCTTCTTTCTACAGTCGACTTCTGGAGTTATAGTTGACAGAGTTAGAGACATTCCACCTCTTCTTTATCCTATTCATCTCTTTTACAAAATAGCAGTGGAGCCTTTTTCGACAGAAGCCATCTTGGGTTTGCTCGCTTGGATAATTCTAACTCTTTTCTTGCTTTACCTGACCAAAAAGAAGGTTTTGCCTCGTTTTTATGATGTGATCCTACTTAATAGTGAGGAGAAGGTCAAAAAAGAACGTCGCAGTAAGGAGGGGCTTTCAACTACTAAAAAGGGATTTTTCCGTATGGTTTTACGCTACCACCTCACCCTTTTAGGACAGGGGACTGGCGTGATTACAGTGCTTTTTACAAGTGCTTTCCTTCCTTATCTCATGATGATCGGTCTGATTTCCAACATCCGAGATTCTCAGATAGTTCCGGACATTCATCCTCCATACTGGTTACCCTTGTTTTTTATAGCTCTTTTTATATCTGTTGTCAATAACAATATTACCAGCCTGCATTCAATAGCCTTATCCTTGGAGAGGGAAAATGTTGATTTTCTTAAGAGTTTACCTTTTGACTTTGCTCGCTATGTGAAAGTGAAATTTTGGATTATATTTGCTGTCCAGTCCTTTTTACCAGTTTTGATTTTACTTGGTCTTTCTCTATATCTAGGCTTGCCCATCCTTTCGATGATTTACCTTCTTGTAGTCTGGACCCTTGCCAGTGTCATCCTTTCTTGCCACCATTATTTTAAGGATGTGAAGAATCTGTCAACCAATTGGAGTAGTATTACTGATCTAGTGAATCGTTCAAATGGTATAGTCAAAATTGTTTTACTCTTAATTTATTGTGGTATCTTGTCGATTTCAGCCCTTGTGAGCATATTCTTGGTTCGGTCTCTATCTACTATCCTTGCCATCAGCTTGGGAGTAGGAGCTCTTATCCTCTTACTTGGTCTTGCTATTTTTAGCTATCGTTACTACCTGTCACGCATATTAGCAGAAGTAGAAAAAAGATGAGCTAGTTGGTCGCTTGCTTGATAAATTCAATACGACAAACGCTTTTATAGTTTGTTAGAATGTGGTTGTAAATGATTAAGATTGGTAATCAAAAATATAGGGAGGAATGTTTTGAATAAGAAATATAACATAGTTCTATTATTGTTGTTTATAGTTTATTTATTTGGATATTTTTCAATTTCAAAAACGTTAATTCCTATAATGTGTCTTTTTCAAGTATTTTTGATAGAACATATATTTAGAGTTCGAAATAGGATTATGCAGATAGGTGAAATTATAATTATTGTTGCTTCTATAATATTATTTATTGATAGTATATTGAGTTTGTAACAAAAGGCTTCTCTATAAAATCAAATTTTCCAGATATCTGATGAAGCTGATTTATATCCTCATATTTCTTCTACTATCTTCGTCACTAAATTTGACAGACATATATTGCTGATACAACCTCTCTACCTACAATCTAGTAGTAGGCTAGTTTCTTCTTTGATTTTCATTGAATTTTATTTTATAAAAAGAAATGCTCCTCCAAGACGGAAGAGCATTTTTTATTGTGATTTTGATTCGGTTTCTGCCGACTCTGGGTGGAGTTCTTGGTAACTTGGAGCTTTGAAAAGGTCAGCACTGGTTTTACCTTGTCGTTGGCTAAAGAGACTGGTTGATTGACTACCTTTTTCCTGCTCAATCTTTTGCAGAATTGGTAAAGAATTGAGGTAAGAAATACTTTCTGTATCAACTTTTCCAAGATGATCTGCTTGGTAGAAACGTATCAAATCACCAGTTTGAATCTGGTCGCTGATTTTCAGCTGTTGAATAGCTGCTTGCCGAACGCTTTCTAGTTCAGTTTGAGCTTGTTCATCAAGATTGCTGATTTCAAGACCGCTCTCAGTATAGTAGGTTCGTCCGTCATAGCTAGTATATTTTGGTGTGACGAAGGAATTGGCAGTCCGAAAGGCAACGATTTCTTGATGATCTGGAGACAGAAGGTCTTGGCCGACTTGAAGGAAGGAATTGGACTCAATACCAAAGAGGTGTTCGAGAGTCGGTAAGATATCGATTTGTCCACCGTAGGTATTGATGATTTGTCCTTTTTCATAGCCAGGCATGACCACCATAAAAGGCACTCGTTGCAACATGGCATTGTCGTAATTCGACCAGTTCTCAGAAGTCTTTCCAATCAAGGGTGCCAGCTCAGGATTGCGGGAATTGGAAATGCCATAATGGTCTCCATAGATGACGATGATGGATTTTTCATAGAGGCCACTTTCTTTGAGATAGTCAAAGAAGGCCTTGATAGCACTATCCAGATAGTTAGCTGTTTGGAAGTAGCCATTGATGGTTTCATCTTTGGTTTTAGCCAGTGGGAAACCAAGCTCATCGCCTGTCAGATTGCTAGCATAGGGATAGTGATTGGACACCGTGATATACTTAGCATAAAAAGGCTGCTGCAAGTGCTCTAGATATTGGATAGAATCTTTCATCATGATTTTATCATTTAAACCATATTGGAAAGAATTGCTACTGTCTTGCTTAGTAAAATAGGAAGCATCAAAGAAGTATTGGTAGCCCCACTGTTTGTAAGTTGTATTTCGATTCCAGAAGGTCCCAATATTACCATGAAAGACAGCACTCGATTGGTAGCCATTTTTTGATAGGATAAAAGGCGCAGCTTGCTGGGTATTGGTCCCACCGTAATTGACCATAAAGGAACCTTGGTCAAGTCCAAACAAACCAGTCTCCAGCATGGTTTCCGCATCTGAGGTCTTACCAGTCTTGACTTGGTTAAAGATATTCGAAAAGGCTAGGGTTGCTTGCGAATGGTAGAGGGAATTAAGGAAGGGAGTGACTTCATGCTCAGTTCCATCTAGGTTGAGTTTATAGTCAAGTAGAAATTGCTGGAAACTCTCCAAGTGGAGATAAATTACATTTTTCCCTTTGGCCAAGCCAAAATAGTCTGGATTAGGCTTAGCAGCATGTTCTTGAATATAGTCTGTGATAGGTTGAAGATCAGTCTCAGAGGCCTTGGCACGTTCTTTGTTGGCACTGTAGGATTGGTTGGCACTATAGCCTAAAAAGGCTGGCAAACTAAGGGCGCGGACAACATAATAATTCGAAAATCCTCGCGATAGGAGATCGGGACGTTCGATTTCAGCCAAGAAAAGATTAGCAGAAAAGAGCAGGGCTGAGAGAGCAGTGATAGCAACACTGGAGCGGAATTTGAAAGGTCTCCTGTCCAGCTGGATGATCTTTTTATAGAGAAGATAAGCCAGCAGTGGGAAATCCATAAAATAGATAAAATCCCAAAAGCGCAGTAACTCTAGTTCCGCAGTACCAACAGATACCTTGCTGACCACTTTCATGGTATTGGCCGTGATAAAGTCACTAAATTCTCGATAGTAAAAGATATTGGAATAAAGCCAAATGAACAAAAGGCTATAAATAGCTATACTCAGGCCATAAAAGATCTTGGTTGACCGAGCATAGAGGGCTAGAGCCAGCAGGAGCAATCCCAAGGGAAGGGGATTGAAAAAAGCGATAAAGGCAAGGTAATTCCCTTGCAGCTTGCCCAATTGAATATCTAAATTAAAGTCAACGGCATAGGCTAATAAGGTTTTGAGCCAATAGAGGATTAAAAGGGTTAGGACAAAACCCAGTCTGGTACCCATGGCTTTTTGGATTTTGTTAAAATTGATTCTCACACAATTACTTCCTAAGTTTTTATTAGTATTAGTATACCATTTTTTAAAACTAGAGTAAAAAAGCAAGGGTAGTTTCTTTTTTGAGAATTGTCACAAAATTTGCTATAATAGGGACTATGAATAAAATAAGAGTCAGCAAAAGGGTTGAAAAAAAGCTTTCAAAGGGACTAGTTTTACTAGAAGCCAGTGATCTTGCAGATGTTCATCTCAAGGATCAGGAAGTAGAAGTTCATAGTCAAGATGGAAACTTTCTTGGTACTGCCTACCTTTCTCAGCAAAACAAGGGCTTGGGCTGGTTTGTTAGCACAGACAAGGTGACCTTCAATCAAGCTTTCTTTGAAGCACTGTTTAGACAAGCTAAAGAAAAGAGAAAAGCCTACTATCAAGACGAATTGACAACTGCCTTTCGTCTCTTCAACCAAGAGGGAGATGGCTTTGGTGGTCTGACAGTGGACCTTTATGGCGACTATGCTGTCTTTTCTTGGTATAACTCTTATGTTTATCAGATTCGCAAGCTTATCTCAGAAGCTTTTAGACAGGTTTTTCCTGAGGTGTTAGGGGCCTATGAGAAGATACGCTTTAAGGGTTTGGACTATGAATCTGCCCATGTTTATGGTCAAGAAGCACCTGACTTTTTCACTGTTCTGGAAAATGGTGTTCTGTATCAAGTCTTTATGAACGATGGCTTGATGACAGGGATTTTCCTAGACCAGCACGAGGTTCGTGGTAGTCTAGTGGATGGGTTGGCTATGGGTAAATCCTTGCTCAATATGTTTTCCTACACAGCAGCCTTTTCAGTAGCTGCGTCCATGGGAGGAGCAAGCCAGACTACTTCGGTTGACCTAGCTAAACGTTCACGAGAATTGTCTCAAGCGCATTTTCAGGCAAATGGAATCAATATAGACGACCATCGTTTTATAGTCATGGATGTTTTTGAGTATTTCAAGTATGCCAAACGAAAAGACTTGACCTATGATGTGATTGTCCTAGATCCGCCTAGCTTTGCTCGGAACAAAAAACAAACGTTCTCTGTGGCCAAGGATTATCACAAGTTGATTTCCCAGAGTCTTGAGATTTTAAATCCGGGAGGGATTATCATTGCTAGTACCAATGCTGCCAATGTTTCCCGCCAGAAATTTACAGAACAAATTGATAAAGGCTTTGCAGGAAGAAGTTACCAGATTTTAAACAAATACGGTCTTCCAGCAGATTTCGCCTATAATAAAAAAGATGAAAGTAGTAATTACCTCAAGGTGATTAGTATGAAGGTTAGTAAATGAAATTAATCGTTTCAGTAATGCCAAGAAGTTTAGAGGAGGCCCAGGCTCTGGATGCCACGAGGTACCTGGATGCCGACATCATTGAATGGCGTGCCGACTATCTGCCTAAGGAAGCGATTTTGCAGGTGGCTCCAGCGATTTTTGAAAAATTCGCAGGTCGTGAGTTGGTCTTCACGCTACGAACTCGCTCTGAAGGGGGAGAAATCGACCTTTCTCCAGAAGAATATATCCATCTAATCAAGGAAGTGGCACAACTCTATCAACCAGACTATATTGATTTTGAGTACTATAGCTACAAGGATGTTTTTGAGGAAATGCTGGACTTTCCCAATCTCGTTTTGAGTTACCACAATTTCCAAGAAACACCTGAAAATATGATGGAGATCTTGTCAGAATTGACGAGCCTAAATCCAAAACTTGTTAAGGTTGCGGTGATGGCTCACACGGAGCAGGATGTGCTAGACTTGATGAACTATACACGAGGCTTTAAAACCCTCAATCCTGAGCAGGAATATGTGACCATTTCTATGGGCAAGGTGGGCAAGGTCTCTCGTATCACTGCGGATGTGACGGGTTCTAGCTGGTCTTTTGCTAGTCTAGATGAGGCAAGTGCTCCAGGTCAGATTTCCTTAGCTAACATGAAAAAAATTCGGGAGATTTTGGATGAAGCTTGATGGCTATACACGTTTAGCTGCCGTTGTTGCTAATCCTATTAAGCATTCTATTTCCCCATTTATTCACAATAGCGCCTTTGAGGCGACAGCTACCAATGGTGCTTACGTGGCTTGGGAGATTGAAGCGGGTGACTTGGCAGAAACAGTGGCCAATATTCGTCGCTACCAGATGTTTGGCATCAACTTGTCCATGCCCTATAAGGAGCAGGTGATTTCTTATTTGGATGAATTGAGTGACGAAGCGCGCTTGATTGGTGCGGTTAATACGGTTGTCAATGAGAATGGCAATTTAATTGGATATAATACAGATGGCAAGGGATTTTTTAAGAGCTTGCCTTCTTTTACAATTTCAGGTAAAAAGATGACCCTGCTTGGTGCAGGTGGTGCGGCTAAATCAATCTTGGCACAGGCTATTTTGGATGGTGTCAGTCAGATTTCAGTCTTTGTTCGTTCAGTTTCCATGGAAAAAACAAGACCATACCTAGACAAGTTACAGGAGCAGACAGGTTTTAAGGTGGACCTGTCTGCTTTAGAAGATGTTCCTGAACTGCAAGCAAGGATTGCTGAGTCGGATTTACTGGTCAATGCAACTAGTGTAGGGATGGATGGTCAATCCTCTCCAGTTCCTGAAAGCATAGTCTTACCAGAAACTCTTTTAGTAGCAGATATCATTTACCAACCCTTTGAAACACCATTTTTGAAATGGGCCAGAAGGCAGGGCAATCCAGCGGTCAACGGTCTGGGAATGTTGCTCTATCAAGCTGCAGAAGCTTTTCAACTGTGGACAGGCAAGGAAATGCCGACAGAAGAAATTTGGCAGTCTTTAACAGAAAAATACCAATAAAGAAAGGGAGATTCTCCTATGAAAATCAGAATCGATATTCCTCATCATCCTTATGATATTCAGATTGAAAAAGGTTGTCTGGCTCAGGCTGGTCAATGGTTGCGAGAACTCTGGCAACCACAAAAAGTGGTTATCATAACAGACAACCATGTAGCCTCTCTCTATGCGGAGAAGGTCAAGCTCAGCCTAGAAGATGCTGGTTTTCAGGTAGCAGTTTTTGACTTTTTAGAAGGGGAAGAAAGAAAGAATTTAACCACTGTCCAGAAAGTCTATGAATTTTTAGTCAAGCAAGGTCTGACTCGTAGCGATGGAATCGTGGCTCTTGGTGGTGGTGTCGTTGGGGACCTGGCTGGTTTCGTAGCCTCTACCTATATGCGAGGTATTCATTTTGTTCAGATTCCGACTAGTTTGACAGCCCAAGTGGATTCTTCTATCGGTGGAAAGACAGGTGTCAACACTCCATTTGCTAAGAATATGGTGGGGACCTTTGCCCAACCAGATGGGGTTCTGATCGATCCGCTTGTCCTTGAAACGCTCGGAAAAAGAGAGTTGATTGAAGGGATGGGAGAGGTCATCAAGTACGGCTTGATTGAGGATCCAGAACTGTGGGCTCTCTTGGCAGAGCTGGATGGTTCTGTGGAGAGCATTCTGGAACATGCAGAGACCTTGATTGAACATTCTTGTCAGGTCAAGCGCAAGATGGTAGTTGAGGATGAGTTGGACAATGGTGTTCGCCTTTACCTCAATTTTGGCCACACTATTGGTCATGCTATTGAAGCGACTGCCGGTTATGGCAAGGTCATGCATGGAGAGGCTGTAGCCATGGGCATGGTTCAGATTTCCAAGGTAGCTGAGGAAAAAGGCCTTATGCCAGCTGGTATTACCCAATCTATCACAGAGATGTGCCAGAAGTTTGGTTTGCCTGTTGACTATGAAAACTGGGATGTAGATAAGCTTTATCAAGCTTTGACTCATGACAAGAAAGCGCGTGGCAATACCTTGAAATTGGTCTTGGTACCAGAGCTTGGTTCAGCGACTATTCACCCAGTTTCTCTGGAAGAGATGAAAGACTACTTGGTAAAATAAGGAGAGTGTATGAGATATTTAACAGCAGGAGAATCACACGGTCCTCGTCTGACGGCTATCATTGAGGGAATTCCAGCTGGACTTCCCTTGACAGCAGAGGACATCAATGAGGATTTGAAACGTCGTCAGGGTGGATATGGCCGCGGTGGTCGTATGAAGATTGAGAGTGACCAAGTTGTCTTTACTTCGGGTGTTCGCCATGGGAAGACTACTGGGGCTCCCATTACTATGGATGTCGTCAATAAGGACCATCAGAAATGGCTGGATATCATGTCTGCGGAGGACATTGAAGACCGCCTTAAAAGCAAACGGAAAATCACCCATCCACGTCCAGGTCATGCCGACTTGGTTGGGGGCATCAAGTACCGTTTTGATGATTTGCGTAATTCCTTGGAGCGCTCATCTGCTCGTGAAACAACTATGCGGGTGGCAGTTGGCGCAGTAGCCAAACGCCTCTTGACTGAGCTGGATATGGAAATTGCCAACCATGTCGTAGTCTTTGGTGGCAAGGAAATCGATGTTCCTGAGAATCTCACAGTTACTGAGATTAAGGAAAGAGCTGCCCAGTCTGAAGTTTCTATTGTCAACCAAGAACGGGAACAGGAAATCAAGGACTACATTGACCAAATCAAACGTGACGGTGATACCATCGGTGGGGTTGTGGAGACAGTCGTTGGAGGTGTTCCAGTTGGTCTTGGTTCCTATGTCCAATGGGACAGAAAATTAGATGCCAGACTTGCCCAAGCAGTTGTCTCTATCAATGCCTTTAAAGGGGTAGAATTTGGTCTTGGCTTTGAAGCAGGTTACCGTAAAGGCAGCCAGGTCATGGATGAAATTCTCTGGTCTAAAGAAGACGGCTATACTCGCCGTACTAACAATCTGGGCGGCTTTGAAGGTGGTATGACCAATGGACAACCTATCGTTGTTCGTGGCGTTATGAAGCCCATTCCTACTCTCTACAAACCACTCATGAGTGTGGATATTGAAACCCACGAACCCTACAAGGCAACTGTTGAAAGAAGTGATCCGACCGCTCTTCCAGCTGCAGGTGTAGTTATGGAAGCTGTTGTGGCAACGGTTCTGGCACAAGAAATCCTTGAAAAATTCTCATCAGATAATCTAGAGGAATTAAAAGAAGCGGTAGCTAAACACCGAGACTATACAAAGAACTATTAAGGAGTTCCTATGGCAAAAACAGTCTATATCGCAGGTCTTGGATTGATTGGAGCCTCTATGGCCCTCGGGATTAAACGCGATCATCCAGATTATGAAATTTTAGGTTATAATCGCAGTCAAGCTTCGAGAGATATTGCCTTGAAAGAAGGCATGATTGACCGTGCAACGGATGATTTTGCCAGTTTTGCTCCTTTGGCAGATATCATTATCCTTAGCTTGCCAATCAAACAAACCATTTCCTTTATTAAGGAATTGGCCAACTTGGACTTGAAAGAAGGCGTCATTATTTCAGATGCTGGTTCGACCAAGTCAGCTATTGTGGATGCAGCGGAACAGTATTTGGCTGGCAAATCTGTTTGCTTTGTCGGGGCCCATCCCATGGCTGGTAGTCACAAGACAGGGGCTGCTTCTGCAGATGTCAATCTCTTTGAAAATGCCTATTATATCTTTACACCTTCGAGTCTGACGGGTCAGGACACGCTTGAGGAAATGAGGGACTTGCTTTCAGGTCTTCATGCCCGTTTTATCGAGATTGATGCCAAGGAGCATGATCGGGTGACTTCTCAGATTAGCCATTTTCCTCATATTCTGGCTTCCAGTCTCATGGAACAGACCGCGGTCTATGCTCAAGAACATGAGATGGCAAGGCGCTTTGCGGCAGGTGGTTTTCGAGATATGACTCGGATTGCGGAAAGCGAGCCAGGTATGTGGACGTCCATTCTCTTGTCCAATCGTGAGACTATTCTAGACCGCATTGAGGATTTCAAGGAACGTTTAGATGAGGTTGGACAAGCTATCAGCAAGGGAGATGAAGAGCAGATTTGGAACTTTTTCAACCAAGCGCGTGAGCAACGGCAGGCCATGGAAATTCATAAGCGTGGTGGTGTGGATAGCTCTTATGATCTCTATGTTGACGTTCCCGATGAAGAAAACGTCATCCTGCGGATTTTGGAACTGCTACGTGGAACTTCCTTGGTTAATATTCACATCAATGAGGAAAACCGTGAGGATATTCACGGGATCCTACAAATTTCATTTAAAAACGCTCAAGACTTGGAAAGAGCCGAGCATCTCATAACAGAAAATACCGACTACACAGTCGTTGTCAAATAAGGAGAAAATCATGTCAAATATTTACGATAGTGCAAACGAACTTAGTCGCGGTCTACGCGAATTACCAGAATACAAGGCTGTTAAAACAGCTAAAGATGCGATTTCAGCAGATTCTGAGGCAAGCAAAATCTTTACAGAATATGTTGCTTTCCAAGAGGAAATTCAAAGACTAGCCCAGACAGGTCAAATGCCAGACGCTTCCTTTCAAGCTAAGATGGAAGGTTTTGGTAAACAGATTCAAGGAAATAGCCTCTTATCAGAATTCTTTACTAAGCAACAACAATTGGCCATTTATCTTTCTGACATTGAAAAAATTGTTTTCGAACCAGTTTCAGAATTGCTAAAATAAGAACATTATTTTGTTCATTACTTATAGGTATTTTCTTAAGCGTATGATTATTATTGATAACTACTGTATTAGTTAGAGTTATTAGCGTGGTTCGTTTAAGAATGACTGTGGGGATGAATGTCTTTACTAATAAACAAAATACAAAACAAATTAAATAGGCTATTGAAAATCATAACTATAATACAAAATGAATTTGAAAGTTTATAACTGTTATTTTCTACTTCAATTGATAAGTTAGAAATTGTTGATGAGATAATAAATATAGAAACAATTATGAAAGAGAATGAAATTTTTATTATCGATAAATAGTAGATAAATGATGAACAATAGAAAATAGGAAAAAATATGTCAAAAAAATTAATTGCTCTAATAGGAATTCCTGTAGGAATTATCTTCATCAGTATTATAGTGTTGGCAGGTTCGTACAATAGTCTTGTTAGCAAAGAGGAATCTGTGAAACAGGCTAACTCGAAGATTGAAGTGGCACTTCAACGTAGAGCTGATTTAATTCCAAATGTTGTAAATTCTGTAAAAGGATATATGAAGCACGAAGAAGACATCTTTACAAAGATTGCGGATGCTCGTTCTAAGATTGGCTCAGGAAATAAAGAAACAAAAAGTGAAGGGGAGAGCGAATTAACGTCAGCTATTTCTCGATTGCTAGTTGTTCAAGAAAATTATCCGGAGTTAAAAGCTGATACACAAGTGTCTTCTCTAATTTCAGAGCTTGAGGGAACTGAAAATCGTTTGTTTGTCGCTCGTAAAGATTATAACGATACTGCAACAGAATATAATAAGACCATTAGACGTTTTCCTACTAGTGTGATAGCTAGTTTGTTTGGTTTCCAAAGAGCTGAGTTAATTGAAGCAGAGAAAGATGCAAAGGTTGTCCCTAAAGTCAATTTAACTGATTAGTCTTGTGGGGTATCCCTATGAAAAAGTTACTTTTACTCTTAATTGCCCCTTTATTCTTTTTTATGCCTCTTGTTGCGGCTAATATAGCTGTTCCAGATCGTCCTTTAAATGGTATTTACGATCCTAACGGTTATTTAACCACTAGTGTTGCAGAAACGTTAGAGAGTATGAATGCTGGAAGTGAAACCCAAGTAGGTATTTACATTGTAGATACTCTGGACGGTTCCAGCATCGAAGAGGTAGCCAATGAGGTTGCACGCAAATGGAAAGTTGGGAAACAAGATTCCAACAGTGGAATTCTAATTGCTATTGCTATAAAAGATAGGAAGTTTCGTATTGAAACATCCAACGAAGCAGCAATTTGGCTTACTGACTCTAAGGCCAGTTCCTTACTAAATGATTCTAAGCCATACATGAAAGAAGGGAAATATACTGATGCCCTTAACAGAATTCTAGTAGGCATTTCTAAAGCGGAGTCTAGAAAAGCTGAAATCATAAACAAGAAGGAAAATAAGAATAAAAATACTCGGCTTCCAGAAAGTTTAACTCGGCTTCCAAAAAGTTTACAATATGTAGTAATAATTTTGAGAATCCTTAAGGTATGCTTTAAGTACATGATGTTATTTTTCTTGGTTTATGCACTTTTAGAAACTTGGTTCCATTACTTAAAAAGACGCCGCTTTTCTAAGTATGATTACGAGGGAAAGGGCAAGTTGTATCCAGATTTTCTTGACTTTGTACCTAACGATACGTGGACTGAAGAACGTAAATCTGACTATAAAAAAAATAAGCGTTTAATTAGGTCTCGATATCAGTACGAAGGATATAACAAGCTATATCCAGACTCAAAAGGTTTTCTACCTAATGACACTTGGACTCCATTACTTATAGAAGCATACTACGCAGAAGTTGAAAGAAAGCAACTAGATAGGCTCAATCGCTCTCAATACTCTTATAATGGGAAGGGGAAACTCTACCCAAACGATAACGATTTTGTGAGGAATGCTTCTTGGACTTCCGAGCTCACAAAAAGCTACTATGCTTCACAAAGAGCACAGTCAGATTCTTCTTCCTCTAGATATGATTCTGGTAGTTCTAGTTCATCTTGGTCTTCAGATGATTGGGGTGGCGGTGGATTTGATGGTGGTGGTTCTTCAGATAGTTGGTAAATTGAAAATGAAAAAGAATTGCTAAAATAAGAAAATAACAATCCTAAAGTCAGGAATTTTTAAGGAATTTCTGGCTTTTTATGATAAAATAGGTAAAAGTATTGCAAGTATGAGGTCTAGTATGAAACTAAAAACAAACATTCGCCACTTACACGGCAGTATCCGAGTTCCAGGTGACAAGTCTATTAGTCATCGTTCCATTATCTTTGGAAGTTTGGCTGAGGGTGAGACCAAGGTTTATGATATATTACGTGGCGAAGACGTCCTTTCGACCATGCAGGTTTTTCGTGACCTTGGTGTTGAAATTGAGGACAAAGATGGGGTTATTACCATTCAAGGTGTAGGCATGGATGGCTTAAAAGCGCCGCAAAATGCCCTTGATATGGGAAATTCTGGAACCTCGATTCGTCTGATTTCAGGTGTCCTTGCTGGTGCAGATTTTGAAGTAGAGATGTTCGGAGACGACAGTCTTTCCAAACGTCCTATGGACCGTGTGACTATTCCACTGAAAAAAATGGGCGTCAGCATTTCAGGGCAAACTGCACGAGACCTGCCTCCTTTGCGTTTGCAAGGGACGAAAAACCTAAGACCTATTCATTATGAGTTGCCAATTGCCTCTGCCCAAGTCAAGTCAGCCTTGATGTTTGCAGCCTTGCAGGCCCAGGGGGAGTCCGTTATTATCGAAAAAGAATGCACCCGTAATCATACTGAAGATATGTTGCAACAATTTGGTGGTTATTTAAGTGTGGACGGCAAGAAAATCACAGTCCAAGGGCCTCAAAAACTGACTGGACAAAAGGTGGTCGTACCAGGAGATATTTCCAGTGCAGCCTTTTGGTTGGTCGCAGGTTTGATTGTTCCAAACTCTCGTGTGGTGCTTAAAAATGTGGGCATCAACGAAACGCGTACAGGTATCATTGATGTCATTCGCGCCATGGGTGGAAAATTAGAAGTTACTGAAATTGACCCAGTCGCTAAATCTGCAACCTTGACTGTTGAGTCTTCTGACTTAAAAGGAACAGAGATTGGTGGCGCTTTGATTCCACGCTTGATTGATGAATTGCCCATTATCGCTCTACTTGCGACCCAAGCTCAAGGTGTAACAGTTATTAAGGATGCTGAGGAACTTAAAGTCAAAGAAACAGACCGCATTCAGGTGGTGGCAGATGCTTTAAATAGCATGGGTGCGGATATCACACCTACAGCAGATGGAATGATTATCAAAGGAAAATCAGCCCTTCACGGTGCTAGAGTCAATACTTTTGGAGACCATCGTATCGGCATGATGACGGCTATCGCGGCCCTCTTGGTTGCTGATGGAGAAGTGGAGCTTGATCGTGCAGAGGCCATCAATACCAGCTATCCTAGCTTCTTTGATGATTTGGAGAGCTTGATTCATGGCTAAGGTATTACTAGGATTTATGGGAGCTGGCAAATCGACTATTGCAAGAGGCTTGGACCCTAATTACCTTGATATGGATGCTCTGATAGAGAAGCGCCTAGGTATGTCCATTGCGAATTTTTTCGCTGAAAAGGGCGAAGTGGCCTTTCGTCAGGTAGAGTCAGAAATCCTAGCTGAGTTACTACAAAGAGACAAAGTTGTGTCAACTGGTGGAGGAGTGGTTATTTCTCAGCGAAATCGTGACTTACTAAAGACAAATTCTGATAATATCTATCTGAAAGCTGATTTTGAAACCCTCTACCAGCGCATATCAGCAGATAAGGACAATCAGCGTCCGCTTTTTCTAAATAATAGCAAGGAAGAACTTGCAGCTATTTTTCAAGAAAGACAGGCTTGGTATGAGGAAGTAGCTAATCGGGTTTTGGATGTGACCGAGTTAAGCCCAGAGGAAATTATAGAGGAACTGAGATGAAAATTGCTTATCTAGGTCCCAAGGGATCATTTTCACACCACGTTGTGCAGACAGCTTTTCCTCAGGAGGAATTGCAGGCCTTTGCCAACATTACAGATGTCATCAAGGCCTATGAGCAAGGCTTGGTGGACTATTCTGTGGTGCCAGTTGAAAATTCTATTGAGGGTAGTGTTCATGAAACCTTGGACTACCTTTTTCATCAGGCTCGCATTCAAGCAGTTGCAGAAATCGTTCAGCCTATTCATCAGCAGTTGATGGTGGTTCCAGGCCATACTAAGATTGAAAAGATTTTTTCTCATCCACAGGCCTTAGCTCAAGGAAAGAAATTCATCGATGAACAATATCCAGAGGCTCAAATCGAGGTAACAGCTAGTACAGCTTATGCGGCCCGTTTTATTTCCGAACATCCAGACCAGCCCTTTGCAGCCATTGCACCTAGAAGTTCTGCTGAAGAATATGGCTTGGAACTGATTGCCGAGGATATTCAGGAAATGGAAGCCAATTTCACAAGATTCTGGGTTTTGGGAGCTAAAAAGCCTTCTATTCCCTTGCAAGCACAAAGGGAGAAAATGAGTTTGGCCCTGACCTTACCTGACAACCTTCCAGGTGCACTTTACAAGGCTCTTTCGACCTTTGCTTGGCGAGGAATTGACCTGACAAAAATTGAAAGTCGTCCACTCAAGACAGCACTGGGTGAATACTTTTTCATTATCGATGTGGATTATGCCGATAAGGACTTAGTCCACTTTGCCCAAAAAGAATTAGAAGCCATCGGAATCCAGTATAAGGTTCTGGGTGCCTATCCTATTTATCCAATATCAGACCATGGAAAGGAGAGAAGATGAGTAAAGAAAATCCTTTAAGTCATCACGAGCAGTTGCGTTATGACTATCTCTTTAAGAATATTCATTACCTTAATGAGCGAGAGAAAAAAGAGTTTGCTTACCTGCAAGGTAAGTTAAATATGGCTAGTGGTAGTGAAGCTTCACCAGAAATTCATAGTGAAAATCATGATATGGAAGAGTCTTTCATGGAACCAATCAATCAGTCTCCTCTTCCATCCTATGGTAACCGTAGTCGTGCAAAAAAATACCAGAAAAGCCATTCTCTTCCAAAGGTTAAGTCCAAGAAACGTAAGATTCGTTGGGGGCGCATTTTTGCAGGATTGCTTGCTCTTCTAGCCTGTGTTGGTTTTGGTATGATTTTTATGTTCCTAAAAGGTTATTCAAATGCGGATCCAACCAAACCTGCCAATGCTAAGGCAGCTCAAGTAGAAGTTTTTCATGGTCAAGATACCAAGGATGGGGTCAATATTTTGATTATGGGGACGGATGGACGGATTGGCCAAAACAGTGCTGAGACGAGAACAGACTCTATTATGGTATTAAATGTTGGAGGCTCAGATAAGAAAATTAAGCTGGTCAGCTTTATGCGTGACAATTTGGTTTATATAGATGGTTATAGCCAAGTCATTAACGGTAGAAAGCAGTCTGATAATAAGTTAAATGTGGCCTATGAACTAGGGGAACAAGAAGGCCAAAAAGGGGCTGAAATGGTCCGAAAAGTCCTAAAAGACAATTTTGACTTGGATATTAAGTATTATGCCTTGGTTGATTTCCAGGCCTTCGCAACTGCTATTGACACTCTCTTCCCTGATGGCGTGACGATTGATGCAAAATTCTCAACCTTAGAAGGTCAACCTTTAACCGAAGCTACAGTCGGAGATGATTTACATGCTACGGAAACAGAGTCACCAACCCAGACTATTAAAGTTGGGAAACAGCAGATGAACGGTTCAACCTTGCTCAATTATGCACGTTTCCGTGATGATGATGAAGGTGATTACGGTCGTACCAAGAGACAACAGCAAGTGCTGACAGCTGTTCTGCAGCAACTCAAGGATCCAACCAAACTCTTTACTGGATCAGAAGCACTTGGTAAGGTCTTTGGCATGACCTCTACGAATGTTCCTTATAGTTTCTTATTGACCAATGGTTTATCCTTCCTAGATGGAGCGCAAAATGGTATTGAGAGATTAACAGTTCCAGAACTAGGTGATTGGGTCGATGCCTATGATGTTTATGGAGGACAGGCACTCTTAGTAGACCAAAATAAATATCAAACCAAGCTATCTCAAATGGGAATGAGATAAGATAGAAAAATCAAAGTTTGAAGGCTATTTATCCAGCAGTCAGGCTTTGATTTTTTACAGTCTGCAATAGATTTTCATCCCTTATTTGTGGTATAATGGAACGATACGATAGAAAGAATAATGAACAATATGACTGATTTAAAAGCAATTCAGGCTCGAAGTCTGGAGATGGCTGAATATTTTGTTGCTTTTTGCAAGGAACATGATTTGCTTTGTTATCTCTGTGGAGGAGGTGCTATTGGCGCCCTTCGAAACAAGGGGTTTATTCCTTGGGACGACGACCTAGACTTTTTTATGCCCCGTAAGGACTATGAAAAATTAGCAGAATTATGGCCTCGTTATGCAGATGAGCGTTATTTCTTGTCAAAGAGTAATAAGGATTTTGTCGACCGCAATCTTTTTATTACCATTCGTGACAAGGAAACGACCTGTATCAAACCTTATCAGCAGGATTTGGATTTGCCACATGGTCTGGCCTTGGATGTTTTACCTTTGGATTATTATCCTAAAAATCCAGCTGAGCGGAAAAAGCAGGTTCACTGGGCCTTGATTTATTCTCTTTTTTGTGCGCAAACTATTCCAGAAAAACATGGCGCACTTATGAAGTGGGGAAGTCGCATTTTACTCGGTTTGACGCCGAAATCTCTTCGTTATCGCATTTGGAAAAAAGCTGAAAAAGAAATGACCAAGTACAGTCTAGCTGAGAGCGATGGAATCACGGAATTATGCTCGGGTCCTGGTTACATGAGAAATAAGTACCTAATCGAATCTTTTGAAGATAATCTCTTCTTGCCATTTGAAGAGACAGAGATGCCTATTCCAGTCGGCTATGATGCTTATCTCAGCACTGCTTTTGGGGATTATATGACACCTCCACCAGCAGACAAGCAAGTACCACATCATGATGCTGTCATCGCTGATATGGATAAGTCTTATACAGAATACAAGGGAGAATATGGTGGCTAAGAAAAAAATATTATTTTTTATGTGGTCTTTTTCTCTCGGGGGTGGAGCAGAGAAGATTCTATCTACCATTGTTTCAAATCTAGATCCAGAAAAGTATGATATTGATATTCTTGAAATGGAACATTTTGACAAGGGGTACGAATCTGTGCCCAAGCATGTAGGCATTTTAAAATCCCTTCAGGATTATCGCCAAGCCAGATGGATTCGAGCTCTTTTGTGGAGAATGAGAATTTATTTTCCAAGATTGACTCGTCGCTTGCTTGTAAGAGATGACTATGATGTTGAAGTTTCTTTTACTATTATGAATCCTCCACTTTTGTTCTCTAAAAGAAAAGAAGTCAAGAAAATCTCCTGGATTCATGGAAGTATCGAAGAATTTATTAAGGATAGCTCCAAAAGAGAATCACATAGACGCCAGTTGGATGCTGCGAATACCATTGTAGGAATTTCGAATAAAACCAGCAATTCTATCAAGGAAGTCTATCCAGACTATGCTTCGAAATTACGGACAGTTTACAATGGATATGATTTTCAGAGCATTCTAGAAAAATCTCAAGAGAAGATCGATATCGAGATTGCGCCTCAAAGTATCTGTACCATTGGACGGATTGAGGAAAATAAGGGTTCTGACCGTGTGGTGGAAGTGATACGACTATTACACCAAAAAGGAAAAAACTACCACCTTTACTTTATAGGTGCTGGTGATATGGAAGAGGAACTGAAAAAACGGGTCAAAGAGTATGAACTTGAGGACTATGTTCATTTCCTTGGTTATCAAAAAAATCCTTATCAGTATTTATCTCAGACGAAAGTTCTCTTGTCTATGTCTAAACAAGAAGGGTTTCCTGGAGTGTATGTGGAAGCCTTGAGTCTGGGACTTCCTTTTGTCTCTACGGATGTTGGAGGGGCTGAGGAATTATCCCAAGAAGGACAATTTGGACAAATCATTGAGAGCAATCAAGAGGCAACTCAGGCAATTACGAACTACATGGCCTCTGCCTCAAACTTCGATGCCAATGAGGCTAGCCAATTCATTCAACAATTCACAATTGCCAAACAAATCGAACAAGTAGAAAAACTATTAGAGGAGTAGCATGGAAACTGCATTAATTAGTGTCATTTTGCCAGTCTATAATGTGGCGCAGTACCTAGAAAAATCGATAGCTTCCATCCAGAAGCAGACCTATCAGAATCTGGAAATCATTCTTGTGGATGATGGAGCAACGGATGAAAGTGGTCGCTTGTGTGATTCAATCGCTGAACTAGATGATAGGATGTCAGTGCTTCATAAAAAGAATGAAGGTTTGTCGCAAGCACGAAACGATGGAATGAAGCAGGCTCACGGAGATTATCTGATTTTTATTGACTCAGATGATTATATCCATCCAGAAATGATTCAGAGCTTATATGAGCAATTAATTCAAGAAGATGCGGATGTTTCGAGCTGTGGTGTCATGAATGTCTATGCTAATGATGAAAGCCCACAGTCAGCCAATCAGGATGAGTATTTTGTCTGTGATTCTCAAACATTTCTGAGGGAATACCTCATAGGTGAAAAAATACCTGGAACGATCTGCAATAAGCTAATCAAGAGAGAGATTGCAACTGCCCTATCCTTTCCAAAGGGATTGATTTATGAAGATGCTTATTATCATTTTGATTTGATCAAGTTGGCCAAGAAGTATGTGGTTAATACCAAACCCTATTATTACTATTTCCATAGAGGAGATAGTATTACGACTAAACCCTATGCAGAGAAGGATTTAGCCTATATTGATATCTACCAAAAGTTTTATAATGAAGTTGTGAAAAACTATCCTGACTTGAAAGAGGTTGCTTTTTTCAGATTGGCCTATGCCCACTTCTTTATTCTGGATAAGATGTTGCTAGATGATCAGTATAAACAATTTGAAGCCTATTCTCAGATTCATCGTTTTTTAAAAGGCCATGCCTTTGCTATTGCTAGGAATCCAATTTTCCGTAAGGGGAGAAGAATTAGTGCTTTGGCTCTATTCATAAATATTTCCTTATACCGATTCTTATTACTAAAAAATATTGAAAAATCTAAAAAATTACATTAGAACGGGGGTGAGCAAGTGATTGATGGAAAACGATTATTATTTAGTTTGACCATAGTCAGCTATGCCTTGACACTAGTAAGTGGAATTGTGTATCTGTTTAATAATAACAATGTTAGCTTGCTTTCTACTTTATTGTTCTTACTGGTTAGTAGCTTAATTGCTTGTTGGAATGATATCAAGTATTACTTAATCCATTTTATTTTCTTTTTAACTATTTTTGTATTTCTGGTATCAAGGCCGACCATTGATTATTTTAGGGATGGTGCTTTAGATACCTATCATCCCATAGCCTATCGCTTTGCCTTTATAGTCGTCATGGTTTCGATATTGGGATTGACCACAGGGGGGCTCCTAGCTCGCTATTTTATAGCTAGAAAGAAAATACAAGTACCCAAGATAGGAAGTTCTCTAAAAGAGGTTTACATCAAGCGGTTGCGCTTTGTATCGCTAGGAGTTTTTCTTCTAACCTATCCTTTCTATTTCATTCGCTTATTTGAACGACTCATGTATCGCTTGCAGACTTCCTACTATACCTACTATGCAAACTTTGAAAGTAAACTGCCCTATTTTACCTATATCTTATCAACATTTACGGTCTATGCAATGTGTATGTATTTGGCAACCAAGCCAAAGAAATGGCAGGCAACAGCAGTGCTTGTCTCCTTTATTGCAGCTAATACCATTCATTTGGCAATCGGAACACGAAATCCCTTTATTTTAAGTATTTTATTTGCTTTTGTTTATTACTTTATGCGGGAGCAAACTGAAAAGGGAAAATGGATTGGGTTTAAAGAGAAGTTAGCGATTTTTGTAGGGTCTCCTATTCTCATGTTAGCGATGGGAGTGCTCAATTATGTACGGGATAATGTCCAGGTTTCCCATACAGGTTTCTGGGATATCCTGCTCGACTTTATCTATAAACAAGGAACCAGTTTTGGTGTTTTGGCTCGAGGCTTTCTATTTAACAGTAGCCTCCCTTACCGAGATTTACGCAATTTTACTTTTGGTCCTGTCCTTGATTATTTTGCAAGGGGAAGTTTAGGGGCCATTTTCGGAGGAAAAGCCTTTGAACATACAACCAATAGTGTGGAACTAGCTATTGATAGTAATAGTTATGCCCATAATCTATCCTATCTTGTCTTGAACAAGGAATACTTGAAAGGACATGGTATCGGAAGTAGCTATATTATGGAGTTGTATACCGACTATGGTATGATAGGAGTCTTTCTACTTAGTCTCTTGCTAGGTATGTTATTCATAGCCATGCTACAAGTAGCCTATCGTTCAAGAACAATCCTATTTGCCTTGTCCCTACTCATCTTGAATAATCTATTCTTTATGCCAAGAAGTAGCTTTTCAGAAAGTTTCTTCAATTTATTTACAATGCAATTCTGGGGAATTGTTCTTGTGATTATATTCGTAGCGAAAATGCTTACAAAAGAGAACCAGTATCTACTAAACAAAGGAGAAAAAAATCATGTTTGAACATTATTCAGTAGCGGATTTATTTGCAAATCTATACAAAAAACGAAAAGCAAATATTCTAGCTCTCATCGCTTTATTTGCTCTCATTGCTGTACCATTTACAATTAAAGCAGTTAAGAATAAAAATACTGTCAAAGACACAACAAGTTATTCAACTTATATCAGCTATAAAATCACCCCTCCAGAAGATTCAGCTAAAACGATTTTGAATCATCAAATTGGTGGTTATAGTGATTTCTACGGAAAATTGATTGATGGGAATTTGAATGGAGCTTATCTTTTCAATGATGTAGAACCGAGTGAGTTGAAAAAAATTGCCAGTGAATTGGATACGACAGAGACAACCTTGAAAAATTCTACAAGTGACTATTGGTGGAAAAAACTGACTGTCTACTATATGATTGACGATGCAGGGGTTGGTGTGAAAATTTTGACACCAAGTAAAGATGCTAATGACTTGTTGGAGCGAAAAATTGATGGATTGATTGAGAAATTTAAACACACTTATGCAAATGTAAAAATTGAAAAATTGGAAACCATCAACTCTAAAGAATTGAATGCAAATGGTGAGACAGCGCTTGGATTGAATGTGAAAAACTTGATTCTACGTTTAGCTGTTATTGGAGTAGTCTGTGTGATTTTGGTTGTGATGGGAAATGTATTGGTTTATCTCTTTAATCCAACAATCAATAGAGCAGGTGATTTTTCTCAGTATCAAATTGATTTTGTAACAGAGATTACAACAATTGCCAACCTAGCAGATATTCTATCATACAAAAATGCTGGACAAGAATTGACTATTGTTAGCTCAAATAAAGCTATCCTAGATAAATTAAAACAAAATCAAGAGGCTTTGAAAGGAATGCATTTTGTAGATTTACAAGATGTACCATCTCTTTTAGAAAGAGATACCGTCCTTCTTGTTGAAGAATACGGAGTGACTCGTTATAAGAAATTTGAGCAAAGTCTTCAAATTCTCAGAAACTTAAATCGTTCTATCCTCGGTGTAGCAACCTTTAAACTATAAGCTTTCTGATGTATTAGGTCTTCAAAGTTGGCTAAGAGCCGATTTTGAAGGCTTTTTCTATTTGTCTGCAGAAATTTTCTTTTATACTAAATGAAAATCAAAAAGCAAACTAGGAAGCTAGCCGCAGGTTGCTCAAAGCACCGCTTTGAGGTTGTAGATAAAGCTGACGTGGTTTGAAGAGATTTTCGAAGAGTATTAGAGTCTTCTAGAGAAGTTACCTTATGGAAAATCTATCCCGACAGAGGAGCCTTCTTTTGATAAAATCGTAAAAATCTAGTATAATAGATAGAACTGAAAGTATGAGGTTACTAGCAATGAAAATGAAACAAATCAGTGATACAACTTTAAAAATCACGATGTCTTTAGAAGATTTGATGGATCGAGGAATGGAGATTGCTGACTTTCTCGTTCCTCAAGAAAAAACAGAAGAGTTTTTTTATGCCATCTTGGATGAGTTAGAGATGCCTGAGAGCTTTTTGGATACAGGCATGTTGAGCTTCCGTGTGACTCCAAAACCTGATAAGGTAGATGTCTTTGTAACCAAATCAAAGATTGACCAAAATCTAGATTTTGAAGACTTATCGGATTTACCAGATATGGAAGAATTAGCCCAAATGTCGCCAGATGAATTTATCAAAACCTTGGAAAAAAGCATCGCAGACAAAACTAAGGATGATATTGAAGCGATTCAATCTCTAGAGCAAGTAGAAGCCAAGGAAGAAGAGCAGGAGCAGGATGAACAAGAAGTTGAAGGCAAGAAGAAAGAGCCTTACATCTACTACATCCTTTCTTTTTCTAAGTTGGCTGATTTGGTGTCTTTTGCCAAGACAGTGACTTTTGAGATGGAAACTTCTGAACTCTACAAGATGAATGAGCGCTATTATTTGACTATTTTAGTGGATATTGAAAATCATCCAAGTCCATATCCAGCTTGGCTCTTGGCACGTATGCGCGAGTTTGCAGACGATAGTGATATCAGTCGCTCAGTCTTGCAGGAGTATGGTCAAGTCTTGATGAATCACGATGCAGTGCTCAATCTGCAAAAGATTGGATAATCCTTTCTGGAAAGCTATTTCCAGATTTTAAGAAGAGCGAATCATCTGATTCGTTTTTTCTTTTTTAGACTGAAATAGTGATTTACTATAATAGGAATTTTCACAAAATTCTGTTATAATGGCTATATTAGAAAATTTCGAGGAGATAAACATGACAGTTAAAATTGCTTTACTAGGATTTGGTACCGTTGCAAGTGGTGTGCCTTTCCTCCTAAAGGAAAATGGAGAAAAAATCAATCAATCAGCACATTCAGAAATTGAAGTTGCTAAAGTATTGGTCAAGGATGAAGATGAAAAGAATCGCTTGCTTGCAGCAGGGAATGACTTTAACTTTGTAACCAATGTGGATGACATTTTATCAGACCAAGACATTACGATTGTAGTGGAATTGATGGGGCGTATCGAACCAGCTAAGACCTTTATCACTCGTGCCTTGGAAGCTGGAAAGCACGTTGTTACTGCTAACAAGGACCTTTTGGCTGTCCATGGTGCAGAATTGTTAGAAATCGCTAAAGAGAATAATGTAGCACTTTACTATGAAGCAGCAGTAGCTGGTGGGATTCCAATTCTTCGCACTCTAGCAAATTCCTTGGCTTCTGATAAAATCACGCGTGTGCTTGGAGTAGTCAACGGAACTTCCAACTTCATGATGACCAAGATGGTGGAAGAAGGCTGGTCTTATGATGATGCTCTTGCGGAAGCGCAAAGACTTGGTTTTGCAGAAAGCGATCCGACAAATGATGTAGATGGGATTGATGCAGCCTACAAGATGGTTATTTTGAGCCAATTTGCCTTTGGTATGAAGGTTGCCTTTGACGATGTAGCCCACAAGGGGATTCGCAATATCACACCAGAAGATGTGGCTGTAGCCCAAGACCTTGGCTATGTAGTGAAATTGGTCGGTTCTATCGAAGAAACTCCTTCAGGAATTGCTGCAGAAGTAACTCCAACCTTCCTACCCAAAGCACACCCACTTGCTAGCGTGAATGGCGTGATGAACGCTGTCTTTGTAGAATCTATCGGTATTGGTGAGTCTATGTACTACGGACCAGGTGCTGGTCAAAAACCAACTGCAACAAGTGTTGTAGCAGATATTGTCCGTATCGTTCGTCGTTTGAATGATGGTACCATTGGCAAAGACTTCAACGAATATAGCCGTGACTTGGTCTTGGCAAATCCTGAAGATGTCAAAGCTAATTACTACTTCTCAATCTTGGCTCCAGACTCAAAAGGTCAGGTCTTGAAATTGGCTGAAATCTTTAATGCCCAAGATATTTCCTTCAAGCAAATTCTCCAAGATGGAAAAGATGGTGACAAGGCGCGTGTTGTTATCATCACACACAAGATTAATAAAGCCCAGCTTGAAAATGTTTCAGTTGAATTGAAGAAGGTTTCAGAATTCGACCTCTTGAATAGCTTCAAGGTGCTAGGAGAATAAGATGAAGATTATTGTACCTGCAACTAGTGCCAATATCGGGCCGGGTTTTGACTCGGTCGGTGTAGCTGTAACCAAGTATCTTCAAATTGAGGTCTGCGAAGAACGAGATGAGTGGCTGATTGAACACCAGATTGGCAAATGGATTCCTCATGACGAGCGTAATCTCTTGCTCAAAATTGCTTTGCAAATTGTACCAGACTTGCAACCAAGACGTTTAAAAATGACTAGTGATGTTCCCTTGGCACGTGGTTTGGGTTCTTCCAGTTCTGTTATTGTTGCTGGGATTGAACTAGCCAACCAACTGGGCCAGCTCAACTTGTCAGACCATGAAAAATTGCAGTTAGCGACCAAGATTGAAGGGCATCCTGACAATGTGGCTCCAGCCATTTATGGTAATCTCGTTATTGCAAGCTCTGTTGATGGACAAGTTTCTGCTATCGTAGCAGACTTCCCAGAGTGTGATTTCCTAGCCTACATTCCAAACTATGAATTGCGTACTCGCGACAGTCGTGGTGTCTTGCCTAAGAAATTGTCCTATAAGGAAGCTGTTGCAGCTAGTTCTATCGCCAATGTGGCGGTTGCGGCCTTGTTGGCAGGAGACATGGCGACTGCTGGACAAGCAATCGAGGGAGACCTCTTCCACGAGCGCTATCGTCAGGACTTGGTGAGAGAATTTGCGACGATTAAGCAAGTAGCCAAAGAAAATGGTGCCTATGCAACCTACCTCTCTGGTGCTGGGCCGACAGTTATGGTCTTGGCTTCTCATGACAAGATGCCAACGATTAAGGCAGAATTGGAAAAGCAACCCTTCAAAGGAAAGCTTCATGACTTGAAGGTTGATACCCAAGGTGTCCGTGTCGAAGCAAAATAAAGAATAGAAGATAGGATGGGGAAACTCTCGACCAGAGGGCTTCCTATCCTTTTTTTGAAAAGAATTCGAGTTAAAAACTTGATAAAGGAGAAATAAAGATGGCAGAAATTTATCTAGCAGCTGGTTGTTTTTGGGGTCTAGAGGAATATTTTTCACGCATTTCTGGAGTGCTAGCAACCAGTGTCGGCTATGCTAATGGACAAGTCGAAACGACCAATTATCAGCTGCTCAAGGAAACAGACCATGCAGAAACGGTTCAAGTGATTTACGATGAGAAGGCAGTGTCACTCAGAGAAATTTTGCTCTATTATTTCCGAGTCATCGACCCTTTATCCATCAATCAACAAGGGAATGACCGTGGACGTCAGTATCGGACCGGAATTTATTACCAAGATGAAGCTGATTTGCCAGCTATCTACACAGTGGTGCAGGAGCAGGAGCGCATGCTTGGAAGAAAGATTGCAGTAGAGGTGGAGAAACTACGTCATTACATTCTGGCTGAAGATTACCATCAAGACTATCTTAAGAAGAATCCTTCAGGTTACTGTCATATCGATGTGACCGATGCTGAGAAGCCATTGATTGATGCCTCTAACTATGAAAAGCCTAGTCAAGAAGTGTTAAAGGAAAGCTTAACTGAAGAGTCCTATCGTGTCACCCAAGAAGCTGCTACAGAGGCTCCATTTACCAATGCCTATGACCAAACCTTTGAAGAAGGGATTTATGTAGATATCACGACAGGTGAGCCACTCTTTTTTGCCAAGGATAAGTTTGCCTCAGGTTGTGGTTGGCCAAGTTTTAGCCGTCCGATTTCCAAAGAATTGATTCATTATTACAAGGATCTCAGTCATGGAATGGAGCGAATTGAGGTTCGTTCTCGGTCAGGCAATGCTCACTTGGGTCATGTTTTCACAGATGGACCGCGTGAGTTTGGTGGCCTCCGTTACTGTATCAATTCTGCTTCCTTGCGCTTTGTGGCCAAGGATGAGATGGAAGAAGCAGGCTATGGCTATCTACTACCTTACTTAAACAAATAAATCAGAGATGGTGGGTGCTTCCCACTTTCTTCATTTCTAGAAAACGAATAGAAGGGATTTATGAAACACTTACTATCTTACTTTAAACCCTACATCAAGGAATCAATTTTAGCACCCTTGTTCAAGCTACTTGAAGCTGTGTTTGAGCTCTTGGTTCCCATGGTGATTGCTGGGATTGTTGACCAATCCTTGCCCCAAAGAAATCAAGGTCATCTCTGGATGCAGATTGGCCTGCTCCTTATCTTTGCAGTAATTGGTGTTGTAGTGGCCTTAATAGCCCAGTTCTACTCAGCTAAGGCTGCGGTAGGTTTTGCCAAGGAATTGACAAACGACCTCTATCGTCATATTTTGTCTTTACCTAAGGACAGCAGAGACTGTTTGACAACTTCTAGCTTGGTGACTCGCTTGATTTCGGATACCTACCAGATTCAGACTGGTATCAATCAATTCCTACGTCTCTTTTTGCGAGCGCCTATTATCGTTTTTGGTGCCATTTTTATGGCCTATCGAATCTCAGCTGAGCTGACTTTCTGGTTCTTGGCCATGGTTGTCATTTTGACCATTGTTATTGTAGGCCTTTCTCGGTTGGTCAATCCTCTCTACAGCAGTCTGAGAAAGAAAACGGACCAACTAGTTCAGGAAACACGCCAGCAATTACAAGGAATGCGGGTTATTCGTGCTTTTGGACAAGAAAAACGAGAGTTACAGATTTTTCAAACTCTTAACCAAGTTTATGCCATATTGCAAGAAAAAACTGGCTTTTGGTCCAGTTTATTAACACCCCTGACCTATCTGATTGTAAATGGAACTCTCCTCGTTATTATCTGGCAAGGCTATATTTCTATTCAAGGAGGATTGCTGAGTCAAGGTGCTCTCATTGCCCTTATTAATTATCTTTTACAGATTTTGGTGGAATTGGTCAAGCTCGCCATGCTGATCAATTCTCTAAACCAGTCTTACATCTCTGCTAAGCGAATCGAGGAAGTCTTTGCTGAGGCTCCAGAAGATATTCATTTAGAATTAGAGAAAAAGCAAGTTACCAGCAATCAGGTTTTACAAGTTCAAGAACTGACCTTTACCTATCCTGATGCGGCCCAGCCTTCTCTGAGAGACATTTCCTTTGATATGCAGCAAGGGCAAATCCTTGGTATTATTGGGGGAACGGGTTCTGGTAAATCAAGTTTGGTGCAACTCATTCTTGGACTTTATCCAGCAGACAAGGGGAGCATAGACCTTTATCGAGATGGACGTAGTCCTCTTAATTTGGAGCAGTGGCGGTCATGGATTGCCTATGTGCCCCAAAAAGTCGAACTTTTTAAGGGAACTATTCGTTCCAACTTGACTCTAGGTTTCAATCACGAAGTAAGAGACCAAGAACTTTGGCATGCCTTGGAAATTGCTCAAGCCAAGGATTTTGTCAGTGAAAAGGAAGGACTTTTGGATGCTCCAGTTGAGGCAGGAGGACGAAATTTCTCAGGTGGTCAAAAACAAAGACTGTCTATCGCTCGAGCAGTCTTGCGCCAGACTCCGTTTCTCATCCTAGATGATGCAACTTCGGCGCTGGACACCATTACCGAGTCTAGACTCTTGAAAGCTATTCGAGAAAATTTGCCAAATACGAGCTTAATCTTGATTTCTCAACGAACATCGACTTTACAGATGGCAGACCAGATTCTCCTCTTAGAAAAAGGAGAGCTCCTAGCTATCGGCAAGCACGAGGACTTGATGAAATCCAGTCAAGTTTATCGCGAAATCAATGCATCCCAACATGGTAAGGAGGACTAGTATGAGACGACAAACTGCAAACCAGACGCTCAAACGTTTGGCCAAAGATTTAGCAAGTCATCCCTTCCTCCTTTTCCTAGCCTTTCTAGGAACTATTGCCCAGGTTGCCTTATCAATTTATCTTCCTATCTTGATTGGGCAGGTCATTGACCAAGCCATGGTGGCTGGTTCTTCATCAGTTTTTTGGCAGATTTTTCTCCAAATGATCTTGGTGGTCATAGGAAATACCCTTGTGCAGTGGGTCAATCCTCTCCTCTATAATCGCCTAATCTTTTCTTATACCAGAGACTTGCGAGAGCGAATCATCCATAAGCTCCATCGTTTACCGATTGCCTTTGTGGATCGACAAGGAAGTGGAGAAATGGTCAGTCGTGTAACCACGGACATCGAACAGTTGGCAGCTGGCTTGACCATGATTTTTAACCAATTTTTCATTGGTGTCTTGATGATTTTTGTTAGTATTCTAGCCATGCTTCAGATTCATCTCCTCATGACTCTCTTAGTCTTGCTGTTGACGCCACTGTCTATGGTAATTTCACGTTTTATTGCCAAGAGATCCTATCATCTCTTCCAGAAGCAAACAGAGACGAGGGGGATTCAGACACAATTAATTGAAGAATCGTTGAACCAGCAGACCATTATCCAGTCCTTTAATGCTCAGGAAGAGTTTATCCAAAGGCTGCACGAGGCTAATGCCAATTATGCAGGTTATTCTCAGTCAGCTATCTTTTATTCTTCAACAGTTAATCCTTCAACTCGCTTTGTAAATGCGCTCATTTATGCGCTTCTAGCTGGAGTGGGAGCTTATCGTATCATGATAGGCTCTACCTTGACTATCGGGCGTTTAGTGACTTTTTTGAATTATGTCCAACAGTACACTAAGCCCTTTAACGATATTTCCTCAGTTCTAGCCGAATTGCAAAGTGCTCTTGCTTGCGCAGAGCGTGTCTATGCTGTCTTAGATAGCACTGAGCTGGCTGAAACTGGTAAGGAAGTCTTGACCAGTGACCAAGTTAAAGGAGCTATTTCCTTTAAACATGTCTCTTTTGGTTACCATCCTGAAAAGATTTTGATTAAGGATTTATCTATTGATATTCCAGCTGGTAGCAAGGTGGCTATCGTTGGTCCGACAGGTGCTGGCAAATCAACTCTTATCAATCTCCTCATGCGTTTTTATCCTATTAACTTGGGAGATATCTTGCTAGACGGGAAATCCATTTATGACTATAGTCGTGCCTCTTTACGACAACAGTTTGGAATGGTGCTCCAAGAAACCTGGCTTAAGCAAGGGACTATTCATGACAATATTGCCTTTGGTAACCCTGAAGCCAGTCGGGAGCAGGTGATTGCTGCTGCCAAAGCAGCCAATGCAGACTTTTTCATCCAACAGTTGCCACAGGGATACGATACCAAACTGGAAAATGCAGGTGAATCTCTCTCTGTCGGTCAGGCCCAGCTTTTGACTATTGCCCGAGTCTTTCTGGCTATTCCCAAGATTCTTATCTTAGACGAAGCAACTTCATCCATCGATACGCGGACAGAAGTGCTGGTTCAGGATGCCTTTGCAAAACTCATGAAGGGGCGTACAAGCTTTATCATTGCCCACCGCTTGTCAACCATTCAGGATGCGGATATGATTCTAGTCTTAGTGGATGGTGATATTGTTGAGTATGGGAACCATCAGAAACTCATGGCTCGAAAGGGCAAGTATTACCAAATGCAGCAAGCTACAGCTTTTAGCTCTGAATAATCCTTTCTACTTTGAAATCTTATGGACAAAAAAAGTTGCCTTCGGGTGACTTTTTTGTTACAATAGCTAGAAAAATTGTTCACTGTAATATTCAATGAAAATCAAAGAGCAAACTAGGAAGCTAGCCGTAGCTTGCTCAAAGCACTGCTTTGAGGTTGTAGATAAGACTGACGAAGTCATTAACCATATATCTACGGGAAGGTGAAGCTGACGTGGTGTGAAGAGATTTTCGAAGAGTATAAATGATCTTTTAGAAAAGGAGCCTGTAATGAAAGTCTTTCAGCATGTAAATATCGTGACTTGTGATCAAGATTTCCATGTCTATATAGATGGAATCTTAGCTGTTAAGGATTCTCAAATCGTATATATCGGTCAAGAGAAGTCAGAGATTTTAGAGCAAGCTGAGCAGATTATAGACTATCAGGGAGCCTGGATCATGCCTGGTTTGGTTAATTGCCACACTCATTCTGCTATGACAGGTTTGAGAGGGATTCGAGATGATAGCAATCTCCATGAATGGCTCAATGACTATATCTGGCCAGCAGAAGCTGAGTTTACTCCCGACATGACTACCAAGGCGGTCAAAGAAGCTCTGACAGAGATGCTCCAGTCAGGAACAACAACCTTTAATGATATGTATAATCCCAATGGTGTGGATATTGAGCGGATTTATCAGGCAGTGAAAGATTCTAAGATGCGTTGTTATTTCTCACCGACCCTCTTTTCTTCAGAGGCAGAAACAACTACTGAGACCATTACTAGAACACGAGGCATCATCGAGGAAATCTTAGGATATGAAAATCCAAATTTCAAGGTTATGGTAGCTCCTCACTCTCCTTACAGCTGTAGTAGAGATTTGCTGGAAACGAGCTTAGATATGGCGAAAGAACTGAATATTCCAATCCATATCCATGTTGCGGAGACCAAGGAGGAATCAGGCATTATCCTGAAACGATACGGTAAACGTCCACTCGCCTTTCTAGAAGAACTGGGTTACTTAGAGCATCCGTCTGTCTTTGCTCACGGGGTCGAATTAAACGAGCGAGAAATTGAACGTTTGGCAACCTCTCAAGTAGCTATCGCCCACAACCCTATCAGTAACCTCAAACTGGCCTCAGGAATCGCTCCAATCATCCAACTCCAAAAAGCGGGAGTGGCAGTAGGAATTGCGACAGATTCAGTTGCTTCCAACAACAATCTTGATATGTTTGAGGAAGGACGGACAGCAGCACTACTACAGAAAATGAAGAGTGGAGATGCCAGTCAATTTCCTATCGAAACAGCTCTCAAAGCTCTAACGATAGAAGGTGCTAAGGTTCTTGGAATGGAAAATGAAATAGGAAGTCTGGAAGTTGGCAAGCAAGCAGATTTTCTGGTCATCCAACCACAAGGGAAAATCCATCTTCAACCCCAAGAAAATATGCTCTCTCACCTAGTCTATGCAGTCAAATCCAGCGACGTTGATGATGTTTATATCGCTGGAGAACAGATTGTTAAGCAAGGTCAAGTCCTGACAGTAGAACTTTAAAAGAAAAATCACGAAAAAATTTTAAAAAAAGTTTGCAAAAATCTTGCATTCTTTTTTTGACTATGCTATACTTATATACGGTTTGAAAAAACTGCCTAAGACAGTAGGGGAGCTCGACTCATAAGTATCCTACCGAGGACAAAACGTATCATGTAAAAAGAAGCGTATTGTACTTTCGTGTCTAGGTTTGGGCGCGTTTTTCTTTTGGAAAAATTCCCCAAGCAAAATAATAACGGAGGTGAACACACTAATGAGTGAAGCAATTATTGCTAAAAAAGCGGAACTAGTTGACGTAGTAGCTGAGAAAATGAAAGCTGCTGCATCTATCGTCGTTGTAGACGCTCGTGGTTTGACAGTTGAGCAAGATACAGTTCTTCGTCGTGAGCTTCGTGGAAGCGAAGTTGAGTATAAAGTTATTAAAAACTCAATCTTGCGTCGTGCAGCTGAAAAAGCTGGTCTTGAAGATCTTGCATCTGTATTTGTTGGACCATCTGCAGTAGCATTTTCTAACGAAGATGTTATCGCACCAGCGAAAATCTTGAACGACTTTTCTAAAAACGCTGAAGCACTTGAAATCAAAGGTGGTGCAATCGAAGGCGCTGTCGCATCTAAAGAAGAGATTCTTGCTCTTGCAACTCTTCCAAACCGCGAAGGACTTCTTTCTATGCTCCTTTCTGTACTTCAAGCGCCAGTGCGCAACGTTGCTCTTGCAGTCAAAGCGGTTGCAGACAACAAAGAAGACGCAGCTTAATCTTAAGCTACGCAGCGTAGCCTAGCTACGAAAATCTATTATAAATTTAAAACATATTTGGAGGAAATAACAATGGCATTGAACATTGAAAACATTATTGCTGAAATTAAAGAAGCTTCAATCCTTGAATTGAACGACCTTGTAAAAGCTATCGAAGAAGAATTTGGTGTAACTGCAGCTGCTCCTGTAGCTGTTGCTGCAGCTGGTGCTGCTGACGCTGGTGCTGCTAAAGATTCATTCGACGTTGAATTGACATCTGCAGGCGACAAAAAAGTTGGCGTTATCAAAGTTGTACGTGAAATCACAGGTCTTGGACTTAAAGAAGCTAAAGAACTTGTTGACGGTGCACCAGCACTTGTTAAAGAAGGCGTTGCAACTGCAGAAGCTGAAGAAATCAAAGCTAAATTGGAAGAAGCTGGAGCTTCAGTTACTCTTAAATAATAGAGCGACTACATTAGTAGCTTAAAAACATGATTAAACCGCTATTCTTAGGAGTAGCGGTTTTATCTGTTTAGAATGGTAAATCTACCTATAAATTATGCTCTGAACGAAAGTTCTAGGGTAGGGTGTCTTTTTTCTAACAGTTACTAGAATCTTGTTATAAATTCAATTTTCTTCTTGACTCTGACCTTAGGTAAGGGATTATACTAATAGTAGATAAGAAAGGAGATTATTATGCAAATCAATATGATTCGTTCAGATAAAGTTTATCAAGAGATGCTCGAGCTACCTTTAGAAAAGAGAGAAGGTTGCTTTCGAGCTAAAATATTAGCACCTTTTGCAACCAAATATCAAACTCAACACATTCCTCTGAAAGCAAAGTATCCTGGAGGATTTGATGCTCTTTTCCTACTTGGCTTTATGAACCAGTTACCCTCAACTCTCTCAGAAAAGGATAGACCAGCTATCGACTCTCTGAGCTCTGATCAACTCTGGCAGGACTGCCAGGATACCATCAAAAGGAGTATTGGGCTTTTTGAGCAGGCTGGCTATGACTTAGATGTTGAGGATTACCATTTTACTATTTTATTGGGCAATCCAGAAAAACCTATGCTACAGCTCAATAAGGGTTATAGCGGAGATGGCGGAATTCCAGGCTACCTCATGCTTAGTCTGCTACCAAATGACTATACTTTACCACGTGTGCAGGCTGCGTTGGCTCACGAGTGCAATCACAATGTCCGCTTTCAATTTGTCAAATGGAATCAGCAGACGACACTAGCAGACTGGGTAGTCAGTGAAGGCTTGGCAGAGTCTTTTGCTGCTGAACTCTATGGTAAGGAGCTCATCGGACCTTGGGTCACTTCAACCAGTCCAGAGCAATTAGAGAAGATTAAGCCCATCATCTCAAGTCAGCTTCAGCTAACAGGGATGGCGGAAATGGCTCCTTATCTCTACGGTGATGAAATTGCCGAGATTCAAGGTCAAATACCAGTCGGTATGCCTTATGCTGCGGGCTATGCTTATGGCTATCATCTGATACAAGCCTATCTGAAAAAGACTGGCAAGAGCATTATTGAAGCGACAGTAACATCGACAGAAGAGATTTTAGAGGCGACAAAAGACTTTTGGCAATGACATATTTTTGCTTGCAAATCTGCCAGAGTTTGATATAATGAAAGTAATTTTTGGAGGTGACTATATGCACTATAAAAGAGTTGAATTAAAGGTCACAAATCAAGGTATACATGAACGCAAGATCTTTCAAGGTGTTAAGATTTTCAGTCGTAGCAAGTTATCCAAAGATCAGAAAAGCATTCTAACACAGAAGCTTTACCTGACTCCGAAGCACAACATTGTTTACTATCAACGTACAGACGTCAACTATGACCAGAACTGGCATCATAATAAGGACTATTACGAATTAGCTTATGGTCAGATGGATAGAGAGACGGTTTTTAAGGTTTGCCAAGAATTTGATGAACTAAGTTCTTTTCTGGAAAATGAGCTGCTGAAGAAGCTAAAAGAAAAGCTGGTAGCAGGAAAATTTTTTGAAAAATTAGATATATAAAAATCCGACTGCTTTCATAAGCAGTCGGATTTCTTCTAGTTTGATAGTGCTGAAACAATACCTTTACTATCATAGCATTGGCTACATTTTTAAAAGTTGTTTTAGCTGTGTTGAGGATCTTGATTCTGATATCCTCGAGACGACCAGAGTATACTAACATCTATTCATCTGATGAGAGGGATTTTATCATCCAGATATTCATAGCAGGGTGGCCGGCGGCGTTAGAAAGTGGTTCTTGCAGTAATGTAAAACCGTAGTGTTGATAGATGGCCACGGCCGTAGCCAGTTCAGTAGAGGTTTCTAGATAAAGTTGTTCATAACCTGCTAGGCGGGCTTCATGGATTATCCGCTTTATCAACCTGCTGGAATAACCTTTGCCACGGCAATTTTTAGTGACATACAGTTTTTGTAATTCAGCAATCTTATCGGACACAGGTGCAAAGCCACCACAGCCAACCAGCTGCCCTTCATCTTCCAGAACAAAGTAAGCTGCTCTCTCTTGCTGTTGATAATAGTCGGCCAAATGATCTAGATGAGAATCAAAGTAGACAGTTCCTGGTTTGTCAAGCCCAAATTCCTCTAAGCTAGCTCGAATGAGCTGCGCTACAGCTGGATTATCTCTTACTTCCATTGGCCGTAAGTTCATCATTTGTCCTCTGATAGGATGTATCGACTAATTAAACAATACCTTGGGCAATCATAGCGTTTGCTACGTTTTCGAAGGCAGCGATATTTGCTCCTGCAAGGTAGTCGGTACCAAGTCCGTATGTTTCAGCAGTTGTTTTAGCTGTGTTGAAGATGTTGGTCATGATGTCTTTGAGGCGTCCATCAACTTCTTCACGAGTCCATGAGAGGCGAAGACTATTTTGGCTCATTTCAAGAGCTGAAACGGCTACACCACCAGCGTTGGCAGCTTTGGCAGGTCCGTAGAAGATACCATTTTCTTTGTAAACTTTGATGGCATCAAGATCGCTTGGCATGTTGGCACCTTCAGAGACACAGATAACGCCTTGAGCAACCAAGCGTTTAGCTGCTTCACCATTGATTTCGTTTTGAGTCGCACATGGAAGAGCGATATCGTAGTTACCAGCGTAAGTCCATACAGAACCTTCATGATAAGTAGCAGTCGCTTTCTCAGCAGCATACTCAGTCAAACGAGCGCGACGTTTTTCTTTAACATCAACCAAAAGATCGAAGTCGATACCATTTTCATCGATGACATAACCGTTTGAGTCAGATACAGAGATAACAGTAGCACCGAGTTCAGTTGCTTTTTGGAGAGCGTATTGGGCAACGTTACCAGAACCTGAAATAACCACTTTCTTACCAGCAAAGCTGTTACCGTTAGCTTTGAGCATTTCTTCAGTATAGTAAACCAAACCGTAACCAGTTGCTTCTGGACGAATCAAGCTACCACCAAATCCAAGAGGTTTACCAGTCAAGACACCAGCATCAAATTGGTTAAGGCGTTTGTATTGACCGTAAAGATAACCGATTTCACGTCCACCAACACCGATATCACCAGCAGGTACGTCTAGTGATGGTCCGATGTGTTTTTGCAACTCAGTCATGAAGCTTTGGCAGAAGCGCATCACTTCAGCATCTGTTTTACCTTTAGGATCGAAGTCTGATCCACCTTTACCTCCACCGATAGGAAGTCCAGTCAAGACGTTTTTAAAGATTTGTTCAAATCCGAGGAATTTCAAAATCCCTTGGTTTACAGTTGGGTGGAAACGAAGTCCGCCTTTATATGGTCCAACAGCTGAGTTGAATTGAACACGGTAACCGCGGTTGACTTGAACTTTTCCATCACGGTCAACCCAAGGAACACGGAAAGAAATCACGCGCTCAGGCTCAGTAATACGTGCTAAGATATTTTCTTCAATATACTCAGGGTGTTTTTCAAATACAGGTTCCAAAGTGTTGAAAAATTCTTCAACAGCTTGGAGGAATTCAGCCTCGTGCCCGTTACGAGCTTTTACAGTTTCAAACACGCTTTGGATATATTCTTTAGCAGATGTCATATCGTTCTCCTTAAATTCTAATTTAATTATGTGTGTCATTATAGCAGAATTTTTTTTAACTGTAAAGAGAAAAACAAAAATTTTCTAAAAATTCTTTCAATTTGATTTTTGGGGTTGTTTGAAATTGGAATTTTTTGAAATTGGATAAAAAACGAACGTTTTTCTTATAAATGACTTTCTTAAAGAGAAAAGCTGAAAATATGGTATAATATTAGAAATAAATGGAATCCGGAGGATCAGAATCATGGTATCAACGAAAACACAAATTGCTGGTTTTGAGTTTGACAATTGTTTGATGAATGCAGCAGGTGTGGCTTGTATGACGATAGAGGAGCTGGAAGGGGTTAAAAACTCAGCGGCAGGAACTTTTGTGACCAAGACAGCGACCTTGGACTTTCGTCAGGGAAATCCTGAGCCACGCTACAAAGATGTTCCACTTGGTTCCATTAACTCTATGGGCTTGCCGAATAATGGCTTAGACTACTATCTGGACTATCTTTTGGACTTGCAGGAAAAAGAGCCAAACCGAACGTTCTTCCTATCTCTAGTCGGCATGTCTCCAGAAGAAACCCATACTATCTTGAAAAAAGTCCAAGAGAGTGATTTTCGTGGTCTGACTGAGCTAAACCTTTCCTGTCCAAATGTTCCAGGTAAACCTCAGATTGCCTATGATTTTGAGACAACAGATCGGATTTTGGCAGAGGTGTTTGCCTACTTCACTAAACCTCTGGGAATTAAATTGCCACCATATTTTGACATTGTTCACTTTGACCAAGCGGCAGCTATTTTCAACAAGTATCCGCTCAAGTTTGTCAACTGTGTCAACTCTATCGGAAACGGCCTTTATATAGAAGATGAGTCCGTCGTTATTCGTCCTAAAAATGGTTTCGGTGGCATTGGTGGAGAATATATCAAACCGACTGCGCTAGCCAATGTTCATGCCTTTTATCAACGTTTAAATCCTCAAATCCAAATCATCGGAACAGGTGGCGTTCTGACTGGTCGTGATGCCTTTGAACATATCCTCTGTGGAGCAAGTATGGTGCAGGTAGGAACAACTCTTCATAAAGAAGGTGTTGGAGCTTTTGAACGCATTACTAATGAACTGAAAGCAATCATGGGGGAAAAAGGGTACGAAAGCCTAGAAGATTTCCGTGGGAAATTGCGCTATATTGATTAAATTCATAAAAAAATCAGAAGAAAGGAAAGAAGATGCTAGCCATTGAAGAAAGTCAGAAGTTGACTTTATCAAATTTACCGAGCCTGAGCCTATTTACAGGGACAGATCAGGGTCAGTTTGAAGTTATGAAGAGTCAAGTATTGAAACAGATTGGTTATGATTCTGCTGACCTCAACTTTGCCTACTTTGATATGAAAGAAGTAGTATACAAGGATGTGGAACTGGAGTTGGTCAGCCTTCCTTTCTTTGCGGATGAAAAAATCGTGATATTAGACCATTTTGTCGATATAACGACTGCTAAAAAGCGCTTTTTGACAGATGATGAGCTCAAGTCATTTGAGGAATACCTTGACAATCCTTCACCAACAACCAAGTTGTTAATCTTTGCAGAAGGAAAGCTGGATAGCAAAAGACGGTTGGTTAAATTACTTAAGCGTGATGCCAAGGTTTTTGACGCAGTAGAGGCCAAAGAACAAGAACTGCGCCAGTATTTCCAAAAGTGGAGTCAGAAACAAGGCCTGCAGTTTGCTAATCATTCTTTTGAAAATCTCCTCATCAAGTCGGGTTTTCAATTTAGCGAAATCCAGAAAAATCTCCTTTTTTTACAATCCTATAAGGAAGACTCTGTTATAGAGGAAGAGGATATTGTCAACGCTATTCCCAAGACCTTACAGGACAATATTTTTGATTTAACTCAGTTTATTCTGACTAAAAAGATGGACCAGGCGCGTGATTTGGTTAGAGACTTGACCTTGCAAGGTGAAGATGAAATCAAACTGATTGCAGTCATGCTAGGACAATTTCGGACTTTTACTCAGGTGAAGATTTTGGCGGAGTCTGGGCAAACAGAATCGCAGATTGGAAGTAGTTTAGGTAGTTTTCTCGGACGCAATCCTAATCCCTATCAAATCAAGTTTGCGCTGAGAGATTCAAAAGGACTTTCCTTTAGCTTTTTGAAGCAAGCTATTTCTTATTTGATTGAGACAGACTATCAGATTAAGACTGGTCTTTATGAAAAAGGTTTCCTTTTTGAAAAGGCACTCCTGCAGATTGCTAGTCAGGTCAATTGACATTTTTTGAAACTAAAACCCGCGTCAGGATTATCTTGTCGTGGGTTTCTTAGTGATTTGCTTATTCTATACTCAATGAAAATCAAAGAGCAAACTAGCCGCAGGCTATACTTGAGTACGGCAAGGCGACGTTGACGCGGTTTGAAGAGATTTTCGAAGAGTATTATTAGAAAGTATTTCAGTGATTTCTTCATCTATAAGCAAAAAACTTGAAAAAAGTGAATGTTTGCGTTATCATTTTCATATAGAAAGAAAAAGAGGTATTACAGATGGCTATTATCTTACCAGATCTTCCATATGCATACGACGCTTTGGAACCATACATCGATGCGGAAACAATGCACTTGCACCATGACAAACACCATCAAACTTATGTCAACAATGCTAATGCAGCTCTAGAAAAACACCCTGAAATCGGTGAAGACCTTGAAGCCTTGCTTGCTGATGTAGAATCTATTCCAGCTGATATCCGTCAAGCGCTTATCAACAATGGTGGTGGACACTTGAACCACGCTCTTTTCTGGGAATTGATGACTCCTGAGAAAACAGCTCCATCAGCAGAACTTGCAGCAGCAATCGATGCAACATTTGGTTCATTTGAAGAATTCCAAGCAGCCTTCACTGCAGCAGCAACAACTCGTTTTGGTTCAGGATGGGCATGGTTGGTTGTCAACAAAGAAGGGAAACTTGAAGTGACTTCAACAGCAAACCAGGACACACCAATCTCAGAAGGCAAAAAACCAATCTTGGGCTTGGACGTTTGGGAACATGCTTACTATGTGAAATACCGCAACGTGCGTCCTGACTACATCAAAGCTTTCTTCTCAGTGATCAACTGGAACAAAGTAGATGAACTGTACGCAGCTGCTAAATAATGATAGTTGGAGGGAAGAATTGTTCTTCTCTTTTTAAGGTTATATTATTTTGGTCTGACAAAATCGTCAGACTTTTTTCATTTTTATGAGAAACGTGCTAACTGCTAGAAATTATGGTAGAATAAAGTATTAAGTAATCGTGGAAAAAGGATATCTATGCGAAAAGAAATTGCACCTGAATTATACAACTATAACAAGTTTCCTGGTCCTGAGTTTCATTTACACGGGGACAAGGTCGAAACGGAAGGGATAGCTTTTTCCTTGGTGGAAAATAGCAAAGATGCCTTTGATGTGACGGCTTTTAATCAGCGTTTTTCAGAAGTCTTAACCAAGTTTGATTATATCGTGGGAGACTGGAGCAATGAACAGCTTCGCCTACGAGGGTTTTACAAGGATGACCGAACAGATGAAAAACTTGAAAAAATCAGTCGTTTACAAGACTACCTTTTAGAGTATTGTAGTTATGGTTGTGCCTATTTTGTCTTAGAAAATGAAGCCCCTAAGCGAGCGTCATTTGACAAGAAAATGCGTAAGAAGGAAGAAGAACAGCCTTCTAGAAAAGGAAAGAAACCGGCTCAAACTAAACGAAAACCGAATGCAGATAAGAAAAATAGACGTCGTCAGAAAGATCAGCATTCTCAGAAAGAGGACAAGGGACAACGTCATTTTGTCATTCGTCAGAAGTGAGTAGAGAATAAGGAGAAGAAATGAAACCGTCAATTTATAGTTTAACACGTCAAACCATGCAGGAATGGGTTTTGGAGCAGGGAGAAAAGAAATTCCGTGCAGATCAAATCTGGGAATGGCTCTACCGTAAACGTGTCCAGTCATTTGAAGAAATGACCAACCTTTCCAAGGATTTGATTGCTAAGCTTAATGACCAGTTTGTGGTTAATCCATTGAAACAGCGAATCGTGCAAGAATCTGCTGATGGGACAGTTAAATATCTTTTTGAATTGCCAGATGGAATGCTGATTGAGACAGTACTCATGCGTCAACACTACGGTTTATCTGTCTGTGTGACCACTCAGGTCGGCTGTAATATCGGTTGTACCTTCTGTGCCTCTGGTTTGATTAAGAAACAACGTGACCTCAATAATGGGGAAATCGTAGCGCAAATCATGCTGGTTCAGAAATACTTTGATGAGCGTGGTCAGGATGAGCGTGTCAGTCATATCGTTGTCATGGGAATTGGTGAACCATTTGATAATTACAACAATGTCTTGAATTTCGTTCGTACTATCAATGATGACAAGGGAATGGCCATCGGTGCTCGTCACATTACGGTTTCAACCTCAGGTTTGGCCCATAAAATTCGTGATTTTGCTAATGAAGGTGTTCAGGTCAATCTTGCCGTTTCCCTTCACGCACCTAATAATGAACTGCGCTCAAGCATCATGAAGATTAACCGTGCCTTTCCGATTGAAAAACTCTTTGCTGCTATTGAGTACTATATCGAAACAACCAATCGTCGTGTAACCTTTGAGTATATCATGCTCAATGAAGTAAATGACGGTGTAGAACAAGCCTTAGAATTGGCTGAATTGCTCAAGAACATCAAGAAATTGTCTTATGTCAACTTGATTCCTTATAACCCAGTTAGTGAGCATGACCAATATAGCCGTAGTCCTAAAGAGCGCGTCCTGGCCTTCTATGATACGCTTAAGAAAAAAGGGGTCAACTGTGTTGTTCGTCAAGAGCATGGTACAGATATTGATGCAGCTTGTGGACAATTGCGCTCTAACACAATGAAACGTGACCGCCAGAAAGCAGTCGCAGCAGTCAATCCTTAATGATGAAGAAAACTTATAATCATATTTTGGTTTGGGGAGTCATTTTCTATAGCATTTGTATCGTCTATTTTTGCTTTACTCCTCAAGAACATTCTCCCGTGGGAGTGGAAACTCCAGGTATTCAGCATCTTGGACGCCTGGTTTTTCTTTTGACTCCTTTCAATTCTCTCTGGAAACTGGGCGAAGTGAGTGATGTAGGACAATTATTTTGGATTTTTTTACAAAATATCCTCAATGTCTTCTTGCTTTTTCCTCTTGTTTTCCAACTCCTTTATCTCCTTCCAAACTTGCGGAAAACAAAAAAGGTGCTACTTTTTAGCTTTCTAGTGAGTCTTGGAATTGAGTGTACGCAGTTAGTCTTGGACTTTGTCTTTGATTTTAATCGCGTCTTTGAGATTGATGATTTGTGGACTAATACCTTGGGTGGCTATTTGGCTTGGTTCCTCTATAAACAATTACATAAAAACAAGATAAGGAATTAAAATGAGTATTTTAGAAGTTAAAAATCTGAGTCATGGTTTTGGTGACCGTGCAATTTTTGAAGATGTGTCCTTCCGTCTCCTCAAGGGAGAACATATCGGCCTGGTCGGTGCCAATGGTGAAGGGAAATCAACCTTTATGAGTATTGTGACTGGTAAGATGCTGCCAGATGAAGGGAAGGTTGAGTGGTCTAAATATGTGACTGCTGGTTACTTAGACCAACACTCTGTCCTTGCTGAAGGGCAGTCGGTACGTGATGTTCTCCGTACAGCCTTTGATGAGCTTTTCAAAGCAGAAGCCCGTATCAATGACCTTTATATGGAAATGGCTGAAGACGGAGCGGATGTTGATGCTCTCATGGAAGAAGTGGGCGAACTCCAAGACCGTTTGGAGAGTCGTGATTTTTATACCTTGGATGCAAAGATTGACGAAGTAGCGCGTGCCCTTGGTGTTATGGATTTTGGTATGGATACGGATGTAACCTCTTTATCAGGTGGACAAAGAACCAAGGTTCTTTTGGCTAAACTCCTCCTTGAAAAGCCCGATATCTTGCTTCTGGACGAGCCGACCAACTACTTGGATGCTGAGCATATTGATTGGCTTAAGCGCTATCTCCAAAACTATGAAAATGCATTTGTCCTTATTTCACATGATATCCCATTCCTGAACGATGTGATTAATATTGTCTACCATGTGGAAAATCAACAGTTGACACGATACTCTGGTGACTACTACCAGTTCCAAGAAGTCTATGCTATGAAGAAATCTCAGCTAGAGGCTGCCTACGAACGTCAGCAGAAAGAGATTGCGGACCTCAAGGACTTCGTGGCTCGAAACAAAGCGCGTGTTGCAACACGAAATATGGCCATGTCTCGTCAGAAGAAATTGGATAAGATGGATATTATCGAACTCCAAAGTGAGAAACCAAAACCATCCTTTGATTTCAAACCGGCTCGTACGCCAGGGCGCTTTATCTTCCAAGCCAAGGATTTGCAAATTGGTTATGACCGTCCTCTTACTAAGCCTTTGAATCTTACCTTTGAACGCAATCAAAAGGTTGCTATTATCGGTGCCAACGGTATCGGGAAAACAACTCTCTTGAAGTCTCTCTTGGGGATTATTCCGCCAATTGCTGGGGAAGTTGAACGCGGTGATTATCTAGAACTTGGTTATTTTGAACAGGAAGTAGAAGGCGGTAATCGCCAAACACCACTAGAGGCTGTCTGGAATGCCTTTCCTGCCCTTAACCAAGCAGAAGTCCGTGCAGCCCTTGCTCGTTGCGGTTTGACAACCAAGCATATTGAAAGCCAAATTCAGGTCTTGTCAGGTGGGGAACAAGCCAAGGTTCGTTTTTGTCTCTTGATGAATCGTGAAAACAATGTTTTAGTGTTGGACGAGCCAACCAACCACTTGGATGTGGATGCCAAGGATGAACTCAAACGCGCTCTAAAAGAATACAAGGGATCGATTCTTATGGTCTGTCACGAACCAGACTTCTATGAAGGCTGGATGGACCAAATCTGGGATTTTAACAATCTAACTTAAAAATGAAGATAAAAGAAATACAGTACCGAATGTGGATACTGTATTTTTTTGGTTTTTAAGATTTAAAATCGTAGTCTTTCACCACTTCGATGCTATCGATAGTAATAGCAGTCGTTGGCTTTTCTTTTTCATCTTTTTCGGCTTTAGCAATCTTATCTACAACATCCATACCGTCAATCACTTGACCAAAGACTGGGTGTTTACCATCTAGACTAGGATTTCCCCCTTCTTTGTAGGCTTCGATGATTTTCTTTGGATACTTGCTTGTAGGGAGCTTAGCAGAGGTATCAGTAGAGTTTTGGTTGATAAAGAACTGGCTGCCGTTGGTGTTTGGTTGACCAGTATTAGCCATAGCAAGAGCACCACGGATGTTATAGAGATAAGGAGTAATCTCGTTCTTGAAACCAGTTCCCTTGTCTTTGGTTTTATCCTTGTCATGCCAGATAGATTGACCACCTGTACCGTCCCCTTTTGGATCTCCAGTTTGGACCATAAAGCCATCGATGACACGGTGGAAGGTAATACCGTTATAGTAGCCTTCTTTGGCATGAGTGAGGAAGTTTTCAACCGCTAGAGGAGCGAGTTTAGGGAAGAGTTTAATACGGATATCCCCTTGACTTGTGTGGAGAATTACTTCAGCCTCGTCTACAGCAACTTCTTTAGATAGTTGTGGGAAATTTGCATTTTCGTTTGTCAAAGCATCGTTTAACTCCTTGGCAGATTGGGCTGCTGCTTTGGAACTTTCTTCAGCAGCCAAGCTAGAATCTACATAGTCATCGCCACGCAAACTACGTTGGATGTTGCTACATCCAGCTAGGGCTACAGTGGATAGTAAAAGAAGGGTTGCTAGTTTTTTCATTCTATTCCTCTCAAAAATTCATTTCTACCATTGTACCCTAAAAGGAAGTGGATTTCAAATGTTAGTGACAAGACAGTTTAAGAGGAAGTCAACCTGAAGGTCGCTTGTTTAGAGGTATCAATACCATAAGTGTACTCGAAGTATTTAGGAAACCAGGTCTTAAGAAAGCTCGTAAAGCTTCACAATTCTCAAAACGTTAATCAATACGATACTATCAACGTTTCAAAGCACTCAAGAGTTTACCTCATGGGTGCTTTTTTTATGTTTTTTGAAAAAGTTCACCTCAAAGTTTACCTTATTTTCACCTTATTGTTTTAGAGACCTTAAGGCAAATTCACCGACTGCCATAGGGACTACATTAGAAGTATTGACATAAATCTGTGTTGTACCTGTGTCGCTATGTGTTAGAGCTTCGGAAATGGCTTCTAAGCTCATTCCAGCCTGTTTAGCGAGCGTTGCTCCTGTATGTCGCAGTTTATGTGGTGTAGCGTGTGCTAGTTCTTTATGTCGCTTTCTAATACTTTTCATTTTATTGTTCAGATAGTCAGCATGTAAAGGCTTGTTGATGTTTCCTTTTGTGTCGATATATGTAAAAACAAATTGTTCTGGATTACTGATGATGCCGAACTTTGCTAATTCATATCTTTGTTGTTCTTTCCAATTTTTGAGCAATTGGAGTAAGTCACCTGAAACAGAAAAGACAGTTTTCTTGTTGCTTTTTGTTGATTTTACTTCTCCATATCTATCTAATGCTTGGAGTAATTGAATTTGCGATTTATCAAAGTCGATATGTTTCCATTGAAGAGCATAGGTTTCAGATTTTCTATCGCCTAAGAAAAAAGTAAGATAAAATAGGACATAATCTTTAAGGGTTATTTTATCATTGTCTAAATCTTCTTGAAATGCTGAGAACCATTCTTGGAGTTGTTCATGAGTTAGATATAAATCTTCCTCTCTCTTGGACTCTGCAAGTTGAATCTTTTTAGTGGCCTTTATTCTTCTTAATATTTTTGCAACTTTATTAGCTTCTATATATTCAAGTTCTTCTGCCCAATCAAAAATGGAAATCACATAGCTACGTAAAGATTTGAAGTTCGCATATTCATCAGCTTTAGATGTCATTAGATTTAGGATAACTTGCTTATTTTGATTTAGAAACTGTATCGTATAGTTTCCAAGAAGTGGTAGTATATGTTTTTCAAAACAGGTTTTGGTATTTGCAACTGTTGACCTGCTTGGTGGCTTAGAAGTAGATGTAGTTTGTCCTGCTTTATAAGAGTCCCACCAGATATTGTTATAGAAGTCTGAGAAAAGAATATCTCCTTTTGCAAGTCCTGAAAATTCATTATCTTCTATTTGATTTAACTTGGTAAGCAAGTCTATCTCAGCTTGTCTTGCCTCCTTTCTAGTTTTAAATCGCTTATCGTAATAGTTGCTATTGACAATTCCAAGTGGCATTCGTGCTTCAATTGGGATATAGATTTTTAAGCGATAAGTTCCGTTTTTTGTTTTAGTGATAGTCATGATATTCTCCTTGTGTATCGAACCAGAAAATATCATGACTATTATAAAACAAAAATCTTGATATTTCTAGTTATGTAAGTTTAGCCATTGATCGATAGCGTCTTTATGGAATCGAATCGTTTTACCGATTTTGATTTTGGGTAAGCCTTTTACAATCCAAGAATCCAGTGTATTATTTGATATACCTAAATAGTTACAAGCTTGTTGTTTGTTCAAATAGGGACTATCGATACCGCTCTTGTCTAATTGCTCTCTGATTTCTTTCTTTATAAGATTAGAGAGTAAAAGTTGAATTTGATGAATTTGTTCATCTGGTAAGATTACTTGCATAGCTTTTCCTCCGTTATACTTCTATTAAAGTAGAGTCTGATATGATGTCTCTAGTTTTATTAGGAGTATTCGTCAAGGGAGCTTTTGATGAAGTTATTTTGCTTTTATCTGTACTATACCTTCGTGAATCTAAATACTTGGCAAAAAAGTAAGTTTTATCTACGATAAGTCTTAATAAGGTCGGATTTTCTTCTCTCGCATACCTAACCAGATGATTAAATTCAGTGAAATTATTCTTGTCTATCACGTCAATAATAGTTGATAGAAAATCATCGTTGTTATGGTTTATGAGGAATTTATCCAATTCAAATCCGCATCCAATTTCTATATCTTTGATATCGTACGGACTTTTCTCAGGATTCTCCGCATGGACAAAGTAGTCATACATCCCTTTTGGAGACATAATAGGTTCTACATGAGCAGGTCCCTTTAATTTATCCTTGATGAGTTCAGATACTTGAGAATAACTTTTGAGTGAATCGAAGAAAAAGGCGCCATGCTTATGAGCTTTTTTAAGTTCCCCTGTTCTTCTATTAACGTCTTTATCGTGCCAAGGGGATAAGATAAAGGGAATATGAAGGTCTTCAAGGATTTCTAAATAGTTTTCTGGGGCGCTCTCTCTGTAGAAAAGAAAAGCCCACTTGTTGGAACGTTGTTCTTTTGACATATACAACATACCTCGCTTTCAAATTGTATTTCTATCTATAAGGAGATTTAGAAGGGTTCTTTCGGAAGGTGGAAGACGCTTTTTTGATATTTCTGTGATTATTGATTATTGGACTAACGGGGTCGTAGTAACCCGTTAGTCCATATACCAAGCAGACGGGCGCTAGGTGGCGCTTACTTCGTGCGCCATAGCGCCCGTCCTATTATTTACGTCTTGTTCCGATAAAGTAGAAGTCCATGCCCTTTCTTTCAGGTCTTGAAAAATAATAGTCAGGATTGCGACTAGAAATTTCTTCACTGATGATTGTTTCCAAATCTTTTAGAATTCTAATGGCTTGTTGCGATTTGGGGACAGGAATAATCAATGTTGTGCTTTCCTCTCGTATATCTACAAGCACTTTCTGAATCGCTTTATTGAACTGTTTGTTGATAGGGTTGTATCTCTTTGTGTTTCCTTGCTCGCTTGTGCTTACAGTTTCTGAGTACTCTCTTTGAATCAGAAATAGACGAAGAGAAAAGGTCTGTGTAATGGACTTAAAGAGGTTTGATATTTTATCTTCTCTGTGGCGTATCTTAATTTCATAGCCAACTAATCCAAGTAATAAGAGAAGGGACAATAAAGAAATAGATGAGCTGATAAAGTGAAGCAAGCGCAGGAAATCAAACAGAGATGTGAAATAGATACTGTTTTCCAAGGGATTCATTCCAAGCCTCAATAAGATTGAAATAAACATAGATAGGATTCCCATTATAAAAAAGGTAGTTGCTGGATGAATGGTTTTTTGAAAATTCGTTTTTCTCATAGTCTATAAAATTCCTTTCTTGGTGTAATAGGTGGGACAGAGGAGGGGGAAAACTTGATAAGGATGTTCGTTATCAATAATCTGTATAAGTCCTGTTCCTTTGCCTATCGGAATAACGATGCCCTCAGGGTCGAGGTCGGGAAACAAAAACTGTGTGGTCTTTTTATTAATGTTTCCAATCTGTATCAGAACATTCAATTGTTCCCGAACGGATACGGGGATAGTTGTATGGTCAAAGCGTTGACTGACTAGAAGTAAATGAACACGTGTAGCTCGTCCCAGTAGTGCGATTTGAGACAATAAAGAGAAGAAAGAATCTTTGATGGTTCTGTTGACTCCTTCTGACAAGGCTAGTACTTCATCAATAACAATGGTTAGATGTTTAAATTCATGACGTGGATTTTCAAACAAGATGGCTTGCCTTTTATGAATGATGGTCATACACTTGCTCAGGTTTTCATTAATTTCTGAAACAAAATCAGATTTAGAGCGGTTTTCATGGGGGTGAATAACGGGAGTTTGGTGTTCTCTTGCCCAGCGTGATGGTGTATCAAACTTAGGGTCAATAATAATTAGGTCAGAAATGTTTTTCAGGACACTAAGTAGATAAGTCAAAGCGTAACTTTTCCCACTACCGGAATTACCAGCAATAGCCAAAGAAGTTACCTTATCATAGTTAATGGCTAGATTTTTCATGATAGGAATATTATTACCCTTTAGAGACGAGGTAAATATCTCAAGGTCTGGAATGACCAAGCGCTCCGAAACTCCTTTTTTCCATGGAAAGAATAAGCCACGCTGAACATGAATATCCTCTGACTTTAAGGCGATAAAGTAAGCAGAGTTTTGTTTCAATAGCGTATATTGAGGATAGAGGGAGGCGTTTGCGATTAGAAAAATCTTCTGATACAAGTCATCATCAATGATAAAGCCACATGGTAGACGAGGGACAAAGATAAAGCCGTCTTCTCGGACAAGAATGTTAAAAGAGTTGGTGTAGGATGTTTCACCCTGTAATACAGAGCCCAAACCCATATTTAGGCTCTGTAACAGGTATTGTTCCAACTCTCTTTGTGTGAGAGTTGAAACCATTAGTTCACCTCTTTCAATCCGTCAGCTTTGAAGTAGACATTGTAGTTAACTTCGCATGCCATTAGACCTTCAAATGAAACCAGAGATAGGTAGTCTGGCAGTTCAGGTGCTTCTGTAAATTTCACTTGAAAAGGCGGAAGTCCTTTTTGTCCGAACCAAGGCTTATAAGCGACAATTTCCCCTGTTGGTTTGTTGTTTTCGTACTTTTGTTGGGGTTCGAGTTCGTCACTCAGTAAGTAGATAGGAGCGTTGAGGTCAACGTATTGTTGAGCGATATGGTTTGAGTAACCGCCTTTTCGGTGTTGTGGTTTGATTTTCATATGGATATACCTTTCTATATGAAGCTTAAAAACTAAGAAGAGACAAGCTCGGTTTGAGGTCATGAGCTGGACTTTTAAAACTACCTCCTAATTAATGGACAAAATTAAGGGTAGTTGAACCATTTTTGAGCAAAAAAGGCCTAATTTTTTTGTTCAATTATTCTGTGAGTCTTTCTTTTATATAAGACATTATTTTCGGTATCTTACGTTGGATTTTACGATAGTCCTCATTTAATCTTCTACCCATTTCTCTGAAAGAAAGTTTCTTGTAGTTTATATAGGTTTCCCCCCTATACGTATATTCATATTCTTCAAATGAATGGCAAAGTAAGATAATGTCTCTGTCAAGTTCATCTAATTCAGATAGAACCTTTTTTAATCTTGGCAATTGAGCTAAGGTAAATTCTTCATCTTCTGTCTGAATGAGAAAGTCAAGAGGATTAGGGGAATCATCTATAAACAAGTCAAGTGGAGTTGTTTCGTTATTTGTTCTTCCATTGTTTATTTTGGAGTTTAGACTTATTTCTTTACGACGACATTGGCGAGCATAACTATTTTCATGTCTATCACTCTCATTTAGCCATTCAAGCCAGAAAGATTGCTCTTCTGGAGTTAGAGATTTAACGAGTTTTTCATTTAATTTCTTTTTAGAAATTTCTTCATATATATTATTCATGTTGGTTCCTTTCTGTCCTTAGGACGGAAAGAAACTTCAATGAGCCATACTGAATACCGATAGATGTGAAAAGGGCACACCAAATAAACGGATAAACAGATATATGCAGAACTCGACCGTTATCGTCTGAGTTTTCATATTCGTTTCAATCCGTCCATTTGATGGCCATCAATTAGGACTAATATTATTATTCTGAAGAAAACGCTTGTGAAATTTGATATAATAGAATCAAATATACATTTGCCTTATCTTCAAACTTTATTATGAAGTAGATGGAGTTACTTGTAAATGTAGATAAAGTAGATAAAGTTACCAAATAAAGTAAGAGGAGTTAAAAAATGTCATCTAACGTTCCACGCCTAACAGGAGGGATACTCTTTGGGCTTATTCTTGAAGCTAGAAATACTAGAAGAAGAGTACGTAGTACAAGAGTACGTGGTGTTGTAACTGATAAAAGTGATGGTTTAAATGAAGATGATATGATGTTATCGTTCATCGAGAACTTTACAGGGGAATCCCTTTTAAAAGTTAAAGGGACATCATTTAAAAAGAATGTGTCTGAATATAAAAAATGTGTGATATCTGCTACATCATATTTGATCTTTGACGACCAAACTTTTATTGATTCTTTTGAAACCTCAGTTAAGCAAAATAAAAAAGACACACTTGAGAGTATGTCTGCTTTTATAAGTAATAAGTTTTCAGAGCAAAAATTGGAATGGTTTGCTTCTGCTATTATAGAAACAATCTGTAATGATGAAACAATTGATATTTCGGAACGATTTAAGATTTCTGTTAATAATACTGTATCTAAGTCAGAATTATTAAGTATTACAACAGTAGAAATTGAGCCATTCTTGTTAGATGTGATGAGATATATATTTGTAAATAAAATTGATAATACACTCGGTAAAGAAACATTTGAGGAATGGTATTCTCAAAATGGAGAAAATACGCCATGGAAATTCAGAAACTCAGAACTGGGAAAGTCTTTGCCTAATTTAGAAATAACTCGTTATAACCCAAGTGTGGAAGAGTTGAATGAACAAACTGCTGGAATAGTGGAACAAGAGCATGTTGAAGAATCAGATACTGAGAACGAAGAAGAGAAAAAATTTAATACTGAAGGTGAAGAATCTATGAAACAACAAGTATTGAATAATCCAAAAATCATAACTCAGTATGCTAACAAAATTTATAACATAGAACATGTAGAAAATTTAAATTAAGGAGAATACATTGACAAACTCACTAAAAAGGCAGGATAATTTGCCCTCAGAATTTCCCCAACAACCACTACAACAAAATGCGGACAGAATTTATAATATTGAGCAAGCAAACAGTGTAAATCATATCGTTAATGTTACACCTATACGGCAGATACTCTCTTCCAATGAATATTATAACCTATTTATAATTTACAATGAGAAGTATGAAGAGAACTCGTTTAGTTTAAACAATGATAGGGTTTTTCAATACACAAATTCAGCAATTAGTCAAAAGTTCAATCAATTCACTTTAGAAGATATTGATGAAATAATGAGTTTGCCAGCTTTATTCCTTCCAGAATATAGTGAGGCGAAACAAGAGATAAAAACTGGATTTTTTGGAAAATTAGTAGATATAGATAAAAGAGCTGGATATATAAAATTTGATTTTCAGAAAGAATGTGAAATTGATTTAAATCTGATCGAACTTCATCAATCAGAATTAAAAATAGAAGATTGGGAATTAAGTAGGACTCACTGGGCAATTAAAAGAGCCAATTTAAAGAACATTTTAAAAGGCTTTGGTAATGGCAACGAAACAGAGTAAAGAAGTAAAAATTCAACGTGAAGTTGAAGAGTGGCAACGTCTTACGGCATGGAGTTTGTGACACAAAATGAAAGTGTCAATCCAAAGATTGACAAAGCCTTATCAAAAGCTAGAACGAACTTATAAGATGTCAATAATGCGGTAGGACGTTATGAAGAGGTCGTCAATCTCGTCAAATTTGGTAAAGACGAAATGAAATTAGATGGATTATTTATTGAGGTAATAGCGATACCTGCATTTAACATCATAGAAGCGTGTGTGTGGCGGAATAAGTGAAAACTATAGTCTGGTAGTCCTAAAGCAGATAGACGCTTTTTAAGAGTTGCTCTTTCATTTCTATCGCACATATAATTCCCGTATATGGTTGGGAATATGAGTGAAGATTTTCTGTTTCGTTCGCTTTTTTGTCTAATCTATCGATTTTAAAAATTTATAATAAAGAATTACTGAAATCAAAATCTTTTTGTCCCAGTCTCTTATGTTGTTTAATAGAGTTGCTATTGCATCAATTATATCTGTTTTTTGTGGTTCTGGTATTTGTTCAAGTTGAGTGATAATATAGCGAATTGAATTTCGAGAGTTTTTACTCAGTTAATTTTTCTTGACTTAAAATTTAAAAATGATATACTATGTTTATGGAGAGATAACAATTTATAAAATGTACTACTCTATTCTACTAGATAATGCTTGAATAAAACTTTTTATAACAACGGCTAGCAAAGTTATAGTTTTATATCTATTAGAAAATAAATATGTAAGGAAATTTATATGAAAAAAGAACAGTATTATCATTAACTACAGCTGCGGTTATATTAGCAGCATATGTCCCTAATGAACCAATTCTAGCAAATACACCTAGTTCGGAAGTGATCAAAGAGACTAAAGTTGGAAGTATTATTAAACAAAATAATATCAAATATAAGGTTCTAACTGTAGAAGGCAACATAGGAACTGTTCAAGTGGGTAATGGAGTGACTCCTGTACAGTTTGAAGCTGGTCAAGATGGAAAATCATTCACGATTCCTACAAAAATCACAGTAGGTGATAAAGTATTTACCGTTACTGAAGTAGCTAGTGAAGCTTTTAGTTATTATCCAGATGAAACAGGTAGAATTATCTACTATCCTAGCTCTATTACTATTCCATCAAGCATAAAAAAAATACAAAAAAACGGCTTCCTTGGAAGTAAAGCTAAAACTATTATTTTTGAGAATGGCAGTCAGCTGGAGAAAATTGAAGATAAAGCTTTTAATTTTTCTGAATTAGAAGAGATTGAATTGCCTGCATCTCTAGAATATATTGGGACAAGTGCATTTTCTTTTAGTCAAAAATTGAAAAAGCTAACCTTTTCCTCAAGTTCAAAATTAGAATTAATATCACATGAGGCTTTTGCTAATTTATCAAATTTAGAGAAACTAACATTACCAAAATCGGTTAAAACATTAGGAAGTAATCTATTTAAAAATACTACTAGCTTAAAACATGTTGATGTTGAAGAAGGAAATGAATCGTTTGCCTCAATTGATGGTGTTTTGTTTTCAAAAGATAAAACCAAATTAATTTGTTATCCAAGTAAAAAAAATGACGAAAGTTATAAAACACCTAAGGAGACAAAAGAACTTACATCATATTCGTTTGATAAAAATTCTTATTTGAAAAGACTCGAATTGAACGATGGTTTAGAAAAAATCGGTACTTTTGCATTTGAAGATGCGATTAAACTTGAAGAAATTAGCTTACCAAATAGTTTAGAAACTATTGAACGTTTAGCATTTTATCGTAATTTAGAATTAAAAGAACTTATATTACCAGATAATGTTAAAAATTTTGGTAAACATGTCATGAACGGTTTACCAAAATTAAAAAGATTAACAATTGGTAATAATATCAACTCATTGCCGTCCTTCTTCCTAAGTGGCAGCTTAGATTCATTAAAGGAAATTCATATTAAGAATAAAAGTACAGAGTTTTCTGTGAAAAAAGATACATTTGCAATTCCTGAAACTGTTAAGTTCTATGTAACATCAGAACATATAAAAGATGTTCTTAAATCAAATTTATCTACTAGTAATGATATCATCGTTGAAAAAGTAGATAATATAAAACAAGAAACTAACGTAGATAAACCTAAAGAAGGAACAGGTAAAACTGAAACTGACGTAGCTAAACCTAAAGAAGGAACAGGTAAAACTGAAACTGATGTAGCTAAACCTAAAGAAGGAACAGGTAAAACTGAAACTGATGTAGCTAAACCTAAAGAAGGGACAGATAAAACTGAAACTGACGTAGCTAAACCTAAAGAAGGGACAGGTAAAACTGAAACTGACGTAGCTAAACCTAAAGAAGGAACAGATAAAACTGAAACTGACGTAGCTAAACCTAAAGAAGGGACAGGTAAAACTGAAACTGATGTAGCTAAACCTAAAGAAGGAACAGGTAAAACTGAAACTGATGTAGCTAAACCTAAAAAGAATTCTAATCAGGGAGTAGTTGGTTGGGTTAAAGACAAAGGCTTATGGTATTATTTAAACGAATCAGGTTCAATGGCTACTGGTTGGGTTAAAGATAAAGGCTTATGGTATTACTTAAACGAATCAGGTTCAATGGCTACTGGTTGGGTTAAAGATAAAGGCTTATGGTATTACTTAAACGAATCAGGTTCAATGGCTACTGGTTGGGTTAAAGATAAAGGATTATGGTATTACTTAAACGAATCAGGTTCAATGGCTACTGGTTGGGTTAAAGACAAAGGCTTATGGTATTACTTAAACGAATCAGGTTCAATGGCTACTGGTTGGGTTAAAGACAAAGGATCATGGTATTATCTTGATACTGCTGGAGCTATGAAGACAGGTTGGTTTACAGTTTCTGGTAAATGGTACTATACCTATAATTCAGGAGATTTATTAGTAAACACCACTACACCCGATGGCTATCGAGTCAATGCTAACGGTGAGTGGGTAGGATAGGTATCCATTAGCTAAATCTAATCATTCTGAACTAAAAAATCTTCTTACATATGTAGGAAGATTTTTTAGATTCTCAAAACTAGTTTAAAAGACTACGCTATTTAAACCAATTTTGAGAATGGATATATAAGGATATTCAGAAATCTAGTTGGTCAACTTTTGTATTTTGAATATACCTTAGATGGTGACGATGTCTTGGTATATCTGATACTCACTTACATATTCTAACTTATTTTAACTAAGATAAAACTGTAGTGGTGAATTTGCTACAAATAGTGTAGAGGCGTTATTTGAAAAATATACAAAAAAGGAACTCCAATTTACATTTGAGTTCCTCTTACTTTTAATTGTCCGAATCAATATTCTTATTTCAAAAAAAGGTAGTGATTCGGCTGATTTTTATTGCAATGTAGTGAAATTTGAAATTTCAAGAATCGCTTTAAATCAAGGTTTCTACCGTATATTGACGTGTAGTGAATCCCTATTTCACTTCTGTAAAACTAAATAAGGGAAACTTTTGATATTCTGGTTCGATTTTTGCTTATTTTTTATGAAAGTTTACCTTATTTTGATGAAATTGATTAAAATTAGTTGAAATTTTATGTTTTGAAAACTTATGAAAACGTTGATTTTAAAGCACTTTGAAATTAGATGAAATAAGTGGTGCCCCAACCAGATTTTAAGAAAGCTCGTAAAGCATCACAATTAGTAAACGTTAATTCGAAAGAATTACTATATTTTAAAAGAGCACATTTTCAAAGAATTTTTTCTTTTGGATTCAATTCCTAATTAATCAATGAACTTAATACTAGGTCTCGAAAAGAATTATGCTTCCTCTTTCTGTCTGAGTTCAAAGAGGTCTTCTACTTTCAGATTAAAAACTTGAGCAATTTTAAGAGCCATTTCCAGCGAAGGGTTGTAACGATTATTTTCCAAGTGCAGAATTGTCTCGCGTCGCATGCCGATGAGGTCGGCTAACTCCTGCTGGGTCATGCCTGTGGACTCACGAACAGATTTGAGATTAGTAATAATCTTGCTTTCTTTGGCCATGCTTATCCTCTCCGTTCCAAGATAAAATAGACAACCGCAAAGATGCAAATCAAGACAGCTATGCTAAAAAATATCTGTCCCATGTAAAGAGTGAGAGACCCCATATACCCAATGATAACTGCTAGGATCATCAGTGCACCTAGTATAAAAACAAACATCAAGCTAGCTGCCTTTGCTAAATTAGCATAAAAGCGTTCGTCCGGAGTTTCCTTGACATTTTTCAAACAGAAAAAACCAAATACAATCACTTCAATAACGATGCCAATTCCCAAAATCCATTCTTTAATACCAGAACTTTCGCTAGGGGTCGCAACCCAAATTCCTACTGTATAAAAAATGCTTGCTGCAAACACAAGTATCGTGTAAAGCTTAGCAGACAAGTCAAAAATAATCTTTCCCTTACCTTTCTGACTCTTATGTAGCCAGCTCCAAATAGCTACAATTTGACCTGACACTGAAATACCAGTAATAACTAACTTGGGTTCCCAACTAAGATTAGAACCAAATAAAACAATAAAATCAATAAAGAGAGCTACGGCAATCATTGCAATGAGGCCACGCATTTTTTGACTTTTTTTCATGATAGCCTCCTTTTTTGTGTTATAAATATATAACACTTAAATTTTATGTTATAAATATATCACATTTAAATTTAGAAAGCAAGAATTTATGTGCCAAGGTGGCAATTATTTGAAAAATTTTTTTAATAAAAGCCCTCGATAGTCAAACAACTAAAGAATTCTTTGAAGCAATGCATCGGATTTGGTTTGGATAGTTTCGTTAATAATATTTGATGATAAAGAATTTTTGAAAAACCTAGATACTGTATGAATCTCTACTTTTTTTCTTAGACTGTTATAAAGTCTGTCAGAATAAGCTTTGTAGGTGTAGAAGTTAATTTTTACAGAACTAAATTATTCCCCTATTTAGAATCTATTAATTCATATTTTATAAATTAATTAGTAGATATCATTCTTAAAATCCTTGATATTTCGTTTGGGAACGGGCTTGGAATTTAGAAGCCAAGCATCCAAATCACGTTCAGGAGAGATGAAGGGTTTGAGTTGATGGTCTTTATAAAATGTTTCTAATACTCTTCGAAAATCAAATTCAAACTACGTCAGCTTTGCCTTGCCGTACTCCAGTACAGCCTGCGGCTAGCTTCCTAGTTTGCTCTTTGATTTTCATTGAGTATAAAATAGTATTCACGGCTAGCTTCTTTCAAACATTTATTTCCTACTTCTAACAAATTTCTAAATGGTTTAAAAATTTTATAGTCTGTCAAGTTTTTTTCTTGACACCTGCTAGAAATCTGCTATAATAGAACATGTGCTAAATAGCTCAGCTATTTCACCGAAATAAAAAAATAAGAAAAGAGAATTTAAAAATGGCAGTTAAAATCCGTTTGACTCGTATGGGTTCTAAGAAAAAACCTTTCTACCGTATCAACGTAGCAGATTCACGTTCACCACGTGACGGACGTTTCATCGAAACAGTTGGAACTTACAACCCACTTGTTGCTGAAAACCAAGTAACTTTGAAAGAAGACCGCGTTCTTGCATGGTTGGCTGATGGAGCTCAACCTTCAGATACAGTTCGCAACATCCTTTCAAAAGAAGGTGTATTGAAGAAATTCCACGATTCTAAATTCTCAAAATAAGTTTAAAGTAGGTTGACAGATGGATACGATTGAAAATCTCATTATTGCGATTGTGAAACCCTTGATTTCACAACCAGATGCCTTAACTATCAAGATTGAAGATACACCAGAGTTTTTGGAATATCATTTGGATCTTGATCAAAGTGATGTGGGTCGTGTAATCGGTCGTAAGGGTCGCACTATTTCTGCGATAAGAACGATTGTCTACTCTGTCCCAACTGAAGACAAAAAAGTAAGAATCGTTATTGACGAAAAATAAGAAGAGCGGGACGAATGTCTCGCTTTTTTTGTGTGGAGAAGTGTAAAATAGCATCCATCAAGTAACAGCATAATCGGGATTTGAAGGATTTTTGAAGGAGGACATCTAAGACGATAAGAAATCAATTTTTTACTAATAAAGAAGATATTAGTAAATATAAGAAAGATAAAGCAAGGAAACTGGCAGTTTATATTATCAAAGTAAGGAATCTCCAAGAGGCAGACAAGTTAGAACTTGTGAGACAAGAACGAGAAAGGCAGACTAGACTCGTAGAGTCCTTTTTAGTTAATGAACTAGATAAAGGGTGATAGCAGGTATAAAATACTAATCCTAGAAATAGCATCTAGAATTCTACTATGCTACAATGGAAAGATAGTCTCAAAGAATTCTAGTTGATCTATCTTGAGAATAGCTACTTTTAAAGGGAGTAACAATCTATGAAAGAGAAAACAAAAGCTTACCTAGCAGCCTTATCCTTTTCAGCAATCATTGGATTTTCTTTTTTATTTACTAAGATTGCTTTAGGCTATGCCAGTCCTCTTACAAACTTAGCGCATCGCTATACAATCGCATCTTTAGTAATGGTCGTTCTTCATCAAACCAAACTTATCAAAGTGAGTTTAAGTAGAAAAGATATTCTTTCTATTCTTCCTATGAGTCTTTTCTATCCGCTTTTCTTTTTTATTTTTCAATCCTTTGCTTTACAGTATATATCGTCTTCTGAAGCTGGAATTTTACAGGCTCTTGTCCCGATTTTTACGCTCCTTTTAGCATCGGCCTTTCTCAAGGAAAAGACAAGCTTGCTTCAAAAGTTCTTTTTATTTTTATCCGTAGCAGGAGTAGTTTTCATCTTCCTTAGTAAAGGAGCTAACTTTGGTACTGAGACTGCTAGCTTGGGCTTTCTCTTGATGTTGGGATCTGTTCTCGCCAATGCAATAAACAATATACTCAGCAAGTCCAAAGGAGGACGCTATCGGGCTATGGATATGACAGCTGTTGTGATATTTGTTGGCTTCGTCGCCTTTAATACGCTGAGTCTGACCTCGCACTATCTAGAGGGGAACATATTAGCTTACTTTGCACCGCTCGGACAGCTTCCTTATCTGCTTTCAATTCTCTATTTGGGAATTTTAGCCTCTATCGTTACTGGTAGTCTCTCTATCTATGCTATTGTTTGACTTGGAGCATCAACCGTCAGTGTCTTTGGTAATCTTGGAACAGTTTTGACTATTCTAGCCGGAGCCCTTATCCTCCGCGAACCAATTTATAGCTACCATGTAATCGGAGCAACTTTGATTATTGCTGGAATTTTAGGCATGAATCTGATGAGAAAAAAAGTAAAGATTGCTTAGCAGTCTTTTTCTTAATCCAAATGATACAGAAAATTCAAAATTTTTAATGGACTTAAGTTTAGAAAATGATGATTTTAATATGGCATGATAAAATAGATAAAAAGAATAATACTAGGATAAAGAAGAGAGAGTGTAGTAATGAAGCAAAATGATGTAGCTGAAGCTATTGCTTTTTATAACAGAAAACCTGAGACTTTGGTACGTCACATTATACCAGTCTTAGATTGTGATTTGGTTGTTTATCATCGTCCTAGCAACACAAATAAAGGCCACATTATTTTTTATCATGGAGCTTGTGGACGTAGTCAGATGTGGGCCTACCAGTATGATGCCTTTGAAGGATTTGACCTCTACTTTGTCAATGTTAGAGGACAGGGTGAATCACCTATGAAAGTTGGCTTACCCGACTTAGAAGGCGCTGTTCAAGATGTAGATGCTATTTTGTCCTATTTCCAGTTGGATAAGGTGATATTGGTCGGACATTCTTGGGGAGGAAATCCACTTCAAGAGTACACCTATCGCCATCCAGAAAGAGTTCTAGCCTTGGTCATGGTAGATAGTTGGGGACAGCATCGTTATCTATCAGATAAAGAGAGAAATCGCATAAAATATAGTTCTCTTATGTATAAAGCGATTCCTTGGAAGGTGATTGCAGATAAGAACTCAAAAATGTGTACAGACAATCCTATCACAAGAGAATTAGTCAAGACGGCCATTATAGAAACTGGGCGAGATGTTTTTTTGAACCTTGGAATCACAGGTTTTTTGGCTGTCCATGAGATAGAAGGTTATCATGGAAATCCTCCTATGCTATTAATAAGGGGCGAAAACGATTTTCCCAAACACCTAAAAATGATCTACGATGGTATCATTGCCTTAAATCCCAATGCGCGTCAAGTAACGATTTCAGATAGCAAACACCAACCTATGAATGACCATCCTGAAGAGTTTAATCAGATAATTGGTGAATTCTTTGAAGAAGTAGTAGCTCTGTAAGATGAGATTTCTCCAACTTGAGAAAATCCTTGGAACGTGATAAAATAAAGGATAAGGATTTTTTATAATTCATTATACAGAATGAGTGGATTTCTTTATGAAGAGGATTGAAGTATCTACAGAAATTGGTTGTCTCTCTGTTACTTATCAAAAGCAAAAGAAAATGCTAGTTTGTTTAAGTGGTGCAGGTTTGCTACCAAGTTATGAAAATTTTTCACTTATACTCGAAAAACTTCCTCCCACAATTGGTTATTTGACAATTGATTTTCCAAACACAGGTAGAAGTCCGATTCATGACCAAGCTGGAAAAAATCTGGATAATCTTGCAGATGCGGTTTATGAAGTACTTGAAGAATTGGCGATTTCTGAATATATACTTTGTGCACATAGTTTGAGTGGAATTTTAGCTTGCAAGTTGCTCAAGAAACCAATTAAGTGTCAGGCTTTAGTAGCAATTGAACCGACAACTAAAAACGTCATGTTTGCTGATTTTTCAGAAAATCCTTATCCAGAAATGGAAGAGCAGATGAGGCTGATTGAGGAGTGTGGTCCTGAACTTTATTTTAAGAACTTAACTCAAGCCACATTTAGCCCTGAAATTAATAAAGAAATTTGGGAAATAATGCAAGAAAAAGGCTTAGAGTTGGAAAATCAAGATCCAGAATTTCAGATATCTGGAGAGATTACTGAGGAAGATTTTGAGAATGTCTCGATAGAATCTCAAGTCCCTGTATTTATTTTTTGTCAGCCTTATAGAGAAAAAGAGTACAGAGAATCAGAATATTGGACTTCCAATACTAAACTCATTTTAGGAGGGAATCACCATTATTTACAATGGTCAGAATCAGAAAAAATTGTGACTATTATTCGAGAATTGTCCGAATAAGATGGAAAGAAATAGACTACAGGAGACAAGATGAACTACTTTAATGTTGGGAAAATCGTCAATACGCAGGGGTTACAGGGTGAGATGCGAGTTTTGTCTGTGACGGATTTTGCAGAAGAACGGTTTAAAAAAGGGGCTGAGCTGGCCTTGTTTGATGAAAAAGATCAGTTTGTTCAAACAGTGATCATCGCTAGCCACCGTAAACAGAAGAACTTTGACATTATTAAATTCAAAGATATGTACCATATCAACGCTATCGAAAAGTACAAAGGATACAGTCTCAAGGTTGCTGAGGAAGATTTGGACGATCTAGATGATGGTGAATTCTACTATCACGAGATTATCGGTTTGGAAGTCTACGAGGGTGATAACTTGGTCGGAACCATCAAGGAAATCCTGCAACCAGGCGCCAACGATGTCTGGGTGGTCAAGCGAAAAGGCAAACGTGATTTGCTTTTACCATATATCCCACCAGTGGTTCTCAATGTTGATATTCCAAATAACCGCGTCGATGTGGAAGTCTTAGAAGGGTTAGACGATGAAGATTGATATTTTAACCCTCTTTCCAGAGATGTTCTCTCCACTGGAGCACTCAATTGTTGGAAAGGCTCGTGAAAAAGGGCTCTTGGATATCCAGTATCATAATTTTCGAGAATATGCTGAAAAGGCCCGTCACGTCGATGATGAACCATATGGAGGCGGTCAGGGGATGCTGCTCCGAGCCCAACCCATTTTCGATGCCTTTGATGCTATTGAAAAGAAAAATCCGCGCGTGATTCTCCTTGATCCAGCTGGAAAGCAGTTTGATCAGGCTTATGCTGAGGATTTGGCTCAAGAGGAAGAGTTAATCTTTATCTGTGGCCACTATGAGGGTTATGATGAGCGGATTAAGACCTTGGTGACAGATGAGATTTCTCTAGGTGATTATGTCTTAACTGGAGGAGAATTGGCGGCCATGACTATGATTGATGCTACAGTACGCCTGATTCCAGAAGTGATTGGCAAGGAGTCTAGCCACCAAGATGATAGTTTTTCTTCTGGCCTTCTTGAATATCCTCAGTACACACGTCCCTATGATTATCGAGGCATGGTTGTCCCAGATGTTCTGATGAGCGGGCACCATGAAAAGATTCGTCAGTGGCGCCTGTATGAGAGTTTAAAGAAAACCTACGAGCGCAGACCGGATTTGCTTGAACATTATCAACTGACAGCAGAAGAAGAAAAAATTCTGGCAGAAATCAAAGAAAACAAAGAATAAAGGAGAAACCTATGCAAGTAATCAAACGTGATGGAGAAATTGCTGAATTTAATCCAGATAAGATTTACCAAGCTATCTTAAAGGCAGCCCAGACTGTCTATGTATTGACAGATGATTTGCGTCAAAACCTTGCAAAAGTCACTAAGAAAGTTGTTTTGGATTTGGAAGAAGCAAAAGTAGAACGTGCTACCATCAGCATGATTCAGTCTATGGTTGAGCATCGTTTACTGGGTGCAGGTTACATTACTATTGCAGAACACTACATTTCCTATCGTTTACAACGTGACTTGGAAAGAAGTGGTTATGGGGATCATATCGCGGTTCATTTACATTTTGAACAAATTCGCTAAGAAAAAAGAGTGGGATGAAGCAACTACATCTCACTCTTTCTTAAATCTATTTTTTTGGGCTGTTTGGACGGTTGAAGGGACAAATCGCAGGCGTTGAATATCGCTTATACGGATAATACGGGTCACATTTTTGGCAAAATTTTTCACGATAATTTGCTGGCGTTGCTGATCGTATTTGATGATGTCACCTGTAAAGCTTGTCTCAGACAAGATAAGGTGAACAGCGGTTTGTTTCTGGATAGCCTCTTCAATAGTGGCTGTAAGGGAGTTGCTTTCAGTCTGGTCAGGTTGGTCATGTCCATTTAAAAAGTCATGTATTTTATCTAAAACTTGCTGGAATTTATGTCTCATATTGGCCTCCCTTCTTTTATATCAATATTATATAAAATTTTCCTAAAATCTACAAGATTTTACGAATAAACTAATGAAAGCTAAAAAAGGAGAAGAAAATGGCAGAATTTACATTTGAAATCGAAGAGCACTTGTTGACTCTTTCTGAAAACGAAAAAGGTTGGACCAAGGAAATCAACCGTGTGAGCTTTAATGGTGCTCCTGCAAAGTTTGATATTCGTGCTTGGAGCCCAGATCATACTAAAATGGGCAAAGGAATTACTCTCTCAAATGAAGAATTTCAAACAATGGTGGATGCCTTAAAAATCAACTAAGTTTTCAAAATGAAAGAAAAGGATACTGAGTCATGACAACTCGATATCCTTTTTTAGTTAGCAAAGTAAGACTGATTTTTAAGGCGTTGAAGTAGCGGACGGCTAATAAAACTAATAGCCAGAAGTTTACCAAGGTCTGGAATGATAAAGGGAATGACCCCCACAACAAGAGCTTTTTCAAATGCCATTCCAGCAAGAAAATGTAAACTGAGAATCCCACCGACAAAAACAAGGGCATCACCCAAGAGGTTTGCAAGAAAAATATTGACAATCCCACTCTTGCTGTTGGTTAGAGAGGAAGTAAGTCCAGAGTAAACGAGATAAAACCAAAGATAGCCTGCAGTGGGGCCAACTAAAGCCTGAAAACCAGCTCCACCTCCTGCAAAGACAGGAAGACCGATAGCACCTAGAAGAAGATAGAGTCCGACAGAAAGTACAGCCTCTCTCGGTCTAAAGACAGTAGCAATCAAGCCGATTGCAAAGTTCTGCAGAGTGAAGGGGACAGGCCCAATTGGAAGGCTGATTTGTGCCAATACCGCAATAAGAGCAGCCCCAATAGCAGGGATAGCATAAACGTGAGCTTTTTTCAAAATAGTTAACCTCTTTTCTAATGTATAGTAACAATTATACTCGTAGGAGAAATATTGTCAACCGATTTTTAAGAACAAGGTAACAAATACTGTAACAGCCGATTTGATTGACAAGAGAAATTTGATAATTGTTTTTTATCGATTTGTAAATCAGTTTTATATATAGATAATCCCATTTTATACATAAAAAATATACTATAAATACTTGACAAACTAAAAAATAAGTGCTACATTAATAAATGTAAACGGATACATTTATATGTGTTCAATTTTAAAAGGAGGGGTAGTTATGAGATATTTTAACGACTCTAGATACCATAACGGTGATTAAAAACCTAAATATAATCAATTCATATTAAAGTAATATGGATGGACTAAAAAGGGGACTGTTGCTTATTCTTTATCAAATATTTTAATTAAAGGAGAAGTAAAATGAAAAAAAGAATTAACAAGAAAGCATCTGTTTTTCTAGTCGCAAGTGTTTTAAGTTTTAGCTTTGCTACTGTAGCTAGTATTGTTAGTGCAACTACAGCACACCCTGCTCCAAGTCCCATTATTGATGTATGGGAATATGGTGTAAATGATAACTCTGGTTATTCGAATTACTTTGTTAGTTCTCCAGATAATATTGGTTCAAAATCTTCAGTAACGAATTTTTGGGGAACAGTTAAAGCTCAGGATAAACAAGATTATGGATGGGCATATTCAAGTGCTACAAAATCTTGGAGCGATGTTCGATTAAATGCATATTGGGATTATTATAGATTTTAAAAATAATTTATGAAAACAAGAGACCCAATTATAAAATAGGGTCTCTTGTAATATGGTAATTGCTTATGAAATTAAAATTATGTATCATTGGATTCTTCTTCTGTTTGATTGCTGCAATTGGTTGGGTCACTATTAGCGATACAGAAATGCCCATACCTTTACCAATTGATGGTGCTTTTTCTATTCAAGGAAAAAGCAATCTTTCAAATAACGAAATATACGAAATGGTTCGTGATTTATCAAAATCGGAAAAGGTTACCATTTACAAGCCCATCGTTCAGAGTTCGGGTCAGTTGAGGTATGTAAATTTTGATGATGTAAATAATGAACAATTAAAGTCAACACCAATAATAGGGATGTATTACACCCTTGGGAAAATGGATATAGATAGTTTGAAACCACTTACGATGACGGGGTTGCAAACAGTATATATGGCTTATCCTTGGTATATAGGAGGAATCTTACAATTTACTGGAACTTTAAGAATACTGTTAATGGGTTCAATTTACTTAACTTTATTAGTTGTGTTATTTGTTGTTAGAACGAAGCAGATTAAAGAAGGAGTGATACGACGTTCTTTGGGATTGCCTGTATACGATCTAAGAAGAGATTATGGTATTTCTCTTATTTTTGAACTGATTATGATGGCTTTATTGATGATTTCTTACAGTTCTTTTTTGGGTAATGGTTTCTTCACCTATAGTTCTAAGTTATTTTTCTCTCTGATTTTAACGAATTTTATACTATTTCAAATCATTGATCTCATCACCTTTGTTTTATTTTGGTTGACGATTCAGGTTGAAAAGCCTATTGAAATTATTAAAAACAAGGCAAAAAATAAACTTATTTTTGTCGTATGGCTTGCCATTATTTCGATTATTATCCTTATCTCAGGAGTTTTTTTACAAGAAACAAAGAGTAGTCAATCCAGTATTAACATTCAGATACAGAATTTAGTACCATGGGACACAGTAAAAGACTGGAGAAGGATTGAGTTCCTTGGAATTGAAAGTAACTCTACTAAAAATGGAGAAGTTAATGATTCGGATGGTCAGTATCTACAGATAGCTGCTTCCTTAAAAAACTTAGATTATTTATATATAGATCGATCCTCAGCATATGTTCCAGATTTCATGAAAACTTCACATGTTATGGAAAATTTTTCTAAACAATTAGAAAATGACGGAATAACGAATCCAGAAATAAATAAAGAGTTGATTTATATCAATCAAACAGGTGCTAACCTACAAAATAAAGTGAATGGAACAAACTATCATCTTTTAGATAATAAGATAGCAACCATTTATATTCCTGAGAAACGGAAAGAAAATCAGAAATCTATTGAGAATACAGTTGTAGCAGAACAATTTATTGGAACAAACTATACAAAAGAAGAAATTGCAGTACAAATAATTCCTGATGGTGATAAAATTTTTTATTTCAATGAAGATGCTGATGATAATCATAAAATGAAAGAGCTTTTACCAATGGCAAGTGTAGCAGATAGCACAGATAACATTGTTGTTGTGTTAGATACGGACAAAATGATTGAAAACAACAAGTTTTCTTTGGCTAGTAATATAACAACTAAGTCTCTTTTTAGTCCTGAGGCGGTAAATAAAATAAATGAAATGGCTACCCAGTTGAATGTTTCAATGAATCCAGTAGATGTTTACCAAATTGTGAAATTAAAGATCCAGTCCTTAGAGCACCAAATTCTACTTTCACAAATTTTGCAGAAGATAATTTACAGTATTGTCTTTATACTCATTTATCAATATGTCCAACTTTATATTACCCTAAAACAGAATGAATATGTGAAGAAAATCATTTTAGGTCTGTCAAAAACATATATAGCAATTTCAAGTCTCAAGTATTTTATGATGACTATTACAATCGTTATCCTATTTACATTTCTTATGACAGGTCAAATAGAGTTGCTATATATTGGTCTTGCTTCTCTGCTCGTTTTGATGTTGTCAATAATCATGAGTTTTAGAAAATTATCTGAAAGCTACACTAAAATTTTAAAAGGAGATGAAACATGACAATTGACCTTTTGAACGTTTCAAAAAGTTTCGGCTCAAAAAAGATCTTTACAGACTTAAATTTAAAATTTGAATCTGGAAAAAGTTATGCATTGATTGGAGGTTCTGGCTCTGGTAAAAGTACCCTTCTTAATATTATAGGAAGATTAGAAAAAATTGACAGTGGGAATGTTTTAGTTGATAAACAAGATATTTGGAAGATAAAAGAAAGAACTTTTTTTAAAAATACTGTTGGATATGTATTTCAGAATTATTCTTTAATAGATAACAAAACAGTATATGATAATTTGAAACTTATCACTAAAGACAAAAAAACAATAACTGATGTACTTGAAAAAGTAGGACTGTCAAGTGACTATTTACATCAAAAAATATATGAATTGTCTGGAGGGCAGGCTCAACGTGTAGCTATTGCCAGAATGTTAATGAAACCACGTAAAATTATCTTAGCAGATGAGCCTACAGGAGCTTTAGATGGTGAGATTGGAAAAGAAATTATTCGTTTATTATTGAATGAAAGAGATGAAGATAAATATGTCATTATAGCGACGCATGATCCAGCTGTCTATAACGAAGTTGATGTGATCATTGATATGAAAGATATAGGGGATAATGTATGAAAAAGATAATTTATATTGCTTTGATCTTTGTAGCTGGAATGCTTGCCATTTTCTTCTTTGGAAAACAAATGATTACAAAAGAAAATACCAATAAACCAACACTGGAGTTAATAGTCTATACGCTTTCTTCTAGTGATACAGAAAAATGGAATAAAGTGAGACAAGTAGAAACGGAAGAAGCTATATACTTCATAACTGTGAAAGAATTAGCATCTTCAGAAGAAGTATTTTCAAACATCATTGCAAATGGAGCTGCTGCGGGGGTCGGAGTTCGTGAAGAAGAAGTGAAGAAATTCAATAATGGTTTAGGAGACACTATAGAGGACTCTAAGCATAATAAACTCATTGGAATAGAATTTTTTACTTTTTCTAATGCTGACGAGGGATTTGTAGTAGCAAATTTTGACTACGGTAACGAAGAGTTGAATTCTAAGAAAAAAGAGATAAAAGACTTATATAAAAAAATATATGAATCTTTTAAAGAAAAGAATAAGTGATTGTATTATAATCCTTGTATTTTGCTATGGTTTGTTAATTGATTTTTGCATATCTTATTTCAACATACTATAAAATAAAACATAAGAAAACGAGTATCTCCAACTACGGCAATACTCGCTTTTTGATATTTAGAAGTGTTTTTTGCTCTGCTTCTTTTGTTTTGATTAACGCATGGTTACAAATTCTTCAGATGCAGTTGGGTGAATTGCCACAGTTGCATCAAAGTCTGCCTTGGTTGCTCCCATTTTGATAGCAACGGCAAATCCTTGAATCATTTCATCAACGCCGTAACCAATTCCATGAAGTCCGACAACTTTTTCTTCTGAACCAGCTGTGATCAATTTGAAACGTGTTTCTTGACGGTTGCAAGTGCAAGCAGAGTACATAGACGTAAAGCTTGATTTATAAACCTTGATTTGGTCTTGGCCGTATTCTTTAATAGCTTGCTCTTCTGTCAGCCCAACAGTTCCGATAGCAGGGTGTGAAAAGACAACAGTTGGAATAGTTGAGTAGTCCATTTTTGCAGTAGTTTTTTCGTTAAAGAGGCGTTCAGATAGGGTACGTCCTGCCTTGATAGCAACTGGAGTTAGTTCTTTTTCACCTGTTACATCACCTAGAGCATAGATTCCCTCAACAACCGTATTTTGGTATTCATCTACTTGGATAAAGCCACGTTCGTTCAGAGTAACACCAGCTTTTTCAAGTTGCAAGCCCTTAACGTTTGGACGGCGACCTGTAGCCCAGATAACTTGGCTAGCTGTGTGACTAGTACCATCTTCGAAATGAATGGTAATGCCTTCAGCAGTTTTTTCTAACTTGGCAGGAACTTTGTGAGTATGAAGCGGCAAGTTTGTTCTTTCCATTTCCTTGACTAAACCTTCAACGATGTAAGAATCAAAACCACGTAAAGGACGATCGCGACGAACAAAGAGGTCTGTCTTGACACCAAAAGTGTGGAGTACTCCAGCCAATTCAACGGCAATATAACCAGCACCTAGAATGGCAACTGACTCTGGCAATTCTTCCCAAGCAAATACATCATCAGAAGAGCCACCTAGTTCTGCACCAGGAATATTAGGAATACTTGGATGGGCACCAGTAGCAATCACGATATGTTTAGCACGAATGAGTTCACCATTTACGCTGACAGTATGAGAATCTACAAATTCAGCATGTCCTTCAATCAAGTCTACACCGTTGCGTTTAAAACTGCCATCATAAGAAGAACGAGCGCGATCAATGTAAGCTTCACGATTGCGACGTAGGGTTGCAAAGTCAAAGTTAAGATCAGTAGTTTTAAAACCGTAGTCTTCTCCAAATTGATGGAAAGTCTCAGCAATTTGTGCTCCGTACCACATGATTTTCTTAGGAACACAACCGACGTTGACACAGGTTCCACCTAATTTCTTTTCCTCAATAACGGCAGCTTTGGCTCCATGTTCACCAGCACGATTCATGGTAGCAATTCCTCCGCTACCTCCACCGATAGCAATGATATCATATTCTCTCATTGAAAACTCCTTTGTACTCTTTTAAATAGTAGAGTGTCATTTTTTGATAGTCATATTCTATCTTTTTTTTGATGTGATTGCAAAAATCTGCTACGTTCAAAAAAATTTAAAGAAAAGGCTTGCAAAAAGGAAAAATAAAGTGTATTATATAACTAGTACAATGACAAAAAATAAAATCCGAACAATAATTAAATCCTGAAATGTCATTATTTCGTTCTGAACTGTTATTGTTTTAAATTGATAATTTTTGTATAATATTGTTAAGAACTTTAAATCAAAAAGGAGTTTCATTATGAAGAAGAATGGTAAAGCTAAAAAGTGGCAATTGTATGCAGCAATCGGTGCTGCCAGTGTAGTTGTATTAGGTGCTGGGGGGATTTTGCTCTTTAGACAACCATCTCAGACCGCGGTAAAAGATGAGCCTACTCATCTTGTTGTTGCCAAGGAAGGAAGCGTGGCGTCCTCTGTTTTATTATCAGGGACAGTAACAGCAAAAAATGAACAATATGTTTATTTTGATGCTAGTAAGGGAGATTTAGATGAAATCCTTGTTTCTGTGGGTGATAAGGTTAGTGAAGGACAGGCTTTAGTCAAGTACAGTAGTTCAGAAGCCCAGGCGGCCTATGATTCAGCTAGCCGAGCAGTAGCTAAGGCAGATCGTCATATCAATGAACTCAATCAAGCACGAAATGAAGCCGCTTCAGCTCCGGCTCCACAGTTACCAGCACCAGCAGGAGGCGAAGGAGCTGCAGGGCAAACTCCAGCTCCAGTCTCAGGAAATGCAGTTTCCTCTATTGATGCTCAATTGGGTGATGCCCGTGATGCTCGTGCAGATGCAGAAGCGCAATTAAGTAAGGCTCAAAGTCAGTTGGATGCCACGACGGTTCTCAGTACCCTGGAGGGAACTGTGGTTGAAGTCAACCACAATGTTTCTAAATCTCCAACAGGAGCTAGTCAAGTAGTCGTTCATGTCGTAAGTAATGAAAACTTGCAAGTTAAGGGTGAACTATCTGAATATAACCTTGCCAACCTCTCTGTAGGACAAGAAGTAACCTTTACTTCTAAAGTTTACCAAGATAAGAGCTGGACAGGTAAGATTAGCTATATCTCTGACTATCCTAAAACTAGTGGTGAAGCGGCAAGTGCAGCTACTGCCGCAACAGGTGGTAATTCTGGTTCTAAATATCCATATACCATCGATGTTACAAGTGAAATCGGTGATTTGAAACAAGGATTCTCAGTAAGTGTTGAGGTTAAGAATAAGAGTAAAGCCATTTTGGTTCCTCTAACAAGTGTTGTGACTGAAAATGATAAGAACTATGTCTGGGTGCTTGACGAGCAGAAAAAGGCCAAGAAAGTGGAAGTTGGTTTGGGCAATGCTGATGCAGACAACCAAGAAATCACTTCAGGTCTGACAAATGGAGTCAAGGTCATCAGTAATCCAACGTCTTCTCTAGAGGAAGGAAAAGAGGTGAAGGCTGATGAAGCAACTAATTAGTCTAAAAAATATCTGCAGAAGTTACCGTAACGGTGACCAAGAACTGCAGGTTCTCAAAAATATCAACCTAGAAGTGAATGAGGGTGAGTTTGTTGCCATTATGGGACCATCCGGTTCTGGTAAGTCTACTCTCATGAATACGATTGGGATGTTGGATACACCAAGTAGTGGAGAGTATTATCTTGAAGGTCAAGAAGTGGCTGGATTGGGTGAAAAACAACTAGCTAAGGTTCGCAACCAACAAATCGGTTTTGTCTTTCAGCAGTTCTTTCTTCTATCCAAACTCAATGCTCTGCAAAATGTAGAATTGCCCTTGATTTACGCAGGAGTTTCGGCTTCAAAACGTCGCAAGTTGGCTGAGGAGTATTTAGACAAGGTTGAATTGACTGAGCGTAGTCACCATTTGCCTTCGGAATTATCTGGTGGTCAAAAACAACGTGTGGCTATTGCGCGTGCCTTGGTAAACAATCCTTCTATTATCCTAGCAGACGAACCGACAGGAGCCTTGGATACCAAAACAGGGAATCAAATTATGCAACTATTGGTTGACTTGAACAAAGAAGGAAAAACCATTATCATGGTAACGCATGAGCCTGAAATAGCTGCTTATGCCAAACGCCAGATTGTCATTCGAGATGGAGTTATTTCATCTGATAGTGCGCAGTTAGAAAAGGAGGAAAACTAAGATGCAGAATCTGAAATTTGCCTTTTCATCTATCATGGCACATAAGATGCGCTCTTTTCTTACTATGATTGGGATTATCATTGGTGTTTCATCAGTTGTTGTGATTATGGCTCTGGGGGATTCCATGTCTCGTCAGGTCAATAAAAACATGACCAAGTCACAGAAGAATATTCATGTCTTTTTCTCGCCTATTAAAAGTAAAGACGGTTCTTTTACCCAAAAACAATCGGCTTTGACAGTTTCTGGGAAAGAAGAGGAAGTTCCTGTTGAACCACCAAAACCACAAGAGTCTTGGGTCAGGGAGGCGGCTAAACTGAAGGGGGTAGATAGTTACTATGTAACCAACTCAACGAATACCACCTTATCTTATAAAGATAAAAAAGTGGAGCGCGCTAGCTTGACGGGTGGGAATATTACCTATATGAAGGCGGTTGAAAATGAAATTGTTGCAGGCCGAAGTCTTATAGCTCAGGATTATAAAGATGTGGCCAGTGTCATTTTACTAGACCAAGAACTTGCTAATAGTCTGTTTGGATCTGCTCAAGAAGCTGTTAACCAGGTTATAGATGTTGGTGGCTTTAGCTATCGTGTCATTGGTGTCTATACCAGCGATGAGGCCAAGACTGCCAAGACTTTTGGTATTGGTGGACTTCCGATTACGACTAATATTTCTCTTGCCAACAACTTCAATATGGATGAGATTTCTGATATTGTCTTCCGGGTTAATGATACCAGTTTGACACCAACTGTGGGACCAGAATTAGCTAGAAAATTGACCGAAATTGCTGGTCTTCAGCAAGGGGAGTATCAGGTGGCAGATGCGACTGCAGCCTTCCAAGAAGTACAACAATTGTTCGGCTTTATAACTACGATTATTAGTGCCATTGCAGGTATTTCCCTCTTTGTTGGAGGGACTGGTGTTATGAATATCATGCTGGTTTCGGTGACAGAGCGTACCCGTGAGATTGGTCTCCGTAAGGCTTTGGGTGCAACTCGTGCCAATATTTTAATCCAGTTTTTGATTGAATCCATGATTTTGACCTTGCTTGGTGGAGTTATTGGTCTAACCATTGCGACAGGCTTAACCGCTATAGCTGGTCTACTTTTACAAGGTTTGATTGCGGGTATAGAAGTTGGAGTATCAATCCCAGTTGCCCTATTTAGTCTTGCAGTTTCGGCTAGTGTGGGTATGATTTTTGGAGTCTTGCCAGCCAACAAGGCATCGAAACTTGATCCAATTGAAGCCCTTCGTTATGAATAAGATTAACAAGATGGACGCTTGTCTATCTTGTTTTTGTATGGATTTCCCTATCGAAAATCCTTAAAAATGTGATATAATGAAGTGTTAGAAAAACAGGTTTCATTTGCCTGGAAAGGAAAAATTATGTCTGAAAAGAATTTTTATATTACAACGCCGATTTACTATCCATCTGGGAAACTTCATATCGGATCTGCCTACACAACCATTGCTTGTGATGTCCTAGCACGTTACAAACGCCTGATGGGCTACGATGTCTTTTATTTGACAGGTCTTGATGAGCATGGTCAAAAGATTCAACAAAAAGCAGAAGAAGCTGGAATCACCCCTCAAGCCTATGTTGATGGGATGGCAGTTGGAGTCAAAGAACTCTGGCAATTACTAGATATCTCATACGATAAATTTATCCGTACAACGGATAACTACCATGAAAAAGTAGTGGCTCAAGTCTTTGAGCGCTTGCTTGCTCAAGATGATATTTACTTGGGTGAATACTCTGGTTGGTATTCAGTTTCAGATGAGGAATTCTTTACAGAAAGCCAGCTTGCGGAAGTGTTCCGTGATGAAGCTGGAAATGTGACTGGCGGTATTGCTCCATCAGGTCACGAGGTTGAATGGGTATCTGAAGAATCATATTTCCTTCGCCTTAGCAAATACCAAGATCGTTTGGTCGAATTTTTCAAGTCCCATCCTGAATTTATCACTCCAGATGGTCGTCTGAATGAAATGCTTCGCAACTTCATCGAGCCAGGTTTGGAAGATTTGGCTGTTTCTCGTACAACCTTTACATGGGGTGTGCCAGTGCCATCTAATCCAAAACACGTTGTCTATGTTTGGATTGATGCCCTTCTTAACTATGCGACAGCTCTTGGCTACGGTCAAGATGAACATGGTAACTTTGACAAATTCTGGAATGGAACAGTCTTCCACATGGTAGGAAAAGACATCCTTCGTTTCCACTCAATCTACTGGCCAATCCTTCTTATGATGTTGGATATCAAATTGCCAGATCGTTTGATTGCTCACGGTTGGTTCGTCATGAAAGACGGCAAAATGTCTAAATCTAAAGGGAATGTCGTTTACCCTGAAATGTTGGTAGAACGTTATGGTCTAGATCCACTTCGTTACTACCTCATGCGTAGCCTTCCAGTTGGTTCAGACGGAACCTTCACTCCTGAAGACTATGTAGGCCGTATCAACTACGAATTGGCCAATGACCTTGGAAACCTCCTCAACCGTACGGTTTCTATGATTAATAAGTACTTTGACGGGCAAGTCCCTGCCTATGTAGAAGGTGTAACAGAGTTTGACCATGCTCTTGCTGACGTTGCAGAACAATCAATCGCTGACTACCACACCTACATGGAAGCAGTTGACTACCCACGTGCACTTGAAGCAGTCTGGACCCTTATCTCTCGTACTAACAAATACATAGACGAGACAGCTCCATGGGTATTGGCAAAGGATGAAGCACTACGCGATCAATTGGCAAGTGTTATGAGTCACTTGGCAGCTAGCCTTCGTGTCGTAGCTCACTTGATTGAACCATTTATGATGGAAACCAGTCGTGCAGTTTTGACTCAACTTGGTTTAGCAGAAGTTGCTAGCCTTGAGAACTTGAACTTGGCTGACTTCCCAGCAGATGTGACTGTAGTTGCCAAAGGAACACCAATCTTCCCACGTCTGGATATGGAAGAAGAAATCGCCTATATCAAGGAACAAATGGAAGGCAATAAACCAGCAGTCGAAAAAGAGTGGAATCCAGACGAAGTTGAACTCAAACTAAACAAGGAAGAAATCAAGTTTGAAGACTTTGACAAGGTCGAAATCCGTGTCGCAGAAGTCAAAGAAGTGTCTAAAGTAGAAGGTTCAGATAAGTTGCTTCAATTCCGCTTGGATGCTGGTGATGGTGAAGATCGTCAAATCCTCTCAGGAATTGCAAAATACTATCCAAACGAACAAGAATTGGTCGGCAAGAAAGTTCAAATCGTTGCCAACCTCAAACCACGCAAGATGATGAAGAAATATGTCAGCCAAGGGATGATTCTCTCAGCTGAACATGATGGACAATTAACCCTTCTTACAGTTGATCCAGCTGTACCAAACGGTAGTGTGATTGGATAAAAAGAGACAGAACTAGTTCAGGCTAGTTCTGTTTTTTTATTTAACTATTATGCTTTACAAACTAGTGTGGAAGTGGTATATTATAGATGAAGCTACTAGTAGGTATTACAAAATAGATAGAAGGGGGAAAGGATGAAGGAAACTCAACTATTAAAAGGTGTTCTTGAAGGTTGTGTCTTGGATATGATTGGTCAAAAAGAGCGATATGGTTATGAGTTGGTTCAGACTTTACGAGAGGCTGGATTTGACACTATCGTTCCAGGAACTATTTATCCTTTGTTGCAAAAGTTAGAAAAAAATCAATGGATTAGAGGCGACATGCGTCCGTCGCCAGATGGTCCAGATCGGAAGTATTTTTCGTTAACCAAAGAAGGAGAAGAGCGTGTCTCGGTCTTTTGGCAACAATGGGACGATTTGAGTCAAAAAGTAGAAGGGATTAAGAATGGGGGTTAAACCATGAAGAAAATGAAGTATTATGAAGAAACAAGCGCTTTGCTACATGAGTTTTCTGAGGAGAATCAGCAGTATTTTGAGGAACTGTGGGATAGTTTTAATCTTGCTGGATTTCTCTATGATGAGGACTATCTCAGAGAGCAGATTTATTTGATGATGTTAGATTTCTCAGAAGCAGAACGAGATGGCATGAGTGCAGAAGATTATCTAGGTAAGAATCCTAAAAAAATAATGAAAGAGATGCTTAAGGAAGCACCACACAGTTCTATCAAGGAGTCCCTTTTGACGCCAATTCTTGTCCTAGCGGTATTACGTTATTATCAACTACTAAGTGATTTTTCTAAAGGTCCTCTCTTAACAGTCAATTTGCTTACTTTTTTAGGGCAACTTCTTCTTTTTCTGATTGGATTTGTTCTTGTGGCCACAATCTTACGTTGGGACTTAGTCCAAGATTCTCCTAAAATGAAAATTGGCACCTATATTGTTGTTGGGATTCTTGTTCTGCTAGTTGTTCTGGGATATGTAGGAATAGGAAGTTTTGTACAAGAAGGAGCATTTTATCTTCCTGCTCCCTGGGATAGTTTGTCTGTCTTTACGATTTCCCTGATCATCAGTATTTGGAATTGGAAAGAACCGATTTTTCGTCCCTTTAACAGTATGATTATTGCCCATTTTATTGTAGGTTCTCTGCTCCGTTACTATGAGTGGATGGGCATTTCAAATGTTTTTCTTACAAAAGCTATTCCTTTAGCTGTCCTCTTTATTGGAATCTTTGTCTTGTTCCGTGGGTTTAAGAAGATAAAATGGAATGAAATATAGTCAAAAAGCCGTTGAAAAGCGGTTTTTTGTTATAATTAAATGAAGAATGTAGAATCAAAGGAGAAAAATTTGATGAGATACATAACTCTTGGTCAAGATGACAAAGAATTATCAGAAATTGTTCTCGGAATGATGAGAATAAAAGATAAGTCTGTAAAAGAAGTTGAAGAGCTTGTAGAAACAGCACTTTCTGTTGGAATCAATGCTTTTGACTTGGCTGATATTTATGGTCGTGGTCGTTGTGAAGAACTGTTAGGTCTTATCCTAAAAAATCGTCCAGATTTAAGAGAAAAGATGTGGATTCAGTCCAAATGTGGCATTCGCATTGAAGAATTTACCTATTTTGATTTTTCTAAGGACTATATTATAAAATCAGTAGACGGAATTTTGCAAAGATTGAAGATTGATCATCTAGATAGCTTGCTTCTTCATCGACCAGATGCTTTGATGGAATCTGACCAAGTAGCAGAAGCCTTTGATCTCCTTTATAAACAAGGTAAAGTTCGAGATTTTGGAGTTTCTAATCAAAATCCTATGATGATGGAGTTGCTTAAAAAAGATGTCAAGCAGCCGTTAGCTGTTAATCAGCTACAATTGAGTGCGGCTTTTACTCCAGGATTCGAATCAGGTTTTCATGTTAATATGGAAGATAGTCAAGCAGCTATGCGAGATGGCAGCATTTTTGAATATTGCAAATTACATGATGTGGTCATTCAAGCATGGTCTGTCTTACAATTCGGGTATTTTAAAGGGAACTTTGTTGGAAATGAGAAATTTCTAGCTTTGAACCAAGTACTTGATCGTTTAGCTTTTAAATATGGAGTAACCTCTTCAACTATTGCCATTTCTTGGGTATTGCGTTATCCAGCAAAAATGCAGGCAGTTGTAGGTACCACAAATCCTAATCACTTGAGAGAAGTTAGCCAAGCGACAAACTTTAGCTTAACAAGAAAAGAATGGTATGAAATTTATCTTGCAGCAGGGAATAATTTACCGTAAGTAGAAGCAGATGTAAATAAATCACAGTCAAAAAGCCGTTTCAAAGCGGTTTTTTTGTTATAATGAAGGGGAGAATTATTGATATTAAAGGAGAAAAGCATGACATTTGAAGAAATTCTACCTGGGTTAAAGGCTAAGAAAAAATATGTACGAACTGGTTGGGGAGGTGCTGAAAACTATGTCCAACTTTTTGACACCATTGAACAAAACGGGGTTGCACTTGAAGTGACACCTTATTTCCTGATCAACGTTTCCGGGGAGGGAGAAGGTTTTTCCATGTGGAGCCCGACACCTTGTGATGTTTTGGCGACGGATTGGGTAGAAGTGCATGACTAAACGTGTACTCATTACAGGAGTGAGTTCAGGAATTGGCCTGGCTCAGGCTCGTCTTTTTTTAGAGAAGGATTATCAAGTTTATGGAGTTGACCAAGGTGAAGATCCACTCTTAGAGGGTGATTTCCACTTTTTACAGAGAGATTTGACCTTGGACTTAGAGCCTATTTTTGACTGGTGTCCTCAGGTGGATGTTTTGTGCAATACTGCGGGAATTTTGGACGATTATAAACCACTTTTGGAACAGACAGCGCAGGACATTCAAGAGATTTTTGAAATTAACTACGTGACTCCTGTTGAGTTGACTCGCTATTATTTGACTCAAATGTTGGAGAATAAAAAAGGGATTATTACCAACATGTGCTCTATTGCTTCGAGCCTGGCAGGTGGTGGTGGTCATGCCTATACTTCTTCGAAGCACGCCTTGGCTGGATTTACCAAGCAGTTGGCTCTAGACTATGCTGGAGCTGGGATTCAGATCTTTGGTATCGCTCCAGGAGCAGTCAAGACAGCTATGACTGCTGCGGACTTTGAGCCAGGTGGTTTAGCGGACTGGGTGGCTAGTGAAACACCAATCAAGCGCTGGATCGAACCAGAGGAAATAGCAGAGATTAGCCTTTTCTTAGCAAGTGGAAAAGCAAGCGTCATGCAAGGACAAATCTTGACAATAGATGGTGGCTGGTCTTTGAAGTAGGAGGAGTTGGATGGATATTCAAGAGATCACAGAAGAAAATGCATCGCCACTAGTCTTGAAGGTCAAAGCAGAGTTATTAGTATTTCCAGAACTGGGCAATACTTTTTACATGAATTGGAAGGTGAATGATGAGAAACCAACTAGCTCTTAGTGGCGAAAAAATTATTGAAAAAGTTTATCCTCAAGTATTTCACCACATTGGAATGATTCGTGGGGAATATTTGTTGAGAGAGCTTAATCAAAACATCATATTAGCAAGTTGTCAGCAATTTGTAAAAGATTATCTAGACACCATTTGCTCCTTGTATTCAGATGAAGAAGTCTGGTATCGTTTTTCAGAATTAACGAATACAGAAGCCAATTGTCTAAAGGGGACTAAAGAGTATTTTGATGAAAATCATCCCTTATTTGGATATAGAGGAACTAGGCGTTTGCTGGCGTGTCCGGATGAATTTCAGGCTGAAGCACATGTCGTTACAGAAGTTTATCAAAACAATCCCAATCTATCTGCTATCTTTCCTTTTGTCAATGATGCTGAGCAGTTAAAGCAAGCTATCACAGTATTGCGTCAGCAGGGTTTCACTGGAAAAATTGGAACGATGATTGAATTACCGTCAGCGTATTTTGACTTATCTAGTATACTGGAAACGGGCATTTCAAAGATTGTAGTTGGAATGAATGATTTGACTTCTTTTATTTTTGCCACTGTGAGAAACAGTCAATGGCATGATATGGAAAATCCAATAATGTTAGATATGCTAAGACAGATGCAGGATAAAGCAAGGATGAAAAAGATTGACTTTGCTGTAGCAGGCTATCTGAATGATTCTTTCATACAAAAAATGAATCAGTTGAGTATCAAGTGCATTATTCACTACAGTTCTATTCTAGAGATTTTTGATTTAGAAATTGACCATCCAGATCATCTTAAACACATAAAAGAAGAAAGTAAAAAATTACAAAGGAGCACCCATGACACCGCAAGAAATGTGGAATGACTACAAGAAAATTAACCCCTCTATAGGAGATGAAATCGATGCTTGGGCTTTTGGAGTGGAACCAGATCTTTTAGCAGATTTGGTTTTAAAAGGCGAAAAGACTGCAACAGCCTCAACCTACGACCTCTATGCACTAGAAGCCGAGTCTCTTCCTCAAGAAGGGACCTTTGATGTCATTTTAGACAGTCAAAATCAGGCTGTCTGTATTGTCAAAATTATAAAGGTTTCTGTCCAGCCCTACAATCAAGTTTCTGCTGACCATGCCTTTAAGGAAGGGGAAGGTGACAAATCCCTAGCCTATTGGCGTCAGGTTCATGAGGATTGTTTCGCCGAGTGGCTGAGAGAAGCAGGACTGATTTTTACACCTGAAAGCAAGGTTGTTCTAGAAGAATTTCACAAGGTCTACCCACTGTAGACTGTTAGACGGAAGAAAGTTTTGGAAATCACCGTCCAATCCTTTTTTCTCAAGCAAAACATGATATAATAAGTTTGTTTGAAGAAGAGCTCTAGCTCTTAAACTTAGATAGGAGAAAACTATGCAAGCAGTTGAACATTTTATTAAGCAATTTGTTCCTGAACATTATGATTTATTTTTAGATTTGAGTCGTGAGACTAAGACGTTTTCAGGGAAAGTGACCATCACTGGTCAAGCACAGAGTGACCGTATTTCCCTCCACCAAAAAGACTTGGAAATCGCCACTGTAGAAGTTGCAGGTCAAGCTCGCCCATTTACAGTTGACCATGACAATGAAGCCCTTCATATTGAACTTGCTGAAGCAGGTCAAGTTGAAGTGGTTATCGCTTTCTCAGGAAGAATTACAGACAACATGACAGGGATTTACCCATCTTACTACACAGTTGATGGAGTCAAGAAGGAAGTATTGTCTACTCAGTTCGAGAGCCATTTTGCGCGCGAAGCCTTCCCATGTGTGGATGAGCCAGAAGCCAAAGCAACTTTTGACCTCTCTCTACGTTTTGACCAAGCAGAAGGTGAATTGGCCTTGTCTAATATGCCAGAAATCGAAGTTGAAAACCGTAAGGAAACAGGTATCTGGAAGTTTGAGACAACACCTCGCATGTCTTCTTACTTGTTAGCCTTTGTTGCGGGTGATTTGCAAGGTGTGACGGCTAAAACTAAAAACGGTACTCTCGTAGGTGTCTACTCAACCAAAGCTCATCCACTATCTAACCTTGATTTCTCACTCGACATCGCCGTTCGCTCAATCGAGTTTTATGAAGATTACTACGGAGTTAAGTACCCAATTCCTCAATCTCTCCACATCGCCCTTCCTGACTTCTCAGCTGGAGCTATGGAAAACTGGGGTCTTGTGACCTACCGTGAAGTTTACTTGGTTGTGGATGAGAACTCTACCTTTGCCAGCCGTCAACAAGTTGCCCTTGTTGTGGCCCATGAATTGGCTCACCAATGGTTTGGTAACCTCGTAACTATGAAATGGTGGGATGACCTTTGGCTCAATGAAAGCTTTGCTAACATGATGGAGTACGTCTGTGTGGATGCTATTGAACCAAGCTGGAATATCTTTGAAGATTTCCAAACAGGTGGTGTTCCGTCTGCCTTGAAACGTGATGCGACTGATGGTGTTCAGTCTGTTCACGTCGAAGTGAAACATCCAGATGAAATCAATACGCTCTTTGACGGAGCTATCGTCTATGCCAAAGGAAGTCGCCTCATGCATATGCTTCGCCGTTGGCTAGGTGATGCCGATTTTGCCAAAGGTTTACATGCCTACTTTGAAAAACATCAATACAGCAATACAATTGGTCGTGACCTTTGGGATGCTCTTGGTCAAGCGTCTGGACGTGATGTCGCAGCCTTCATGGATTCTTGGTTGGAACAACCTGGTTATCCAGTTCTCACTGTCAAAGTTGAAAATGATGTCTTGAAGATTTCACAAAAACAATTCTTCATCGGTGAGCACGAAGATAAGAATCGCCTCTGGGTTGTACCACTCAACAGCAACTGGAAAGGCTTGCCAGATACACTTGAAACTGAAAGTATCGAAATCCCTGGCTACGCAGCTCTTCTTGCTGAAAACAAAGGAGCTCTTCGTCTCAACACTGAAAATACAGCCCACTACATTACCGACTATCAAGGAGACTTGTTGGATGCAGTTCTTGCTGACCTAGTTGAGCTTGATAACACAAGCAAACTGCAAATCGTCCAAGAACGTCGCTTGCTTGCTGAAGCAGGGCACATTTCTTATGCTGACTTGCTCCCAGTCCTTGATAAACTTGCTAAGGAAGAGTCTTACCTTGTGGTTTCAGCTGTTTCTCAAGTGATTTCTGCCCTTGAGCGCTTTATCGACGAAGAAACAGAAGCTGAAAAAGCATTCAAAGCACTAGTTGCTAAATTGGCTCGTCACAACTATGATCGTCTTGGTTTCGAAGCTAAAGAAGGGGAATCAGATGAGGATGAATTGGTTCGTCAGTTGGCCGTTTCTATGATGATTCGCTCAAATGATGCAGCAGCTAGTCAAGTCGCTAGCCAAATCTTCGCAGCTCACAAGGAGAATCTTGCAGGACTTCCAGCAGCCATTCGTTCACAAGTTCTGATCAATGAGATGAAACATCATGAAACTAAAGACTTGTTAGCAGTTTATCTTGATACTTATACGCACGCAACAGATGCGGTCTTTAAACGTCAGTTGGCAGCAGCTCTTGCATACAGTACAGATGCGGATAATATCCAAAACTTGATTACTTCTTGGAAGGACAAATTTGTAGTTAAACCACAGGATTTGTCTGCTTGGTACTTCCAGTTCTTAAGCCATCAGGCAACTCAGGAAACAGCATGGTCTTGGGCTCGTGAAAATTGGGCTTGGATTAAGGCAGCTCTTGGTGGAGATATGAGCTTTGATAGCTTTGTTATCCTTCCTGCTCACGTGTTTAAGACTCAGCAACTCTTGGCAGAGTACAAGGAATTCTTTGAACCGCAACTTTCTGACCTTGCTCTTAGCCGTAACATCGGTATGGGAATCAAGGAAATTGCAGCGCGTGTTGACTTGATTAACCGTGAAAAAGCTGCAGTGGAAGCAGTTGTTCTTCAGTATGGAACTAAATAATCAAGACTAAATAAAAGAAAACTCAGCTATCTCATGTAAAATGCAGAGAGTTGAGTTTTTTTAAGGCAAATTTGGTATAATGGTTTTAATAAGGAGGAGTTTCTCATGATAAAAATCTTATTAGTTGAGGATGACCTAGGCCTGTCAAATTCAGTATTTGACTTTTTAGACGATTTTGCGGATGTCATGCAGGTATTTGATGGAGAAGAAGGTCTCTACGAAGCTGAGAGTGGCGTCTATGACTTGATTTTGCTCGATTTGATGTTGCCAGAAAAAAATGGTTTCCAAGTCTTGAAAGAATTGCGTGAAAAGGGAATTACGACCCCGGTTCTGATCATGACTGCCAAGGAAAGTTTGGATGACAAGGGACATGGATTTGAACTAGGAGCGGATGATTATCTGACCAAACCTTTCTACCTAGAAGAACTCAAAATGCGGATTCAGGCCCTTCTCAAACGTTCAGGTAAGTTTAATGAGAACACCTTAACTTATGGAAATATTGTGGTTAATCTGTCTACAAATACCGTTAAAGTCGAAGATACTCCTGTCGAATTGCTGGGGAAAGAATTTGATTTACTAGTTTATTTCCTTCAAAATCAAAATGTTATTTTGCCGAAGACTCAGATTTTTGATCGTTTATGGGGATTTGATAGTGATACAACGATTTCGGTTGTTGAAGTCTATGTTTCAAAAGTCCGTAAGAAATTAAAAGGAACCACTTTTGCAGAGAATTTGCAAACCTTGCGCAGTGTTGGGTATATTTTAAAAGATGTTCAGTAAACTAAAAAAAACATGGTATGCGGATGACTTTAGTTACTTTATCCGCAACTTTGGTGTCTTTACCCTGATTTTCTCTACCATGACCTTGATTATTTTGCAGGTCATGCACTCGAGCCTTTATACTTCGGTGGATGATACACTCCATGGCTTGAGTAACAATCCTCAGGCAGTTATTCAGCTTGCGGTAAATAGGGCAACAGAAGAGATTAAAGATTTAGAGAATGCCGCTACAGATGCTAGCAAGACGGAGATAAAACCCAATGTTAGTTCAAATACAGAGGTCATTCTCTTTGATAAGAATTTTACCCAACTCCTTTCTGGAAACCGATTTTTGGGCTTGGATAAGATTAAGTTAGAGAAAAAAGAACTAGGCCATATCTATCAGATTCAGGTTTTTAATAGCTATGGACAGGAAGAAATCTATCGCATGATCTTGATGGAAACGAATATTAGTTCGGTTTCAACCAATATCAAGTATGCGGCTGTCTTGATTAATACCAGTCAGTTGGAGCAGGCCAGTCAAAAGCATGAGCAATTGATTGTGATTGTGATGGCAAGTTTCTGGATTTTGTCTTTACTTGCCAGTCTCTATCTAGCTAGGGTCAGTGTTAGGCCCCTGCTTGAGAGCATGCAGAAACAACAGTCCTTTGTGGAAAATGCTAGTCATGAGTTACGAACTCCACTTGCTGTTTTACAAAATCGTTTAGAGACCCTTTTCCGTAAGCCAGAAGCTACCATTATGGATGTGAGTGAAAGCATTGCATCGAGTTTGGAAGAGGTTCGAAATATGCGGTTTTTGACGACAAACTTGCTGAACTTAGCTCGGAGAGATGATGGTATTAAGCCGGAATTTGCTGAAGTTCCTACTAGCTTTTTTAACACGACTTTCACAAACTATGAGATGATTGCTTCTGAAAATGACCGTGTCTTCCGTTTTGAAAATCGCATCCATCGAACGATTGTCACAGATCAGCTTCTCTTGAAACAATTGATGACCATCCTATTTGATAATGCTATCAAATACACTGAGGAGGATGGTGAAATTGATTTTATGATTTCAGCGACTGATCGTAATCTTTATTTGCTAGTTTCCGATAATGGAGTCGGTATCTCAGCAGAAGATAAGAAGAAAATTTTTGATCGTTTTTATCGAGTGGATAAGGCTAGAACCCGTCAAAAAGGTGGTTTTGGTTTAGGATTATCCCTAGCCAAGCAAATTGTAGATGCCCTAAAAGGAACCATTACTGTTAAAGATAATAAACCAAAGGGAACAATTTTTGAAGTGAAGATTGCCATCCACACACCATCTAAAAAGAAAAAATAAAAATATCGCTCCGGATGGGGCGATATTTTGGATTTATCTTCTACGTTTTCGTTTGATAATAGACCGTTGAATTTTTAAAACAAGTAAGCTGGATCCGATTGCTGCGGCAAAGGCAAAAGCAGTTGATAATTTTAATGCTAAAAATATAAAACTAAAGATAGCAATACAGATACAAAAAACAGCGATATTAACAAAAAATAGGATTTCCTTGAGATTGGCATCAGATTGCGCTTCAGGTGTATAATCTTGATATCGAGGAACCTGTTGGCTTAATTCTTCTTGATAGTCTACCTCATAGGACTGTAATTTTCTTACGGGCATTATTCTCTCCTTAACAGTACATACCTATTTTATCATTTTTTCAGCAGAGAATTATTACAGAAAGGTTACAATAAGAATAAAGTCCCTTTTCATTTTTAAAGAATGGCTGATTTTCCAGAAATGTGGTATAATTTTTCTTATGGAAAAGATTATCATTACAGCAACTGCTGAAAGTATTGAACAAGTTAAACAACTGCTCGAAGCTGGCGTAGACCGTATCTATGTCGGTGAGAAAGATTTTGGCCTTCGTCTGCCGACAACCTTTAGTCATGACCAATTGCGTGAAATTGCTAAGCTGGTTCATGATGATGGTAAAGAATTGATCGTTGCGGTTAACGCCCTCATGCACCAAGATATGATGGATCGTATCAAGCCTTTCTTAGACTTTTTGGAAGAAATCAAGACAGACTACATTACGATTGGGGATGCAGGTGTCTTTTACGTAGTCAACCGCGATGGTTATTCCTTTAAGACCATCTACGATGCTTCAACCATGGTAACTAGCAGTCGCCAGATTAACTTCTGGGGACAAAAGGCTGGCGCATCTGAGGCTGTTTTGGCGCGTGAAATTCCATCTGCTGAACTCTTCAAAATGCCAGAGATTTTGGAAATTCCTGCTGAAGTTTTGGTTTACGGAGCTAGCGTTATTCACCATTCTAAGCGTCCTCTCTTACAAAACTATTATAACTTTACACATATCGATGACGAAAAGACTCGCAAGCGTGACCTCTTCTTGGCTGAGCCAAGTGACCCAGAGAGCCACTATTCCATTTTTGAAGACAATCATGGTACCCATATCTTTGCCAATAACGACCTTGATTTGATGACAAAATTGACAGAATTGGTAGAGCATGGTTTCACTCACTGGAAACTAGAAGGGCTCTACACTCCTGGTCAGAACTTTGTTGAGATTGCAAAACTCTTTATTCAAGCGCGTAGCTTGATTCAAGAGGGTAACTTTAGCCATGACCAAGCCTTCTTGCTGGATGAAGAAGTGCGTAAACTTCACCCTAAAAACCGTTTCCTTGATACAGGATTTTATGACTACGATCCTGACATGGTTAAATAAAGTAAATGGATAGTTGAGAGAAGGAAGATGCAAACATTTCTTCTCTCAATTTTTCTTATTTCTTCACTATTTTCAAAAAATTAGCAGGCTGGGATAATCTATTTGCTGGGATTTTTAAGAAAAGTGACCTTCTTGTGTTTGAAAATTATCCCATGTTTGCAGGTGCCAAATGGCCCTTTTTTTGGTATAATTTTTTATAATGAAAACGATTGGTAATCGCTATGTTGTGGTGGATTTAGAGGCAACTAGCACAGGTAGTAAGGCTAAAATTATCCAAGTGGGAATTGTTGTGATTGAGGATGGAAAAATCGTCGATCACTATACGACGGATGTCAATCCACATGAACCCTTGGATGCTCATATAAAAGAACTGACAGGATTGACAGACCAACGTCTGGCGCAAGCACCTGATTTTTCGCAAGTTGCTAGAAAAATCTTTGACTTGGTGGAGGATGGGATTTTTGTAGCCCATAATGTTCAGTTTGATGCCAATCTCTTGGCGGAAAATTTATTTTTTGAAGGCTATGAACTAAGAAATCCTCGTGTTGACACGGTCGAATTGGCTCAGGTCTTTTTCCCAGAACTGGAAAAATATAGTTTGCCGATATTGTGTCGAGAATTAGGAATTCCTCTTAAGCACGCTCACACAGCCCTTTCAGATGCACACGCTACCGCGGAATTACTCTTATTTCTACGGAAAAAGATGGCCCAGCTTCCTAAAGGACTCTTGGAACGCTTGCTGGAAATGGCTGACGCCCTCTTATATGAGTCCTACCTGGTTATTGAAGAAATTTATCGCGGCCAATCTATCCTTAGTTCTCCAGACTTGGTCGAAGTTCAAGGACTGTATTTCAAGAAAACTGGAGCTCCCCTGGAGCCACGAAAACTATCCCAAGATTTTTCTAAAAACATTTCTCTATTGAACCTTGAAGTGAGGGAGGAACAAGAAAGTTTTGCTAAAGAGGTTGGCTTGCTATTGAAAGATGAGCCTGTCTCTCTGATTCAAGCACCGACAGGGATTGGGAAAACCTATGGATATCTCTTACCTGCTTTGTCCCAAGTGGAAAATCGTCAGATTGTCCTTAGCGTTCCGACAAAGATTCTTCAAAATCAAATCATGGAAGAAGAAGGTAAACGTCTCAAGGAAGTGTTCCATATAGATATTCATAGTTTAAAGGGACCACAAAATTATCTGAAGCTGGATGCCTTTTATCGTTCCTTACAGGAAAATGGTGAAAATCGCTTATTTAGACGCTTTAAGATGCAACTCTTGGTCTGGCTGACAGAGACAGAAACAGGAGATCTGGATGAAATCGGGCAACTTTACCGTTACCAACATTTTCTAAGAGACCTTCGTCATGATGGGAATTTATCATCCCAGAGCTTATTTGTGACGGAAGATTTCTGGAAACGTAGTCAAGAAAGAGCACAAACATGCAAGCTTTTAGTGACCAATCATGCCTATCTTGTAACCAGACTTGAAGATAATCCTGAATTTGTCAGTGACCGTTTACTGATTATTGATGAAGTCCAAAAAGTTTTGTTGGCCCTAGAAAATCTGCTTCAAGAGACCCATGATATCCAGTCTATTATCGATTTGCTTGATAAGGCTTTACTGGACGAGCAAAATAAGGTCCAGCAACGAATACTAGAAAGTATTCGCTTTGAGTGTCTCTACTTGATCGAACAATTTCAGTCTGGAAAATCTAGGAAAAATATCTTAGATTCTCTTGCCAATCTATACCAGTATTTTTCAGAATTAGAAGTAGGAGGCTTTGGAGAGCTGGTTCGCTATTTTACAGCTGAAGGTGATTATTGGCTTGAAGCAACTGAAACGAGTCAAAAGAAAATTCAGATTTCTTCTACGAAATCTGGCCGTATTCTTCTGTCCTCTTTAATACCTGAGAGTTGCCAAGTCTTGGGAGTATCGGCTACTCTTGAGATTAGTCAGAGAGTTTCTTTGGCCGACCTTTTAGGCTATCCTGAAGCCAAATTTGTCAAGATTGAAGCTCGTAGAAAACAGGACCAAGAAGTGGTTTTGGTCAAAGATTTCCCTCTGGTGACAGAAACTTCCTTAGAAGTCTATGCCATAGAAGTAGCTGATTTACTAGTGGAAATTCAAGCTTTCCAGCAACCGATTTTGGTTCTCTTTACTGCTAAAGACATGCTTCTAGCAGTATCTGATTTACTTCCAGTTAGTCATTTGGCTCAGTATAAAAATGGGGATGTTCATCAGCTTAAGAAGCGCTTCGAAAAAGGTGAACAAAAAATCCTGCTTGGTGCAGCAAGTTTCTGGGAGGGAGTGGATTTTTCAAGCCATCCTTTTGTAATTCAAGTTGTACCAAAGCTTCCTTTCCAAAATCCTCAAGAGCCCTTGACGAAAAAGATTAATCAAGAACTGAATCAAGAAGGAAAAAATGCCTTTTATGATTATCAGTTGCCAATGGCTATTATTCGTTTAAAACAGGCTTTGGGAAGAAGTATGAGACGCGAACACCAACGTTCCTTAACTCTTATTTTGGATAGGAGAATTGTCGGAAAGAGATATGGCAAACAAATAGTTGCATCTCTAGCAAAAGAAGCTACTGTTAAAACCCTCTCTCGGTCTGAAGTTAATGAAGCTATTGATAAATTTTTAAATGAGCTTTGATAAATAGTATAGTATGAAAGTATAAGGTTAGTATATATGAAACGTTCTCTCGACTCTAGAGTCGATTATAGTTTGCTCTTGCCAGTATTTTTTCTACTGGTTATTGGCGTGGTGGCTATCTATATAGCTGTTAGTCATGATTATCCAAACAATATTCTGCCCATTTTAGGGCAGCAGGTCGCCTGGATCGCCTTGGGGCTTGTGATTGGTTTTATCGTCATGCTCTTTAATACAGAATTTCTTTGGAAAATGACCCCCTTTCTATATATTTTAGGCTTGGGACTTATGGTTTTGCCGATTGTCTTTTATAATCCAAGTTTAGTTGCATCCACGGGTGCCAAAAACTGGGTATCGGTAAATGGTATCACCTTGTTCCAGCCGTCAGAATTTATGAAGATATCCTATATCCTCATGTTGGCCCGTGTCATTGTCCAGTTCACAAAAAAACATAAGGAATGGAGACGCACAGTTCCACTGGACTTTTTATTAATTTTTTGGATGATTCTCTTTACCATTCCAGTCCTAGTTCTTTTGGCACTTCAAAGTGACTTGGGGACTGCCTTGGTTTTTGTGGCTATTTTCTCAGGAATCGTTTTATTATCAGGGGTTTCTTGGAAAATTATTATCCCAGTATTTGTGACTGCTGTAACAGGAATTGCTGGTTTTCTAGCCATCTTTATCAGTAAGGACGGTCGTGCTTTTCTTCATCAACTGGGAATGCCGACCTATCAAATCAACCGTATTTTGGCTTGGCTTAATCCATTTGACTTTGCCCAAACAACCACTTACCAGCAGGCTCAAGGGCAAATCGCGATTGGGAGTGGTGGCTTATTTGGTCAAGGGTTTAATGCTTCTAATTTGCTTATTCCAGTTAGAGAGTCGGATATGATTTTCACGGTCATTGCAGAAGATTTTGGCTTTATTGGCTCTGTTCTTGTTATTGCCCTTTATCTCATGCTGATTTACCGTATGTTGAAGATTACTCTTAAATCAAATAACCAGTTCTATACCTATATTTCCACAGGTTTGATTATGATGTTGCTCTTCCATATCTTTGAGAATATCGGTGCTGTTACTGGCTTGCTTCCCTTGACTGGGATTCCTTTGCCTTTCATTTCCCAAGGGGGATCAGCTATTATCAGTAATCTAATTGGTGTAGGCTTGCTTTTATCGATGAGTTACCAGACCAATCTAGCTGAAGAAAAGAGTGGAAAAGTCCGATTCAAGCGGAAAAAGGTTGTATTAAAACGAATCAAATAAGGAGAAAATCATGATTAAAGTAGCAGTTATATTGGCTCAGGGCTTTGAAGAAATTGAAGCTTTGACAGTTGTAGATGTCTTACGTCGTGCTAATATCACTTGTGATATGGTTGGTTTTGAAGAGCAAGTGACGGGTTCGCATGCTATCCAAGTAAGAGCAGATCGTGTCTTTGATGGTGATTTATCAGACTATGATATGATTGTCCTTCCTGGCGGGATGCCTGGTTCTGCACATTTGCGCGATAATCAGGCCTTGATTCAAGAGTTGCAAAGTTTCGAGCAAGAAGGGAAGAAATTAGCAGCCATTTGTGCGGCACCAATTGCCCTCAATCAAGCAGGAGTTCTGAAAAATAAGCAGTACACTTGCTATGATGGCGTTCAAGAGCAAATCCTTGATGGTCAATATGTCAAGGAAACAGTAGTGGTAGATGGACATTTGACAACCAGTCGAGGCCCCTCAACAGCCCTTGCCTTTGCCTACGAATTGGTGGAGCAATTAGGAGGAGACGCAGAGACTTTACGAACAGGAATGCTCTATCGAGATGTCTTTGGTAACAATCAGTAAAACGGGAGTCAAACTCTCGTTTTTTTATGTGGAAAACTCAGGGAAATCATCGCTTTTTTAAGGAAAAAATGGTATAATGAAAGCTATGAAATATCACGATTATATCTGGGATTTAGGTGGAACTTTACTAGATAATTATGAAACTTCAACAGCTGCCTTTGTTGAAACTTTGGCACTGTATGGTATCACACAAGACCATGACAGTGTCTATCAAGCTTTAAAGGTTTCTACTCCTTTTGCGATTGAGACATTCGCTCCCAACTTAGAGCATTTTTTAGAAAAGTACAAGGAAAATGAAGCCAGAGAGCTTGAACACCCGATTTTGTTTGAAGGAGTTTCTGACCTATTGGAAGACATTTCAAAACAAGGTGGACGTCATTTTTTGGTCTCTTATCGAAATAATCAGGTCTTAGAAATTTTAGAAAAAACTTCTATAGCAACCTATTTTACGGAAGTAGTGACTTCTAGCTCAGGTTTTAAGAGAAAGCCAAATCCTGAGTCCATGATTTATTTAAGAGAAAAGTATCAGATTAGCTCTGGTCTTGTAATTGGTGATCGTCCTATTGACATCGAAGCAGGTCAAGCTGCAGGACTAGCTACCCACTTGTTTACCAGTATCGTGAATTTAAGACAAGTATTAGACATATAAGAAAAAGGAATAAGATGACAGAAGAAATCAAAAATCTGCAGGCACAGGATTATGATGCCAGTCAAATTCAAGTTTTAGAGGGCTTAGAGGCTGTTCGGATGCGTCCAGGGATGTATATCGGATCAACCTCAAAAGAAGGTCTTCACCATCTAGTCTGGGAAATTGTTGATAACTCAATTGACGAGGCCTTGGCAGGATTTGCCAGCCATATTCAAGTCTTTATTGAGCCAGATGATTCGATTACTGTTGTCGATGATGGACGTGGGATCCCAGTCGATATTCAGGAAAAAACAGGTCGACCTGCCGTTGAGACTGTCTTTACTGTCCTTCACGCTGGAGGAAAATTTGGCGGTGGCGGATACAAGGTTTCAGGTGGTCTTCACGGAGTAGGGTCATCAGTAGTTAATGCCCTTTCCACTCAATTAGACGTTCATGTCCACAAAAACGGAAAAATTCATTACCAAGAATACCGTCGTGGTCATGTTGTTGCAGACCTTGAGGTGGTTGGGGATACAGATAGAACTGGAACAACGGTTCATTTTACTCCGGATCCAGAAATCTTCACTGAAACAACAACTTTTGATTTTGATAAATTAAATAAACGGATTCAAGAGTTGGCCTTTCTAAATCGCGGCCTTCAAATTTCAATTACAGATAAGCGCCAAGGTTTGGAACAAACCAAGCATTACCATTATGAGGGTGGGATTGCTAGTTATGTTGAATATATCAACGAGAACAAGGATGTAATCTTTGATACACCAATCTACACAGATGGTGAGATGGATGATATCACAGTTGAGGTAGCCATGCAGTACACAACAGGTTACCATGAAAATGTCATGAGTTTCGCCAATAATATTCATACCCATGAAGGTGGAACGCATGAACAAGGTTTCCGTACAGCCTTAACACGTGTCATCAACGATTATGCTCGTAAGAATAAGTTACTAAAAGACAATGAAGACAACCTAACAGGGGAAGATGTTCGTGAAGGATTAACTGCAGTTATCTCAGTTAAACACCCAAATCCACAGTTTGAAGGACAAACTAAGACCAAACTGGGGAATAGCGAAGTGGTCAAGATTACCAATCGCCTCTTCAGTGATGCCTTCTCCGATTTCCTCATGGAAAATCCACAGATTGCCAAACGTATCGTGGAAAAAGGGATTTTGGCTGCCAAGGCTCGTGTGGCTGCCAAGCGTGCGCGTGAAGTCACTCGTAAAAAATCTGGTTTGGAAATTTCCAACCTTCCAGGGAAACTAGCAGACTGTTCTTCTAACAATCCTGCTGAAACAGAACTCTTCATCGTCGAAGGAGACTCAGCTGGTGGATCAGCTAAATCTGGTCGTAATCGTGAGTTTCAGGCAATTCTTCCAATCCGCGGTAAGATTTTGAATGTTGAAAAAGCCAGCATGGATAAGATTCTAGCTAACGAAGAAATTCGTAGTCTTTTCACAGCCATGGGAACAGGATTTGGCGCAGAATTTGATGTTTCGAAAGCCCGTTACCAAAAACTCGTTTTGATGACTGATGCCGATGTCGATGGAGCCCACATTCGTACCCTTCTTTTGACCTTGATTTATCGTTATATGAAACCAATCCTAGAAGCTGGTTATGTTTATATTGCCCAACCACCAATCTATGGTGTCAAGGTTGGAAGCGAGATTAAAGAATATATTCAGCCAGGAGCAGATCAAGAAATTAAACTCCAAGAAGCCTTGGCTCGCCATAGTGAAGGACGTGCCAAACCAACCATTCAGCGTTATAAAGGTCTGGGTGAAATGGATGATCACCAATTATGGGAAACAACCATGGATCCCGAACATCGCTTGATGGCCAGAGTTTCTGTGGACGATGCGGCTGAAGCAGATAAAATCTTTGATATGTTGATGGGGGATCGAGTAGAACCTCGTCGTGAGTTTATCGAGGAAAATGCCGTTTATAGTACACTTGATGTCTAAAAAATCGGGAGAAGTAGTTCCCTTGGTCTAAAAAATATGATATAATCATTACGATTGTTTCAAGTAAAAAAGGAGTTTGATATGTCTAATGGACAACTAATTTATTTAATGGTTGCAATTGCAGTCATTTTAGTTCTGGCTTATGTAGTGGCAATCTTTCTACGTAAGCGAAACGAGGGAAGATTAGAAGCGCTAGAAGAAAGAAAAGAAGAACTATACAATCTTCCAGTAAATGATGAAGTAGAAGCTGTAAAAAATATGCACTTGATTGGACAAAGTCAAGTGGCTTTCCGTGAATGGAATCAAAAATGGGTCGATTTATCTCTCAACTCTTTTGCCGATATTGAAAATAATCTTTTTGAAGCAGAAGGCTATAACCATTCATTTCGTTTTCTCAAGGCCAGTCATCAAATTGACCAAATTGAGAGTCAAATTACTTTGATTGAAGAAGATATTGCTGAAATTCGCAATGCTTTGGCAGACTTAGAGAAGCAAGAATCTAAAAATAGTGGTCGTGTTCTTCATGCTTTGGATTTATTTGAGGAACTTCAGCATAGAGTTGCTGAAAATTCAGAACAGTATGGTCAAGCCTTGGATGAAATTGAAAAACAATTAGAAAATATCCAATCTGAATTTTCACAATTTGTAACCTTGAATTCATCGGGTGACCCGGTAGAAGCTGCTGTGATTTTGGATAATGCTGAAAATCATATCTTGGCTTTGACACATATTGTTGATCGTATACCAGCAATTGTAACAACATTATCTAAAGAGCTACCAGATCAACTAGAAGATTTAGAAGATGGTTATCGTAAACTAATTGATGCTAATTATCATTTTGTTGAAACGGATATTGAAGCACGTTTCCACTTGCTTTATGAAGCATTCAAGAAAAACCAAGAGAATATTCGCCAGTTGGAATTGGATAATGCCGAATATGAGAATGGACAGGCACAAGAGGAAATCAATGCCTTGTATGATATTTTTACTCGAGAAATTGCTGCTCAGAAAGTAGTGGAAAATTTACTTGCAACTCTTCCAACTTACCTTCAACATATGAAAGAGAATAATACTTTATTGGGAGAAGATATTGCACGTTTGAGCAAGACCTATTTACTTCCTGAGACAGCTGCAAGCCATGTTCGTCGTATTCAGACAGAATTAGAGAGTTTTGAGGCAGCTATTGCTGAGGTAACTTCAAATCAAGAAGAACCAACCCAAGCTTATTCAGTTCTTGAAGAAAATCTTGAGGATTTACAAACTCAACTAAAAGATATTGAAGATGAGCAAATTTCAGTTAGTGAGCGCCTGACACAGATTGAGAAAGATGATATCAATGCACGTCAAAAGGCCAATGTTTATGTCAATCGTCTCCATACTATCAAGCGATACATGGAAAAACGCAATCTGCCAGGTATTCCACAAGCTTTCTTGAAGTTATTCTTTACGGCAAGCAATAATACCGAGGATTTAATGGTTGAGTTAGAACAAAAAATGATTAACATTGAATCTGTTACCAGAGTTCTTGAAATTGCAACGAATGATATGGAAGCTTTAGAAACGGAAACTTATAATATTGTGCAGTATGCAACCTTGACAGAGCAACTATTGCAATATTCTAACCGCTACCGCTCATTTGATGAACGTATTCAAGAAGCATTTAACGAAGCTTTAGATATTTTTGAAAAAGAATTTGATTATCACGCTTCATTTGACAAGATTTCTCAAGCATTGGAAGTGGCAGAGCCTGGTGTAACCAACCGCTTTGTTACCTCATATGAAAAAACACGTGAAACGATTCGTTTCTAAAATAATAAAAAAGATTTGATTGTGTGAGAAGCAGAATCAAATCTTTTTTATTATTTGTCTATAAAATCTTGTATGATGAGATCTCAAGATAAAAAATTGGAGACGATTTAAAAAGCAAGTCAGAACCTATGTTTGGTCTAGAAGGTTCAATAGCTTTCTAATCTCTCCAAAATTTTATTTGATTGGAATCGAAATTCCAATCAATTTCTCTGAGTAGAGTGTCTTGATATTGGCTTCATCAATAGAGTCCTTATCAATTTTACGTTTCAAGAAAAATTCTTGAATGGTTTCGATTTCAGGCTCACGAATAGCACGGTGTTTGTTTGAGATGAGGATTTCATAGTGAAGCGGCGCTTGGGTAAAAATAACATCTGTATTCCCCGCAGAATAAACCTCAACAAGGGTTGCATCGGTACTTTCTAGCTGACTTTTTACAAGTTGCGAGTGTGAGTTTGTCGTATTGATAAGCTTCATAATATTTCCTCCGATTTTCTAATTCTATTATAGCACTTTTTGAATAAAGTCGCTTGATTTATACTCAATGAAAATCAAAGAGCAAACTAGGAAGCTAGCCGCAGGTTGCTCAAAACACAGTTTTGAGGTTGTAGATAAGACTGACAAAGTCAGTGACCATATCTACGGTAAGGCGATGCTGACGTGGTTTGAATTTTATTTTCGAAGAGTATTAGTCAATCTTATGCTGCTTTTTCCAAGATTGGATGGCCCATTTATGGCTACCACGTTTGAGATTTTCAATAGCTTCATCAATAGGGAACCAGGCAATATGATTAAAGTCTTCTAGTGGCTTTTGCACTTCTTTGAAAGAAGTTGCTTCATAGAGGTAGGCAGGATTGTAGTAGTAGGTGTCA